>JAVBRM010000205.1:0-9436 GCA_031548025.1 Victivallaceae bacterium | reverse complement strand
TCACTTGAAACTTTTTATCCAGTCTTTTTTGAAAAATTTTCAGGAAAAAGTGATCTTTTGAGCTTTTTCCTTAACAATAAAGTAGTTAAATGTATGTTAATGTATAAATTTTTGACAAAACCTACCTATTTTGAAGGATAATGATTATGAAACCCAAAATCAATCATTATTTATTATTACTTTGTATCGTGTTATTATATATGATACCCGCCATTATAGGTCATATTATTCGCTTTTATAGGCCGCCTTTAAACAATAAATATACTTTTTGGGATTCGATAAGTGATTTCTTTATTTGGCTTCCTGTTCCACTTTTTATCGATGCTATAACATATTCAGCTGCCGGTTTGATCATATACAAGTATTTCGATTCTCCAAAATGTTATAGGATAATGTTTTTAGTAATTGGAATCTTATTGATTCTGGATGTTTTTTTTCTTGACTACTTACGTTTATGGCCATTTATAACTGGACTTTATCCAACAAAAATATGATAAACAGAAATGAAAACTTCAGTAGGAAATTCTTTTTATTCTTTGTATTGACAATGTCAACGATTGTAATGATTGCGGCTGATACAATACCTCCAGAAGAAACCAGACATGTTGATCCATCAACAGGGGGTAGCGCATTTCGTGGAAGACCAGATTTTTTTAAACATTACGAGAAAAGCTCGTTTGGAGAAGGAGCTTGGGCAGTATCGTCATTAATAAGTGCCCCCGTAGTTATATTAGTTGTATCGCCAGTTTGTGTGGGGTATGATTACTTATTTGAACATCAAGAAGCTCGTTATCTATCTTCACAGTGGAGACCCGACTATCTGGTAAGACCATATTGGTACAATCAAAAAGTCAGATTTGTTTCCGATGAATTTTTAATAAAACCGATTTATCTTATCTTGTCCATCCCACTTATTCCTGTAAAATATATATATGATTTTTTTATATAAATGAATATGAATATGAATATGAATATGAAGCAGTTAAGTAAAAAGACTACTGATATGAATTGCGGTAATGCAGAGGAGAGACGCCGATCAGGGCTTTGAAGCGGTGCGAGAAATGGTAGGCATCCTGATAGCCGAGTTGGCCGGCGATAAGGGTGATGGTGTCGTCGGTCCCCAGCAACATTTCGCAGGCTTTGTTGACTTTGACTTGATCCACGTAGGCTTTGGGGGTTTTGCCGGTTTGTTGAAGGAAAATCCGCCGCAGATGGACTTTGCTGAACTGGCAAAGTTCCGCCATTTCGTCCAGTGTCCACCACTTTTCCGGGGCGTTGCGGATCATTTCCAGCAGTTCGGACAGGCGGTCGTTGCCGTGGCTCTCCGGTCGGTGATTCAAGTAGCAGTCCATCAGAAAGTTCTGTAGGGCCATGTTGGCTTTCAACTGCGCATCCGACGAAGGATCGGCGAAAAGTTCGATGATCGGTTTCAGCTTCCGGACCTTGCCCAGGTGAAAAATCCGGCATGAAATCACTCCGGCTTTCATCAGCATATCCGCCACCGGTCCCGCGAATTTGACCGTATCCTCCAGAAAGCGAAACTCGCCGTAACTGCCATAGCGATTGATCACTCCCGGAGTTATCATAAGGCAGTCACCGGCGTGGAGTTTCTGCTCGCTGCCCGGCTCGATCCGAATCATCCCCCCGCCCTCATAAAGATGCGAAATCGAATAAAAATCGAAACTGCGCCGGGGACAGCGTGTATAACCGTCAATTTGCGGACTCGTGGTGGAATAAGCACTGCCGATCCATAGCCCGTAATCATAATGAACCGGCAAGCGGTTGGTTTCCGGCAGAAGGTAGACATGTTCTTTTTTGACATCATCCATGAGTATATTTCCCATTGTGAATTGTTGAAACCGCCATTATAATATATACTGTGCGAAGATTATTTCAAACATCATCACGGAGTTTGACATGAACAGAAAAATCATCGGAGCCGGCGGCATCTTCATTTGCGCGGCAATATCCATGGCCGACGTTTTCCCGGTCGAATACCAGAACCTCAAGAAACTGAAACCCGCCGAAGCGGAAACCGCTTATATCAAGCTGGCCGAAGACACGGTCAAACCGGCCCAAAAAGACAGAGCCTATCTGGCGGCCATCGGCCAAGCCCTGGCTGCGGGGCACGCCGAAAATGCCAAAAAGTATATGGCGTTGCTCAAAGATGAAACTCTGCGCAATTATGCCCAGATGCAAATCATGGAAACTCTGCGTCAATGGGCTGGGCTGGCGGATTTCTCGAAGAATTTCGACCTGACAACCTGGCCGGATGCGTTGATTCCGGAAGCCGCCATACTGCGCGGCAAGGCCCGGGCACAAAATAAAGACATCGCCGGAGCCGAGGCTGACCTTCGTCTGGCGATCGATGCAACCGCGCCGCCGAAGGAAAAATATATCATGATCTTCCGGGTCAGCGGCATTTACACGGCTTCGATCAAGGATCCGGCCAAAGAATTGGCGATTCTGCGGGAAGCTATACCGTTTGAGGAAGAGGCATCGCATTTTTACCGCCAACGGGTCAATTGCCGTTATGCGGAACTGTTGGCAGCGGCCGGACAACTCGATGAGGCCATCAAATCCTTGGAGGAATACGCCCCGAAGTGCGATGCGGCCGCCGCCCGGCAATTCAGTGTCAAAGTCACCTTGGGCGATCTCTATCTGAAGAAAAACGACTCGGCCAAGGCGGAAGCCCTTTACAAGGAGGCCGCCGCCCTTCCCAAGTTGCCGGAATCGTACAAAAAGACCGCGGAAGACCGGTTACTTAAAATTAAACGATAAGGAATTTTAATCATGCGAAAAATCATTGCAATATTATCGGTCATAGCCAGTGCGGCGGTTTTCGCCGCGGATATCGTGAAGGACGGCAAACCAATCGCGGAAATCATCCTGGTGGAATCGCCGGACCAGAGCATTAAGGTAGCCGCCGAGGAGGTCCAGAAGTACATCGAAAAAATGTCAGGGGCTAAACTCGACATCGTTCCGGCGCCCACCGGCAAATACCCGACCCGCATTTATGTCGGCGAAAGCGATTTCACCCGGAAGCTCGGTTTTTCTCTGAAAGACGTCAAGTACGATGGTTACAAAATCCGGGTAAAGGGCGACGACATCATCATCGCCGGAATAGACATCGACTGGTACAACAATATGAAGCTTTCTCCGGAGTATCTGGATAAGGTCAATGAAAAATGGAAGCAGTTCACCGGACATGCCTGGCGTTCGCCGATGTTCATATATTCCATCGAATCCCTGACACGTACCAACCCGAAACTCGAATTCTACCGTTCCAATGCCACCGGCACGCTGTACGGGGCATATCACTTTCTGGAACAGTTCGGCTTTCGCTGGTATTTTTCCTTTCCGCCGCCGGATGAGGACCTCGGCAAAGTGATTCCGCAGTCGAAAAACCTCGTTCTCAAAGATCAGGAAATCAAACGCGAGCCGGAATTCGCTATCCGCGACTATCCATACTGGGTATGTTTTCGCGATGACGCGCTGTGGGTGAAATCCCAAGGGGTGGGCATGTTTGAGCAGATTGTTCCGGTTCACCTGACCGGACGCATGCTTGATTATCATGAGGACCCGGAACTGGCCGGCAAAGTCAATGGCAAGACCGACTGGAAAGTACCGAAACTCTCTAGTCCCAAGTTCCGTGAAATGTTCATGCATTACCTCGATTGCTTCAACCGCTTCTATCCGGTGCGCATGCCCTTCACCTCCTTCGGCTCGCCCGACGGTTGGGCTGGACTTGACGACCAGGATGTGGCGGATGGCTGGGATAAATTCAAAACCCGCGGCGCCAACGGCCGTTTCAGCGACTACTACTGGGATTTCATCCTCGATATCCGGGAACGCTATAATAAGAAGTATCCTTTCGGCGAATCCCAGCGCAAGCACGTCTATGCCTACTCCGGCACCAAGCGCATACCGGAAAAGCTCGACAAAATTCCGGAAGATTTCACCATCTATTTCTGCCATAATTCCAATAGTGTTCATCTGCCGGGCGGCGATTACCGTCCCGAGCTCAAGGAGTGGCAGGCGAAGATCACCGACATCAAACAGTTGGTTGTCTACGATTATTATTACGATCACACCATGTACAAGGGGGAACGCCCGGCCGCTCCTTATATCTTCACCGAAAATCTTAAGACCGATTTCGATATGATGTACGGCAAGTGCAATGGCTGGCTCCTCGAAGGAATGATCGGTGATAACCGAGGCAATAAATTTCGCGGCTTCTACCGCCCCGCCATCAACTGCCCAATGTTCTATCTCCGCAACAAAATGAGCTGGAGCCGCAACTGTGACCCGGGCAAGGAACTCGATGACCTCTGCGAGCGCTATTACGGCCCCGCCGCCAAGGAAATGCGTGAGCTCTATACCTACTCCGAACAAATGTGGATGCGCCCGGTTCCCCGTCAGGTGACCGCGGCCGGCGGCTACATCAAGAAAGACGATGTCCCGATACTCTTTGACCTGCTGGAAAAGGCCAAGGCTAAAGCCGGCAATGACACGATCTACGCCCGGCGTATCGCCATGCTGGAATCTGAAATGGCAATGCTCAAGGATGTTTTCGCCAAACTCGAACGCAAAGGCCCCGAAGTTCGAGCCAACACATTCACCGACGGCGACCAGCCGAATGTAAACGGCGACCTGACCAAAACCTTCTGGCAATGGAAGAGCCGTACGTCGCAATACGGATGCTACCCGCTCAAGGATATGATAACCGGCGAAGTGCCGAGCCATATTTCCACCACCGCGCAATTCCGCTTTGTGGGCAATACCCTCTACATCGGCATTGAGTGCCTCGAGCCGAAAATGGCGAAAATCCAGGCCCGTACCACCGAACGCGACGACTTCAATATCTGGAAAGACGACATGGTCGAAATCTGCCTCGAAACCGTCAACGGCCGCAAACCGGTAATCAATGTCAATCCGAATGGTGCGGTTTATGACCAGGACCCGACCCTGCCGAATGCCGCCGACCTCCCGACTTTTTACACAGTCAAAGCATGTGCGGTCAAGAAACTGGCCGACCGCTGGACGGTCGAACTGGCTATCGACTTCACCGAACTCGAAGCAGTGCGCCCCGGCCTCAGCTCGCCCTGCGGCATTCAGATCGGCCGCCAGCGCCTGGCGGGCAATACAGTCGAACTGTATATGCTTTCGCCAACGGGTTCCAGGTTCAACGACCATCCCGAAATGATGGGAAAAATGTTCGTCAGATAAATCGAGGAAAACCATGAAAAATCCACTCCATTCATCACAGCCGCGCCTGATGTGCGTGGGCGCCCATGCCGACGATATTGAATTTTCCCTTGGCGGCACCTGCCTGAAATACCGCGAACGCGGATATGCCATCGATTACGTGATGTCGACCAATAATATGTCCGGCCAGCTTCATCTCGTGGAAAAGGACGGTTCAATTACCCGGCTGGATTGCGTCCCGGAAAAGATGATGCCGATCCGCAAGTATGAGGCCGCCGCGGGAGCCATGGTATTGGGCACGGCCCCCATCCACCTCGATTATCCGCAGCGCCACTATACCGCGCCGGACGGGCACATTGTATCAATCGGTTATGACGTTCCCGCCCCGGCGGAGCTCCCCTGCCCGCTGCCGAATATCATGATCGCGCATGAATATCCCGCCGAAGTGGAGAAAGTCGCCGCGTTGATCCTCGAGCGTAATCCGGAGGCGGTGCTTACCCATTCCATGCTGACGGATTCGCCGGAGCATTACGGTACCTCGCTGCTGATTACCAAAGCTTTTGTCAAGGCACAGCAACAAGGGTATCGCGGCAGGTTGCTTTATTTCAATGAAATCTGCCGGAGTTCGCTGTTTCGAGATACCTTTCTGCAATGGGACACATTTATCGATATCAACGGATGGCGGGAAAAACAGTTTGACTTGATCCGCTGCCATATCAACATGGTTCCATTTCCGGAGCGGATGGATTATTTGAACTTCACTGAAATTTGCGGCACTCCCCATGCGGAATTGTTCATTCAGTTCCGCAACGGCCTCGAACCGACCACCGAAGGCGAGTTTACCGAAGAAATAACGCGCCACATGTCAGAGCGGAAATACCAATCTTTCAATCCCATAATACAATGGAGGAAGTATATGAAAAAAGAGCTTGCCACAGCAAACCGCGAATCGTGTATACGGCATTTTTTCACCCTCATTGAACTCCTCGTGGTGATCGCGATCATCGCGATCCTGGCCGCCATGCTGCTGCCGGCGTTGAACAAAGCCCGCAGCACGGCCCACGCCGTTTCCTGCGTCAACAATCACAAGACGTTCGGACAGGCCAACGCCATGTACCAGTCTGATTATAACGGCAACTACATGGCGTATTGGACTGTCATAACCGCTAGCTCCGCTGCTTTTCCCATGCCTCACCATGTCATTTCACTTTATATCCCGAAGGAGGGAAAAAACAATTACGGCGCGATCCACAAGGACGGTTCCCGCAGCAAATACGCCTGTCCCTCCGAACCGGGAATTGCCAACACATACATGGTTACGATTGGAATCAATACCGCCTGGGGCGCCGCCGCCGGCCTGGATACGGATAATTACACCATGAAATACAACAACATCAAAAACGGCGCCTACAAACCTTCCGCTTTCATCTTATTCGGCGACATCTCCTCCACCGCCGCCAGCGATACCGGCGTCGGCGCGTATGTACAATATGGCAACAGCAGGCTTCGCCATAACAAGTCCGGAGCGCTCTGTTACGGAGACGGACACGCCGAACTGCTGCAACCGGGATTTTATTACCGGGATAAGGAATATGTCAGTGCATTCGGCGAGTCCAATTTCAAAAATCTCATAAAAAACGACCTCGCCGCCAAGGCATTCTGGATCAGTCTCTATTAAACCATTTTATCTACTCTCCTTGAAAATCGTCAAATAGGCGATATTCTTATGGTTATGAAACCTAAGAGAGTCAGAAAATGTTAAAAGTTATATTGCTGGTCGTCGCTTTGTCCTTCCTGTCGCTACAGGCGGAAACTCCGGCGGAAGAAACCGTCCGAAAATTATTGACCGCACTGCAGGTCAATGACACCGCCGCCATTCAGGAGCTCTCGACACAAGGGCTCAAGCTACCTGAGCGGGATAATGGAAAGGTTCTGGAAGTCAATGAGCTCTGGCGGTCTTTGAATGGAGAAATCACGGTTTCCGGGGTTTGCGAGAAACGTGAACTCATGGTCTGTTACAATCCCAACTCCGGTAAAGTTTTCCGGGTATGGGAAAGTTATGCCCCTCAAATGCCGCAATTGAGCAAGAAGGAGATGTATGCAGATTTCGACCATTTGACCGAAATGCTGCTGAATTTCTGTTACCGTTACCAGCCGAACCGGCAAGTCTACGGGTTGGACATGCGGCAAAAGCTCGCTTCGTATCGGGAGAAAATCGCCAAAGCCGCCACCATGCAGCAATATGTCGAGCTGGTTTACGCGGCGGTCAGCGCCTGCAAGGGCAACCATCTCTGGGTAGTTCGCGGCGACATGCAACCTGCGAAAGACTGGAAAAATATTCCGCCTAAAGAACTTTTTCAGAATGGCGGCCTGATCGAGCCGGTGGCATATCCGATTGGTAATACTTGGAAAACCTTGCTCAATTCAACACTGCGTGATCGACTCAGAGTTCCGCATATTCCGTTGCTATACTGGCAGGGCCACTATTACTCAGCCCATGACACAACCATCGGTTCGGTGACCTATCCGCGCGGTATGAAACTACGGGCAATCAGCGGACGTCCCTTCATGGAAACAGTTACGGAAGTTCAGGATTTCTTGACGGATTTCGATGCCGAACGGGGCTTTTTTCACGGCAATTTCGATTGGGGCGGCGACAGCTTTTATTTGTACCGGGGGGATTGGGGAAAAGAGCCTTTGGAACTGACCTTCGAAGACCAGATCATCCGGCTGGAACCGGAGATACAGAAAAACTGGCAAATCAAGCAGCCGGAAATGCCGCCTTTCCGGACTCCTCCGGCGGTCAGTTACTGGCGTGAGCACGAAGTCATTTATATCCGGCTCCCGGCGATGGACCGGAAGTTGTTGCCCGATTATCTCAAGCAGATTCCCGAGGCGGCGGCTCAAGGAAAAGTCAAAGCCGCCATCATCGATATCCGCTACAATGAAGGGGGTTCCGATCCGGTATGGAACCAGATTCTCGGCCTGCTCCAAACCGGCCGGGAAAATACCGAATGGCATGGAGCAATTCCCCATAACCCGGCGGTAATCCGTTATATGACCCGACGGCGTACCGGCAAGCCGGATAACCAGATCAGCGAAAAAGACATCGCCATGATTTTACGTCCGTATGCCGTTCAACGGATCGCGTATCTTGACAACGCGGAATTTCTGGTCAGCAGCGACACTTATCCGCCATTCAGCGAGAACTGTCTTTTCCCGGAATCGCTGCCGGTTTATCTGCTCACGCATGACATCTACTCCTCAGCCGGCAACCTTTTTACCCTGGGAGACCGCTCCAAGTTGATAACGACGGTAGGTTTCGACAATCCCCGGGATCTCGGCCAGGGCGTCTCCGGGTTTTATTTTTCCCTGCCGCACTCCAAGCTGATCATCCGGGCCGACCCCTGGCTTGACCTTTCCAACTGTACCAAAGCCTCCGATGTCGATCACAACAAAGTAAAGGTCAAAGTCGAAATGACAGCGGCGGAGCGGCTCTCCTATCAGAACACAGAAACCAAGGGCCGAACCGAAGAATACCTCCTCAACGAAGATCCCTTTGTCCGGAAAGCATTAGAGCTTATCAAGGCGAGTCAGGGCGTCGCGGACCGGTGACTCACTGCTTCCGGCGCACAACTCCATGGACTTAAAAAGCTCCATGCAGGCATCTTCATAGCTCAGATTGCATTGTTCGGCAATGATCCTGATGCCGCGGTCGATCAGTTTCTTGTTGCTGACATCAAGATAGATCATGTAATTGCCCGCCACCCTTCCCATCTGAACCATGCTGCCGGTGGAGATGATATTCATAGCCAGCTTGACCGCCAGGTGTTCGAATATCTTCAGTCGGGTCGGCATCGGCGTGTATTTGATGAAAAAATCCGCGCCGCAATCCGCCGGACCGATCAGCAAAGATTTCATCCGCGGACAGCCCGGCAGTTTGCCGAAGCCGATCGCCAATTCTGAGGCGCGACGCTCCGGGGCCGGCTCGCAGCCGATCTTGAATTTCAAAAGTTCCGCCGCGCCGATCTCCGGAACTCCTTTCGCGAGAATATCGGCGGCTCCGCATTCGTGATAATACCCGGCGTTCCATTCGATACAGCGCGGGGGGCGACGCAAACAGGATTGCCACGCCGCCGCGGTCGTCAGCGAGGGGTGTTTGACAAAAGCCCAGGACGGCGGCGAAGTAAGATCGCCATCTTTGACGAACGGCGGAATCTTGAAGGTC
>JAVBRM010000166.1:0-7878 GCA_031548025.1 Victivallaceae bacterium | reverse complement strand
CGGGAGCCATCAGGTCTATAATAGAATCCGGGGCCAAAGCCATGCCCATATTACGTTGTACATATGGCATAATTGTTTCAGTGTTCATTGCTTTCAGTTGAAATTTCCAATTTGAATTAGACACCAGCATCTTGTTGAAATAATCGACTTCAACTTCTTTCACGCGATGAATAAGGTTGCATTTAGATAAATCCCGCAGAGACACGGATTGCAACGAACTCCATTCGCTTTGAGATGAACAGATCAGCACGAAACGTCCGGTTATGAGTTTTTCCGAATGCACTCTTTCATCTTCTTCATCGATTTGCCCCACCCCTAAGTCGATCTTTGATTCAACAATTGATTTCACCAGATTTTTCGAATGGATTTCAAAAAGGGAAAATGATACGTCGGGATAGGTTTTCAACATACAGGAAACGACATCAGGCAACATCTTTTTGCTTGCTACCGGGCCGCTTCCAATTTTCACTGTGCCAACCACATTGGCTCCCCTGGATTTTAATTCATTTCCAAGGCTTTCCATTTGGATTATGATATTTTTGGCTCTTTGATATAAAAATTCTCCTTCCGGAGTCAGATGCAGAGAGCGCCCCTTGCGATAAAATAATTGACACTCCAGTTCCGCTGCCAGTAAACTGATTTGCTGACTGACCGCTGATTGAGTCACAAATAATTTCCGAGCCGCCTTCGTAACGCTCATCTCGTCAACAACGTGCTTAAAATAAGTGAGTTGAGTCGTATTCATAATAATATCTAATGATATCCATAATGAGGTTTAATTTGACTAAAACATTATCGTGTTTTATAGTAAAGTCAAACGATTTCCTGAAGATTTTCCAAAAATAGGAAATCTTAATTGGAAATGATAAACCTCTTAGATGAAGGAATCGAACAATGAAAGATGGGATCGTGTTACTGGCAGTTTTCCTGGGGGCGGCAGCATGGGGTATGGACTTGCGAATCGCGGAAAACAAGGCTACCGATTATGTAATCGTAGCACCTGAAAAAACTTTAAATATTGAAAAGAAGGCTATTCGTGATCTGCGGCATTTTCTCAAGGAAATCACCGGAGCTAATTTCAAAATGGCCCCCAAGGGGGACAAATGCATTTTTATCGGCCAAGCGGCTCCTTCGGACAAAGACGAACTGAAACCTTTTGAACGCCTCGTCAAAACTGAAAACGGGAATATTTACATTTACGGGAAAGGCAGAACCCAAAATGCTTTTGCGATTTATGATTTTCTGGAAAAATTTCTCGGCTGCCGCTGGTACACCATCAGCGGCGATATGAAAATTCCGAAACAATCCACCCTGGTTCTTCCCGAAATCGATTTTTCTTTGGTTCCTTCAATTCCGGAATTGGATACGAATACCTGGGATATCCCGGCTGAAATCGATTTTTACCGCAGAGCGCGGATCAATACCTATCCGGAAAAAACACAAGTACTAGGACATAAAGCCGGACATAATGTGCCATGTTATATGCCGAGCGGGCTAATTCCTTCCGGACAACGTGTCGGTGGAACTTATGGCCCCTATATCTATTTCAAAGATAAAAAATATTTTGAGACGAACCCGGAATATTTCAGTATGGACAAGGACGGCAAACGGGTAACGGATATGCATTTTTGTTTCTCCAATCCGGAAATGCGCCAAGAGTTCTTCAAAAATGTCGAATATACCATTGAGAAGGAATATAAAGGCGGTAATGCCATTATGAGCATGGTACATGATGACCATTCAGGAGAGTTCTGTTATTGCGACAACTGCCAAAAGCTGAAAAAAGAATATGGCTCCATCGCCGGGCCGTACTTTGATTTTATCATTGATCTGGCTGAACACTTCGGCAAAAAATATCCAAAAGTTGTTTTCAAGACTCTGGCCTATAGCCAGACATTGACGCCTCCGGATAAAATTAAAATGTTGCCGCCCAATGTGATGATGAGGATGGCCGCCTTGGGCGTTGATTTCAGTAAACCTTTAAACCATCCGAACAACCAGCGCGACTATGACAAAATATTGGCGTGGCGAGCCCGCACCGCGTCTTCCGAACAGCAGATCTATCCGACAACCTATCCGCGTCCGATCGTAAGTCATCCATTGACTGCGAATATTCACCGTCTGGTGCTGAATATGCGTTTGGCCGCCAAGGATCGGATGAGCAATCTGGGAGCCCAATTCGGCAGTCGGTCGATTTGCGCTTTCGCGTTCAATGATCTCCGCTTGTATATGCTGGCGCAACTGGCTCAGGACGTTAATCTGGATGAACAGAAAACGATCAAAGATTTCATGGACGGCTGTTACGCCGATGCCGCTGACTTGATGTATGAATATTATCTGGAGCTGGAAAAACTCGAAGCCGAATTCCCTTACTTTTTGCGCTGGAACCCGGATATTCGCTTTATCCGGTACGCTACTCCGGCAAATCTCCTGCGTTGGGAAGCGGATTTTGACCGGATGGAAAAACTGACCGCCGGGCTGCCGGAGAAAAATTTGAATGTCCGGTACGCTCGTTATAACCTTGATCAGATGGTGCTTGCCTCCTGGCACGATTTCGACGCGGATGAACAAGCCAGACTTGGAGGTTTGAGTAAAGTTCTGGAACGCGCGTATAAAACCGTTGACGATCAGGTTAACGCAATATATTCTTCTTCCAAATCAAAAAACACCGCAGAAAACATAGCCCTGCGGATCAAATGGTATCAAAGCGGCCTTGACCAGTTTGCCGCCATGGCAGGCGGCGGCAAGCCGCTTCCTGAATCCTTTGATTCAATAAAGACAACCCGTTTATTGCCGAATCGGAACAAGTTGGGGCTTGACCGGGATGAAAATGCCGCTTTCGGTTTATGCAACACCGGCAATACTCCTTCAGCTGCCAACCGCAGTTGGTTCCAGATTCGCAATATGACATTTTTCCCCGAAACCCGAATACTCAAAGGGAAATACTATGATACTCCGGAAACGGTGACCTTGAGCCGCATTCTCAAGGCAGGCGGAGCTGATGGGCAATACAATATTTATTCGCTTGGAAAAGTCAAACTTGAACCGGATTGCGCGCTCAGCATCAGAAGGGTCTCTCATCAGTCGGATATTTTTCTCGGGCATCTTTTCCAGCCGGAAAATCCGGATCGATTATTTCAACTCTGGATATCATTGGCATACGATAAAAAAATAAAAGAAGTTAAAATCGACCAACTCATCGTTGCTCCACTGACAGAAAAAGCCAAATCCGTAAAACGTGATTCAGAAAGCAATGTCGTGGAGGATTTTCAATAAAACCATAGATCAATGATATCCATAATGAGGTTTAATTATCATGCTTTATAGTAAAGTCAAACGATTATCTTAACTATAAAAATCAAACGGATTGTATTATGAAAAAGATATTGAAATTCCTGCTTCCGGGTATCCTGTTGCCTATGATACTAAATGCCGACTACTCTTTGCTGGTTGACCTCGATAAGTCGGACGCGTTTTACAAAGCGGGTGAGTCCGCCGTCTGTACCGCGACTCTCCTCAAGGACGGCAAAATCGCCGCGGGCGAACGGGGCCGTTACCGCATTCTGGCGGAGGGCGTGGAAGTGAAATCCGGCGAATTCGACGCCGGGCAGGCTGTTACCGTCACGGGAACTCTGGAGCGCCCCGGCTGGCTTTATTTCGGTTTTGAAGTTCTGGATGAAAAAGGCAATGCGAAATCCGGGAAAGGCATCCAGAAGCATCGGCAAAAACCGCGAATCGTCGGTGAAATCGGCGCGATGTTCGATGCGGAACAGATCAGGAGCGGGATCGAATGCCCGCCCGATTTCGATGCGTTCTGGGCGCGGTGCCGCCAGGAACTGGACAAGGTCCCCGTTCAGGCTGAATTGCAACCGTATCCGGTACCGGAGCGTTATCGGGGCAAAATCGAATGTTATGCGGTCACCGTGGCATGTGCGGGGCGGGCGCCTGTGACCGGTTATCTGGCGATGCCGGTCAATGCCGCGAAAGGTTCCCTGCCGGCCATGATTGATTTCCTCAGCTGGAGCTGGCGCGACGCCTCCAAAGAGTTTGCCATGAATGCGGCTGCCCGGGGGACTCTGGCCTTTGCCGCGTCATGGCATGGTCTTCCCGTGGGCAAGGAAGCGGAATTCTACCGTGAAGCGGGGAAAAAATTCGACCCCCGCGAGAATGACGAAAGCCCCGAAAAATGGGTGTTTCGCGATGTCTATTTGCGGGTGATGCGCGCTCTGGATTACCTGAAAACACGTCCGGAGTGGAATGGCCGTGAGTTGATCGCGCAGGGCGGGAGCCTGGGCGGCGCACAATGCATCGTGGCCGCGGCGTTGGACCCCGCGGTAACGCTGGCCGTTGTCAGTGTGCCGTGTTTTTGTGAATTCGACGCCGCGAAATCAGGCCGAAAACCCAGTATTCCGTATCAGGGACGCAATGCGGAAAAACTCCGTAACTCCCCTGCCATAACCGCAGCCATGCAATACCATGACATGGTCAATCTGGCGCCGCGGATTCGTTGCGAAATTTTCGTTTGCACCGGTTTTACCGATGAACTCTGTCCTCCAAGCAATGTTTTCGCATTTTACAATGCCCTTTCCGGCACCACCCGGAAGACCATGTACACCAATCCCCGAACCGGTCATTACGGCACTACCAAAAATGTGAAAGGAAATGAACGCCTCGCGGAATACTTCAAATCCATAACCGTGCAGCAATACAAATAATACAGGAAAAAAATGATGAGAAAATTACAAAAATTATCTTTGTTGCCGGCAACCTATCGGAAGAAACATCAGATCACATTGTGACTTCGGCCTTCAGGGAGCCGGATACGCAGATGCTCTCGAGTTTCAGGTGCTGCGGCTGGTCGCCGGACAAAATTGGGGTTATCTCCATGGTATGCTCGCGGTCCGGAGCCAGGCCGGAGGCGATCGGCGCGTAAAGATAAGCCGACGGGGTGAATATGGTGCCGAATTTGGCGGCGTCGATAATTACCGGTTCGCAGTCATCGATCTTGACTTCAATTTTGCCGGAGTAAATGGTGGATTCACCCCACAGCATCACGTTTGAACCATAGAATTTGACGGTCAGGGGTTCCGGGGTTACTCCGTTCAGTTCAAATTTATTACCGCCCAGGCGTTGGCAGTTTTCCGCGATCGCCAGCTCATCCATCCAGCGGGAACAGAGAAAATCAAAAGTTCCTGCCCTGGTTTCCGCCAAGCCCTTCCGCCAGCCTTTCGGCAGGGTTTCAAGGTCGGTAATTTTCTTTCGGACGAAATAGCGGTACTGGTCATCGTTCTGCCATTCGTCATCCAGTATCGGCGTTTTGCCGGCTTTGATACCGCTCTGAAACGACCGCCAGACGCAATCGGCGTATATCCAATAGCCATAATCATGAGGATGGGTAGTGTCAAACAGTTCCGGCGGCCAGACCGCTTCCAGATCCAGTTGCCCGGCAGCGTAGGAATCCCGCATCATTTTGACGACGTCCGCCGCTTGCAGTCCGTATTTTTCCGCCAGTTTCAGGTGGTTCAGGCGACGTTTGAAAACGCTGAAATCAGGTTCTTCGATATAACTTCTTGACGCCAGAAATACCGGAATTACCGGGCATTGGGCATTTGCCAGCAGATAGCGGATGATCGCTTCATAGGAAGAGAGCGATTCCGGGTTATCTGTACGGGCGTTATCATTCAGGGTAAAATCGAGGAATACCAGATCCGGCCGGTAACGAAGCACGTCGCGATCCAGCCGGAAAATCCCCAGTTGCGACCCGGTACCGCCGATTGCCGCATCGATAAAGCGCCAGCGGGCCTGCGGATAATATTCGCGCAACTTTTCGCCGGTCAACGCCCGGTAGCTGGTTTTGTTCGGGTCGGAAGCATTGGCGCCCCAGGTCAGAGATCCGCCAAGGAATACGACGGTCAATGCATCGCCGTTTTCCGCTCTTTGATTGAATTCAGCAAGTCCTCTCATGATTTTCCCCTGTATATAAAAAGTCCCGGACTTGCCGGGACTTTCTGTGTTTTCTACTGATCTCGGATAACTCAGCGGTAGAGCGGTCCGAAATTCTGGCAGGCACGATAATCCGCGCCTTCTTTGTCCATGCCGAAAGCACCCCAGGTGGAAGGACGGTAAATCTGTTCTTCCGGGACGTTGTGCATGCAGACCGGAATCCGCAGCATCGCAGCCAGGGTAATCATGTCGGCGCCGATATGACCGTAGGAGAACGCGCCGTGGTTGGCGCCCCAGTTAGCCATAACCGCATAGACGTCTTCAAAGCAGCCTTTGCCGGTCAACCGCGGCACAAACCAGGTGGTCGGCCAGCCCGGGTCGGTCCGCATGTCGATGGTATCGAATACCTTGTTCGGCACGTCGCAAGTCCAGCCTTCCGCGATCTGCAGCACCGGGCCGAGGCCGTGGATCATGTTGATGCGGCTCATGGTGATGGGCATATTGCCGACCGAGAGGAATTTGGACGAGAAACCGCCGCCGCGGAAATAACCGGTATTGGCCGGGATCCAGCGGGTGGCGTCGAGGCAGGCCTTGGCTTCTTTGGCCGAGATATCCCAGAAGGGTTTCATGGCGGCTTTGCCTTTGATGGTCTGCTGTCCGGTAGCGTCCATGGTAGTCGCGCCGGAGTTAATCAGGTGGATGAATCCATTTTCAGCCAGGCCGGTCAGCTTGTGGCCGGTGACGCGTTTGACGGCTTCCGGACTCCAGTAAGTACGGACGTCGGAGAAGCCCTGGGAGGTATTGGTCAGCAGATTGCCGAACAACATGGCAATACCGTTGAGCGAGTCGTTTTCGGTCGCCATGACATAGGGAGCACGGATGCCGTTCCAGTCGAATGACGAGTTAAGCACAGTTTCCATGAAGTCGCCGTTCGGCAGATAGTCGGTCCACTGACGCTGGCCCTGGAAGCCGGCGGCGATGGCGTTATGGCCGAGGGCCTCTTCCGGGAAGTTTTTGGCCAGCCCCGGATTACCGGTCATCAGGTCGCGGCAGATCATCGCCATTTTGACGCAGAATTCCCAATCTTTGTCCTTGGCGGCCTTGGCTTTTTTCTTGGCGTTGTAATCGGTGCCTTCTTTGCAGTTTTCACGGGTCCACTTCAAAGCGGTCTTGAATTCTTTTTCGTCGTAAATGCCCTCTTCCATACGGCGCAGGATTTCGACTTCATCCACCGATTCGCAGCGCATGCCGAGATATTTTTCAATAAAATCGGGGTTGACGATCGATCCGGCAATACCCATGGCTACGCTGCCGATCGAGAGATAGGATTTGCCGCGCATGGTGCCGACCGTGACCGCCGCCCGGGCAAAACGCAAAATCTTTTCCGCGACGTCGTCCGGAATGCTGGTATCGGAGCTATCCTGGACGTGGCGTCCGTAGATGCCGAAAGCCGGCAGACCTTTCTGAGAGTGACCGGCCAGAGTGGCCGCCAGATAAACCGCGCCGGGCCGCTCGGTGCCGTTGAAACCCCAAACCGCCTTCGGGATCATCGGGTCCATGTCCATGGTTTCCGAACCGTAGCACCAGCAGGGGGTAACGGTCAGGGTGGCGCAGACGTTTTCACGGGCAAATTTATCGGCACAGGCAGCGGATTCGGGCACACGGCCAATGGTGGAATCGGCAATCACGCACTCAACCGGCTGTCCATTGAAGTAACGGAGGTTGTTGCTGATCAGTTCGGCGGCGGCCTTCGCCATATTCATAGTTTGATTTTCGAGGGATTCGCGAACCCCACGGCAACGGCCGTCGATGGTGGGACGGATACCGATCTTCGGCATGGCGCCGCGATAACGGTTTTCGACTTTCTTTCTGTTCGAATCAGCCATAATTTTATCTCCTTGGTTAAGGTTGAAATACCATTTACAAAGTTTAATA
>JAVBRM010000105.1:0-3484 GCA_031548025.1 Victivallaceae bacterium | reverse complement strand
AGGGCAAAAAGGTCCTTTGCGAGGGCGCCCAGGGGATGTTGCTGGATATCGACCATGGTACTTATCCTTTTGTCACCAGCAGCAACACGATCAGCGGCGGAGCCTGTACCGGAGCCGGAATCGCTCCGACCCACATCCGCGATATCTGGGGCGTGCTGAAAGCCTATACCACCCGCGTCGGCGAAGGTCCGTTTCCGACGGAATTGAACGACGAAAGCGGCGAGAACTTGCGTCAGGTCGGGCACGAATTCGGCGCCACTACCGGGCGTCCCCGCCGTTGCGGCTGGTTCGACGCGGTTGCTTCCGGTTATTCCTGCATGGTCAACGGAGTGAACAAGCTGGCAGTGACCAAGGTCGACGTGCTCGACCAGTTGCCCGAGCTCAAAATCTGTATCGCTTACGAGCTGGACGGCGAAAAATTGACCTCGTTGCCGTCATCCGCGGATGATCTGGCCCGGGTTAAGCCGGTTTACGAATCCATGCCCGGCTGGATGCGGGATACGACCAATTGTACCTGTTACGCCGATCTGCCGGAAAATACCAAGAAATACCTCGCCCGTTTGGCCGAACTGGTCAATTCCGAGGTGGCGATTATTTCGGTGGGGCCCAAGCGGGAACAGACATTTGCCGCTGAATAACTCCAGGAGCGAAGCGCCATGAATATCCGTCCGCGCACTACTGAGATCAGACGTGATGGGCTGACGGATTTTTTTTCGCGGCTGAGTCGGCATTATGACCTGTTGCAGGTGGCGGTTATCGCCGCATTGGTGTCGGTCGGGTTTATCTTTATCAAGTCGACCGGGCTGAATATCAGCGAGACGGCGGCGTCCGCGGTAGTCTGGCGGCAGACCTGGTGGCTGATCATCGGAGTGGCCGGCTGGTTTATGTTGGCCAACATTGATTACCGCGACCTGAAAATCGTTTCATGGGGATTTTACCTGGCTTGTGTGGTGTTGCTGATTGTCGTGCTGGAAGTCGGCCTGACGAGCCAGGGGGCGACGCGCTGGCTGGCGCTGCCGGGCGGAATGCGTCTGCAGCCTTCCGAGTTCACCAAGCTTGCTTTGATTATGACGATTGCCACGCTGCTTACCACCATGAATTTCAGTGTCAACCGGTTTGGCGGTTTGATGCTGATCGCGGCCTTGCTTCTGGTCCCGTTTTTGTTGATTATGAAGGAACCGGACCTGGGGAGCGCCTTGATTCTGGTACCGGTGGTTTTGACGCTGGTTTTCCTCGGAGGCTTGAAATGGCGTTATATCATTACCGTCGGACTTTTGCTGGCGGTGTTGGGAACGGCGGCTTTCGTCAATGAATACAAGCGCTACCGGCCATTGCTCCGGGAGTATCAGTGGAACCGGATTATGACCTTCCTGAACCCCGAGCAGGATTTGCAGGACAGCGGCTTAAATCAGTATCAGGCGCGGCTGGCGGTGGGCAGCGGCGGGCTTTTCGGCAAGGGCATAGGGCAGGGGACCCAGAACACCCTCGGCTACCTGCCGCGCTCGGTCTCGAACAACGACTTTATTTTTTCCGTTATCGCGGAGGAAACCGGGTTTATCGGCTGCCTGGCCTTGCTGGGACTTTATGGCCTGATGCTTTATTCGGTGATTCGTTCCGCAATTTTGGCGGCGGATGATTTCGGGCGCTATCTCGGGGGAGGGATTGCCGCGGTGTTTTTTGTTCACATTTTCGTCAATATCGGCATGAGTATCGGGCTTACGCCAATTACCGGGTTGTCGCTGCCGCTGGTCAGCTATGGAGGGTCTTTTATGATTCTGTCCATGGCCTGCCTCGGGCTGATGCAGTCGGTTTACCGGCATGGGGCCGGGGCGGGTGACGCCGCGCGAATGGGATAGAAATTATGAAGTTTCTGACGGTCAGCGGAATCGGTTTTGCCGTAATCGGCATAGTCTTCGCGCTGATGTATTATTATTTGAGGGTGGACCGTGAGTTGAGCCGCAAGCTGGCCGATGCCGAAATCCGGAAAATCTGTCAGGCCGGTGAACTTACTTTCGTGGCCGACCATCGGGGAGTGGCGAAAGGCTATAGAAATAAATATACCTGGAAGGTGGTTGTCTCATTGTTGAGCCCACGCGACCAGGTAATAGAAATCGCTCCGCTCGGAAGGATCAGTTTTCGCCGTCATCTGCCGGTGGAAAAGACCTTGCTTTTCGATTTTATCCGGGATGAAAACGGACTGAAACTGACCGGAATCCGGGAGTAATCAGGCGTTTTTCAGGGCGTTGACCAAGGTGGTTTTGTCCTTGACTCCGACCATGTGATTGACAATAGCGCCGTCTTTGAGCACAAACAAGGCCGGGATATTTGAAACCTTGAACTGGATGGCGAGTTCCTTGCATTCGTCGACATCAACCTTGCCGATCGTGGCGATGCCGTCGACTTCGGCGGCGACCTGATCCAGGATGGGGGCGAGCATTTTGCATGGACCACACCATTCGGCCCAGAAGTCGACCAGAACTACACCCTTGGCGGTTTCCGCCGCGAAATTGTCATTGGTAAAATGTTTTACAGCACTCATGATTTCCTCCTTTTCTGACTGAAAATTGATTATCTAAGACTATATTCTGATTTGGCCGCAAATCAAGCGGCGGGAACAAAATTTCTTTTGAAAAAAATAGACCGGTCAGTTTTGTCCGACCGGTCCGAATTATCTGGAGATACAGAGTTATTTCTTGACCGAAATAACCACTTTTTTCATGGCGCCGTCACCGATGCTTTCGGTGGTGATCTCCGGATCTTCCTGGAGAGTAATATGTATGATCCTGCGGTCATGGGCGTTCATTTTGGGCAGGGTAACCGCTTCGCCCCAGCGTTTGGCTTCCTTGGCGGAATCCAGGGCCTGGCGACGCAGATTTTCGGCGTTGTCGTCATCACTGCCGCCGCCTTCTTCGTTGAAAGTATTTTCATCGCTGAACTCGCGGCGTCCGCCCCGGCGTGAATCCTGGCGGCGGCGTCCGCGGCCACGTTCTCCACCGCGTTCGCCCCGTTCTCCGCGCTCGCCGCGTTCACTTTGGCGTTCGTTGCGCTGATTGGCATAACCGTCGATGTCAAGAGCAATACGCGGGCATTCCTGATCGCTGTTGAAGACCATCCGATTCAGCAGCATTTGCAGACTTTCGAGGGTCTGGCCCTTGCGGCCGATGATCCGTCCGGCTTCTTCGGAAGAAATGGTAATGACTATTTTAGAGCCTTTTTCTTCTGCTTTGAGTTGGGCATTCAGGCCGAGGTAGTCAAGCATGGTGGCCAGGGTACGGGTTGCCTTTGTTTTCTGTTCTTCGAGTTTTTCGTTAACCATTTGATCACTCCTTATTGCGGTTAAGCGTCAAGCTTTGGCAGCTTTGTTTTTCAAGTTGTTTCCTGCCAGTTTCTGGGTCAGGAGCATTTGTAAAATACTGAATATCTGGCTGACGGTCCAGTAAAGGGTCAGGCCGGACGGTAAACTATAGAGAATGAAGAGCATGAC
>JAVBRM010000067.1:0-29286 GCA_031548025.1 Victivallaceae bacterium | reverse complement strand
CAAAGTACCTTCCTTGTCGAGTTTCTTCTTCAGCCGACGCAATGCGCGATCAATCGCTTCGCCTTTCTTTACGCGGACTTCAGTATCCATAGCATTCACCCCCTTTTCCGGACAGTTAAATTCTTATTCATACGGTTTAATCCGTGGCGAAACCGGCTTCATCAGCCAGTAATGATTTTAATTTCGTCAGAGCCTGGTTCTGGATCTGGCGGACACGCTCGCGGGTACGCCCGATTTCCTGGCTCACTTCTTCAAGCGTCTTCGGACGGTTGTTTTCCAACCCGAAACGCATTTTCAGGATCATTTTTTCCCGCTCGTCCAGCTCTTCGAGCAAGGACAGGAGCCGGCGAACCGATTCCACGTCCGCCATAATCTGGTCGGGCGTCACCGCACGGCGGTCCGGGATAATATCCTGGAATTCACCGTCTTCACCCTGCTGAATCGGGTCGTGCAACGAGAAAGTTCTCAAGTCGGCCAGGCGGAGCCCGGCGACGGTTCTTTCACTGAAATCAAGATTGCCGGCGATTTCGGCGTCGGTCGGTTCACGGCCGAGCTCTTCCGCCAGTTTCATCCTGACTGATTTGATCTTATTGATTTTACCGGCGGACTGCACCGGGATACGGATGGTCCGGCTCTGGTTGGCCAGCGCGCGACGCATCGATTGCTTGATCCACCATGCCGCATAGGAACTGAATTTGGCGCCCTTGGCCGGATCGAATTTTTCTACCGCGCGCATCAAACCGATATTACCTTCTGAAATCAGGTCGAGCAACGGCAACCCCAAACCTTTGAAGTCGTGGGCGATTTTCACCACCAGACGGAGGTTCGCCATAATCAGGGTCGAACGGGCTTCGTCATGGGCAAAACGGTCATCGCTGTGGATCTGGGCGGCCAGTTCAACCTCTTCACGTTTACTGACCAGAGAAATCTGGCCGATATCGTGCATATAGGTCTTCATGGTGTCATTTTTCGGCCCGGCGGCGGCATCGGCTTTGTTGGGGTCTTCTTTGACCTCGGCAGCTTCGGTCGCTTCTTTATCCTTTTCTTTGTCCTTATCCTTTTTCCGGACTTTCGGACGTTTCTCGGTGGAAGCGGATTTGCCTTTTGGGGCCTCCCCGGCATCGAGTTCTTCTATTTCAATGCTGAATTCTTCTTCACTGTCAAATTTGATACCGCCGATGCTGTCGTCGTCATCGTAATCAATGGCTTCAACTTCCTGCTCTTTTTTCTTCTTTTTGGCGGTGGCAACAACCTTATCCATTGAAGTCTTCTTTTCGACCGCTTTGACTTCTTTGGCTTTGGAAACGGCCTTCACCGCGGGAGCCGCAACTTTGGCCGGTTGCTTTACTTCGACCTTCTTTTCAACCGCTGCTTTTTTCTCCACTTTGGGAGTCGGGACTGCAACAACGGCTTTCGAGGATTTGGACTCCGCAACTTTCGCAACAACCTTGGCAGCCGGTTTTTTGGCGGCTTCCGGTTTGCTTGGGGCCGGGGCAACTTTGACTTCTGCTTTTTTGGCCGCCGGTTTGGCTGCTTTGGAGGCAACGACCGGTTTTTCCTCTTTTTTGACTGGAACCGCTTTGGGCGGAGCTTTCTTGACTTCCGGCTTAACCGGAGCCTTTTTGCTTTCGACTTTGGCCGCCGGTTTGGCTTGCTTGGCCGGGGCCGCGGCAACTGCTTTGGCTTTGACCGGAGCCGCTTTGATGGCCTTGGCGGGTTCTTCTTTCTTGGCTGCAACTTTAACCGCGGGCTTTTTGACTGCCTTGGCAATTACCTCGGCGGTTGGAGCAGCCTTTTTCGCCTTGGCCGGAGCCGGGGCGACAGCTTTCTTCGAAACCGCTTGGACGGCAGGTTTCACCGGAGCGGCTGGTTTGACTTTTTTGTCAACCTCCACACTTGCGGTCTTCACTGCTTTTTCCTTACTCGATTTCGAAACTACCGGTTTTACTTGCTTTTTTGCCATATTATATATTAAATTACCTGATTTTAAAAAAGTCAATTCACCACTTATTCTGTTGAACTAATTAATATACATGGCGAAAACCGATTTGTCAATACGAAATAACCGGTACCTATCAACTTTTTTGTTAAAGAAGCGAGAAGATTATTTTCCCCGCGAGGGATTCTCGAGCTTTTTGATTTCTTCTTTGAGAATCATCAGACCGGGGGTTACCATACTGCCGTGATTGAAGCCTTGGAACTGGTAAAGACGGACGTACGGATGTTTCATGTTGCGGCGCATCCGGGCTTCCAGGAGAGCGTTCTCCTCGGCACGGGCGGGCCACTCGATTTCGGTATCGCCGACCAGCAACACCAGCGGCGGCGCATCCTTACGAGCGTGAGTGATAGGAGCGTATTCATCGAGCAGAATCGACGCTTTGAAATTGGGATCCTTGATCTTATATTCTTTGAGAATCTGGAAATGAGTAGTCATCTGTCCGGAAAGCGGTAGGATTCCGGCAAGCTGGTTGGCGGAGAAACCGAATTTATCGAGATAACTCTGATCAAGGCTGACCATCGTAGCCAGATAACCGCCGGCGGAGTGCCCGGAGACATAAACCCGTTCCGGATTGCCGCCATATTCCTTGATATGCTTAAGTACCCAGGCCACGGCCGCCGCCGCGTCGACGATATAATCAGGCGCGGCCGTGCCGTTTACTCCGGAAAGCCGGTAATTGGGAGCGACTACTGCCAGCTTGCTTCCCTTGAGCGGAGCCGGAATACCCTTATTGCCTCCGGTCAGGCCGCCGCCATGAAAATAAACCACGGTGGAAAAATCTTTGATGTCGTCCGGATACATCAAATCGAGCTTGCAGCGTTCGCCCCGATACTCCAGATTGCCCACGGCGGGAGCCCCTTCCTCATAATAGGGAATATCCTTGATTTGCTTTTCCGCCGCGCCCAACCACAGCGCAGTCACTGCGACCAACGCCATCACCAACAATTTTTTCATCATGCAATTCCTTAATTTTAAATAATCATTTTCTAATTTAGATGCATTTCCCAAGATTGTCAAGCGCATAAATTCGACTGGAAAAAATGGTTGAATTACCATTTAACATATTCCGTTATACCATTAAATATATTTCTTTTACTCAGTTCGGTGTTAAGTTAAATAATATAGTTCCACCTTTTAGGGAGTTGGAAATTGCTGAAATACCGTTAATTTTCGAAAATTGATAGTTCGGCATTTTCCATCTTCCTTATGCAATCGAACAGGAGTAATTTAAGATACTATGACTATCATCAAGGACTTTCCGCACATCCTTCACGGCGGAGATTACAACCCGGACCAGTGGCTCAATTATCCGCAGGTGATCGACGAGGATTTCAAGCTGATGGATGAAGCTTGGTGCAATGCTTTTTCGATAGCCATCTTCGCGTGGGGACAACTGGAGCCGTCCGAAGGTGTATACGAGTTCGGATGGCTCGATGATATCATGAACCGTTGCGCCAAATCCGGTAAAAAAGTCTTCCTGGCGACGCCCAGTGCCGCCATGCCCGCCTGGCTGGCGCACAAATATCCGGAGACCTGCCGGGTTTATAGCGATGGACAACGCACTCGCTGGAAGGCCAGGCAAATTCACTGTTGGAGTTCGCCGGTCCTGCGGGAAAAACTGGCGGCAATCAACGAGCGCCTGGCCGAGCGTTACACCGGGCACCCCGCGCTTGGCGGCTGGCATATCAGCAATGAGTACAATGGCGAATGTTTCTGCGAGTCGTGTTTGGAAAAATTCTACCGTTTCGTGGAAAAACGCTACGGAACGCTGGAAAAGCTCAACGATGCCTACTGGTCGGGATTCTGGAGCCATTCCATTACCGACTGGAATCAACTGAACCCCCTTGACGACGCCAGTGATAGTGTCAGGCTGGACTGGAAGCGTTTTACCTCATGGCATATCGCTGATTTCATGAAATCCGAGATCGACGCGGTCCGCAAATTTTCCGCCGCTCCGGCCACCACCAATATGATGGGGGTTTATCCCAATCTCGATTACTGGCGGATTGCCGAACTCTGCGATTTCATCGCCGACGATTGCTATCCGTGCTGGTACAACAATGTTACGGAGAATGTCGCCGCTCGCTTTTCCATGTTCCATGATATGCATTATACCATGCTGAATAAGCCGTTTCTGATGATGGAATCCTGCCCGGGCATTCCCAATTATGTAGCATTTCCCAAGATGCGCCGTCCCAACGAACTGGAACGCGAAATGCTGCTGGCCCTTGGTCATGGGGCCGACGGCACCATGTATTTCCAATGGCGCAAGGGGCGCGGCGGTTGCGAAAAAATCCATGGCGCGGTAGTCGGCCATGACGGTACCAATCAGCCGCGGATGTTCAGGGAAGTCGCGGCCTACGGTCAGAAAATCGCCAAGCTCGACGAAATAGTCGACAGCAAGATCCAGCCGGAAGCCGCGCTGATTTTCGACTGGGAATCCAACTGGGCGCTGGAGTTTTCCAAGGGCTACGGCAAGGAGGAAATCAAGAAAACTACCGATACCATCATGACCCACTATCGGGCATTGTGGCGGCAGAATATTCCGTTAGCCGTAATTGAAAGCACCTGCGATTTCACGCCGTACAAACTGCTGGTGGTTCCGATGCTTTTCATGCTCAAACCCGGCGTGGCCGAGCGCTTGCGCGATTTTACCGCCGACGGCGGCACGGTAGTCATGACCTACCTGTCGGCCTGCGTCGATGACAGCAACCGGTTTTTCTTCGGCAAAAATCCCCTGAGCGACGTCTTCGGAGTCAATGTCGAGGATATCGACTGTTTCGAACCCTCTGATTCACGTTCGCTGAAAATGGCTGACGGTTCCGAATTCAAAGTGGTGGAAATGTCCGAATATATCCATAGCGAAGGCGCGAAAGTGATCGCCTCCTATACCGATGAATTTTTTCGGGGAGTTCCGGCGCTGACCGTCAATTCGTTCGGCCAAGGCCAAGCCTGGTACCTTGGCGCGCGGACCGGCGATGATTTCCTTTCACTCCTGTACGAGCGCATTCTCGGAGAACTGGTGATCAAACCGGTATTGGAAGACATCCCGAAGTCGTTTCATGTGGCCAAACGCAGTACCGGCAATGCCGATTATTATTTCATCTATAACCTTACGGCCGTTGAACAGGAATTCAAACTGCCGCGCCCGATGGCCGACCTTTGGAACGGCATCGAGTCCACGACCACAGTCCGAATTCCCGCCAACGGCGCGACAATCGCGGCCGATTACCGCTAGAATCACGGGTATTCAACGCTGGTCGACCTGGAAACTCCGGACCCGGCCGATCGCGCCGGAATTGAGCCCTTGCGCAAGAAGCAGCACCTGCAGCCGTCGGGTTTCCGGCTGGGTCTGGATCGATTTTTTCAAGATGGTCCAGTCCTGGTTTTTCGCTAATTTGAGATGATGGTCTTTCAAATTTTTGCCGCCCATTTCTTTTTCTCTCAGCACTGCTGAAAAATATCCGGCGCTCCGGCCTTCCAACATCAGTTCGGCGCTGAAGTCATACGTCTTATTTCCCGGATATTGATACGGCAATTTGATATCGACGAAACGGCTTTTCCCGGTTCCGAGTATTTTTAGAATGGATTTTCCATCGGCGTCTTTCTCCAGGAAAAGATACTCTTCGTAGCCCCGGAGCGTGGGGGTATAGCGATCGAAATAGGCGCTGTCGGCGGTGACCCGCGTATCATTTGTGAAGAAGCGGATTTGCGAGGGGCGCCACAGGCCTCCGTTGCCGACTTCATTGATCACCTTGACCACGACCACATTCTCGCCGTCGGGAATCAGGAACCGGGTGATGTCGAAGTCCAGTGGTTTCTTCCAACTGTCCGGATCGATGGCCTGATCGTATTTGAAGGCTCCGGCCTCGCGGCCGTTCACCCATACCTTGCAGCTTTCGTCCACCGCTCCGAGATGAAGCACGGCGCGGTGTTCCTTGAATTTGGACGGAATTGTGAATTTGAGCCGGTACCAGGCGTTATGATAATCCGTGATGTTTTGTTTCTCCAGATGGCGGTCCGTCTGAACCGGCTTCCAGTCCGAAACATCGGCGTTCACTGCGAAAAAGTTCTGAGCTTCTCCGAGGTTCTTCGGATCGGTTTTCAGTAGCCACTGAAGCGGCAGTTCGATCATTGAATCCGGATCGAAATCGGAAAACGTCCAGACCACGTTTTCGTTGCGGCCGTTGGAGGTGAAAAAATCCACATCGGCGGCCCAGGCCGGCAATGAGCTCTCCCGGAAAGCCCGTACCCGGTTGACCGCCTTCAACCGCTCCGCCTGTGAAACCGTTTGGTCATCGAACAGAGCACAGGTGTCGGCGCACAATTCGGCGTGATCGAGCCCGGCCTGCAGGAACGCCACCCGTTTGGAAGCGGCCGGATCGTCTTTTACCGCATTCTGGGCCTGTTGCAGAATTTCGCGGGCCGGTCCGAAAGTTTCTTTCGGGAATAGATCGTGTGCGTAAAAAGCGTAATGGAAACCAAAGAAACTCGAGAAACGCAATTTGTTTTTTCGTATGGGAACATCATAAAATTTCCGGGCATTGTCAATGCTGTATTTGCTCCAGTATTCCCAATAACTCCGCACCTGCGAGGTGCCCCGGTCGAATGCCGAATAGTACTCGTCCAATAATTCATCCAGGTTTGCGAACGGGCGCGCCAGCAGGCGGCCCATGACATAAAGCAGCGGGCCCTGGGTTGCAAATGATTTGTTCGGCCCGTCGATATCGACTTCACGCATGCCGGTTTTGTGCATCATCTGGAATTCATCGTAATACTGTGTGACGTAATTTTCCGGCATGGCATAACCCCCGAAAATGTTGGGCCGGTAATTCAAGGTCGCGCCACTGTCGATCCAGCCTTGGAGATTATCATGCAGCTCCTGGAACATTTTCGGCGTCCGCGGGAATCCTCCCGTACTCGGCGGAACCATGGCGACAAAGACGTTACGGGGCAACTTTACTTTGGTCGGCGCATAGACATAATTGCTGTAGGCGTAGCCGCGAATCCTGACTTCCGGGTCGATTTGCGAAGCCAGCTTCCAAACTTCCAGGTAGAACCGGGCATACCGGTCGCCCACATTCTTTTTGTTCTTTTCCGGGGTCAGAAAAGAGAATTTCAAGTCCGGCCCGTCCCAGCTCAGGCAGCGGGCGCAAGCGCAAGCTCCGGCGGTATCATTTTCGCAGCAGTTGATATCGAAACGCAACTCCGGGTGTTTTTCCCTCGCCGCCTGCCAGCGCCGGACAATTTCGCGGTGAAACTCCGGATTGGATACGCACATGGATGAGGCCCGGTTCACCGGTTTCAATTTTTCTCCTTCTTTGTGGGCAAACCATTCCGGATGGGTCTGACCATACTCCTGATGCCATTTCGTAAAGGCATGCCCTCCTTTGCCATCTGGATAGTTCACCGGAATCTGGCGAATCCGGCCGACTCTTCGCTGCCACAGTATCGGCAGTTTTCGGATTCGAACATTGTCAAATGCCGGTTCGCCCGTCAGGTCGTAGTTTCCGGCGGAAACATCCGCCGTCGGTGGACAAGCCGTACCATCTTCGTCGTCCGGCCATAGCCAGCGGACCTTCAATTGATCCTCGAGGAAACAGTACACAGCGTACAATGTGCCGGTGGCGGCCGTGCTTTTGGTGATGGGTTCGTCGGAGTCGTTGCCGAGCAGAAACAATCCGTGATCCGTTGTTTTCAGCCGCCATCCGGATAACGGCAATTTCGAGCCGTCCAAGCTTTCTTTGGCGGCCATGCCGGTAGCCCCGACCCAGATCGGATATTTTCCGGCGGACACCTTGCTTTCGTTTACAATCGGAATGTTTTTGCCGGTTGACTTGGCAATATGCTTCTGCAGTTCGGCGGCGGCAAATTGTTCCGTCTTCATGGCATTGTCCGGCAAAACGATTTCGCTGCGGACTTCTCCTGAGTCTATCAGCTTGGGCGCTGCCATGGCCTGCCAGGCCGCAAACAGCAGCAACATACATACAAGTGTTCTCAATTTTGTCATTTTTATTCCTTATTTTTATGTCTTACCAACTATCGTTTTGAAGTTGTACCCGTTTTATGGGATATGCATTGGTCGGGGTTGCACTTTGCTCCACATTTCCCGCAGCCATCATGATATTGAGGTGGTCCCGATGGGCACGCACGGCTATATCGCCAGTGTTGATGACATCCCAGACGAAACAAGACATTTTCGCAATGGTGCCTGTTGTCGTATTGTAATAATCGATGATCAATGGACGCATGGTAGGTTTGGCCACATTGCCGAGTTTACGCCAGGTGTGATAAAGCGATACATTGGTCCCATATAGAGGCGCATAGGCTGTGATATTGTAACCGTAATAGGATGCGGTACTTCCCGGAGACCGCACCACGGCCGGACACCGAAATACGTCGGCAAGATCGGAATCGTTTTGGGATTTTGGAACATATGATTTCAGATAATAATTCCAATGTCGTGTACTGCCGTCTCCAGCGTGGCACCCGGGCGGCAAATAATCGTTGTAGTCTTGAACATAGAACATGACGGTCGTGCCAAGTTGTTTCAGGTTCCCTTTGCATCCGGCCGATTTTGCTTTGTCCCGCGCCTTGCTCAATGCCGGCAACAGCATTGCAGATAAAATTGCTATAATAGCAATAACTACCAGGAGCTCAATCAGTGTAAAAAATCTTCTCATATCCTCCTCCATTTTAATTTATTTGCGGATAATTGCCCTGGGAGGGACAGTGATCTTGCAAGGTTCATGATTGACCGCGTAAGTGGTCAATTTCTCAACCATCGCGTCCAGGTCAAACTCCACCGATGATATCGGCAGCGGATAGCGCTGCACTATAATATCGTTGTTGACCCCGGAAATCAACGGACGGGGATTGATCCCGTGGCGCATGATATAATCGGCGCCGCCCAGGGCGTTGCTGTCATTCATAAACGCGACCGCGCCGATGTCGGGATACTGCGCCAGCAATTCCTTCATGGCATTATGGCCGGACTTGAACGTACTTTCCGAGTATGCCTCCATGTAGTTGAGGTCTTCAACGATGAATATGAATTTACGGACCAGTTCTTTCCAGGGCAATTCCGGGAAAACCGCCGCCAGCGCCATGATTTGACCGCTATTGGGCCGGCATAGGCCGGCATGACAGACCAGTTTGAAGTTTTCACCCACTTCCGATATGAAATAACGGTAGATTTCCTCGACGCCCAGATCAATGGCGTAGCTTACGTAGCGTTTCAGGCAATTTCCCCACTGTACATAGGAGACACTGGCCTTTTCCAGAAAAGCTTCAATCTCCGGACCGCCGAACGGGCATCGGATAAAGACGATATGCTCGACCCCGCGTTGTACCATTTCCCGGACTTTGTCCAGTGACCCCGGCGGATTGTCGGGCAGATAACCGCAATAGGCCGCATAGCCCAATTTTTCAAAATGCAACAACAACTTCAGAGTCAGGTTTTTGATATGCTCTCTCTGCCAGATAGAATCCGTAGCCACCAGCACCGCCACCGTGCCGGTAGATTTGCCTTGCATCAGTTTATAACCGAAATTGATGCGATATCCGCTTTCCTGGGCAATTTTCAGGATACGCTCACGCGTTTCCTGCGAAACGCGGCAATTGGTTTTGTTGTTCAAAACCGCCGACACCGCCTGATGCGATACTTTGGCTTCGGCTGCGATTCCTTTGATCGTGGCAATCATATTTCCTACCTTAAATATTTCTTTGATTTGATCATGCAATCATATTATACCGCCGACCGTGTGAAAGTCAACAGCATTCTGAAAAAATCCCCAAAAATATTTAAAATGGAGTATTCGCGCGCAAGACAATCCGGGTGATTTCAGAGGGGACTCCGAGGCGGAACGGGAAGCCCAGCCATAGGGCGCTGCCGCGGCTGACGTAGAGTTTCATCTTGCCGACCTGATAATGGCCGGAGACGAAACCTTCGTTGTATTTGGCGATGATCATCCGGTCGAGGCCGATAATCATCCCGCCGTGGGTATGACCGGATATCTGCAAATCCACTCCGGCTTGCGCGTGCTCCGAGCTTCCAGCCGGGCGATGGGCCATCAGGATGCGGACGGCGTCGTCCCGCGAGCCGTAAAGCGCGGCTTTAATGTCCGGGACAGGGAGGCCGTAGCGGGTGGCGGTGGCATCGGTAACTCCGGCCAGGGTCAGATGGGCCGCTCCGATTTGTAAGGTGACATGGCGGTTGTCCAGCAGTTGAATTCCGAGCTTGCCGAGGGCGTCGACCCATTCCCGGTAACCGGACAAATATTCATGGTTACCCGGGCTGCCCCAGACTCCGTATTTTGCCCGCAGCTCGGCCAGCGGCGCCACCGCCAGGCGGCGGTTCTCCACCGTGCCGTCGACGATATCGCCGTTCAGGAGCATCAGATCCGGCTTGAGGGTATTGGCTTTGTCTACGATTTTCTGCAACAGCACTTCGGTATTCATGGCGCTGGCGTGAAGGTCCGCCAGCACCACAATCGTGAACCCGTCGAGTTCAGGCGGCAGTTTTGCCAGCACGATTTCCTCGGTTCGAACCTCCGGTATCCGCAATGCCTCCCAGGTGCCGTAAGCGGCAATCAGCAAAGCCGCGCCGAACACGGTCATGGAGGCAATCTTTCGTGGAAAACGCGGCTCTTTTTTCTTCCTGATGCAGTTGGTCAGGAGCCAGATTCCCCAAGTCAGATCTTTGAGTATCAGCAGAAAAAATGCGATGAAACAGGCACTGTACAAAAACGCTGTCGACAGGATCAGAAAGCGCGGCAGTTCCGGCGCAAAATACATGCCGCCGCCGAACCAGAGAAACAGTTGGTTTTTCTGTACAATCATCAACAGAAACAACCCGGCAGCGGCTTTGTAGTACCATTTGATTTTCAACGGCAACAGTCCGCTGCCGAAAATATATATGAACAGAATCCAGGCAATCGTTCTCATTATCACCTCTCTTGCGGCGGAACAGTGGCGATCTCCCACATGCAGTTCCAGATGTTTTTCAACAGGACGAACAACTCGCGGCTCTCGATAATCATGGCGTAGTTTTCTTTCAGCGCGGAAATCACCGCGACCCGATCGTCATAGAGATAGAGCCCGGCCACGTTTTCCAGGATCGGTTTCGGCAGATAACGGATGCGCCGCAGGTGTTTCTCGCCATGCTGCATGTAATTGAGATCGCCCTCCGGACCGTGAATGCGAATGGCATTGGACCAGACGCCGCGGCTGATGCGTTTCCGGTAATAATCGTCCAGATGCTCCCGGCTGGAATTCTGCAGCATCTCCCGGACTCCGCCGAAATAAAAATACTCCTTGCTCCGGCAGTTGAGCAACTCTTCGTCCACGATTTTCATGCCGTCGGTCCCGCTGTAGATTCGGACCCGCGGACGGTTCGAACCGCCGTCCTGATAAAGCGCCCGGAGGTCCGGCAGGATATCGTCCAGGGTCTGCTGTCTCTCCTCCTCGACCCGGAGCAGGCAATCGGGATCTTCGGCGGAAAACACCTTGCGTCCGTCGGCTACCGTTTCCGACACCAGATGTTTTTCCTTCAAAACATCCAGAACGTCATAAACGGTCGGATGCTTGAAGCGGGTAGCTTTGGCAATCTCGATCGCGGTGGCCGTACCCGACTGCAGCAGCGCCAGATAGACCTTGGCCTGTCTGCCGTTCAATCCCAATACTTCAAGTTGTCTGACGATATTCATCATGATCCTTTTTTTACAATATAATTCGATCATGGTGCCGATGCAAGATGATGTCGTAATTTTCCGACATCATTTATCTGAGATATAATTGTTGAAATTCAACAAATAAACCATATAATATCATGAGTGTTCGAAAATATCCGACATCTAATTACGGAACATATCATGAAAACATCGAATAAGTACTATGACGTTACTCCGCTGGTGGTCAAAGCCGAAACTCAAGCCCAAATCAGGATCACTCCGCGTTATGAGCACGCCTGGTTTCCCGAAGCCGAAAAACTCAAGGTTCAGGTTGTACCGTGCCTGGAAAAATCAGATGGTCAGTCATTGATTGACTGGCGATTGGATAACGGCAGTCTGCTGGTGACAGTGATATTTAAGGAAGAACAGCGGTATCTGATACGGGTTGAATCGGACGATAAGCGTTTCCCCATGGATTTCAATGTATATGCGTTGAACCCCGACTTGTATTCACTGCGCCCGTACAAGGGTGATTTTCATATTCATACCATGCGCTCGGATGGGCGGGAATCCCCGGAATATGTGGCGGCACGTTACCGGGAAGCGGGCTTCGATTTCATCGCCATCAGCGATCACCACCGCTATGAGCCCTCCCTGGAGGCCATCGATTACTGGAACCGGTACTCGGTCGGCCTGAAAATGTTTCCCGGCGAGGAAGTCCATCCGCCGGATTGCCCGGTCCATATGCTCAATTTCGGCGGCAGTTACAGCATCAATGAGTTGTTCAAGGACGAAGATAAATTCCGCCGGGAGGTTGAAAAACTGATTCCGGAGTTGGGTGAGGTACTTCCGGGAGCCGATCCTTTTGCGGTCGCCGCGACGACATGGACTTTTGACCAAATCCGGAAAGCGGGCGGTGTGGCGCTCTTCTGTCATCCTTATTGGGAGTCCAAATGGGGCAACGTATTGCCCGGAGCCATCGTCGATGAATTATTCAAGCGGCGTCAGTTCGACGCTCTGGAGTTGATCAGCGGCTTCTGGTTGGAAAATTCGTATTGCAATCATTTTCAGGTGACCCGCTGTTATCATGAATGGATGACCCGCGGGGTGTTTCCGGTAGTCGGATTGAGCGATTCGCATGGGGCGGATCATCCGCGCGGCCTTTTCAACTGGAATTATACGATCGTACTGGCCGAATCGGACAGCTTCGAGGATCTGGCCGCAGCAATTCGGAGCGGCAACTGCGTTGCGGTCGAAGCCCCGGCCAGTGAGCGCAAACAGTGTTATGGCAGTTACCGCCTGTCCCGGTACGGTCATTTCCTCCTGGATGAATACTTCCCGCGTCACGAGGAGTTGTGCCGCACGGAGGGCGAGGTCATGCTGGATGTGCTCGGCGGCGATAAAGACGTCGCTCAAACCCTGCCATATCTCTCCACCCGCCCCGCCGCCTGGCGGAAAAAGGCCTTTGATATATGACATTTACCGCGTTTATTTTAGTTTTAGTGTCGGCGTTTCTGCATGCCGGGTGGAATTTCCTCAGCAAAAAACACATACCGTCGCTGGGGTATTATATGATTGCCAGTGTTACGGCGATGGTTTTGTGGTATCCTTTTTACTGTTTCAGTGATTTTTCCCTGGGGGGATTGCCGGCGAAATTTTGGTTTCTGTTTTCAATCAGCGTCGGGTTTGAGACCATTTATGTTTTCGGCCTGACCCATGCTTATCGGAATGCCGATATTTCGCTGGTCTATCCGCTGGCCCGGGCGGTGCCGGTCCTGATGGTCGCGGTATTTACGATCGTATTCGGATTGGGCAAATCCCTGTCGGCGGTGGCGTTGGCCGGGATGATCGTTCTGAGCTTCGGTTGTTTGCTGATGCCGCTGCGGAAGTGGCGCAATTTCAACCTTGCGAGCTATCGTACCAAAAGCCTGAAATTCATCCTGATGGCCGCCCTCGGTACCGCCGGTTATACGATTGTCGACAGTATCACGGTAAAAATGCTCAAAGAATTCGACAGCAGCTGGCTGAGTTCGGTCGTCTATCTTTTCCTGATCGAAGCCGGGCTGGCGTTGGCAATGGCGATTTCAGTATATTTCTCGAAACCGGAACGGCAAGCAATCGGCGCGCTGCTGAAAAAACCGGCGATCCCGATGATATCGGGCCTGTTTTCATCGAGCGCCTACGTCCTGATTCTTTTCGCCATGCTCCATGTGAACAACGTCAGCTATATTCAAGCATTCCGGCAGATGAGTCTGCCGCTGGCGGTGCTGGCGGGTATATTCTGGCTCCACGAAAAACCGGGCAAACCCAGAATCGCCGGCATTGCGCTGGTGATCCTGGGCCTGGTGATTATTTCAATCGGGTAACGTTTTTAATTGAAAATTGATAATGGATAATGGATAATTAGGGGAAGGTTTGCATCTATCCCATAATTTCCCATATATCACAAATTATTGAAGAGGGGCAAAGGGATTCTTTCTTTTCCCCAATTATCAATTATCAATTATTTATTAAAGCGCTTGGTGACTTCGGCGATGCGTTTTCCGTAATTCCGGGCGGTGGCGAGATCGCCCGCGCCGGGAGCGTCCGGAGCCGCGATTTCAAAACTGGCCGCCATTGGTCCGATGGATGCGGAAACGCGGTTGATGGCGTTGGCGCCGGGGCCGTCGATTTTTTTCATCGAGGCATGATCATTGGCGGCCACGAGATCGCCGACCCCCACCCAGATCATCCCCTGCTGCATGGCAAAAGTCATCAGACCGATGATGGTATTTGCTTTGTCGCCGTAGAAATTACTGGAATTGGAAAAACCGCCGGCGATTTTGTTCCGCCAGACCTGTTTGCCCCATTTGGAAACGGAAGCTTCGATGAATTTTTTCATGTCGGCCGACATATTTCCCATGTAAGTGGGCGACCCGAAGATCATGCCGTCGCAACTGTCGAGGCTGTCGATATCGGCAATGGCCTCCTCGGTGGTCATAAACATAACCTGAACTCCCGAAATACTCTCGACACCCTCCCTGACAGCCTCGGCCTGAACCTTGGTATGGCCGTACCTCGAATGATAGACGATCGCAATTTTAACGCTGGACATAATTACTCCTCCTTCTGTTTTGACTCCCTAAATATACCCCCAAAAAATGGCAATAGCAAATTAATACCGCAGTTTTTTGATCCGCTCCGGGGTGTCGCGCTGGACCGTGCGTGGATATTTGACAGCGGGATAGCCGAAAAGCATGGTATAGAAATAAGCGTCTCGCGGCAGGCTCAGAAGAGGGCGCAATTCAGGGAAACGGTCGACCACCATTTTCAGATAGCCGCACCAGGTGGTTCCCAGCCCGGAGCATTGGGCCAACAGTTCGAAATACGACAGCGAAATAATGACGTCTTCACGGTCACAGGCCGCCGGGGGATCGTTCCAGGCCATCAGCAAATTAGGCGCGCCGCGGAACAGGATATCTTCGCCGTTACCGGCATATTCTTTCGACATGCGGTAGATCAGCGAACCGACTTCCGAGCCGTCGTCACCTTTCTCGATGATTGTTTTGACAATATTATCCAGGAGATGCTTCATGGACTCGCGGTTTTCGACCACGGTGAAATTCAGTTTGCGCTCATTGCGCCCGGTCGGTGAATAGTTGAGTGTTTTCAGAAGGTTATCGATCAAATCAGGGTCTACGCTTTCGGCGCGGTACTTGCGAATGGTACGGCGCTCGCGCATCAGTTTTGTCATTTGTTCTGCCGTCGGCCAGTCGTTTGTTTTCACCGGCATACTGTTCTCCGGATTCAAGCCGAAAATCGATACCGCGCCGGTCGGGCATACCGTCAGACAGTGTTGGCATCCGATGCAGAAATCTTCCTGTTCCGGGATCACCGCCGGCAGATCGTTATTCCAGCCAAAAACTTTGGCGACACAATCTTCGATGCATGCGCCGCAGCGGATGCACTTGCCGCTATCGACCTTGAATTTAAGTTTATTCATCGCGAATTCTCCTGATTTGACTGACTGAATATATCTCCGTCAATCGTCAATAGCAAGCCGATACTTCAATGATTTGATTCTTTGGAAATCATGTGAGTGGTGCGGTAATGGGAGGGGGCCGCGCCGGTTTTTCGTTTGAAAATGTTGGAAAAATAATACTCGTCGGAAAATCCCAGGCAGAAAGCAATTTCTTTCACACTTTTGACCGAACCGACAAGCAATTCCTGGGCGGCGGCGATTTTCAGGTTAAGCAGATATTTGTAAGGGGACTGCCCAAAGGCGCTCTCGAATATCCGGGTGGTCTGTGCGGGCGAAAGCTTGATATGCTCACACATATCGTCAATAGTCAGAGCTTTGGCAAATACATTTCTCTCCAGGTACAAACGTAGTTTTATCGCCGCGGGAGAAGCGGTTTTTTGTTCCTTCAGATAATTACGGTGCTCCGCCAGTTGGAGAATAATGTTCAAAATAATTTGAGGGCCGATGGTGGTTGACCCCTTGGCCGGTTGTTCTCTTAACTGGCGCAAGCCATCGAGAAAGGTATCTCTGAGCGGGTATTTCTTGAAAAAATAAACATTCTGCATACCGTATGCGTTCAGCAGATTTCCGACCAACTGGCCGCTGACGTTAAACCAGTATTTGGTCCAGGGGTTATCGCGGCTGGACCCGTATTCATGACCGGAACCGTAAGGCACGATATACACGTCTCCCGCTTCGGGGGTAAATTTATAATTGTCGATGTGATAATAGCCGCTGCCGGATTCTACGTATTCGAAAACATATTTTTTGCTGTTGTGCCGCACCATCCGGTAAGTTCCATCACAATATGATATTCCGGCCATTTGCATCCGGAATGAATGCGAATCGGGCACGTTTGGGTTAAAGGTTATTATATCTTCATACATATTGTGATTAATATTCTTTCTTTTTCACCTCTACAATACTGCTCTTACCGGCAAATATCAAATCATTTTCAGGGCTCTTGGGGGCTGGGTCTTTCCGCGGGTTGTAATTGCGGCGCGGCTTTATCCAGTTCCTTCAAAACAGTGACCGTTTCTTCCACCAGCTCGGCTCCGCCTTGTGGTCCGACCAGGCTGTCCTGAGGCGTGGCGCCATAGCCTTTGTTCTTCACCGACCGTTCGGTCGGCAAGTAATCCGGCCCACGTCCGCCCTCGGCCAGCTGTACCACGAAGGTTTGCACAAACGGGCTCCGCCCCTGAATCCGCTTGCCGAAGTCCACCGACAGTTCGAAGGGGTTCCCGGCAAAGGCGATGTCACCGATTCGAACCACGTGGATTTCGACCGGTAACTTCGGTTTCGCTTTGTTGCCTTCATAAGCTTGCAACAACCGACGGAAGCGATGCTTTCTGGACTCGAGCTGTTCATTCTGTTTTTTCTCTTTTTCCGAAGTACCTTCGACTTTCGGAGTCGCCTCGAGCTTGGCGAGCTCACGCTTTGCCTGTTCGGCTTCCTTGTCGGAGATCTGGAATTTGGTCAGCTCCAGCTTCCGGGTGGCATGAAACAGCGGCAGGTTGTCAAATCGCTCCTTGCCGGCCCACGGCAAAGTCCGTTCGAAAGCGTCAACAATCCGTTCGGCCACTTCCAGACACTCCAATTCGCCGGGATACTCCGGCTGTTTGCCATAGTTCAACTGCCAGCGGCGGTCCTGAGCCCGTCCGTAGTTCATGAACCGGTAATTCGGCATGGCTTCAGCGGCGGCGGAACACTGCGCCAGGACAAATGCGCCGTCGTGGCGTTTCCGGATCATGTCGCGCACCGGCGCCCAGAAATCCGCGGACTGCGCGCATTTGCGCCAACTGAAGCAGAGTGCTTGCGACGGCGATGGAACATTGACGATCGCCCCGGTCAGTTTGTCATTCATATCGTAGGTGAAGAGGAATTGCACGAAGGGATCGTTCATCGATTCGGCATGGCTGAATTGGTCATTGCTATGCTTGCCGAGCAACCGGGAGACTCCGTCGCGATAGACGGAGCGCCGGTTGAAGGCGGTGGCGGCGAAATCATAACCGTAGGCGACCTTGCCCGGAGCCCGCCGGTTCCACGCCTCGATAACGGCATCCGTGCATTGTTTAACCAGGAATTCATGGTATTTGCTCAAAGGATTGGTACGGCCAGTAATACCGGCGTTGGAATGGGTGTGCGTGCAAAAGATGAATATTTTATCCGCCGGTACGGCCGGATCGAGTTTCTTTACCTTGGCGCGAACTTCCGTACCCAGCCACTCCGGAGTCTTGATGAGGTCGGCAGAGAGGAAGATCACGCTGTCTTTGCCATCGTCGACGACCAGCGCGGTGACTGACAACTCGTCCAGCACTTTCTGGGAAATACGTTCATACGGCATTCCCGACAGCCGGATCGGGTCAGTGGTCCCGATGTCCCGCATTCCCCAGCCGACCTTGAGCGGTCCGGCCTGAAGCCCGCAAAACACCATCATCACCAGAAGACATAATGACTTTTTCATAAAAGCACCTCATGATTTTGCTTGCAAGACCGGGTCTTGCCGAAAATTTCAGCGATTGCCGTCATATCGAATTTGCATGTCCGGTCATAATTGTAAATACCATTCTGTTCCTGTTCCACATCGGTCAACTGGGTATAACAATAACCGCTGCAGTTTTCCATTTCCAGCATCACGTCGACCTGTTCGGCAAGATTTTTGCATATATCTTCCGCCTTCAGCTCGACACTCTTGTAATATCCCCAGGAATTATCGGCGAATTCTTTCCGGTCCGGAGGAATGTATTTGAAACCGCCGAATTCATCATTCAAATAAGGCTGGCCGGCGTATTTAGCCTCGATTTCCGGGAAGCGGCAGTAAACGGGATCGCCGTTCCCCGGAATCATGGACGATTTCAGGTCATCGGCATTTTGGCAATAGAGGTGTACCGTCCATAAATCCGTTTTTACATGGCAGTAGCCGCTGGCGTCATTGACCGGGCGGGTCGGATCGAGTTGACGAGTCAGATCGTAGGCCTCCGTGGTCAGCCGGTAATGCTCGGTCAGGTCGATATTATGGCGGGTTTCATTGAAAGGAGTCCAAGCGATAATGGAAGGATGGTTCATGTCCCTTTCGATAATCTCCCGCCATTCGGACAGAAAATTTCGCGCCGCTTTGACGATATTGTGCTCGAAACCGGGGCGCGGCCACAGACTGATCCCCCAACTGGCGGATTCTCCCCAGGTTAAATAACCCATCTTGTCCGCCCAATAGTGAAAGCGTTCCTCGAAAACTTTCTGATGCAGTCGGGCTCCGTTGAAACCGGCCAGCATGGACAACGCGATATCATGCTTCAAGGCGTCGTCGGAAGGGGCGGTCCATATTCCGCTCGGATAGTATCCCTGGTCAAGTACCATCCGCAGAAAAATGGGTTCATTGTTCAGGAATATTCTGTTGCCTTCGATATGAATTTTGCGCATACCGGCATAACTTTCGACCCGGTCGATAACTTCTCCGGCAGGCGATTTTACTTCATAGACAATGTCGTAAAGAAAAGGGCTTTCGCAACTCCAGGTCCTGGGATTGGCCAGCGGCAGGGTCAAAGCCGCCCCGGACATCGCGGCAACCGTTTTTGCCGCAACTTCCTTGCCGCCTTCAAACAGGCGCACACTGAATTTTTGACCGCGTTCAGTCGCGAAAAAATCCGGGGTGAAAATAAAAGCGCTGTTGTCCAGGTCCGGCACGATCCGGCACTTATTCAATCCATGCCCGGCAACCGCTTCCAGCCAAACCGTCTGCCAGATACCGGTCACTCTGGTATAGGATGTCCGCTGCGATTTGAAAAACGCGCATTGCTTGCCCACGCATTGCGCCCCGGACCGTACTTCATCATTGACCCAGACCACCAGGTTATGCTCGGTATCGAATTTAACCAGTGAAGTGATATCAATATAAAATGAGGAAGAGCCACCAAAATGAAACCCCGCTTTTTGCCCATCGATATAGACCTCGCACTGATAATCCACGGCGCCGAAATGCAGCAATATTTTTTTGCCCGCCCATTTCTTGGGAATGCTTATTTTCCGGTGATACCACATTTTTTCGATGAAATCTTTGTGTCCAATGCCGGAAAGCTCACTTTCCGGGCAAAAAGGGACATTTATCTTCTTCTCAAAACCGGTACTGCCAGTCAAGCCCCGTTCATGCCCTGAATTACCGGAATCAAATGAACAACTCCACTCTCCGTTCAAATTCAGCCAGGGATTGCGGACAAACTGCGGTCTGGGGTATTCTGGTCTCAGAATATTCATACTATCTCACCTCTATTTATTTAAAATGATAATATTGCTCTCTCAACTCTCAACTCTCAACTCTCCTCATGCGCTACGCGGCCGTCGTCGGAAGCATCGCGCTTGCGCTTGGCGAGATCGGCAAACAGATGCCGCAGGTCAAGGATACCGCCGATACTGAACCATACCGTGGAAATCAAAGCGATTATGACCGGAACCAACAACGTGGTGATGTAATAGTATATGCCCCACTCTTTTTGCTTCCATGGTGAAAAGATATTCCACAGTATCACCAGGGAAAACACCAATAGAAAACGATAGACGAACGTATAGAAGAATACCGACCAGGCGATAATCCGGTCCCCTTTGGTGTGTTCGTGGGAAATACCGATCAGTTTTGAGAAAACATGCCTGAGGCTCCATTTGAAATCGACTTCCTTCAAGCTATGCTCGCTATTGCTCCATTCGCCGCGATGCAGCATCTTTTCCAGATTGAACGGCTTCCGTTTCGTCAGCAACGAAACAATGACGTAAAGGGAAATGCTCGTCAGCATGGTGAGCAGCAGAAGCTCATAGGAATTCATCGGAAATTTTGTCGGATCCACTTCCCAGACCACATACGGATGGAACGGGCTGGAAACCGTATGGAGCAAATCCCCGACGGTCCCGATATGCCCGTTTCGCTCCAGGAACGGATAAATATGCGCCGCCCAGTTGCGTTGCAGAGTCACCCCGGCGATGGAAGATACCAGACTGGTCCCCAACGCGGCGAAAGCGCCGGCTGTGGTTCCGAAACGGCTGTAGAGTCCGAATACGATAACCGCCCCCGCCCCGCCGGTCCAGACAGAGCCGACTATAATGGTAAACATCTGTATGTAATCCAGTTGCGACATGAAAAAAGAGCCGATGAAAAAGATGACTCCGACCAACAGTGAGAACATGCGGATCATTAGTAATTGACTCTTGAGTTCCATCGGTTTTTTGCGGAACGGCAGGACTAAATCCTGTGCCATCATGCTGGCGATTTTGAAGATGCGGCTGTCGTCGGTTGAAACCATCATCAGCAACATCATTAAGCTGAAAATACATAACAGCCATCCGGGGAAAAGATTGCGTATGGCCATCGGGAACATCAACTGTCTGTAAAGAGTGCGAAACTCCTGGAAAAGCTGTTTGCCGTTGTCCGATTTCGACAAAACTTCACCCGCGGTATCGATGTAGGGAGTGTCCAGATTCTGTTTTTGCGACAACGGCGGATCAATGCCGATTTGATGTTTCTGTTCCCCGATTGCCCCCAATTGCGTGACCAGTTCCCGGCGCAAAGGCGCATCCTGGACCACTTCTTCGGCGATTTTCGTCGAAAGCTGCTGCCGCGTGTCATGAGCCCGGGTACTGAAATTGCTATGGTTCATCATGGTGATGATGGCAATGCCGAGGAGGACACACATCAACGTGGAGAACCCGGTGCGCCAGGTGCCGAGCACGTTGGCCATTCGCTGTTCGTGGGCGCTTTTCGCGCTGGTGGTGTTGCTGCCGCCCATCCAGACCGCGCGGTTCATGATCCGCGTGAAAATGATGACCGCGATCATGAACAAATTGAAGTCGCGCAACTTGGAAATATCAAAAGGATTGAGAAAACTTTCACCGGGAGCCCGGTCAAACATCACCGGAATAATTTCATGGTTCCAACTGAACGTGCAAATGATGAAGATAACGATGACCGCGAATATCGGATAACTCAGCAAGCCTTGCACGCAGTCGGTTACCAGCAGAGATACCGAACCGCCCACCCAGAGGATGATCATAGCCAGTGAAAGCGTCAGCAGCATCAACGCCGCGAAGGTTGAACACTGAAAACCGAAAACGGTAAAATAAAACGGCAGGTCGAAGAAATAAATGAAAAAGCGCGCCGCCAGAGCCGGCCCGAGAATTTCCGTAAGTATGTCCGCTGTCGTATAGAGAACAATGGAGAAAATACGCAACGCCCGGCCGTAGCGCATTTCGAGAAACTGCCCCATGGTCATGGCTTTGGTTTCGCGCAGGCGGTACATGCAATAACCGGTCAGATCTATAATCACCGCCACCGGAGCCAGCAGCGCATACCAGAAAGACAACCCGTAACCGGTCCGGTAATGTGACTCCATCAGCTGTACCAGCACCATGATTCCCAACATCTCTTCCATCGTGCCGACGCTTATGACATAACGTCCCGCCACGCGCCCCGCCGAAAGAAAATCGACCACATCCCGGACGTAACGGCGGCAATAAAAGGCCAGAACTATTACTGATATCGCGGCTGATGCGACTACCAATCCTGTGTACCAAGTCATTAATTAAACTACTCCGATTTGTTATTTTTTAACTTTTAGTCGTTGGACAGCACAAAAGCAGTCCCGGAGTTCGTTCCGCTCGGCAGTACATAATAACGCAGTCTGTATGAAACGAAATTCTGGACAACCCCGCCCAACCAGTCCGTGCTGCTTCTGGCGGAAACCGAATACCAGTCTTTCAGCTTGCCGATGGGGACAGTTTCAACATGCCCTCCGATTGAAGCGATATTCGTCCGCTTCGAATGGATCGGGTAAACTCCGGAAAAGGCAGTACCGGCCTCTTGAGCTATAAAGTTGATCCGCGCTTTTCCGCCCAAGGATAAACCATCCAGAAACCACACCCGTTGAGAAGGACTGACTGAGTCCAGTCTTTTAATGGGATTTGTATACGCGCCGCTTGCGCCGGTGCCGGTAGCCGCGAAACTATAGCCGACTTTGAGTTCCGATGAATCCAAAGGAACTCCCGGAGGAAGATGGGCGCCGCCGTTATTGTTTACGATCGTGGCATATCCCTGATAGTAGGTGTCTGAAGCCGTGGTTAGAATCGTCATGCTCGGGCAACGCAGTGAATTCGGCAAATAAGCCTTATCGGTCGCCTCCGGATCCGGGCCTTGGATGTATTTGTTCCTGATTAAAATTCCCAACCAGGTGTCTTTGAAAGTGTTGTTGTTGATCCCCGGCCAGAAGCTGTTGTAGTCGTCGACATACATTCTGCCGCAGGTGCCCAGTTGCTTGAGATTGCTGGCGCAATTGATTTCCCGGGCTTTTTCCCGTGCCTTAGTCAATGCCGGCAGCAGCATGGCCGCCAGGATGGCGATGATCGCGATCACAACCAGGAGCTCGATAAGGGTGAATTTTCTTACCTTTCCCGTACTCCGGACATCCATTAAATGATGTTTTCCAGTCTGCATTTGTTCATCTCCGCTATTAAGCTGTTATAATTTAACAACAAATATAATATACACCCATAAGAAACGTTCTTGAATAGAAAAAAATATCACTTTGATGAGTATTTCAATCATTCGCAGCGAAGAAGGAGAGGCTATTATTCGGCGAGCCCGTCATCAAAAGAATTCGGACTCGTCCGAGGGGGCTGGAAGGCCTATTGCGGGCTTTCCTGTTTTACCGGCACTTCGATAATCCGGAGGATGCCGTTGCGGTTCATAATCAGACGGAATTTGTGTATCTCCGAGTATCCACCCATGCCGTAACGCAGAATCAGGTTCAGGTGATAGACGCCGGTGCCGGGAACGGTACTGCAGTGTTCGCCGTCGAGGATATACAAATCGCGCTCGGGGAAATTCATCTTGGACATGAAACTGTTCATATTGAAACGAACGATGTCGTTGATGCCGTCAACCTTGAAGTCGCTCCAGATGGTCTGGCAGCTGGCGTTGTTGATCCGGATCAGCTTTTTCCCGTAAATCACCTCTTCCAGAAAACCGTTGGCAAAACTCGAGGTCAGCATATCCTGATCGCGGACCGACAGAATTTTCCGCGGAATTTTCGACGGTTTGAGAAAGGTCATCACGCTTTTCGATTCGCCGATCTTCCGGTTCAGGTTGTCTTTGAGAATGGTTTTGTAGTCGAAATAATGTCCCCGGAGCCATTCGATGAAAAATGACCGGGACGATTCTTTCATGCGTTCGCGGATCAGGTAGGCGATTACCGCCGTGAAAATAACCCATCCGGCGAAATTGCTGAAATAACTCTGGAACAACAGGATCACGATGGTAGCCAGAGCCATGGCCAGTCCGGCCGCCATATTGACGGCGATCTGTTCCGCCACTTTGCCGTCGTCGATATTTTCGGTGCGGATATAGAGGATGCTGCCCATGATTTTTTTCAGCATTCGCATCCGGTAGATAAAGGTTTCATTGGTGGAATTCTCACGGACAATGGTGGGATAGCCCACTTTGAACCGGTAGGCGTTGCCTTCTTTGATCATTTCGACCACTTTTTTTCGGATCTCCGGGCTGACCGGACCGCCCTTGGCGGCGGCGGCATCCATGAACTCGAGAAACTTGAAAAGATAGTATTCCGACAGTATCCCGATATATTCCTCGGAAAATCCGAACAGAGTCTTTTTTTCGTTGTCGAGGGCGTTGAATCCTCCGATGGCCCGCAGTTTGCGGAACATTTCTATAAACATCTGCAGCGAATCGACCATGATGGCGGCTTCCATGTCGCGCTTGACGGCGTCGGGGATATTTTCGATGCGTTCCACTTCGTCGCGCAATGCGCTTTTCAGAATGGAACAGAGCATTTTCAGGTGATAGCTGAAATTTTCCAGCATCTCCGGATTCATCGGGTCGGCAATCAGATTCTCAATGGATTGACGGCTGCGCTCCAATGGTGAGTCGTCGCCGTAAATGATATCCGGCAAAGTGAATGCCGGGGTCTTGAAACGGATATAAGCCGAAGTGTCGCGGTAGAATTCCTCTTTGCTGTAATTCTTCCGGGTTATCGGCAGGTTTTTCGGCAGGAAGACAAAAGTCTCCACCTGATACTCGGTGTATTCCTGATCCAATTGCAATGGATAAGTATACTTGATTTCAAACTGATTTTTATTGCGGATACTGATCCGCTCGCGCACATTTTCCATATGGATGCTCCTGCCTGCTTCGCTGAGAACTAAAGTATAGCTGTAAATCTCGTAAATTCAACCCGATTCGCAAAAATATTTTTTCCCGATGATAAATTTAAATCCAAAGAGGTCCTACCAGTTGGTTGGATGTTTTTAAAGTCTTCAATAGCCGGGAAATATTTTTTTCACTTTTTTTTCGCACCTTATAATCGGGTGTTGATGGTATCTGTGTGTTCATAAATAAGTTGCGACTAATTTAAATGCTTTTATATTGATAAAAAAATATCAATACCGGCTTGATTTATATGCTTTATGTTGTAAATTACATCGATAAAAAATTATCTAAGTTTACATTGAGGATAATATGGGTAAGATAAAGGTTTCGAAAGCACCGACGATTCGCAGGATGCCGACTTACCTCCATAAGTTAATGGAGTTAAGCGCGGAAGGCGCTCCTTTTGTCTCGACGACCGTTCTTGCCAATTATATGAATCTCGAGCCGATTGTCGTGCGCAAAGACCTCGAGATTACCGGCATTACCGGTCAGCCCGGAGTCGGTTACAAAACACCCGAGCTGATCGCGGCCATCCGGAATTTCCTGGGTTGGAACAACCCGTTCCAAGCCTGTTTGGTCGGTGCCGGATCGCTCGGCAGTGCCATTCTCGGTTACGAAGGATTTGAGGAATACGGTTTGCATATCAGCATGGCCTTTGACGCCGACCCGGCGAAAATCGGCAAAACGATTCATGGCCTGGTGGTTCAGGATATCGCCGACATGCCGCGGATGATCAACCCGGCCAGTCCGCCGATTGCGGTCATTTGCGTGCCTTATGCCGCGGCTCAACAGGTTGCCGATCAATTGATTAAGTGCGGAGTCAAGGCCATCTGGAATTTCGCCAACGCCAGTCTGCAGGTGCCGGATGGAGTCGTGGTCCAGCGTGAGGTTATTGCGGGTGGGTTCGCCCTGCTTTCCGTTAAGATAGCTCAATTAGACTCAATTAGGGTGAAATTTTGAAATTGGCGAGGAGGATTTGAATAGTGATTTTTTTTGATACGAATGAAGCCCGATGCGGGCATCGGGCGAATGAGCAGCGAAAAAAAGCGCTGTTCAAGCCCCTCGTCCCGGAGGGATTGCAATCTCCCCGGTCCGGCTTTCCGCCTTGCCGTTTCTTCGATACCACAGTATCGGCGAACCGTCAAAACGAAAATCTAAACCGGCGATCCATGCAACCAATTTCAAAATTTCACCCTAATTGAGTCTAAACAGCGAGGTCGTAAATGGCGGTTAAAATTGTTATATGTATGGGCAGTTCCTGCTTTGCCCGCGGGAATGAGAGGAATTTGAGAGTGATCGAAAAATTCATGCAGGATAACGATCTCCGGGACCAGATTGAACTCTCCGGCAGTTGCTGCGAAGGCAAGTGTTCGGAGGGGCCGAACCTGGTCATTGACGGCGAACGCTACCCGCGCATGGAAACGGGCGCCCTGATCGATGTTTTGAACCGTAAATTCGGTCTTAAATAAACTTGGAGAACGAGTCAAAATGAACCACAGTTATCCGATATATACAGCCGACGCCGAGTGTCAGGATTGCTTCAAATGCGTCCGTCATTGCCCGGTAAAGGCGATTAAAGTGGAAAACGGCCATGCCTCCGTCATTCCGGAGCTCTGCGTCGCCTGTGGCCATTGCGTTGAAGTTTGCCCGGCCCATGCCAAAAAAGTCCGGCACGACATCGGCCGGGTTCGTCAGCTCCTGAATCAAAAGGATCACCCGGTATATGTCTCGCTGGCCCCGTCCTGGGTCAGTGAATTCAAGGGATTGCCGAAAGAAAAGATGATCGCCGCCCTGAGAAAACTCGGATTTGCCGGAGTCAGCGAAACCGCCCTCGGCGCTCAAGTTGTCTCTTATCAACTGGCGAAGGAAATGGTTGATTTTCATAAAGGTGTGGTGATTTCATCGGCCTGTCCGGTGGTGGTGGATATGATCCGCAAATATATCCCGGAATTCGCCAAGGCGATTACCACTGTGTACTCTCCGGCGCTGACCCATGCGCGGATGCTTCGCGACAAATTCGGCGAAAATATCGAGGTGGTTTTCATCGGCCCGTGCATCGCCAAAAAGAACGAAGCCGACAAGCACCCGGGCCTGATGAGCAATGCGGTTCTTTTCTCCCGTCTCCATGACTGGTTCAAGGAAGAAGGCATCGACCCGTGGCGGCTTGAACCCGGCCCGGAAGACGTGTTCCTACTGGGCTCGGCCGAAGAAGGCTCCCTGTATCCCATCGAAGGGGGTATGAACGAAACCATCCGCCGCCACGGCGGCTGCGACCATATCAATTACGCCTGTATCTCCGGCATTCCGGCCTTGCGCCAGGCGCTGGAAGGGCTGCGCCCGGAGGATGTCAAAGAACCGGTATTCATCGAAGCGTTGGCCTGTATCGGCGGCTGTGTTCACGGTCCCGGCACCAGCCATGTTTCTCCCGGACTGCTGGAGCGCCTGCGGATTATCAACAATACCAAAATCAGCGAAGCCCTGCCGGCGCGTGAAAATGTCAAAATCGACGCGACTTACGAAGCCGCCGAAATGCCCGCTCAGCCGGTCACCCTTCAGGATATCAAACAGGCCCTGCGCAGCATCGGCAAGACTTCGCCGGAAGACGAGCTCAACTGCGGCGGCTGCGGCTACGATACCTGTAATAATTTTGCCCGCGCCCTGTTGGCCGGCAAAGCCGAACCCAACATGTGCGTCTCTTATCTGCGCAAGCTCGCCCAGAAGAAATCCAATGCGATTCTGCGCTGTGTCCCGGCTGCCGTGGTGATTGTCGACCGCTCGCTGAAACTGATCGAATCCAACCAGCGTTTTGCCGACATCTGCGGCGACGACGCCAAAATGATGTACGAAGCCAAGCCCGGTATGGCCGGTGCCGATCTCCGTCGTCTGGTGCCGTTTACCGATCTGTTTGAACAGGTCCTGACCTCCGGAGAAGAGTTGAAACGCGACATGCTCCGCATGGGCAAGCAGCTCCTGAGCATCAATATTTTCAATATCGAACCCAAACAGGTGGTCGGCGCCATGCTGTTTGACGTGACCAGCACCGAATTCCGCCGCGAACAGATTGCCGCCCAGGCCCGTGAAGTTATCGAGAAAAACCTGGCCACCGTTCAGGATATCGCCTGCAAACTGGGCGAGCACATGGCGGAAACCGAAATTCTCCTCCGTTCGATTGCCGATGACTATGCCGAGAAGAAAAGCACCTTCAAGGTAGTCAAAAAGGGAGGCGCCGAATGATCAACCCCGCCACCTTATTCGTCGACCTCGGATACAGCCAGCGTTGCAAGCATGGCGAAGATATCTGTGGCGATGCGTTCAAGTATCGCAAGAGCGACGACGATGCAAGGTTGGTGGCGGTTCTTTCCGACGGACTCGGCAGTGGTGTCAAGGCCAATATTCTGGCCTCGATGACCGCGACCATGGCGCTGAAATTCGAAACCGAGAGCGAGGCCGATATTTTTCATACCGCCGAGATCATGATGAACGCCCTGCCGATTTGCCGGATTCGCAAAATCAGCTATGCCACTTTCACCATCGTCAACGCCGGATTAAATGGTAATACCAGAATCATCGAAATGGGCAATCCCGAGTTCATTCTGCTCCGCAATGGCGAAGTTCAGAAGCTGCCGTATGACGAACTCGAATCATCCAAATGGGAAAACCGGACGATCAAGGTTTATGAATTTACCATCGAAGCCGCGGACCGGCTGATATTTTTCTCTGACGGCATCAGCCAGGCGGGGATGGGTTCGACGGCTTATCCGCTGGGCTGGCGGGTCAAGGGGTGTGCCGAATTCGTCCGCAAAACCATTCAGGAAAAGCCGGAGATTTCATCCCACGAATTTGCCGAGGAAATCCTGCGCGAAGCTTTGCGCAAGGAACCCGGATTCGTCAACGGCGATGATATGACCTGCGCCGTGATCTATTTCCGTCATCCCCGGAAAATGTTGTTGTTCACCGGTCCTCCCTACGATCGCAAAAACGACGTCGAATGCGCGGAGCTGGTCAAAAATTTCGCCGGCGACAAAGTTATCTGCGGCGGCACTTCCGCCGAGATTATCTCGCGCGAATTGAAGCGCGAACTGAAGATGGATCTGCTCAAGCTCAATACCGGCATGCCCCCGATGTCGTACATGGAAGGAATCGATCTGGTCACCGAAGGGATTTTCACCCTGACCAAGGCCGCTTCCTACCTGGAAAACTACGATGGCGTCCATCACGACGACCCGGCGGGCAAGCTGGTGGATATTATTTTGCGCAACGACATCATCGATATTCTGGTGGGCACCCGGATCAATGAAGCCCATCAGGACCCGAATCTGCCGCTGGACCTGGAAATCCGCCGCAGTATCATCAAACGCATCTCACGCGTTCTGGAAAGTAATTTTCTTAAAAAAGTCAATATAAGATATGTTTA
>JAVBRM010000251.1:0-21573 GCA_031548025.1 Victivallaceae bacterium | reverse complement strand
AAAGCCCCCTGTTGTTCACGACACATCTCCAGAGTGGCATGATCCTCAAAATGCGACAAAGGCTCAACCGCCTCATTGGCCGGGCGGAATTCCTGTGGGGTAAATACAGCCAAGCCCCATTTGCGCCGCCCTTTGCCGAGCCAGCCTTCCCAGCACAACACACCGTCGCATTCGCGGCGGTCACGGGCGGGGATATGCTCACTGCCCGGACCAGTTATCATATCGGCTTTGGCATAAGAGTGAACCAGCCGCCGGGTGCGGCGGTCGCCATTGCGCAAACGCCGCATGGCCGCATCCAGCGAGTTCAGGCGGTTACCCCGCCAACTCCCGCCGTCAAACGCCACCGCACCGAAAATCGTATCCGACTCCGGCCGCAAAAACGCGAAACCGTCGGAAAGCGCCAATTGCGACTGTTGGCTCCACGGCCCCAGCCGGGCCAGCTCGCCATCCAGCGCATAAGTCAGAAGCCGGGTCTCATACCACGGCGTAGTGTTCAGGAAATAACCATACTCCGGCAGGTCGCACCCCGCGAACATCCAGACCAGTTGATCACCTTCGAACGACTGAAATTCCTCATCCATTTCCATGAAATTCTGGCCGATATCCAGCCTCATCCGCACCGCGTATTCCTGTCCGGAGGTAGTAAATTCCACCACCGACCGGACCGGGCCGGACTCGACAATCCGGGTCGAACTGCCGCCGATCGGCATGATGGTGTCAAAATAAGTACCGCCGAACCACGAACCCCCGCCATGGCGCAACGCAACCACCGGACCGGAAAGTGAACATGGATTTCCGTCCGATTTCTGCTGAACTGGAATTTTCACGCCGAGTACGCCGTTGTCCATGGTCAGGAATTCCGCTCCTTCGCTGAATTTCACCTGATTGCCGGTGAACTCCGGCGGTTCCACGGTAAATTCCAGCTCCAGTTCCGCTCCCGCCGCCAGCTCGATTGCGACGAATGCGGCATTCCGGTCTTCGACTGAGCGCTGGCCGCAAAAATATCGCCCGCTTTTCAGATCGCACACCCGAAAAACCTCTGGCAGCGCATCATCGGGCACCACGGCGGTTATGACCTGAAAACGGTGCTCGAGTCCGCATTGTTCGCGGATGACGATACGCTTGCCGTCAGCCGAGCAACTGCTGCCGCAATGACTTGACATATTGGATTTGTTTGATTTCATTGGTTTTCTCACTTATGGCATGACTGATCCGGTCAATGGCTTGTTGTTCATCCGCCTCGCCGGTAATTTCTCCGGCCAGCAACGGCAATATCAATTTATCGGTCACCAGGCAGTTGATATAATCCTGAAGCTCCGAAAACTGACGGTGTTCATAAATAATTTTATCCTCGGGCACTTCCAGAATCTGGCGGATCACCATGTTCAGATTGACCGGATATTTCCCCGGATTGTCCAGCACCGGCTGATTCCAACAGCGGAACGGCGAAATCCCCAGAAACTGCGCAAGAATCGCCGTCTGGTTTTCCCGTCCCAGGACGAATTGGAAAAATTTGGCGGCCCCCTGACTGCAGGCGGTCCCGGCAATTGCTGCAAAGCAAACCGGAATGTCGATAAATCCATTTTCTTCCAGCGGCAACGGATAAAACTCAACATTGTGCTCCCGGCACTGTTCCGCAATCGCCCCGAAATAGAAACTGTTGCGGTTCATTACCCGCACCGATCCGTCAAGAATCCGCCGCATCTGGCTGAAACTGTCCTCGCGAAGCAAGTCGACATAATACAGGTTATATTTTCGAACCAATCCCATCAGCCCGGCCACCAGTTCCAACCGGGACCGCAACTGGGTTTCATCCAGCAACTCCTTTTGCCAAAGCCCGATCCGCTGCAGCAGCAGATGAGTATTGATCGGAACCACACAACGTTCGCCGTACTGCTCATGACACCATTCGATCAAACTCCCCCACGAACCGAGCGCGGGAATATCGGATTGATTATTTTTTCTGACCAACAACATGGAGGGTTGGAGAATGTACGGCATGGCGTCATTACGCAAAAGCCGGTCCAGGCCGGGCATCATTTCCGCTCCGGCCAACAAAGGTTCGCCCAACACACGTTCGATTTCCGCCACCGGGATAAAGTGGTTGGCCCCATTGAAAAGCTCCGGAGGAGTACGCACAATCACGATCGGCTTGCCGTGGCCGGCATTGATGAATTCTTCCGCTTTCTCGGTATTGCTCAGAAAACGCGGCATTACTTTATACCCGGGATTGTTCTTCTCGAAAACCTTGACCATTTTAGTCCAATGCGCCGTCTGCCAGCGCAGATTCTCGGTAAAAATCACTTCCACCGTCTCAACCGCACTTACCGGCGCCGGTACATTGCTATTATGATTCAAGGCCGGGTTGATCCGGAAACCTTTCTGCGGCTGACAGACCAGAACCTTTTCTTCTTCCAGTTCCTTCAAAGCCGCATTCACCACGTGGCGGGACTCGCCCAGCAGCAGCGTCAAATCACGAATACTTGGAATGGTATCCAGAAAGCCGATTTCACGCGCGGCAATATTATTTTTGATGGTCTTTTTCAGTCCGTCGATCCGTCTGGACATGGCTACCTCCGTTATTATTCCAATTAAATGTCAAATTGCTTTTTAGATTTTTGCTTATTTGCGATGCTGAATGATGCTTTGTGGAACAAGGCGCTACCAATGTAGCGACTTTTCCGCAAGGCGGCAGTCAGTTCGCAAGAAGCGAAATATAATAGCAATTTGATTTTTATTTGGAATTAGTTCCACATTTATCTTATCATACTATATATTATAACGGACTTCTTGTGAAATGTCAATAGCAAAATCTGACAGTTGTCATATTTATTTAAAATTTTTATCAATCGTAATGAGTTCAGATTATTTTATTTTTTAAATTTTATTCAATATTTTTTAAAAACAATGTTGCTTTTTCCAATAGTCCGCTGTATAATTATTGGCAGAACAGGTCAAGTCGTTGACACCTGTCGGTTTTCCGAGATAAAAACAGAATAAATAGATCAGGAAAAGGGCGAGGAAAATGAAACAAAAGAATTTCACACTTATTGAACTGCTGGTAGTGATTGCAATCATCGCAATTCTGGCGGCAATGTTACTGCCGGCATTAAGTAAAGCCAGAACCAAGGCGATGTCCATCTCCTGCGTTAATAATCTGAAACAGATCGGCATGGGAATCAATATATACGGCGACAGCGAATGGTTTCCTCCCAATACTATTGCGGAAAGCGTTTTCGGACAATCTTCTCCCAAGGAATGGTATCAGTGGGTGGTCCAGGCTCTCGGCGGCGACGGCAGCGTGGCCTTTCGCGACAAAGCCAGATATCCGTACCTCACCTGTCCGCTCGACAAGCCGCAGGGCAGCGTGGTTTTCAAACCGACCCGCGTCAGTTACGTCTTGAACAAAGGCGCCAACCGCAAAGGCCCGGTTCCCCGGCAGTACGCCTCGATGACGACGCTTGATAATAATTTTGCTTTCCGGTTCGGTAAAATCGTTCATTGCGACGACGCCGCCGCCAAACCCGGCGACAGGCCGCTGGTGCTGATCACGGATCATTATACTTCGACTTCCGGAGCCAACTACAACGACACCCGTTCCCAGGAAACCGCCGGTTTCAGCGGTACCAACGGACATCCCGACGGTTCGAGAAACGCCCTGATGGCCGGTATGAACGTCATGACTCTCTCTCCCATGATTTCCATAAACTCGACCTTGCGGGCTCAATACTTCAACTGGATGCTGCTTCAATGACACTGAAATATCATACCATCTTTTTTCTACTGGCCTTGACGGCGGCTATCCATGCGCTTGAAACCTCCGATTTTCAAACCCGGGTAAGCGACAGCGCCACCAACGGCACCGAATTCAAACGCCAAGGCAACGAGTTCATCCTCAAGGAAACCTCCGAGCCCAAATACGGCAACAATACTTCTTCATTTTCCCTGATCCAGAACTCCGCCAGCCCGATCGTCAACGCCATCAATCAGACACTGGCGCAACCGGTCGGCAGCCAACCGGCGGATTTCGGGATTGCATTCCAAATCTGTGAACTCGAACAAGCTTCCAAGCTGGTCGGCATAAACCTGCGAGTGCTCCTCAATGGCGGCCTTTCTCCCAACCCGAATATCTTTCCTCATGAACTGGATTTGGCCCGCCCGCCCATTCAATCCGGCAAACAGTTCCAGCTCGGCCCGGATAATTGTCCATTGTTGCGCTTCCGCGTCATCCCCGCCGGCGGCAAACACAAGATCGACAGTCTGGAATTGAATTTTCAAGTCCGGGTAGACACCGGTTCCACTCCCGAAACTCTGGCGGTGTCGGATATCCGTTTCGAGAAATTAACCGCGCCGCAATTGAAAGGCAAAACCCAGGCCAAAGCTCTTTTTTTCAACACCATACCCTCCGGCGCTATGTTGACAGCCATGGCCGATCTGGGCATTGAAGTCGGTGACAAACCGGACTTGCTATTCATCTCCGGCAATTACGACGATACGACGACGGTAAAGGCCTGTCTCGAGGCGCTCGAACGCGGAGCGGTCGTCTTTGCCGATTTCCGGTTGCCGGGTAAAGTCCGCCCGGAATTTGAATCCATGCTGCCGGTCAACACCTGGAGCGTGGCCCGCGGTGAGTTAAGCCGCCTCCCCTCCGCCCTGACCGCTCCGCCGTTTTCCGAGCTGAAAGTTGCCGGAGCCCTGTTTCACAGTGTTCCGTTCGATCTTCACATACCCGGCTCGCCCATGGAAAACAGTATGATGCGCTACGAGCCGGAGATCTACGGCAAACCGCTCTTCAACCGCGACTGGCGGATATTGCTGGGAACCGATAACGGCATACCGATCCTGATTTCCGGTAAGTCCGGCAAAGGCACAATCTATGTTTTCGGCGGCGACTTCAACGATTTCTCGCTGGTAGGCTCGCCCGGTTATCAGGAATTTTGCCATGCCCTGCTCAAGGACGCCATGGCAAACCGCCCAGCTCCCCTGCCCGATTACGGCAACGGCAGTCAATGGCAAATCGAAGTTCCACAATTTCAGCCGGACGAGCTCACAATTCGGGTGACTAACAACGAAAACAGCCGAAAGACCTTGAATCTGGTCTATGAAGTTTCCGGCTGGACTGAAGAAATATTCAACAAAAAAACCATTCCCCTGACTTTGAATGCCGGTGAAACCCGACTGGTCAAGCTGGAAAAACGCGCCGCCTACAAAGGCGATCCGGCGGTTCTGGAAACAACTTCCGAAATTCCCTATCTGCGGCTCCGCACCGGTTTTCTCGCCGAGGACGGCAAAAAAGTCGAACAGTCAAGCCGGGTCAATATCTTTACCGGTCGGGAAATCAATCTGGCGGTTATGGAAAACAGTGAACTCTGGCCGGATTGGGTCAAGAAAGCGATCCCGGAAAATGCATTTGACGGCGATATCGCCGGAATTACCGTCTGGCCGACCGGCTCCGCCCCGGAATTGAAAATCCGGATATCCAATCGCCTCGCCAACATCGCGCCGCTGGCTACCGCCGCCGATGAAAACTGGCGCGAAAACCCCACGGCTCAAGGAATAAACGATCTGTCATTGTCCCGGGCCGGCGTTCGCCAACAGGGCAAAAACGAGGGCGGCTGGGCAGCCAAGCCAGGCTCGGGCACCGAACAAGCAGTTTCGCTGACCTGGCAGACTCCGGTCACCGCGGCCTCTTATAAAATCGAGGGTTTCGGTACTTTCCGCCAGGAACAACGGTTGAATCCGCGCAATTTCACCATCAGCTCCGACAAGGTTCTGGCCGAGGTCAAAGACGCGGTTTTCCTGAACAACGGCAGCGATCAATACACCCGTTTCAACGGTTCATTCACTCCTGAAACCCTTCAACGGTTGGAAATGAAAATCCACGGCGTCGATCAGAATGCCCGCGCCAATATTTATCTGGGCAACACCAGTTGCCTGATCAAAGAACTGGAAATCCTCGGCTGGCCCGGTTCGCAGCCCGGAGCTCCGGCGACCGGTACGCTCGAAATCACGATGATCGATCCCCTGACTGGCAAAAACACGGTCGTTTCGACCGGTGAACTCACAGTCGCACCCTATTCCGCCAACGAAATAACCGTCAAACTCCCCGTCCGCAATGAACCCGGAGTCGTGCGCTATGAAGTAAAATTCAAGGCGTCCGGCAAGGTTCTGGCGGAAACTTCGCGCCGGATGTTTTATCAGGAATCCGGTCACGAAAGCATTATCAGCAAAGATACCATCGCCAAATTTCAACCGGGTATGTTGTGCACGCCCGGCTGGTACAACTATGATTCATTCGGGCGCGGCATGCTCGACCATACCCGCGGCTGGGGCGGTCCTCACGATAAAATCTGGGCATTGTCCCACGGCATTATGGAATGGGGCCCGAACGTCAGCGATCAGCCCGATCGGATGTTCACCACCCCCGGCCGTAACTGCCACTATACCAACCCATGGCGCTATCTCCCCGACGGCTCCTACGCCTGGGACCTGACCATCGACAAAATCCTTGAGCAAATGCTGGCCAAGTACCCGGGCGAAAAAGCCATTCACGTCCTGACCTCCGACCGCTGGAACGGCATTCCCATCGGCTCAATGTTCGGCTGGGACCAGTTCGTGCGCTTCGACCAATACCTCAAGGCCAACGGCGGCGAAGGCTTGAAAGGCCGGAGCTTCAAGGCCATATCCAACGAAATCATGAATCAGTATGGCGACCTCTTCCAGAAATGGTCTCTTGAAGAATATGCCGGACACCAGGACCAGACCCGGCAGAAATTCGCCGACCATGACGTTGCCTATACCATCGAAACCCATGGCAGTTTTCCGCTGGCCGGCGATGAGCTGGGCGAACGTCTCGGCGCGACCCATCTCGGGGTCGGTACCGACCTTTTCTGGGAACTGCAACGGCAGGACCTTTACCACAGCATCGGGTTCCGTTTCGGCCTGGTGGCGCTCAACCCCGACTTGCGGAGCGGTCTCTACAAGCAATGGGGCTGGATCAACAGCGAATCCAATCGCCACTGGTATTCCAATAACGCCTCGACCGAACCCGCTCGCCGTCAATGGTATTCCACTTATTTCGCCGGGCGCGTCGATTCACAGGGTAACTTCAGGCCCTACCACATTTACGGTTACAGCCAGCAGGGCGGAGTCTCCACCAAATTCTATCCGGAAGAAATCCGGGATTATGTCTCCACTTTCTATTTCACCTCCCGGGTCCGCCCGGAAAAAGCGGCCGGGTTCGGCATGGCGGTCTCCTGGAATTCCCACGTCAACCGCATGCGTCCCAAGGCCGGCAAAATGGGGTTCGGCCTGTTTTCCTCGGGCGAGAAAGAAGATCAGATCGACATTCGGGCGGCGCGCCTCTATGAACGCCTGGTCAAAAACGGCGTTCCGGTCGGCTTCGTCACCTCCAGTCACGCTCTGAAAAACTGGACCGGTACCAATCCTCTGCTCCTGCTCGACGCCACCGACTGGAATCAGGAAGAACGCGGAACCATCGATACCCTTTACAACAACGGCGCTCCGATCATTGCATTCAGCGGCGACCATACCGACGCCGAATCGCTGGCCTACTGGACCGGCGGTGCCCAAACCGTGAAAGCCGGGTCGATGGAAGTAATGGTCAAGACCAATCGCGCCGGAACCAAAATGATTTTCTGCCCGTTCAAGCCCTCGTACATCCCGGCGGATGCCCTGATGCCGTTCATCGATATGATTCTCGGCCAAACCGTCAAATCGACCACTCATATGGCGGTCAATCCGTTTATCAGCAACGGCGCACTGTTCCTGGCCTTCGGCAACCTGGCTGATTACAACAGCATCCAGTCCATTACCGTCAAGCCGGAAGCGCTCGATTCGAGCATCACCAACCCGGTTTTCATCGACTTCGACAGCGGCGAGCTCCTCAAGACAGTCGCCGACGCCAACGGCGGACGGCGTTTTGAACTGCCGGTCCCGGCTGCCTCCGGACGCATGATTATGATCAGCAACGCAAAATAAAGAGACTTACTATGAAAATTTTATCGATTATCCTCCTGGCCGCGCTCTGCATCCTGACTCATGCCGCGGATGAGCGCCAACTCCTGATCTGCGTATCCAAGCAGGCTCCGGACTCGATCCGAAACGCCGCCCAAACTCTCCTCGAAGGAGTGACGCCGTTTCAAGCCATGCTCAAATCCGGCGCCGCCACCGGCACTCCGGTGATCACGGAAAGCGAACCCCTGATGTCCGACTCCGCGTTCCGCCAAGCCGCTTATAACCATCTGGTTATCGTGGGCTTGAAGGACCAGGACCCGCTGCTCGCCAAATGCTGGGGCCATCAGGCGGCAATCGACGTCCCCGCCAAACACTTCTACCGCCTGGGCTACGGCAGCTATACCGGCGACCTCGGTTATGTCGAATGTGACTGGAATCCCTTCCTGTTCTCCAACAAAACCAAAACCAATGCTTTCACCACGGTAATCATCAAGATTTCCGGCACTTCCGAGGCCGGAGTCATCGCCGCGGTCAAGGCCTTTCGCGAGGGCTTGCTGAACGGTGCAGTCCCCGCCGGTAATTTCGAGCGCACCGAAAACACCATTCTCGACCTGGAGCCCTCCGCCGCCCCTCCCCCGGAACTGCCTTCAACCGTTCAAGATGGTAACTTCGAAGCTTTTCTGGCCGGCTGGACCCAGCCCGCCGCCAATGAATACCGGGCTTACCTCGATGCGGGAAGCATTGAACCTCAAAAGCTGTGGCGGGTCAAGTATCTTGAAAATAAAGTATTCGACGATGTCAGCGGCAAAGCCTGGGTCAACGGCCTCCATCGGATGGCTTACGGCAACGCTGTAACCATTGCGGAATTTCAATCCCCGCAGGAGGCCGCCAAAGTCCTGAAAGGCATTTCCGCCATGAACGGTGCAAAGCGCAAAGACCGGATTATCCAGTTTCAACAGCCGAAAGACGATGCCTTCACCCAATCCTACGGCACCGTGAACTACTGGCAGAACGACAGCCGAATTTACATCTCCTCGCTGCCGGAAAATACCATTAACCAATTCAAATAAACAGGAAAAGAAATCATATGAAAGTTGGAGCCAGCTACTATCCGGAACTCAGCGATCCGAAAATATGGCGTCGGGATTTGACCACCGCCCGCGAAATCGGCCTCAAGGCCCTGCGCTGCGGCGAATTCGCCTGGGATTATCTGGAACCGGCCGACGGCGAATTCAACTTTGACTGGGCATTGCAATTCCTGGACCTGGCCCATGAGCTGGGCTATGACGTCATCTGGTGTACGCCCTCTGCCACTCCGCCGCCGCGTTTCTTTTACCAATACGAAAATCTCGGCGCGATCAATTTCAAAGGCGAGCCCATGCCCGTCGGCGTCCGCCGCAACTACACGCCCGGACACCCCGAATACTTGCAGCGCTGTGCTCAAATCGCGCAGAAACTGGCCGAAAACCTCGCCGGACACTCAGCCATTAAAGGCTGGCAGATCGATAACGAAATCGCCGGGGACGGCTTCGCCTGCCGCGGCGGTTATTGGACTTTGAACAATTTCAGAAACTATCTCCGCGAGCGTTTCGAAACCCTGGAAAATCTCAATTGTCTGCTCGGCGGCGGCGTCTGGGGTGAAAATTATCACGACTGGTCCGAAATTCCGATTCCCGATCCGGTAATTTCCTCCGAATCATTCCCGCCGGGACTGCGACTTGAATTCCAACGCTACAACTCGGAGATCTGGCGGAAATTCTACAGCGTTCAGTACCACGCGCTCAAAACCGGCGGAGCCACTCAGCCGGTCACCACCAATTTTTTCAATTTCACCTGGGACATTCCATTCGATTTGCATCAGTGGAAAAACGAACTGGACAGCGTCGGCATCAGCAATTACCTTGAGGAAGAAAACGAGTCGGCATTGCAGTTCGCCCTGATGCGGAGTGTAGCCGGAGCCAAGCGCCCGTTCTGGGTGTTGGAGCAAAAAGCCGGTCAGCAGCGCGGCCAAAATATGTACTCCGACAATCTGGTCGAACGCTTAACCGAACATTTGAAGCTCTGCCGCAACAGTGGGGCCGAATACGCGATTTACTGGCATTTGCGCCAACATACCCACGGCTGTGAACTGGAACATGGAGCGGTGTTGAATCACGACGGCCGCAAAGGTCGAGTCGCCAAAGCCATCGAACTCGCCATCAAGGCTGTCGAAAACGAATCTGTGATTCCGGTCCTCAACGATATTGGACTGGTCTTTGACATCCAGCAACACTGGGCGCAAAAGTTGCGCCCCGCACATCTGAAATGGGACTACCGTCTGGTGCTCCAGGAAGAATATTTTCCAGCCATGCGCCGAGCGTTCGGCGAAGTCGCCCTCCCCGGCTCCGGCGATATCGCCGGGCACGGCTGGCGAGTACTGGTACTACCACATTACCAGCTCGATCTCGGTATCACGGATTTACTGTTGGATCTGGCGAACCGGGGAACAACCATCATCCTGACTGCCGATTATGCCCGCCTGGATCAATTCAACGCGGTTCTGCCGCAACCCTTGCTGGCGGCCTTACGCCCGGCCCTGTCGATTCCGGATCTGGAACTGATCCAGCTGGACGAAGGAGCCGATTTCCAAACCAGCGACGGCACAACGGCAAACCGGACTTTCGCCTGGCCCTTCGGCGAGATCGACATCACCTCCGGCACGGCTCCGGCCAGCCTGGAATTTCCGCACGGCAAAGGAAAAATCATTATCCTCGCCGCCGATTTCGCCCCGGACTACCTCGAACAGTTTTTCAATCAACTTCAGCCTTGAAAACCAGACGGTCGCCTTTGTAAATGGTCCAGCTCTTCACCGTCTGGACCTTCAATGCGTTATTCTTCGAAGTCATGGTCTCTGAGGAAATCAGGGCGCCCGGCAGCGGCATTTCCAGAAAATATTCACCGTTCAGAAGGTTATTCAGACCGTCCATCATGTTTTTCATGATATCGAATACTTCATTATTCGGCAAGGCAAAAGCATTGGTGTAAAGCAGATACGTATAATAAGCGATCTCCCGGAGTACTCCGGAAATTTCCCGTATGCCCTCCAAGCCTCTTTCCAATTCATAAGCCCTGACTATTCCCAGATATGATTTCAGAGCGATGGCTTCATAATAGTCGTTTTTAGCTCCGTTTTTGATATCGCTCAAGATTTTCGCCAGTTCTTCATCTTTGGCTGCAGTCAAAAACGCCGGATATGAAATCTCATCGGTGGACTTGATTTCCTCCGCCTGCTTGTGGACAATCCGATTCAATTTCTGGTTTTCGCTGTCCAGTTGTTCATTTCGGGTTTTGGTAGCGATAATTTCTTCCTGGTCGGACCGAACGCTGAACATCATAGTCTTGAGCGAACGATAGATGGCGGTATCCAACAGCATGAACTTGGCATAGACCGTCTTGGCATTGCGCATCTCCTCCAGGTCCACCCCGAAAGTCATGAATATCTTGTCCAGCCGGGTCTTGACCCGCTCCAGATTCTGCCAGGCATTCGGGTCCTCGGGCGATCCCCGAAACTCGACTTCGAAATGAGTAAGCTGTTTGAAATCACTGATGAAACTCTCAACCCGCTTCAAAAAATCATCGTGCCGGATGGAAAGCTCCGAATTATAGCGCAAATAAAAAATTGATTTAAGTATCGATTCCAGACAGTTCAAGATATTCTCTTTCTTCTTCAACTCATCAAAAGCCCGGTACTTGCCGGCAATATCCCGGGCTTTTTCCATACTCATGCCATTGATGCCGTTATTCTCCATTGTCGACTTAAATGTTTCCCAATCAAGCCAATGGTCGCAAATCAGCGATACTACCGCAGCTTGGTCCGGCACATTGCGCCCCATTTTTTCGGCGATCATTCCAGTGAGTTTATCGAGTTGTTCTTTTCCGGCCTTCAGCTCATCATGCTGCCGGTAGCGGTTGAATATTTCATCGATATCATCTGCGGAAACACCATTTCCCTCGAATTTCTCCTGCAAATTCTCCCAATCTTTCCATTTGGCGCAGATCTCAGTCAACAGTTTTTCCAGTTCATCCAGGTCATCCGGCCTCACATGATCAAAAATATGGCTAAAAGCATCGAGCCGCTGCTTGACCGCATAAAAAGCTCGATAATCATCAAGACTCTGCAACCATGCGGCATTCAGTTCAACCTGCTTGGCCACCAAAGGATTTATGACCACATCCCGCAATAATTCGATTTTTCCGCCAACCGGCGAACTTGGAGCACAATCGACTCCAAACGATGCAAGCATTTCATCCAAACTTGCTTTAGCCTGATCCAGCTCGGGATCATCGGAAAAATGCTGCTCCATCATGTCAAAACCGCGGCTCAACTCCCCCATGGCCCATTCCAATTTATCATAGGACAGCGATGTATTGAAGAGCTTCGCCACATCGGCCAGAACCATATCGAGTTTCTTTTCTTTTTCGATCAGTTCGTCATATTTCCGGTAACGGTTGCATATTTCATCGATTGCGGAAGCGTCGATTTCCAATTCCTGGAATTTCTCCTGAAGATGCCCCCAGATGCGCCAGTTTTCACAAATCGTATGCAGGATTTGCCGTATACCGTCGATAGACTCCAAATCGACGCCTTCGAACTGCTCATCCGCCAGGACTTCACGCAATTGGTCGATCTTGACTTTAGTCTCGCGCAATGACTGCATCTCGGCAAGATCCCTGTCCCACGACACCTTCAATTCTTCGACCAGGGATTCCAATACTTTTTTCTGCTGTTCCCCGGCAAACAGACGAAAAACCTCATCCTTCATTAAATTTTCAGCCATGATATCACTCATTTTGTCACCTCATTCCCGGGTTAAAGGCGTTCTGCCGCGCTTGAGCTTGCTGCGCGATCTGTCCAACGGAATCGGATCGGTATCCGTATTGAAATACGACACCGTTTCCCGGCTCAAAACCGGCTCGGCGGGCTTTTCCGGTTCATCCACCGGGACGGGTTCCGGTTCATCTGGCTCTACCACTTCTTCTTCCACATAAATTTCGATTTCTTCCTCGACCACAGCAACCACCGGTTCTTCGACACTCACTCTCCGGGCCTCGCTCCGGGCCGGCAACTCACCGACCCGGTCAAACCGCCCGGTATCCTGCCAGAAATTGAAATCGTTGCCGGCACACGGCCAGACCTCCAGCTCGAAATCCTCCGCCGTCACCTGAATTTTTTCGCCCTTATTCACATACTCCCCGGACACTTTCTGAATCACCAGTTTTTCTTCGCAGGTAACGTCATTGAGTTGCTCGACCACCCGTTTGAGCTCAACTTCCAGCGGGATATTGCCACGCCCTTTGGAGCCGTCTTTCCACACCAGCCGGTAAACCGGTTCGATCTGTGAAATGGCATTTTTCCGCCGCCCGATAATGGTATTGACCAAAATCTTGCAAGAGGCTGACTCCCGGTTTGCATCCAGCAACGGCGACTTGCCCGGGTCATTCATCCAGACGCCGTAAATGTTCCATTCATTCCGTGCCAGATTCACCGGCGACGACTCGCAATGCAGCGACCAGTTGCTGATCAATCCGGTATTCAGCGCGTAATACAATGCACATCCCACCGCGGTGACCGACTTGGCGTCCCCGATATCGCGGGTGCCGAACGGATACCAGTCACCGGTCTTATAATGCAACGACACCACAATCCGCTCCTTGAAAATCGGCAGGTGCTCTCGAGCCAATTTCAGGATCTCCGGCAGTTCAGTGGTCTTACCACTTAGTATCACCATATCCACGTCGTAATTTGCCGCGTAGATAGCGCAAATGCGGAAAATATCACAGAAAACTTCCCGGATAAGCGTATTGACCGCTTCCGGATCGAACTCGATAATCCGGTTGGAGGCGGCGGGAATCCGGGCATATTCCTCAAATTCCCGCCAGTTGTTTTCGATGATATTGGCATCGGCAATCGGGTCCAGAGCCCGGATATCCCGTCTGGCCGAGAGACTTGAAAGAATCGTCGTCGCCACCGGAATCAGGCACAGCCGGACATGCCGCGAACGCTCCGAGCTGTCGGTCAGATTACTGCACTCCATCGTAAATTTTTCGATGATCTCCCGGGGATTATCCGACTTGACCAGAATATTCGGCAGCAGCACTTCCTCGATGATCCTTTTCAGCAAATCGTCGCCGGCAATCGCCGCGCCGTCCTTGAACAACAAAGTACTTTTCAGGTCGACCCCGTAGGCGATATCATTTCCCTGATACTCGACCACGGCGATATCGCTGGTCCCGCCGCCGATATCGATATTCATGATCCTGACGGCCTTGTGTCCGCCGCGCTCCTTGCCGGCGATCCTGAGCCATTGAATGCTGTCGTCCCCCAACCGATGAATCTCGCTGAACACAATCGGCAATTGGCTGGCTACCGCCTCGTCAATCGACATATTGAGCATGATCCGCCGTTCATCCCGGGGAAAATTCATGATCTGGAAAATATTCAACGCTTCCTGGAATCTCTCCTTGTAACAGGCGATTTCATGCTGCGTCCAGCCCGAGGGATAGGTTGCGATCAGGTTCTTGATCCGTCGCTCCTTAAACGCTCCGTTTTCATGAAAGGCGGATGAATTCAGCAGACTCCAGCATTTCTCCAGTATTTCAATCAACATCCAGGTAAGCGTCGCCGCCCGCGGATGCCCGGGACGTCCGGGCTTCGGCTCGGCAAAGTCGACAACTTCCCGGTCGATATCCATGATCTCGCCGTCCTCGCGCATAAAACGCAGCAGCTCGCCGGAAAGCGGCGGCAGCGTGTCCAGACTGCCATAGTGCGCGTCTTCCTTGTTCAGGACCATCGACCAGGTATTGGTATTGTTCTTACCCACCATGCGCTGATCCCAGTAATAACGCTTGGGCGAGCTCTGTTCCAGCCGCGCGCCTCTGGCGATCAGCCGCTCGATATATTTTTCGGAAAAAATGGCATTGGCTTCGCTGCCGATTTTGACAATCGAGCTTTTGGCGAACATCTGAGGACGCCGGATAATAACCTCGTCCAGCTCCAGGTATGCTTTCTTGAAAACCCAGAATCCCTGATGACGGGTCTGGACGCTCCATTCCTCCTGTTCCAGCATCAATTCTCTATCCGAACTCGCCTCGAATACCGGCTGATGCAAAATAAACCAGGAGTCGACGATGGCCGAAGACACCGAAGTCGTGTCATTGACCGCGTTGGCGTTCAACATCAGGGGCTTACAATAAGATTTGAACATATTGGCCGCCTGCCCGTGCTGTTCCTCCAGCAGCAGCGCCAGCGTCCGGGTATTGCCGAAATCCAGCACCAGATTGACGTCGGTGATATCCTTTGAATTCGGCTCCTTCCAGACGATGGACACCGTCAGGTCGAGCGTCCCCAGCAGCGACAGCTCCCATGTATTCACCTTGCCATGAATCTTATCCGTAGCGGAAAGATACAACAATTCAGGCCGATACACCGGGTCTTCGGCAAAACGGCCGGTTTCTTCAAGCGTCGGCAGCCGCCTGCTGAGAATATATCCTCTTTGCGCCGAGCCCATATTGGTCTCCACCGCCAGAAAAAATCCCCACAGAAAAATCACCCGCGCATCACCAGGTCGGACCAGTTTCAGATTGCCGAATTTATAACGGAGATACGCCATTTCCGGGTCGACCTGACTCCATCGCGCCCCGGTAGCCTCCTGTCGGAACTCATTGCGCCATTCGTTGCTCAAGCGCGGCATGTTGCCGATCTGGGCATACTCTTCCGGCAGATTCATGGCGGTAATCTCGTCTTGGGTAAAAACTCGTCCGTTTTCCCCCAGAGTCGCATACAGAGGGATGAAACGGATTTGCGTTCCAGAGTTTACAAAGACCGAAATAGTAAATTTTTGCATCTTCTGTTCCCGTTTTCCCGTTTAAGCGCCGCAACCGGCATCGCGGTCAATCTTGCAATAATTGTAAATCAAAGCCTCGAGCCTCTTTTCAAACGGCTTGAATATCATCATCTGATGAGCCTCCAAATTCCAGTCTCCGGCGTTATGCGATTCCATCAGCCCGGCAAACGCATCGGGCATCTCGACCGCCTTCCGGTCCAACGCGCCATACAGCAGCATGTTGCTCATTCCTTGCGAAAGAATATTTCGGGCGGCGGCGGCATCCTCCATGCTGGTCATTTTGCCGACGACATTCCTGATATAAGCCACCAGCGGCGGCCGGTGCGTCACCTCGGCAAACGCCGCGACAAACACCCCGATACTCTCCCGGTTCATAATCAGCTCCACCGCCGGGTCATTCCGCAAATCTTCCTCGGCCTCTTTTTGCCAGTGGTCAAACTGCCCATCGACATATTCGCGCACCTGATAACTGGTGATCTTGCTCAAATTGACCGGAATCGGGTCGAGAGCATCGGGAGAAACGTCAAAAACATTCTTGATCATCCTGCTCAACGCCCGGATTTGCTCAAACTTCTCCCGCGTCATTTTTTTCCGGGCGGAGGCAAACAATTCATGCCAGCCTTTCAGGATTTTTTCCAATTCCTCGGCTTTCATCAACGCCTGCAGCGGGGTTATATCTGACTCAAAAATAATTGCCATCGCCGGATCGCCCGAACATATTTTCTTTTCCGCGTTAACCGGGGCTTTTTTGATTTTTTTCAAATTAATCATTTATGGGGTCTCCCGTCAAAACTCTTTGCGCAACCTGGACTTATCCAGTTTCGTATCCAGCACGTCATCCGGCAGTTTCGTCCAGATTCCAGTTACCGCATCTTTCACGGTCTGATAATCCCCGGTAATCGCCGCCACCAGCTCTTTGGTTTGCTCATATTTGCTCCGCATTACCGGAACCAATTCCGACACCCGGGCATACTCGTCTTCCATCTGCGCCAACTCTTTTTCAGCCTGACGCATGAATTCGGTATTCTCGGCGATCTCCACCTTTCGCGCTTCCGCAACGGCAATTTGCTCTTGCAACTCCGCCAGTTTGACCTTGTCGGCGGCTTCGCTACGTTCCGCTTCTTCCGCCTGACATTTCTGTTGCGCAATACTCCGCTGCAATACTTCGCACTCGCGTTTCAGAGTTTCCAGCCTTTCCGTCAAGGCCTTGCAATCGCACTGGCTTTTCCGGATTTCATCCTCAAACTCCACCACTTCCACCTGTATTTTTTCTGCTTCGGCAGCCAACTTGTACGAGTCGCGGCTCAGAGTATTTTTCTGTTCCAGCAAACCATCTCTTTTATATTCTTTCTCCGACAGAGCTTGCCGCAGATTTTCCACTTCCGCCAGTTCCGGCGCATACTCGTTTTCGGTCTTCTGCAACTTCACGGTCAGAGCGGTAATCTCGGAACCGATATTTCGGATATCCTCCTCCAGAGAATTGTTTTTAGCCGCCAATTCCGCTTTCAATTGCCGCCGGTTCTGCAGATCGGCCGAACTCTCCGCGTATTCCCGATCGATCACATCCAGCTCGGAATTCAAAACTTCCAACTCCCGGAGCGTCTGATTCAACCGTTTTTTCATCTGCTCGCGCTGCTCCTGAGCGACCCGGCATTTCTCCTTTATTTCATCGCCTCGTACCTTGTCTTCCTGCAAACCTTCGGTCTCGGTACGGATCGCCGATTTTATACTCAATATCCCGGCATTCAACTGCCCGCGTTCGCTTTTCAACTGCTCCAGCTTGTTTTTGGCATAACTGCTTTCCTCTTTCAAGTTGCCGACATGCTCCTGCCATTCCGCCAGATCATATTGATCCTGTTTCACCGGTTCCTGTGCAATTCCTTCCTCCTCCTTGCGCAATTTGGCAAGGCGGGCCCTGGCCTGACCGATCCGCTGAATGATATCCTCTTCGGACAGTTCCAGCTCGGCAAGCTTATTCAATCGTTCCTGTAATCTGGCATCCATCACTCAAGTCCCTCATTTAAAGGAATATCCTCCGCCATGATCAATCTGAAATCATCGGCGCCCGGATTGGCTATTTTATTAACTCGTACCCGCATTTTCTTCAAAATCTCCTCAAAAATACCGGCCACGCGCCCGGCATTGGCAGTCCCCTGTTCCATCAAACATTCCAGCTCCGGCTTCAGCGCCTCAAAATCGTCATACCAATCATAACCGGCACTCTTTACCATGATATTCAATATCCCGACACACTCCGCGTTGGAATAATCGGCAAATTCGATGAACGTCTGAATCCGGCCTGCCAATAGCGCATTCCTGCTCCAGAAACGTTCCATCGGCTCTTTATGACCGGAAAAAATAAAAATAATCGAAGCATTCCGCGAATCGCTCATCCCCGCTTCCAAAGCCGCAACCGCTTCGGCGGCATAGGAATCGGTATGCCCCGGCATATCGCTGAGAAGTTTATAAATATCCCGGACATGAACCACCTTCCCGGCGTTGTTCTCGAAAACCGTCCGCACCACATCCTTGGTCTGCCCCAGATAACTCCCTTTCAATTCGATGCCGCTGACCTCCCTCACCTCGGTGTTGTCGGTGATCCCCAGCGCGCAAAACAGCCTCGCCATGTAATAAACCATGGTCCTCTTGCCGGTGCCCGAGTTGCCGGTAAAACAGATATTATAGCCGACTGAGTTGGCGGTCGATGCAATTTTCAGCACCTCCATACGGCGGCGGTCGAACCGGATCCTATTGATAAGATCGTGAATCTGCTGTTTGAAAGCGATCATGCCGATAAACTTTTCATTGATCTCGCATAAAATATCGTCCACCGATTCCTGCGGGATGTTAAGCCCGGAGAGATCGGACGGACAAAGCAATTTTTTATCGGCCTCGGGATCTTTTTCCAGCCGGGCGGCCCGGTTGGAGGCCACGTCTTTTTCAAAAAAGGAAATCACCGTACCGGCATTGCCGAAATCGCGCTTCCCCGCCATCCGGGTCAACTGCGATGTCAACCGCGCATCAAACAATTCCGGGTCACCGACCACATATCCGTACTTGGCGGCCTGGTCGTAAAACACCTTTTTCAGGTCGGAAATGCCGAGATTTTCGAACACCACCGTATTGGGAAAGCGCCGCTCAATCCCCGCATTGATTTTTTTCAACTGGGTCATCTCATCCGGATAACCCGCCATCACGATGATCACATCGGTATATTGTTCGTCGGTAGCCAGATAAACAATCTGGTTCAGGATCTGGCGCCCATGTTCGTTGTCCGCCAGGCGATAGGCCTCGTCGATGAACAACACCCCGCCCCGCGCCTGATTGAACAGCTCGCGGACCTTTTGCGCGTAGTTTCCCTCGCAATCCGACGTCGCGTCGCTCAATGGATCGAAGACGATAAAATTATCCTTTTCGCTGACCAGCCCCAAAGCGTGAAACAGCTTGCCCATATATCTGGCAACACTGGTCTTACCAGTTCCGGGATTTCCGATAAACAGACAATTATTCATCCCGGGCTTGTTTTCGCCCATCGATTTCTGTTTCTGCCGCACATAAATATCCCGGAAAAATTTCTTCACCTTCGCCAATCCCATGAAACGGCTGTCGATCTCGGTCAGAATCCGGCAGGACTCTTCTTCGTTGAACGCAATCGGATTCGGGATATCCGCCGCCTCGATTATCTGACTGAGGTTCTTATTCACCGCGCGGTTCAAGCTGGTTTTATCAAACAAATTGCGAATGCCGCGGCCATTGCCGATACCGCCGCGCTGCTGCCTCGAAGTAATATAAGCAATTACCTTTTCCCGGGCCTCCGGCGACAGCGACAGATGTTCGTTGCGGCAATTCAGTTCATAAATGCTGACCAACTCGGAAATACTGTAATCGGGAAAATTGACAATCGTATTGATCCGCGACTGAATTCCCGGATTGATATTGTAAAGATCATTCAAGTACCGAGCATAACCCGCCATAATCACAGTCATGGAGTCGCGCTTGTCCTCCATTTCCTTCATCAGAACCTCAATCGCCTTTTTGCCCCAATTATCCTGGGCGAAAGTGTAAAATTCATCGATAAACAGTACTCCGCCGGCGGCTTCCGCGATCTTTTTCTTCATATTTTCGATCACTTCGCCGGGGTTGTAAGCGCTGGAAATATCCTTCAACGCGATCTCGACGAAAGCCTGGGTCTGCCGGATTTCCAGCGCCCAGAAAATCTGGCCGATGATTCTCGCCACCATGGTCTTTCCCGTCCCCGGATTGCCCAGGAAAATCATGTGATAACTGATATTGGACGGTTTGCGCCCGCTTTTTTCCAATGCTTTGTTCATCCGGGCGGCTTCCACGATCTGCCGAACTTGTTTTTTCAACTCAGCCAGGCCGATCAAATCGTTCAACTGTGCCAGCATCTCGTCCAGAGTCCTGGACAGTGATTTATCCGCGAAAATCCGGTCCAGATTCCGCACCTCGGGATTCTGCGAAATGAACTCGAAAATTTTTTCTGAAAAATTATACAGCGTCATTCCCTGCGCATAAGCGGTCATGGCGATTTTGGCGACCTGCCCCGTCAGGTCATAACGGCAAGCCACCCGCCAGAGCAAAGCCTCCAGTTCAGATTGCTTCGGCGGCGGGATCGTCAGGTTCTGCGTATAATTGCCGCGCGGGAAACGGTGGTCGGCTATCGAGTTGAACTCATCCAGCCGGGTCGGATTGACCACCAGCACCGAAATGCTCGCCGGATTCCCTTCCTGAATCGTCGACCAGCGCAAAATCGTCTCCAGCTTCCGCAACTCATTTTCTCCCGGCTGGCCCATCCACAAATTCTCCGGATTCAAATAAACGATACAGCACTTCAGAGGGCTGGCCAGCACGCGCTTCACATGGTCCAGAAACAACTGTTCCGCGCTGTCGCCGGAGTTTTTGACCTCCTTGACCACTTCCTGTTTTCGGTTTTCCGGCTCCGGGGCTTTTTCTTCCTGCGGCTTTTTACCTTTCGGCACAAATGTTTTGGTATTCGCCTGACGGTCGGCTTCCGGGTCCACGCTCACGCCGCGGGCGATATCCGCAAATTTTTTCTCCATTTCCGGGGTCACGAAATTCGTTCCGTTCCGGTCGACCAACACTCCGATGTCGAATTTATGGCTCTGGATAAATATCTCCAGCGCCCGCCGGATACCCGCCAGGCCATAATACTGATTGATGAAAAAATAATCAGTGATATTGCCCGAAACCACGAACTGTCTGCGTCCGCCGGATATTTTCAGGTGGTTGAATAATCTTTCTTCCTGGAATTTTTCAGCCATTATAACGATCTTTCTGCTTCTCTTTTTCTTGTTTCTTTTCCCGAATCACAACCTTGTCGCCGGAGCTCTTGCCCTCTGCCCTTCCCCAATCGGTCATGTTCAACTGGAGACCACCTTGCAGTCCCGCTTGAAGATTTTCGATGATCTGATGGCACTCGGCTTCCTCGCCCTCCGGGATTCCCTCGATTTTCATTCGGACCTTTCCTTCCAGATCGATATTCAAACGCATATCGCCCCGGTTGCCCGGCGCCTTGGCGAAAATCGTCAGATTGGACAACTCCCGGTCGGAACCGTCCGGTTGCTGTTCGGCATAGTAAAAAGTCGGCGCGTCGTAGCCCTGCTCATAAAGCGCATTCATCACCGCTTCGGCGATGTCGTTGCGGTCCGCCACCTTATTCTGATTTTCCGTA
>JAVBRM010000242.1:0-28603 GCA_031548025.1 Victivallaceae bacterium | reverse complement strand
TATTATCTTTATGCACGTCTATTGTGGAATCCCGACCTGGACGTCGAAGTTCTGATCGATGATTTCTGCGAACGGGTTTACGGGCCCGCCGCCAAGCCAATGCGGGAGTACCACAGGGTAATGGGAAAAGCCTGGTTGGATATCAAGGGACATTTGAGCTATTGTTTGCATTCGCCGGTCGGAACCTCCCGTCTTCTCATCTCTCCGGAATTAATCGAACAAGGCAGAGCTTTATTGACTGAAGCGGAAAAAGCCGCCGGTGAGGCGCGTCTTCGGGCTGACATCGCGGTAGATCGTACCGGTTTCGAAAGCTGGGTGAAAGTATACAATTCATCCAAAACCGCGGCCACCATCAATGTACCGCAAGGAAAAGAAAATGCCATCAAAGTACCAATGGCAAGTAGTGATAAAAACTTCCAGCCGACCGAATTATCCATATATCGAACAGCCGATGCCCTGCATTTCAGTATTGATTGTCAGGAGAAGGATATGAAGAATTTCAATCCCGGACCAACAGGCCGCGATATGAATAATTTCGGAACGAACAGTATCGAGATTTTTCTGGAATACAACGACAGTACTCCGTACCGGCATTTTGTTTTCACTCCGGCCGGCGGGAAATATGACGCCCGGGGCACAGACGCCAGTTGGGATGCCCAGTGGGATTTGCATATTGAGCGGAAAGCGGACCGTTGGACCGCCGAGGTAACTCTGCCGTATGCCGGGATTGAACGGAAACCCGGGAACAACGAGGCTTGGAATTTCGTGGTCGTCCGCAATCGCGACAGAGTACGCGGCGGTTATCCGCGGGCCGTATATCATTCCCCATCTTCCGGAGCGGTTTTGTTTTTTTCAGATAAGGCGGAGCCGGGAAAACGTCTGTTGTTCTTATCTCAGAAAGAAGGCGACTTCGGCATGGGCGGTATGTTTCTGGAAGACGGCTGGAATTATTCCGATATTCTGGAAAGCGATCTTGCAGATACGGATACTTCCGGTTATCCGATGATTTTTTGGCACGCCCGGAAAACTCAGATTACTCCTGATATTTTCCGCCGAAAATTATTGCCGCAGGTCAAAGCCGGAGCGGTTCTCTGGATCCAAAATGCTGCTATCCCGCTGGATAAATACTTCGATGATCCATCGTTCGCGATAAAAAACGGCAGTCAGGTACCGCTTCACAAAGAGCGCAAGGCGTTCTGGAATGAAAAAAGCCGTTTCTATACTCATCCGAATCCAATGGCAAATGTATTCCGTTCTACACCGGGCACATTGTATACTCCGGTGGAGCCGGATAAATGGGAAGTATTTGTTTCACAGAAGCTGTCCGATGGCAGCATGGTGCCGTTTATGCTTGGCCGTCCCTGTGGCAAAGGGTTTGTTATTCTTTCCGGTCCGGTCTGGTATGCTCGCAAAGCAATTCCCTATATGTTTACGAATGGGTTGAAATTCAATTCAAAATAATGATTTTAATACGGTCTTTTGTTGGCGGGATTGTTGTTTTTTGCGATTGGTGGAGTATTGTTTCGGGAAAGATACTGTGAGGCGAATATGAAAAGATCGGAAATTAATGCGATTGTTGCGAATGCGATTGAGTTTTTCGGGAAAATGAATTTCAAGCTGCCGCCGTTTGCGTTTTTTAGCCTCGAGGAATGGCGAAGGATGAAGGATATTGAGGAGATTGTTGAGTTGAAGCTGGGCTGGGATGCCACCAGTTTCGGGACCGATAATTTTGCGGAGCATGGGTTGTTGCTGTTTACTTTGCGGAACGGTGCATTGAATAGTTGCTACACCAAGCCTTATGCCGAAAAAATTATGATCGTGCAGGAAAAACAGCGGACTCCGCTGCATTTTCATTGGCAGAAAAAGGAAGATATCATCAATCGTGGCGGCGGTAATCTGGTTATTGAGTTGTTCCATGCCGATCCGGCGAAAAATTGCCTGACCGGCGAGGATTTCACCATTGCTGTGGACGGACGCAAGCACCGGATGAAATCAGGGGAAAAATTAATCCTGACCCCCGGTGAAAGCGTCTGTCTGGAATCCCGGCACGCCCATACTTTTTATGGGGAGCCGGGCAAGGGAACCGTTCTTGTCGGCGAGGTTTCCATGGTCAACGACGACTCGAACGACAACTGTTTTATCGGCAACAATCCCCGTTTTGCGGCGATTGTCGAAGATGAGCCGATCAAATACCTCCTGGCTGAGGATTACCGGAATCTTTTGGGATGAAGTGTCTCTCCACCTCATAGTAAAGGGCCGGGAGGACGAACAGGGTCAAGAGCGTCGAGGTGAATAATCCGAACACGACGATTGCCGCCAGCGGCCGTTGAATCTCCGCGCCGATGCCTTTGCTGATCAGCAGCGGCAGCAGTCCGAGCAGAGTGGTCAACGTGGTCAGGATCACCGAACGGAAGCGAATCGCACTGCCTTTGAGAATCGCTTCGCGAAGCGGCATGCCCTCCGCCCGCAAATCTCGGAAGTCGGTAACCATTACCACTCCGTCCTGCATGGCGATACCGAAAAGAGCGATAAAGCCGACCGTCGCCGGGACCGAAAGCAGTTGGCCGGTGAGCAGCAATCCGGCGATACCGCCGATCAAGGCCAGCGGGACGTTGATCATGACGATCACTGAACTGCGCAGCGAGGTGAAAGAAACCCACAGCAGGACAAATATCAGGGCGATGACGATGGGAACGATAATCATCAGTTTGCCCATGGCGCGTTCCTGATTTTCGAACTGTCCGCCGAATTCTATGAAATATCCGGGCGGCATGGTGACTTTTTCCGCGATAACCTTGCGCATATCATTGACGATATAGCTGGGGGCGCGGCCTTCGATGTTGCCTTGCACGGTCCAGCGGCGCTGATTGTGTTCGCGATTGATCTGGATGGGACCTTCGGTGATCCGGACGTCCGCCACTTGTTTCAGCGATACGGTTTTGCCGGAGGCGGCGCGGACGGGCAGATCGCCCAGTGATTTCGGGTCGTCGCGGAATTTCTCCGCCAGGCGCATGTTGATGTCGTAACGGCGGGTCTGGCGGTAAATGCTGCTGATGTTTTCGCCGCCGACGGCGCTTTCGATCAACTGGTTGATCTGGCCGCCGGAAACGCCGTGGCGCGCCGCTTTTTCGCGGTCGACGACGATCTCGATCTGAGGTTGGCCGAAACTCTGTTCAGTCGCCAGGTCGACCACTCCTTCGACCTCGGCTACCGCCCGGCGGATTTCTTCGGCCTTGGTCCGCAGCACTTCCAATTCTTCGCCATATATTTTGATGGCAAAATAGGCTTTGGTGCCGGAGAGGAGCTCCTCAAAAGCATTCTGAATCGGCTGGGAGAAATTGAGGGTCACGCCGGGATACGCTTTGAGCTCCTCGCGCAGTTCGTTGACAATCTGCATTCTTTTTTCCGCCCCGGCGTGTTCGCCGGATTGGGTCTGCAGTTCGAGCTGGATTTCAGCGAAGTTCACCGGATGCGGATGGCTGCCGGCTTCGGGACGCCCGATTCGCGACATGGTGTTAGCGACTTCCGGATGTTTGACGATCATTTTTTCGAGATTCTTCACCACGACTTCCGCTTGTTCCAAACTGATGGACGGAGCCATGGTGACGCTGATCAGGATAGCGCCTTCTTCGAGCGAGGGCATGAATTCACGGCCGAGTTTCTGCAGCATGAACAAGCTGCCGGCAACCGCGGACAGAATCACGATAAATATCACCCAGCGGATTTTCAGCACTCCGGCAACCAGCGGGCGGTAAAATTTATCGATCAGGCTGATGGACCGCGTTTTGGATTTTTTCGAGGCGCGCATCATGAACGAAGCCAATACCGGGGCGTTGATCACCGCCGCCACAATCGAGGCCAGCAGCGCCGCCATCACGGAAAACGCCAGCGGGCGGAACATCTTTCCCTCCACTCCTTCCAGGGCGAAAATCGGAATGAACACCGCTATGACAATCAGCAATGCGAACATGATCGGGCGGCCGACTTCGCAGGCGCTCCGGGCAATGATTCTCAGGCGGTCGCGGCCCTGATTTTCCGGCAGCGCCAGGTGGCGGGAAACGTTGTCCACCACGATAATCGAGCCGTCGACCAGCATCCCGAGCGCAATCGCAATGCCGCCCAGCGACATCAAATTGGCGGAAATGTTGCAGAATTTCATGCCGATAACCGCCACCGCCGCGCAAAACGGCATGGCGATCGTCACAATCAACGCCGCCCGGATGTTCCACAAAGCGATTGCCAGCAGGATAATAACCAGAATAATCCCCTGCAGCATGGCGCTTTCGACCGTGGCCGAGGCGTTGTCGACCAGATCTGCCTGGTCATAGGCCGCGACGATGCTGACGCCTTTCGGCAGGCCGCCGGAAATATCGTCGATCCGCTTGTGGAGTGCGGCGATCACTTTGGACGTATTTTCGCCGTAGAGCTTGAGCACCATCCCGGCGACGACCTCTTTTTCACCGTTCAAACTGACCATGCCGCGGCGGACATCGTGGCCGTAGCTGACGGTGGCGACATCGCCGATTTTTACCGTGATCCCGTCGATGCTTTTCAGGGGGAGATTGCGGATATCGTCCATGGATTCGAGCAGACCGACGCCGCGGACCAGGTATTCCTCCGAGCCGAGGACGATGTACTGTCCGCCGACGTTGCGGTTGTTTGAACTGACCGTTTCCACGATATCGTCCAGGGCTACGTCATATTTGCGTAGTTTGTCGGGGTCGAGGTGAATCTGGTATTGGAGTACGTGGCCGCCCATCGAAAGAATGGTGGTGACCCCGGGAACCGCCTGGAGCTGACGCTTGACCACGAAATCGTTGAGGTCGCGCAGATAGGCGGTCAATTCTTTACCTTCGGTGTCCACCGATTTGTCAGCTTCCAGATAATAGATGAAAATCTGGCCCAGGCCGCTGGAAATCGGGCCCAGGGTCGGCGGCTCCAGATTGGCCGGCAAAGATGCCGTCGCCGCAGAGAGACGCTCGCTCACCAACTGCCGCGCGAAATAGATATTGACATGATCGGCGAAGTAGACATAAACCACGGTCATACCAAAACTGGAAGTCGATTTGACCAGGGTCACGTCCGGCAGCCCGCTCATGGTGGTTTCGAGGGGGATACTGATCAGACGTTCGATTTCTTCGGGGGCCATGCCGGGGGCCTCGGCGAACACCGGGACCATGACCGGGGAAATATCCGGGAAGGCGTCCCGGGGCATTTGAAAATACAGATAGCCGCCGTAAGCGGTAACCCCCAGCATGATTATCAGCATGAGGACCCGCGCCTGAATGGCGAATTTAATGATTCGATTGATCATGATGAACCTCCGCGATCAATGGCCATGGCCGGCATGGGGATCCATTCCGGCGGTAACCATCATGGACTTCAGCTCAAAAGCGCCTTTGGTGACGTATTCTTCACCCTCTTTCAGGCCGGAAACGATTTCGTAATAATCGCGGTCGGCACGGCCGGTTTTCACCGAACGGGAGGCATAGCCGCCGTTTTCGGGGACGAACACCATACTTTCTCCCTCAATCATCTGTACCGCATGGCGCGGGATCAGCACCGAGTGTCCGGATTTGCCCAGGCTCACGGAGCCGACCGCAAAAAGGCCGGGTTTGAGCTTGCCATCGAAATTGTCCAGCAGCACCCGGACCATGGCGGTGCGGGTGGCTTCATCCAACGCCGGCGCCACATAAGTAACTTTGCCGCGGTAGGAGCTGAAACCGTGGCCGAGGTCGGCCGTGACTTCCTGCCCGACACTCAGGTACGGCAATTCTTCCTGACGGGCGCGCAATTCCAGCCACAACTGCGAGGTATCTGCGATGATGAACGACGGTTTGGTGTTGTCCTCCGCGTAATTTTCACCGGGGGTGATGTCGCGGGCGATAACCATGCCGTCCAAGGGAGAGCTCATTTCGTACTGAGTGCAGACGGTGGCGGATTTTTCTTCATTCAAATGGGCCTCATGGACAGTGTGTTCGGGGTCAAGTTCCAGTGAACGCAAAATCGCCTCGACCTTGCGCCGGCCGATTTGTGAATCGGCATACTGACGCTTGGCTTTCAGGTAGTCGATCTCCGACATGACATTTTTTTCCCGCAGTCTTTCCGCGATCCGGTATTCGGAGAGATTGAGTTTTTCCAGCTCTTTGTAGGCGTTGTAATCGGAGTACAATTCACCGAGTTTCTGGCTTTGGAGTACGGCCAGAATCTCGCCTTTTTTGACTTTCTGGCCCTCTACTGCGTTGATCTGGCTGACGAATCCGGGCAGCCGGGGCATGACTTTGGCCATTTTTTCCAGATTGTAGCGGACTTCGCCATCCAGGCGCAGAGTATTGTCAAGCTGGCCGGTAGCGGCTTTGGCGGTTTCGAGTCCGATCAGACGGCGCTGTTCCGAAGTCAGGCTGAAGCCCTTGCCGGGGGGGGCGGCAGTTTCTTTTTTATCATCTTTGTGATCATCTTTTTTATCGTGATCATGGTCATGATCGTCTTTTTTGTCATGGACATGGTCATCTTTCTTGTCATGGTCGTGTTTGTGAGACTGTTTGTCGCAGCCTGGAATCAGGCAAAGCGCAAACCCGATAAGGGAAAGGCAGATTATTTTTTTCATGTAAAATCCTGAATTTGAAATAGAGACAATTTATAAATGCGGTAATAAACTGTCGGCTCAGGATTTAATGATGACCGAACTCAAAGCGATATGGATGAGGCTGGGACGCGGGCATGGAATATGAAAATCGGGGGGGTGATCCGCCAATTCGGGCAGGACGATTTCCCGGGGTTCGGGTAAATCCATTTGCAACGGCATTATGGGCGTCGCGGCCGGTTCGACCGGCTGGGTCGCGGTTTCACATTCGCCGCATTCGACATGATGCCGGTGCTCGAAGGTTTCGTGACGGGCCATGGCAAACTGCGGCATGGAGTGATTGTCGCACGCCGGCAACAATAAACAAGTCTCCGGCGCATTGATTTTATCCGTGCATTCACCACATGACATTCCCGCCGCATCCAGTGAAAACCAACAGATCGCGGTAATGGCCAGTAATATATTTATCCAATGTTTCATACTTTGCTTAAAATATACTGGTTTGCGAAAAAATCAAACAAGATTGATATTTTCTTCCGGATAGGCGAGACTGCTCTCGCGTCTGCGTCCGACGATGAACATGAAAATCGTGAACGGTCCGACCCGGCCGGCGATCATGCAGACAATCAGGGCGATTTTGCCGATCGACCCGGCTTCCATGGAATAGCCCAGGGAGAGCCCGGTGGTGGTCAGGGCGGAAATTACCTCGAACCCGACTTCTTTGACTGGGTGAAACGATTTGAGTGTGGCGCAGACCACTGTGGTGACAGTCACAATGATCGTGAGATAAATCAGCATGATTCCGAATGCCTTTACCTGATAGGCCGGGTCGATCTCGCGTTTGAAAAGCACCAGCCTTTCGCGTCCTCGGAAAAGGTTCCAGAGCGACAGGCAGACGATGGCAAAGGTGGTGGTTTTGATGCCGCCACCGGCCGAGTTCGGCGACGCCCCGACGAACATCAGAAACGACATGATAAACAGCGTCGAGGTCGCCAGCGCCGGAATATCCACCGTATTGAAACCGGCGGTACGGCAGGTTACCGATTGGAAAAAAGCGTCCAGCCAACTGATGGAAGTATTGCCGTTCATCCATTCGAAGCCCTTGATCGCCAGCGTGCCGCCGGCCAGCAGGATCAGGGTCGTACCGAGGACGATTTTTGTATTCAATCGGTACGTGGTGCCGCGCAGATTATTGATCAGATCAAACGTGACATAAAATCCCAATCCTCCGAGAATAATCAGTGAGCCCATGATCAGTTTCACATAGGCGGTCTGACTGCAAAGGTTGTCGGGGAACGGGCTGAATCCGGCATTGCAATACGCCGAAACCGTGTGAAACAGTCCGTAATGCAAAGCGTATCCCGGAGAAATTCCCTGATGGAGATAACCGATGGTAAGCAGGGTAAAACCCATCAATTCGATAAGCAGGCTGTACCCTACAATCGTCATAATCAGTTTGTTGATGTGATTGATGGGAAAATCCTCATTGACGCTGGCCAGCAGATGCTTGCCGCCCCAACTGAAATCGCGCCCGAGCAACAGTACGATCGAAGCGGTAATGGTCATCATGCCGAGCCCGCCGGCTTGCATCAACAAGACAATGACCCATTGCCCTATCAGGTTGAAGCCATCGGTCGGTACCGAGGAGAGCCCTACTACGCAAACCGCGGAGGCCGAAGTAAAAAAAGCATCCAGCCAGCTTAGCCCTCCCGTATGGGTCACGAAAGGTGATTTCAACATAACCGCTCCGAAAACCACTGTTCCGACAACGGATAAAATCAGGTATAACTGACTTCGTTTGATTATACTCATAATGTGTTTCCGGTTTTGGATATAATTTATCAGTACCAATATTCCCTTTCAAACCGGAAATCGCATTATAAATAATATTTTAACTATTTGAGAAGATTGCCCAGGGCGTCGCCGGTCAACACAGCCAACGGAAATAAAAAGCAATAGGCAAATTTGAAAAAAAAGAGAAAATTGCATTTGTAAAATATGCTTGTTCATTTAATATAATAGAGAACCCCCAAAACAAGGAGCTTTACCTTATGATTGTCGTCAACACAGAAACGATTCCTGGAATGAAAATCGTCGAATTGAAAGGTCTGGTTCAGGGTAATACGGTCCGTGCCAAGCATGTCGGCAAGGATATTGCGGCTTCCTTCAAAAATATTGTCGGCGGTGAGTTGAAAGGCTACACCGAGCTCCTGGTAGAATCGCGTCGTGAAGCTGTTTCCAGAATGCTGGCGCAGGCACAGGAGCTGGAAGCCAATGCGGTGGTCAATGTCCGTTTTGCCACCAGCAGCATTACCGCTGGGGCTGCTGAACTCTATGCGTATGGCACGGCTGTGGTTGCGGTATCCGAGGAGGGATAAAATGATAGGCGATCTGTTGGTCCTTGTTATATTTATAGTCTTTCTGGGCGGGGGATTTCTGGCGTTTCATCTGGTCAAGAAGAACCGTGAGATTTATCTCAACCGCAAAGAAGCCGAGTTGGATTACATCGTGGTGACGGATTTGCGCAAGGTCCCGGAGCTGGAACACGCCTTGCAGGCGGAACTGGTTACTGGCTGTGTGGCTGTGGCGAATAATTATTTTCTGACCTTTTGCGCTTCCTTCAAGAATTTGTTCGGCGGCGAAATGAAAGGATATTCGCAGTTGTGTACCGATGCGCGGCGAATCGCTTTGGTGCGGTTGAAGGAAGAGGCGGCGAAGCATGGGGCGACCGTGATTTGCTGTCTGCGGTATGAAACCATGGTTATTCAGCAAGCCCAGCAGAATAAGTCGGCCGGTGTGGAGCTGATGGCGTATGGTACCGCTTTGATAATGCCGGGCAGCCGGAAAGAAAAACTGAACTCGCTGTTGGTTTAATGGCCGGGAAGAAAGATTATTTTAGCGTGGCCGATGAACCGGCCTTAAACAAAGAAGGTCGGTTCATTACAGACCCGGCGGAGCGGACTGCCGATTTTCCGGTCAGCCGGGATGATGAACTGACCATGTTGCGGGATTCGGTTTACAGCGAACCCTTTCAAAATCAAACCGCCGGCAATATTCATGACCACATCGAAGCCCGTTCGCGCGGCGTCAGTTTCGCTGAACTGCTGCTGATAACCTTGCTGGCGGGAACTTTAGGGGGGATCCTGGCCGTGCCCGGAGTATTTCTGAGCGGGATGCAAGGATGGTCACGGATTATCATGCTGGTATTGCTCGGCCCATTGGTCGAAGAATTTCTCAAACAGTCCGGAATGCTGTACCTGCTGGAAAAAAAACCGTTTTATGTAAGCGGACGTTGGCAATTTATTCTGGCCGCGCTCATGGGCGGGTTGTTGTTTGCCGTTTGCGAAAACCTGATTTATCAATACATCTATTTGCGGCTGCTTTCCGATGAAACTCTCCGGGATATCATGATTTTTCGCTGGAAATACTGCACGTTGCTGCATGTCGGTTGTACTCTTATTTCGTCTTTTGGGCTTGACTATGCGTGGAGGCAGTCCAGGAAGGAAAAGGTATTGTTTAATTTTCAGTATGCATATGTGTTTTTCGGCATTGCGATTGCGGTACATGGGATTTACAATTTTTGTGCATTTGTTTTTTCTCGTTGAAATGTGATTTGAATGAACTTTATTTGAGCGAAAAGCTGGCCGAGAAGGTAACGTTTTCGCCGGGGGCGATCAGGGTCGGCCGGTAAAATGGTTCGAAAGTGGGAGCGATCATGCGCGTCGTATCCCAGATGGCGACGCCGCCGAACTCTGACGCCGGTTCGAGTCTTGCTTCCATCACGTCCATTCCGGGGGCGGTAAAGCGGAACTGATTGCCTGAAATTTTCAACGTCGGCGATTTGACTTGGAACAAGCGGCGGATGATCTCTTCCGAGGCCGGGTCGCAGTTCGCGGCCAGCAGAGTGTAATCATTCGGACGGTTCAGTACCTTGCCGCTGTCGTATTCCATGGCGCCTTTGTTCAGGTTGTTCCAGGCAGTAGGGATGAAACTCCAGCGGTAGCCGATGTCGTTCATCGCGGTGGCTTGTGTATTGTGCAATTCCGCCGTCAGGCTAATTTGTTTCAGGTCCGGGGATATGCGGAGGGTCTTGACGATTTTCAGTCCGGAGAGTTGCGGATAGCTGCGGACAGTCGTCGTGAATTCTCCGGTGACCGTCAGGCCGTCTTGGGTAATCCGCTGATCGGTAAAACGGAAATTGTAATTCACAGGCATACCATGTTTTCCGGGAGTCCAAAATGCCGACAATCCGAATTGTGAGTCTACATATTCAATCTTGCCGACACGCCAGGATTTTAGCGCCATGCCGCGCGGATTGAGCGACATAGTGTTATCCCCGGCGGTGATTTCCAGCAATGTCTGGCCGTCTTGCTGGACCGGTTTGCAGGAGAGCGCGCCGGAATTTAGAGTCTTCAATTCTCCGATGTCGTTTTCGGCGTTGAGGGCTTTGTCGCGGGCGGCCTCGGCATCTGCGGCGGGTTGATTATCCTTGCGGCAGCGTTCAAGTTCTTTTTGCATCTCGGCGGCGGTTACCGCCTTTTCCGATAACTTGGCGGCGGGGGCGATTTCGAAGAAAACCCAACGCTGGGCTCCAGCATGGAGCAGGATGCCGTCCGTCAGCATTTTTCCGGTGAAAAACTTGCCGTCTGCCTGGACATAATGCCGGTCAAAAGCTTTTTCTCGAACGCTGTATTCACTGCCGGTTTTCAGGCCGGGAATACTGAGCTTGAACACAACGTCGCCTTTTTCCCAGAAATTCCCGACCACCACGAGAATACGTCCGTCTTTTTCAAACGCGGCAACCTGGAGCAGCTCGGTACTCCGGGCATCCGGCAGAAATTTCGGTTCGATATTTTCACACGGCGCGGGAAACGGACTTTGCGGTGCCGCGGTAATATTGTCAACCGGCTTGCCGTTCATGACGAGATCTTCGTTGGCTGCGATCAAAGCGGTGCTGTCCGCGAATGCTTTCCAAAAACGGTGATCATAACCACGCGGGAAATAATAGAGAATCGAAGCGTCGTAGCCGGCCAGGAATGAGCTGATTTGGTCCATCGCCATGCCTTCCGGCTGGGCCAGGGCGGTCAATCCGAGCTGGATTCCGTGGGGCATCGCTACGAGTTTGGCCCGTTTGCCCGGATCGGAAAAATGCGTCCGGTAATCGCGGATTACGCGCTTGGCCATTTCCCAGGTGATCAAATTCGTCCCTTTGTCATAAGCATAGGGTTGGTCGGCGATGAACCAGGCGTAGGGGCCCCAGACATTCAGCCACTTCAGGTCACCGGCATATTCATAAGGGGTGAACTCCCACTGTTCCTTGAAAGAATTCGGATAGCGGATGATCTGGTCCGTGCCGACTTCCGGGCAGAAGCCGACTTCAGTCGAGCCAAGCGCCAGAGTATCCTCATGCAGGGTTTTGATCATGCGAGCATGTTGATATGCGCGGAAACGGATCGCCTGGTCCCGGTAAGGGTATCCCGGCTGGAGCTGCTGGGGCCAGAGTTCCTTTGCCTTCTCCTGCGTCAACCCGGCGAATTTCGCAAATTCTTCCCGGCAGTTATCGCAGAAACAGCCTTTGTTGATAAATGAATAAGGCTCCCAGTTCGGCATGAGGCCGTCTTTGCCTTTTAAGGTATTCGTCAACAGCGGCAGGACAATATCTTTGTAATACTGCGTCCGGTTGTAAATCGCCATAGGGCAGGTCGCCGGGTGAGAATGATTTTTGACCGTCTTGCCGTCCTTATCCAGATATTTGGAATATTCAGGTTTCTTCTTTTCATCCATAAGACCGATACGGAAACCGTTGGCAATGCCGTAACACTCGGAAGTAGCCAGGCGGACGCCACTTTCGCGCAAATACCCGATGTATTCCGGGGGGATATTTGAGTTTATCATCGTCGAACCACTTTTCCCGATAAATCCGGCAAAGCGTTTTTCCATCTCCGGCTGCTGAAGCCGGATGTCATTGGCCGCCGAACTGAAGCCCGCGTAAAACTGTTTCGGCGCGGTGATTTTCGGTAAGGACGGCATCATTTTCAGGGAAAAAGCCTCGACTCCGCTGACCGCCTGACCGTTTTCCGTCAGGTAATAGTGGCAGCCATCCCAGGCCGTACCGGCGGGAACGTCGCCGGAGATCATGGCCGTGACGATATTATAACCATTGAAGTCCTGCCGGTTGCGGATACTGCCGAGGATCGAATTGTTGACGTCGAGCTCCCAGCGCCGCCATTTTTTGCCGTCGACGACGATTTCCGTACTCCGGATTTCCTTGCCGAGAAAAATATTCGTTCCATCCACCGAAATGCCGTCCGGCAGTTCCAGGTTCAGCGTTGCTTTCTTTACCGCCATCGTACCTTGAGGCTGATTGTTCTTGAATTTGAAAGCGATTATCCCGGGATCGCCGGAAGCCAGGACGAAGGTATTGTCCAGCAGTTTTCCGGGCGCAAACTCCACCGTGAGGGGAGCCGCTGCCGCGTCCAGCTTTACCAGTTGGGGATTTTTGATCTGGATTTTTCCGCAGCCGTCGGCGCGGATGGCAATCGCCAGGTCACGGGTTTTCGGCGGTGCGGTAAATTCAAAACTGTAGGGATGCCATTCGGGAGCCATATCGATCTTGCTGTTAAGATAAGTCCGGGTGGCCTTGCCTCTGCCCGGGCGCAGATCGCCGGCGTCGTAGAAATTCAGCAGAACCATCTGGGCGGAACGATTTTTTCCGATCACCTGGCTGCGATGGTCGAAAGTCAAGCGGTAAGAGCCGCCGTTTTCATCCGGCAGTTTCACAATTTGATTGAAAGCGTTCGTGAACTTATCGCTTTGCTCGCCCATCAGATTTTCCAACGCGAGCGGACGGTCCAGTTCCAGGACTTTTCCGGATTCGGTATCAATAATTTTGCCGCTGCCGGTCTCCTTCGCCTCTTTATCGAATTTTTCCCGGTTTTCCGGGCCGAAAATCCAGGTCGAATAGCTCCAGCCATCAGCAGCGGAACGGATCAGCGGCGCTGAAAGATCACTGTTTTTCAACAGATTCGCGGCATTGTCCGCTTTCGCGGCGGCGAAGCGTTCCGCGGAAATCTTCTCCATGGGAAAGGTAACACCGCCCCGGTCGAAATTTTCAGCTGCAAGCGAACCGGCGGCCAGCAAACCGCCAAGCAGAATACTTGAGTATTTCCACATCATAATAAATCCTTGTTTTTATGATTTTATTTATAACGAACTGCAAGAAGTAGAAGCATTGCAGTGACCTTTGCCCGCATGCCATGCCGGATCGTTAAGGCATCCACTGGTGGTTACGGTAGTTGAAAAAATCCGGGAATCGCCATAGACGGCATTTTCGATATTGCCGGCCAGACAGACAAAGTTGGCCGTCCGGCGGTGCCGCCAGGTCAGGCTCTGCTTGGTGGGATCGGTTTCCGCGTAATTGCAACGCAGGTGAAAACCCTCAGTCCGCAAGGGGTTGCGGTCGCCGAACAAAAAGAGCTTTGACGGCTGTTTCCATGACACCGCCTTCAAATCCGAGTAAACCATCAGATAGATGTTGTAGCCGATGGTATATACTGAACCGGCGGCGGCTGGAACGTCGTTACTGGCCGGGCATACGAATCTGGACTTGAATATGGCTCCGGAGCCTGCTTTATAAACTTCGCCGATTACCCGGGTGGATGAGTCAAGATAATTTCCCAGGCCTTCTTTCCCTAAAAACATAGTTCCGGCGCCGCTTGCCCAGGAGCCGGTGTCCCCCAGGCCGGAGCCGTTGTTGTAATACGAGGCGAGATATCCCTGATTGTCGTCGATATACATATTCGCCGCCTTGCCTATACTGGAGAGATTATTGGCGCATGAAATCCTCCGGGCCGCTTCCCGGGCCGAATTCAAGGCCGGCAGCAGCATTGCCGCCAAAATCGCAATTATCGCAATTACTACCAGGAGCTCGATAAGTGTAAAAAATCTCTCTATTTTTTTCATACGCATTTCCTTTTTTGGTATTCATGAGGCGATATTATCTTTCTGGTGCTGTCCCGCTCCGTAATATAATGCGGGGTGGCTGTAAACGGGATATAGCGTTTCTTTTCGTGGATCATCTCCAGCAGGACCTTTACGGAGTTGCGCCCGATTTCCAGACTGCCGAAATCGATGGCGGAAAGCGTCGGATTCAGAAAATCGCAGCCGATCTGCCCGCCGATCGACAACACCGCGACATCCTCCGGAATCCGGAGCCCTTTTCCATGCAGATACTCATAAACATGCACGGCGAAAAAATCGGAAAAACAAAACAGCGCCGTCGGCGGCTCCTTTAATTCTTCCATCATTCTGGCGGTAACAGAGATCACCACTTCCTTGGCTTGAGAATTGTTGGTCAGACCCAGAAGCTCCGGGGCATCGTCCAGCCCGGCGTCGCGGACAAACTGGAGATATTCATTCACACTGATTCCGCGCATGCTGGATGTGGTGATATTTCCCACCCGGTGGTGCCCCTGGGCTGCCAGATAACGCAAGCCGCTTTCCATAACCTTCCGGTAATCCGTTCCCATGGCGGGAATTCCGGTAATCAGTTGATCTTTCAAACTGGCATGGGGAAACAGGATCGGCAAGGCGGTTTTTTTCAGAGTTTCGATCAGCGGTTCGTCGCCGTTGAAATTGCTGGCGAACCAGAGGATTCCTTGGATACCTTTCTCGAGAATCTGCCGGGCGCTTTCATCCGGCGGGCGCGACAGCAGCGAAGTCATGGTACATATTTCTAGGGAAATATTCAGGTTTTCCGCGGCCAGTTGAACTCCCGGCATAATATAAATATAAGGATTGGAAATATCGTCAAAATTGCACAGAACCACCAGGATCTTCGTCCGCATATCATTGTTGGAACGAATGAATGTTCCCTTGCCCTTGACCCGCTCGATCAGCTTTTCCATGGCGAGTTGCTCCAAAGCCGGACGCAGGGTATTGCGGGAGACTCCGAGTTCCACGCAAAGCTCCACTTCGTTCGGCAACCGGCTTCCCGGGGCATAGACGCAGTTTTCGATCCGCTCTTTCAGATCCCGGTAAGTCTGCTCTTTTTTAGTTGACTGAATCGCTGTATTCATTTCAGGTTCCTATCAAGTACTATATCTAATTATAAAACCAGGTACCATAAAAAGTCAATAGGCCATTCAAACAAAAATCAATTTTTTCAATAATTATTTTTCGGCCCCTATTGACAAAAATCGGATTCGGCTGTATAATAGAATTAAACGTTTAACGTGATTTTTTAAGTTCATTTTTCATTTATGCGTTAAACGATTAATAATATGGATAACGGTTCATGAGAGTAACGATCAAACAAATTGCCGAAATGGCCAATACCAGCTCTGCCGCGGTATCTCTGGTGCTGAACGGCAAGCATGAGAACCGGATCTCACCGGAAAATGCCCGGAAGATCCGGGAGATTGCCGGTATGTTGAACTATCAGCCGAACCTGAAAGCCCGGGCTTTGGTACAGGGAAGAACCGGCAATATCGCGGTGCTGGTCAACGAAATCGGCAATCCTTTTTATGTACAGTATATCACCATACTGCAGCGGTTGCTTGAGCCGCGCGGTTATACGGTGTTTCCGTTCGAAACCCAGGTCGACCCGATGCGCGAGCGCAAATTTCTGAACTGGACGGAGCAGGGGTATTTTGACGGATGTATCTGTCTGGAATACAATTGGTTCAATCGGGAAGCCTATGTTTCCAATCAGCGGGTTCCGGTGGTTTGTCGCGGTTGGAGCGGCGCCGCGCCGGATTCGGATCAATTGATCGGCGTCAATTATCACAAGGCGATCCGGCAACTCTGCGGACATCTGGCTGAGCAAGGGTGGCGGAAACTGGCGGTGACGATCGATAGTCAGGATTATGAGGACGGGCACGAGAAATTGTCTGTCCGCAAGGCGTTTTATCTCGAGTGCTGCTCGAATTTGCCGTTAACCCTACGCAATGACTGTTGGATTTCGGTACCGCGCGAAGGAGAGGAACGGCTGAAGGTGGTCAAGGAAAAAACGGTTGAATTGTTGAACCGCCGTCCGGAAATCGATGCCATACTGGTGGCTTCGGCGCAGGATGTGCCTGGGGTGTACAAGGCATTGTCGGAGTTGCGCCGCCGGGTCGGGCGCGATATCGCGGTAGCGGCTTTCGACCATATTCCATTGCTTTCATATCTCTGTCCGGAGGTGACCCATATTTCCGAGCCGTCTGAAATGATCGCTGCGGCCCTGGTCGAGGAACTCCTGCAGAAAATCGGCGGCGATACGGAAATTCGCACTTTGAAATTCGATGCGATGCTGATGATTCAAAAGTCATCCATAAAGGAAGTTATAAAACAAAAGGAGTTGGTGTCATGAGTTTCAGGAAATTCGGTCGAAAATCTTTTACACTCATAGAGTTGCTCGTGGTGATCGCAATCATCGCCATATTGGCGGCCATGTTGCTGCCGGCATTGAACAAAGCCCGGATGCAGAGTTACAAGTCGAAATGCGTCGCCAATATGAAACAGTTTGGGATAGGGTTTGCGATGTATCGTGATGACATGAACGGGGAGTATCCGATCAACAGAAATTATACCTGGGCGGTCAACTACGATGGCTCCACCAGTGTGTTGAGAGTCGGCCTGGGGCTGCTCTATACCGAAAATTATCTCAGGTCACCGGGAATCTACTGCTGTCCCGCCGATAAAAAGGACAAAAGCCCAACCGTTCTGGACAATACCTATAAAGATAATAACAACAAGAGCGCTCAGATGAGTTACCGCTATACGTATCCGGTTCTGGCCGGGGTCATGCCTCTCAACCAGCTCCAGGGCATCCACCGCAAAGATATTCCCAAGCCCTCCGAGGCCGGACTGCTGGCGGATATGTACGGTATTTCCACCAACGTCAGCCGGTATAAATTCGGCAACCATATGGATGGGGCCAACGCACTATGCGCGGACGGACATGTCGCCTTCTCCAAAAATACCGACGTCAAGGACTGGGGGTATTACAGCGAAGCCTACATCAAGGATTATCTCGACTATAAAAATGCTTACCTGAAATAGGAGATGCTGATGCGAAATTTATTATTCTTCGGGGTAATTCTGTCGATGAGTTCGGCCCTGTTTGCCGCCGACCCGTATCACTGGGAAGCGGCGGGGCCGGGGGGCGGCGGCCGCTACAATCTGCCGGCGTTGTCGACGGACGGCAGCCGGATGCTTTCCGCTTCGGATATGGGAAATTCCTTCGCCGGCAATACCGCCGACAAGAAGATGTTCATGACGCCGCAGAAATACCACTCCTTCACCGCGTCCGGCGGTTTCATTTTCAATCCGAACAAGCCCGGTGAGGTTTATACCTCCAGTACCGTTCGTGGCCCGCGCAAGAGCTCCGACTATGGTCGTACCTGGGTGGAGTTGGAGCTGCCGATTGACAAAATCGAGTGGAACGGTTCGTGGCCGCCTCCGTATTCAGGGCCGATGCTCGGCGCGTTTGACGGTCCAAACGGCTTCCTGGCCTGCTATAATTTCGGCACAAAGGGGCGGCATCCGGTGTTTTACTCCGGCGATGGCGGCGTGAGCTGGAAGCCGGTGGCTTTGCTGCCAGAGGAGTCCGGCAATCTGAAAGGTGTGATTTCATTCGGAAACAATATGATCCTGATCGCCCAGGAAGATGCGATCCGCAAGGTCGGCGCCGATGGCACAGTCGAAACGGTTTACACTCCGGTCGAGGGTAAAATCGCCGGATTGGCAGTGGATCGCAAAGCGTTGCTGTTGGCTGTGAATCGTAAAGATAAGGCCGAAATTTTGAGTTCGACCGATGGCGGTAAAAACTGGAATTCCGTCAAAGCGTTGGGCAGCAAAACCGCGTTTCGCTACATCAAGAGTGGCGGAGGGAAGAATCCGGCGGTTTATTTCGTCATGACGTCTCCGGTCAAGGCGAGCCTGACCGAGCCTGGTGAGGCTACCGTATACAAAACGACCGACGGCTTCAAGACCCATCAACCGGTACTCTTCCGGCATCCGGACAGTCCGAAATTCAACGTGGAAAACCGCCAGTGGACCGCTACTGCCTGGGGCTGGCAAAAAATTCCGCAGGGGCTCGACGTGGCCGACGGCAACGCCGACTATGCCATGTGTACCGATTACACGCAGATCTACTTGACTACGAACGGCGGCAAGAGCTGGACCGCGTTGGCCGCGCCATCGGCGGACAACGGGGAATCCACGCTGGCGGTCGACAGCATGCCGGTGATGTCCGCTTATGATTATTATTTCGACCCGAACAACCGCGAGAACCGTTATATCGCCATGAACGATTTCAGCAACTGGGGCAGTTTCGACGGCGGCAAGAGCTGGAAGCAGTACAACGAAGGCAACCCGTTTCCGCACAACGTGTATTCGATCGTTTATGATCCGAAAGTACCGGGCAAGATGTGGGCCGGCGCCGCCAAAGACCACGATTTACCGCATTGGAAATGGCAGAACAATAACAATAAACCCACCAATCAGGGCGGCCTGATCATCTCCGATGACAGCGGCAAAACCTGGCAGCCGGTTCCCGGGTGTCCGGCCGGAACGATTACCGGGCTGGTTCTGATCGACAGTGATACACTGCTGGCGGCGGTTTACGGCAAAGGCATTTACAAGAGTACCGACGGCGGCAAAAGCTGGACAGAATCGAGCGAGGGCATCAGCAAATGGGACCGCAAGCTTTTCCGCCTCAAGCGCGACAGTCATGGGCGTTTGTGGACGATCGGTACCGTGCAGTTGCCCGGCATGTTCTATATGAGCGGCAATAACGGCGAGAGCTGGAAAAAGGTCTATCAGGACCGCACATTCGGTTATCTGACCGAGGTCGCGCTTCACCCGGCCGATCCGGATACGATCTATCTTTCCGCTTTCAGTACCCGGCCGTTTCACGATACGGACGGCGGCATCCGCAAGTCCGTCGATGGCGGCAAAACCTGGAAAACGGTGTTTCCGGGGCGCGCCTGCTGGGGCGTCTATGTGAACCCGGCCGACCCGAATACAGTGTTCGCGGCGACTTATGACGCGGGAGTGTTCCGCAGTATCGACGGCGGGGAAACTTGGGTGCAACTGGAGGATTATCCGGCGCCGTCGCCGATTCGCATCGTCTTCGACCCGGAAGACAGCAACACCATTTACGTCTGCAATTACGGTGCATCCGTTTACAAAGGAACATTGAAATAATGAGATGGATCATTGCGCTGCTGCTTACCGTACAGCTCGGTGCCGCCGCCATCCGGCTGGAAAACAATCACGTAATTGTTGAAATTATCCCCGAAACCGGGCGCATCACCGCCTGGCAACTGAAGGGCGGACGCAATGTGATCTGGAACAACCGCAGCGATGATCTTGTCGTGTTATCGGTGCCCGGGTGGAAAAATCACGGTGGAGACAAGGTCTGGCTGGTGCCGCAAGACCAGCGTCCGCAGGTATTTGGTAATAAAGCGCCGGACCCGGTGATCGACGGCCAGGCGTGGACAGTAACGGCGCAGACGGCTCACTCGGTCGCCCTCCGCAGTGGCCGTAGTCTCAAGCTTGGTTGTAGCGTCACCCGGACGATCTCCCTCGACGCCGATGCCGCCGCGTTGACGATTATCAATACCGTGGAGCGTTTCGCACCTTCGCCGTATCCGGTCGAAATCTGGTCCGTCACGCAGGCGATCCGGCCGGAATACGGACTGCTTGATTTATCGGATGATTTATTTCCGGAACAGCCTCGCTACTGGCAGATGCGGAAAACTCCGGTGAGTATTCAAGACAACGAACTGAAAGTCGAATTACCCAAAGAAGGCTGGACCAAAGTTCACAGTTGGGGGCGCGCGGTATCCGCAGTATATGAAGAGGTAATTTTTAAACAGAGTTTTGAAGTGGCGAAGACGGGAAATTACCCCGACCGGAGTACCGCGCAGTTTTATGTGGTGGAAAATTACGTGGAGCTTGAATTGCTGTCCGATCTACGGCCGTTGAAGGAAGGGGAGGCGATGACCAATCGCGTTCGCTGGGAACTTCTGCCGCGCACGAAAGATGCCTGGCAGCAGCTTTTGCCGGGGGGCGGCGGACGCATTATGTTTTGTCAAATGGCTCCGGATGATCCCGAGAAATTGGTGGCTACCGGCGATATGGGCGGCGTATTTCAGAGCCCGGATGGCGGAAAAAACTGGTCGTTGATCGACTCCCGGCGCATGGAACGTGCTCCATGGACGCTTGGCGCGTCGCCGTTTGAATTTATCCCGTCGCATCCCGGCGAGGTTTGGTGCGGTTCGAAAACCCGTGGCATGCTTCGCAGCCGCGATTACGGCGCCAACTGGGAACCGGTGGCGGGCCCATGGGATAAACTGACGTTGCGCGACTGGTGGCACTGGCTCGGCCCGGAGATGATTCGTTTCGCTGCGGACGGTCAATACGGCCTGGCATTTTGGAACTCATTCGGCGATAACGCTGAGAAAAAATTGTTTACTACCGAAAACGGCGGCGGCAGCTGGCGGGAAATCAAACTGCCGGAGCGTGTCAAATCGTTGCGGGCGATCCGCTTCCTTGAGGATAAAGCGTTGTTGATTGGAGTCGATGGTGCATGGCACCTGGAAAAAGATCGGATCACTGAATTGCCGACGGAATGGACGGGTAACGTGTTTGCTACGGCAGTCTCCGGCAAGGGTATTTACGCCGGTATGATGCGCGAAGATAAATCACGAATTCTGGTGCGCCTTGACGACCGGGGCCGGGCAACCCTGATGGATTTCGACAAGGGACCGGTTAATTCGGTAGCCGCCCCCTTCGACGACGACCGGACCATCTATGTCGGCACCCGCGGCACGCCGGGTAATCCGGCGACGGTCTGGAAAAGTACCGATTCCGGCAAAACCTGGGCCGCCATCCTGACCCGCAAGGCCAAACAATCCGGCACCAATATCAGTCCCGACCGTTGGACGACCGGGCGTTGGGGCTGGAACACGCCTCCTGCGTCGATGGTGGTGGATCGGAGCAATCCCGAGCTGGTAACCTTCACCGATTCGACCATGTGCGGCTATTCCCGCAATGGCGGAAAACATTGGGAAATCATCTCCACGCTGCCGACGCACGGCGAGTGGATTCCCGGCGGCGGCGTTCCGATGATCACCGGTTGGAATTATTATATCCACGGGCGAAGCCACTATGTTGCGACCACTGACTTTGCGAACTGGCGCAGCCTTGACGGCGGCCGGGGTTGGTATTTCGCGCCGCCGGAAAACGCGATCTGGCACAATAACATTTACGCTTGCGCTTTCGACCCCGCCGATCCGAACCGGATGTGGGCAGCGATCTCCCTGAAACACGACCTGCCGTACTGGCATCACCTGATTACGCAGGGGCGCGAGCCGAACCTCTGGCGCGGCGGCGTCCTCACCAGCAGCGATGGCGGGGCCACCTGGCAAATGCCGGACTTGAAGACATACGGAGTGCCGGATCTGCCCGTCACGGATATTTTGCGGACTTCGGACGGTGTATTCCTGGCCGCGGTACTTGGAGCGGGTGTTTACCGGAGCGAAGACGGAAAAAACTGGTGCCCATTTATCGGCGGCCTGCCCGAAAAAGCCAATACGCTGCGGATCGTCCAATCGCCTGGCGGCGGTATTTATACGGTGGTCACGGCCCAATGGAACCCGAATACTCAATGCACGACCGGCGGCGGAATTTACCGCCTGAACGGTGATCGTTGGGAAAAACTGCCGCTGCCGGATGGGATCGTATTTCCGGTGTCGTTGACCTTCGGCGAGGATGGCAAAAGCATGTATATCGGCTGTTTCCAGCTTTGGCGAGAACGCCGGCGGACCGGCAGCGGTGACTTCGCCGAACCGGGGTTGTGGCGGGCGGACGCCGACGGCGGTCACGCTGTAAAGTTATTGCACAAGTTACCGGTTTATGAGGCTCGTCCGCGTCCCGGCAAGCCGGATGAACTCTACTGCGGCACCATCGGCGAAGGGCTTTTCCGGAGCATCGACGACGGCAGGACCTGGCAACCGGTTCCCGGGTGCCCGGCCGGCAATATCCACTCTATAACCTTCGACCCCGCCGATTCTTCGATCGTCTACCTGACCACCTTCGGACAGGGCGCCTGGCGTGGAAAACTCTAATTTCTGAATTTTTCGGTAAAGGGGTATTGACAAACGAAATTTTCCTGTTATACTATTATTATACATCATTTGTTTAGGTATAACAGGAAGTGAATATGCACGCATTCAAGGCACAACTTTCAGCTCCGCTGCAGCAGCAGATCGCCGATCATCTGGCTCAGCAGATCATCTCCGGCGAACTGCCGGACAAGTCGCGCCTGCCGTCGACGGTGGAGCTGGCCAAGCTGTACAACGTCACTCCGGTGACCATTCACAAGAGTTTGCAGCACCTGGTAAAGCGGCAGTTGATCGAGCGCCGCAGCCGTCAAGGGACTTTTGTCCGTTCACAGGAAAGGGTCAATGTGATCGCGTTGGTTTTCGGGGAAAATCCGTTCAGCAGCAAGAATCATATTTATGCGTTGATGATCGACCATTTTCAGCGCCAGGCGCTGGAACGCGACCTGAATTTGAAGATTTATTTCGATTTCGAATCCGGCGGCCGGACTATGTTCGATCTGGAACAGGATCTGCGGAGCGGCGAGCTGAAAGCGATCATCGCCGCAAACCGGGTACCGAGTCTGACCGAATTTCTGGAGTCGCACACCGAAACCACCTGGATTCTTCCCCTGAGCATCGATTTATATGCCGCAATCCAGATGGGGATGGATTATCTGTTGAAGCGCGGATACCGGGATATCGCCGTTATTTCCATGCTTCCTGAAACCCTGAAATACGATAATTTCGTCGAGCTTTTCCATACCGAGGAAAAAGCCATGAAGGACGCTATAGCCGGTACCAAGGCCAAAGCGGAAATATTCCGCCTCGGGCAAACCGAAGTCGACGGTTATGAGAAAGGAAAGGCGTGGCTTTCCGGCATGAAAAAACGGCCGGACGCAATCCTGGTGAACCATGATATTTTCTGCCGCGGCCTGATTATGGCCCTGCTGGAAATGGGTTTGAAGGTTCCACGTGATATCGCGCTGCTCTCGCATATGAACAGCGGTCATGAATTCGCCAGTCCCGTTCCCCTGACCAGTCTGGAAATCAACCTGGAAGCCTGTGTCGCCAGGTGTCTCGACGCGCTGACGGAAGCATTGAAAAACGGCGTCAAGGGACAAGTTCAGTTGCCGAAAATCAAGCCGGTGTTGCATCCGGGTAAATCATGCGGTGAATAAATTGCAAATACATCAAATACATACAGATAAAAACAAGGAGTCTTTTATCATGAGAAAGTTTTTTACGCTTATTGAACTGCTGGTAGTGATTGCGATCATCGCTATTTTGGCGGCGATGCTGTTGCCGGCATTGAACAAAGCCCGCCAGAGCGCTCACCGCAATACTTGTTTGAACAATCTCAAGCAGCTTGGAACCTGTCTGAATTTCTATCTCGACGACAACGGCGACTATTATCCGGCCTATGGTCAAAGCGGCGAGACCAATAACTGGTCCATGCGGCTGGTTTATCTGTATTTATACCAGGGCGACAAACAACTCACAGGAAAAGCCTATGCGAACGACAAGGTGATTACCCGCTGTCCGGTTCGGGAAAAGAGCAACGCCGAATATAAAACCGCGAAAGGCGGAACCTCCGATTTTTGGGGCATGTATGGGGTTAATTACCAGTATTTCGCCAGCTCGGGCTCCGGTATGTCCGGAGTGGGCAAAAGAGTGGATGTATTGCGTAAGCCCGGCAGCAAAGTCTATGCCGTCGATGGGCGCGAAACCAGCGCCGGAGAAATCGCCAATGCCGGTACTGCTTCTTATCAGCCCAACGGACGCCACAACGATTATGCCAATGTTCTCTGGGCGGACTACCATGTCAGCGCCGTACAGTGGCGTACTCTGATCAACCAGGGAACCGACACCTCCAATCAACAACGCTACTGGAATCCGGCCAGCGCCCAATAAAGGAACTACCGTCATGCGATTCAAAACCGCCATATTGATTTTCCCGCTCTGCGCATCTTTGTGCGGAGCCACCGTCGAAGTCAAAACCCTCCCGGCCGGCGACGGCGTGTTGATCGACACCAACAACGACGGCATCGTCGACCAGGTGATCGCCGTGGATACCGACGGCGACTGCCGCGAAGCCGTTTCCGGCAAAGTCAGAAATAAAAACAGCAAAGCATTATTCGAATTCAAGTTGCCGCAATTGTCGGCGGCGCCCAAAAAAGCGGTCCTTAAACTTCACCTGAACGGCAAATACGGCTGTTCGCCCGACAAGCCCGATGCGCACGGCCCCTTGACCGATATTTATTATTACCTCGCTCCCGAAGCCGACGGCAAAATCGACCTGGTGGACGACAACGGTGTTAAACTTGGCGTCGCCATGGAGGCGAAACCGGTCAACTTCATCGAAGGCAAGCCGCTTGCCCCGGTTTTGATCGACGTGACCGAGGCGCTGAAAGCCGCGTTGAAAGCCGGTTCTCCCTGGCTTGGGTTCCGGCTGGAAGCCGCTCCCGGCGAGCCGAGCGGTATCGGCTGGCGTTGGCGTACCGCCGAGTTCGCCGCCAAGTCCGGCAAACAGTACAATCCGACCTTGATCATTACCACAGAATAGGATAATCATATGTCAAGAATCATACTCTTTCTTTGTATCTTCGCCGCTACAGTTTGCAGTGCCGGAATTACCGTTTATCCCTCCGCCGGGGGGGCCAACTTGCGGGTGCCGGTGATTCCGCCGGCCCCGGGCGGCGCCAAAGGGCGCGCGGCTGATTTCGAGAACGTTCGTTTCACTTATGAACTGGCTCCACATTTTCAGGGGAGTGCTTCCGGCGCGGCGGAGTTTTATCTGCGCGACCTTGGACGCCGGGTCGATAAATCGGTTATCGTCCTGAATGACCGTTCAAACCGCAAGCTGGAACTCCTGGTACCGCCCGCCTCCGAAGGGCGCGGTCTCCTCCTCCGCCACAGCAAACATACCGCCAAACATACCGTAGCGCTTGAGCGCGGCAAATGGCACCGGCTGGAGCTCCGCTATTCGCCGGGCAAGGCCGAATTGACCGGAGAAAATATCAGTCTGTCGGTCAAACTGCCGTCGGACTTCATTCCGGTGGGACTGACCGTCTACGCCGCCATGGTCGATGAATTCAAGCTCAAATCCGGCGAATCCGAATTTGTCCTGGATTGGGAAAAAGATTACGCGGGCGTTATCACGCCGGAGCAGGGGGCCAATGGTGGCGTTTCGACGGCGCTGTTCGGTTTCGACAGCCATGTCATCAGTACCGACCCGACGAAACGCGATTGTCCGTATCTGCAGATCATCAACAGTTCGCCGCAGGAGCGCGAAGTCAAAATATCTTACAACGTCAAAAGTGAAATAAACGGCATGAGCCAGAATTGGGTTCAGACTTGCCGGATTGCCGCGGGAAGCCAGATTTACGAACCCCTTAAATTCCCCTTTGAGCTGAAAAGTGACGTGTATCACCTCGAAGCCCGGACGGATGGCAACGACAAGTCTTTCCGTCACCACTTCATATTTGCGGAGAGCCGCGGCGAAAAAGCCGGGCCTGGGGTCTTTGGCCTTCACGACTGCAATTTCTACATTTTCGGAGGTTGGCCGGACGCTATGCCGCTGCGCTTTGCCCACAAATATCTCCGCTGGGGCTATGTCGTCGGACCGGCCTGGGTCAAGGATTGGAACGGCAATTACGGCCTCGACCCGGATACCGACCCGGCCGAGTGGAACTGGAACGAAAAAATCGATTGGGAAATCGCTTCCGGACGGGAAATGTTCGTTTGTTTGAACGGCACCCCGTTACTGGATTGGCAGCGGGCGCGGGCATATGAAAAAATGAGCAAAACCGCCTGGGGCCAAAGCGGCGGTTTCCACGAACTGAAACGCTACGCCCAATTCGTCCACGCCGCCGGTGAGCGCTACAAAGGCAAAGTTCACCGCTGGGAAGTGGAAAACGAGCCGAACGCCTCCTCGCACATGGTTCACGCTCCGCTCGACTATGTGGAAGTGTGCAAAACCGTGAGCAAGGAACTCAAGGCCGTCGATCCGACGAATCTGGTTTACGGCATCAGCGGTACCAGCACCTTCGTCCCCTGGATCAAACAGGTGCTGCAAGGCGGAGCCGCGCCGTACCTCGACGCCATCAGCTGGCACACTTACACGACTCCCGAACAACCCGAGCGCGCCGGATTGGCAGACATGCTTGAAGACGCCAAAAAAGCGGCCGCACCCTACAAGATCAACCGTTTCTTTAACTCGGAAACCGGTCTGGTAGTCGCTCAGCGCGACCAGATCGACGCGGCTCTGCCGCCGGAAGAAGTCGCCAAACGCATTGCAGAAGGCAGCCCGTATTTTGTGTCGAAAACCGCCTGGCCGGGGCGTGTCAACAACGAATACCAGGCGGCAGCGTCCATGGTGAAAAACGCGACTGTAAACCTGGTCGCCGGAGTGGAAGCATTCGTTTTCTTCGGCTGGAATCCCGCTTGGCCGCAGTTGAACCCCAAACGCGGCGAACGTCCGAGTTTCGGTCTGTTTGTCTTCGATAAATCCCGGGAACGCACGCCGTCGCTGGCGGCGCTGGGTGTGGCCGTGTTGACTCAGCAATTCTCCGGCGTGGTCCTGGACCCGGCACCGGCGCCGACCGGTTCGAATTCGGTCCTGGGCGGAATCTTCCGCAAGGCCGGCGGCGGTGAAGTCGCCATGCTCTGGTCGAGCGGCCCGACTGGTTCGGCACTCATCAGCGCTACCGATGCCGAACTCGAAATCGTCTCCGTTTTCGGCGAGAAATCCATACTCAAGCCCAATTCCACCAATCGTTTCCTATTGCCCTTGACTAACCAACCGCTTTATGTCCATTCCCGCGGCAACGGCATGAAGTTGATTCCCTCACCGGTGGACAGGATCACGGTTCAGGATATTGCCGATCAGGAAGGATACGTACAGTTCATGCTCCTGAATCGCGGCGACGCCCCCTGGTCCGCCCGCATCCGCGCTCCCAAAATCGCCGGAATCAGTTTTGAACCCGAAAGCGCCCAGGTCGAAATCAGCTCCAAAAAGCGCAAAAATCTTGAATTCAAAATCCGGATAACTTCCGAAAATAACACGCCTGAACTTCAGTTGCCATTTGCCGTAGAACTCCCCGGCGGCGGCGATTACCTCTGTACCGTTCAGGTGAGCAACAAACCTTCACTGCCGATCTTCACCACCGGATTGGCCGAGGCGAAGCCGGTTATGCTGGATAAGGTCGAGCAGGCCGTAATCGGGCGTCCGCCTCAACTGGCCTCCTTGCAGGAAGATCACTACTGGGGCGGCCGTGAGGAACTCTCCGGCCAGCTCAAAATGGCCTATGATTGTGACGCGCTTCTGGTCAATATTACCGCTCATGACGCGAATCTGAAACTACCGCTTCAGTGGCCCGGCTCCAACGGCAGCGCCATCGAACTGTTCTTCGATTTCAGGCCGCGCGAAGATGGCCTGGGACGGGCGAATTACGGTCCCGGCGTCTACCAGATCCTGATCCTTCCTGAAGCGGAAGGCCAACCGGCGAGGTTCCACTGCGCGCAAGCACCGGACCTTATGGAACGCGGCGTCACCCTGGAATCGAAAAAGTTAAGCCCCACCGATTATTCGGTCACGGTCAGGATTCCCTGGCGGAGCGTCAAGTTGGAACAAGTACCACCGGTATTCGGATTTGACATCGGCCTGAATGGTTCCTTCCCGGAAAAAGCGGGGCGCAAAACCCAGTTGATGCTGTACGGCACCACCGCCAATTTCCGGAACGCCTCCTACTTCGGCACCGTCAGAACCAAATAGAGAGTTTAGAGTTTAGCCCAACTTCCGCATTCTTATAGCAATTTGAGGCTGTGGTGACACAACAAAGCTTTCACATCTTTTTTTTGAACCGTTGTTTTTTCACCGGCAACAGACTGGTATTGATACCCAGAGTCGAGTAGATGAAGCGCTGGC
>JAVBRM010000101.1:0-15762 GCA_031548025.1 Victivallaceae bacterium | reverse complement strand
AACGGCCAAAATCGTATAAATCTCGTCCGCAGGACGGGGTTTTATGCCGATTTTGCGTCTTGACTCCGTCGACAAACGGAGTACTCCCCGACCGCCTAAAATTTTCTTTCATTTTTTCATATTACTTTTGACACTACCGTTGATTTTTATTCGAATGAATGACGAACCAAATACGATGCTCGTCATCGGGTTCGACAGAAAACCAATCAACCGAGAAAGATATCGAATAATAATGTCCGTGAATTGCGGCGTTACAGACGTTTTTATATGTTGTATCCGCAAATTCGAGGAACGATGTCCCCCATTTCAAAGATCTGAGATTATTTTCGCAATCCACAGAGTATAAGCATTATACAGATTTGGGTGTCACTGCACCCCAAATTGGAAAATTGAATATTAAGGGTGATATTCTGCTGACAAACCTATCCTATTCACATTTTAGTTCATAAAATAGAGGCAGTTTGCATTTTGCAACCATCCGATATTAAATTTCTTTCACCGGATGGTCGGGGATAATGTCTGCGCCGGACCAGACTTTTTGATTGGTCCATGGGGTTTCCGGGGCGGTCCAGAAGGGATTATTGGCAGGGAGGCCGAGGGGGAGGAAGGCGGTTGAGGCCAGGTATAGGCTGCCGGTGGATATGTAGGATTCGCCGATGGACGGTTGATGGCCGCACAGGCCGATTTGCAAGAAACCGGCTTCGTTGTAGGTGTCGGGGGCATTCAGGGTTCGCTTGATTACGGCTTGCATGGCTGAGCGGATTTGGCCAGGCGGCAGGGGGTCGGGTAGCTTATGGGATAGCGCTAACTGAGCCAGGAGTTGAAAGGCCCCGCAACGGTACGTCAGGGAGCGGCCCGTAACCGGGAAGGAGCCGTCTGGCATAATCATCCGTTCCTGAATTTCTGCGTAGCGTTGAGCACGTTTCAGGTAGACGTCATGGCGAGGATGATTGATGGCCGCCGCGATATCCAGCAGCATCGACTGAATGACGAAACTGTTGTAATAATCCTGTGCAAAAGACGGGCCATCGCCGTAAACACCGTCACCCTTGAACCATTCGTCGTGAAGTTTCAGGGCGAAATTGATACGCATCATATCAGCGTGACCAGTAAATTTCAGTAGGGCGGTTTCAACCATGGCGGTGAAAAGCAGCCAGTTATTGGCGTTGGGGAAGATTTGGCGTGAGCGGTACAGCAGGGCAAGCAAATTCGTCTGAACATTGCTATCCAATTTTTCGAACAGTTCACGCGGGGCGCGCAGCAAAGCGTGTGAAAGAAATGCACAATCGACCAGAATCTGACGCGGTAATTCATCATCTGCCGGGGGCAATACGTAATCCGGTGATTTGGGATCGATGATTGCGGCGATGGCTGAGCGTGCCAAGTCGCCATACTCATTCGAAGTCAATTCCAGCCAGGGGGCCATGCCGGCTAGGAGACGCCCGACCGCTTCGAGATAGGTACAGCCGGAGCGGTCTTCTTTGGCTTCGACCGGCATGATCTTTTTCAGTTTGCGGTTTGTTGCGGCCTGCAGAACAGGCCGGGCCATTTTACATAGTTCATCGATCCAGAATTGACGGTTTGAATTCATTTGTTTACGGTGATGTTCATCGTTTTGGTTTCGGTATCGACCTTCACTTCAACACCTGGAATATACGCCAGAACAGCGGACAATTCACCGATCAAGACATTGGATTGTGAAATAAATTGGAAATTGGTCAGATTCCGGTCCGTTTTGTCGACAAACATCTCTGTGGCGCCATTGGCCATTTCAATTTTCTTGCCGCCCGCTTCCAGAATCAGGTAAGGAGTGGAATATTCATCCATATATTCCGGCAGACGGCCAGTCGTCCGGTTGGTGATTTTTAGATCGGCCCCGGCTTTATTGACCGCTTTGAGGACCGGAACGATTGGCCCGACCACTCCGGTGCCGTCATCCGGCTTGTAAGGAGTGAGCATTTCGGCAAATTTGAGAGCCTTGCCATTCACCGTAATCTTGTAACGGTCGATGTTCCCCGAAACGAAGCCGAGGTCGCGAACTGCCGGATATTTCTCGGAAACCGGATATTTCTTCAGTCCCGCCGGGAACGACTGTTGTGTGGTAGCGAAGCCGTCTTTCACTTCAACCGGAACAGACTTGAGCGAAGCTGAGGTTTTGAATTTGCCGGAGGTCGCGGTCAGTGTGAGTTCGCCGACAGCAAAGGTGGAGCGGACAAACACACGATTCAGGCCGCATTCAGCGAAGGCATGATTCTTATGGATCACAGAATTTTCGCCGTACTTGCCGGAATTGTAGCCGCCGAGAAATATACCGGGGCCTTCGAGTTTGAAGTCGATCCGGTCGTACGCCAGCGGGCAGACGCGGCCTTTGTCATCCACGATTGCCACATCAAAAAACATCAGGTCGGAGCCGTCGGCGCGGAAGCCTGCCGGGCCGGTTACCGGCGTGAGGCGAATAGCAGCGGCTTCGCCAACGGTTTTGATTTTGTCCTGTGCAATGATCTCGCCTCTGGCATTTTTGGCAATGGCGGAAATCTCGCCGGATTGGGTCACATCGATACCGGGGAACGCGTAAATAAAGAGGTCCTCGGGATTCGAGTTTTCGCCGATCTTTTTGCCGTTCACAGACAGCTCGATTTTTGCACAATGGAGCGAGCCCACGACATATACGGTTTTGTTTTTCGGGTCGCGCTGTTTGACTTCATCGGTGAATTCCCAGAATTTTCCATTGAATTTCCGTTCGCGGTAAAGATAAGTTTCCGGCGTGAGCTTGGGATAGTTCCAGTGGCCGATGATCTTGATCTTCGGTTCCTGCGCCTGGAAAACCTGAAGCGCATAGAACGATTCCTTCGGTATACGAACTGCGTCGACCCGGCCGGAAACGCGGGCATTTTCGCTGCCGCTATTGCGTCCGTGCTGATTGGAATCGGCCCAGATCATCATGGCCGCGCCGCCGTAGTAATTGTGGCCGGGGCCGCCGACACGGTTGCCGTAGAAATAACCGTAGCCGTCATTGACGCTGGCGGTGGAACGAATGAAATCTTCCTGGGTCAGGTTCCAGACGTCGCAACCTTCCATTTTGCCGCTGCCCTTGCCGAGCCATTTGTTGACGTAGTCGTAGTCCGGTGGGGAATAGCGGTCCCAGACGCGGCGCGGGGCCTCGTCGCGCTTGTATTCCGTGTCGTACATTGGCAGTTGACGGTTCAGCTCGTTCATGCTCGCTTTGGCCGCGGCGTCATGACGGTAAATCATGGTGCCGACCCACTCCGCCCACTTGATTTGATCAGGCTTGGAAATGGTGCGGCAGCCCATCATCCGTCCGCCGTTGGGATCGAGCTGTTGCTTGAGCTCGTACATCTCCTTCATGTGCTCGCCGGTAATGGCGTTGTTTCCGGCCTCCCAGAAGAGGATCGACGGGGAGTTGCGGAAATAAAGGATGGTATCGCGCATGGCCTCGACGCGGAGGTTCCACTGTCGCCCGGTTTTATCGCTTTCGCTGTCGCCGGCGGGAGCGATGGAGACCACGCCGTATTTGTCGCCCGAACGAATCGTCGAGGGCTTGGGCGCATTGTGCATCCAGCGGATGAAATCCGCGCCCGATTCGCGCACCAGCTCCATATCGAAATCATTCAGCCAGTCGTTGCCCATGCCGATTACCGCCCACTCATTGCTGGAGCGCTGAGCGTAACCGCGCAGATAGGTGGATTTGCCATTGATCAGCAATCCTTTGGCGGCATCGAATTTCACTTCACGAAACCCTGTCGTGATGGTTTGCGAATCCCATGATTTCCCGGTGGAATCGTTCAGCGAAACCACCACTTGATATAACGCGGGATTTTCCGACGACCAGAAATCCAGCCCTGTGACAACCTCATTCACCGTGATATATTGAACCTCCGGAGTAATAACGGAAGTCGGCTTCGGATTTTCCTGATAGACGTCGTTTTCCAGTGCAACCGCATACGTTTTTCCGGCATCTTTGGCCGGGGCGACGGAGATTTTTTTATCCGACTGGAACGAAGCAACCTGTTTCCCGGTGGCTGTGTTCAACACCCGGACGCCCACACCCAGCTCCAGTTCTTTGCCGGTTTCGTTGCGGACTTCGGCGCGGACATTGATCCGGGCGGAACGCTTCGCCAAATCGAAATCGGAAGCGTAAATATAGGTTCCGGTGGTTTTCAGGTTGTTATAGAGAGGCAAGGTCAGGTAAGCCGGTTCTTTAATATACAAATTCACATTACCGTTCAGGCCGCCGAACAGCGGATTGAAACCTTTGCCGCTCCACTGATACTTGACCCCGGAGAGATCGCCGGGAGTATTGCCGGGAATGGTTTCCTGAATCGCCACCAGGGTTTCGCGACTGGTCGAAGTGCCGTCTACCGCAACGGCGATCAGATTATCTCCGGGTTTGGTGAGGGAAGTCAAGTCAAAGCCGCAGGACGCGATTCCGGCCTCATAATATCCAACGAATTTGCCGTTGACATAGAGATAAACGGCCTGCCGGGCGGCTTCAAATTCCAGAAAAACCTTCCGTCCCTGAGATTCAGGCGACAACGTGAAGTGCTTGCGGTAGAAGATCATGCCGTTGTAAAGCGTTTTCTCCCCTGCGCCGATCAGTTCGTCGAACGAATCCTCGTCATTGACCGTATGCGGCAAACTGATACGTTCCCAGTCCGCATCGTCGTAGTCAATCGCATAAAACGGCTTACCATTTTTCTCGACGGTTTTCATGGCTTTGTCCATCGGATAAACTTCACTTTTCGGCTTGGTGAATTTCCAATCGATATTCAGATTCAGCGCCTGCGAATACAGCGCCGAGCACGCGAGAATTCCGATGAGTAATAAATATTTTTTCATATTCACTTTTTCTCCCTGGTTACAGTGATAATCATTTTCTTGGCTTTGGAATCCGTTTCGACCTTGATATTGGGAATATACGCCAGAACCGCGGATAATTCGCCCATTAATTCACGGGATTGCCCGGTAAACTGGAAGTTCGTCAGGTTTCCTTCCTCGCCGTCGATATACAGCGACGTGGCGCCGTTTGCGGTTTCGACTTTCTTGCCATCAACTTCAATAATCAGATAAGGAATTGTAAATTCCGACATATATTCTGGCAGACGTCCCTTGTTTCTGTTCGAAACTCGCATGGGAACGCCTGCTTTTCGTATGGCGTTGAGGATAGTTGCCACAGGGCCGACCACTCCGGTAGAGTCATCCGGTTTATAAGGAGTAAGCATTTCGGCAAACTCAAGCTCTTTGCCATTCAGGATGATTTTATAAGTGTCCGCATTGTTGGGAATGAAGCCGAGGTCGCGGACCACGGAGTGTTTATCGGATACCGGATATTTTTTCAGCCCGGCGGGAAAAGCCTGTTGAGCAGGAGCGAAACCGTTTTTCATATTGACCGGAGCGGATTTGATTGTGGCGGAGGCATTAAGTTTACCGGAAGTCGCGGTAAGCTTAAGTTCTCCGGCTGTCCGGGTGGAGCGGATAAATACGCGGTTGATGCCGCATTCGGCAAAGACGAAGTTTTTATGATTCACGGAGTCTTCATTGAACTTGCCGGAGTTGTAGCCGCCGAGGAATACGCCGGGGCCTTCTAGTTTGAAATCGATTTTGTCATACGCGAGCGGACAGACGCGACCTTCGCTATCCACGATCGCGACATCGAAAAACATGATATCGGAACCATCGGCACGAAGACCTTCCGGCCCTGTTTTCGGTGTGAGACGGATGGCGGCCGGTTCGCCGGCGGTTTCGATTTTGTCCTGTGCGATGATCTCGCCTTTGGCATTTTTGGCAACAGCGGAGATTTCACCGGATTGAGTTACGTCGATCTTTGGGAAGTCGAAGACATAGAGATTTTTGGGATTGGAGTTTTCGCCGACTTTCTTGCCGTTGATGAAAAGTTCAATCGTAGCGCAATGGAGCGAACCCATCACATAAACGGTTTTATCCTTCGGGTCGCGCTGCTTGACTTCATCGGTGTATTCCCAGAATTTACCGTTGAATTTTCGTTCGCGGTAGCGATAATTATCTGGCGTAAGTTGCGGATAATTCCAGTGACCGAGAATCTTGATTTTCGGATCTTTCGCCTGGTAAATCTGGAAGGCATAGAATGATTCTTTCGGGATGCGAACAGGGTCGACGCGACCGGATGAACGGGTATTTTCGGTTCCAGTATTGCGCCCCATCTCGTTGGAGTCCGCCCACACCAGTATGGCCGAACCGCCATAATAGTCGTGTCCGGGCCCGCCCACGCGGTTGCCATAAAAATAGCCGTAGCCGTCGTTAACGCTGGAAGTAGAGAGGCAAAACTCTTCCTGAGTGTGGTTCCATACGTCGTAGCCATCGGTTTTCTGGCCGCCCCTGCCGAGCCATTTATTGACATAGTCATAGTCCGGCGGGGAATAAATGTCCCAGAGGCGGCGCGGCGCTTCATCGCGCTTGTATTCCGTCTCGACCATCGGCAACTGACGGTTCAGCTCGTTCATGCTGGCCTTTGCCGTGCCGTCATGGCGGTTCATGATCGTGCCGACCCATTCAGCCCAGGCCAACTGCTCTTTCGTCTGGATGGAACGGCATCCCATCATGCGGCCGCCGTGCGGATCGAGTTTCTGTTTCATTTCGTACATTTCTTTCATGTGCTCTGCCGTGATCGCATTATTCCCGGCTTCCCAGAAGATAATCGACGGAGAATTGCGAAAGTAGCAGATCGTATCGCGCATGGCTTCAATCCGCTGATTCCAGGTACGCCCTTTCTGGTCGCTTTCGCTGTCGCCAGACGGGGCAATGGAAACTACACCGTATTTATCCCCGGAACGAATGGGGGCGGGCTTCGGGGCGACATGCATCCAGCGGATCAGGTCGGAGCCGGACTCGCGGACCAGTTCAGCCTCAAAATCGTTCAACCAGTCATTCGCCACGCCGATAGCGGCCCAGCCATTGGTGGAACGCTGGGCATAGCCGCTCAGGAAATGCGGTTTGCCATTGATCATGATTCCTTTCTGCGCATCGAATTTTACTTCGCGGAAGCCGGTCGTGATGGTTTGCGTATCCCATGATTTCCCGCTTGCGTCATTCAAGGTTACGATAACTTTGTACAAAGCGGGATCTTCCGGCGACCAGAATTCAAGGTCGGAAACCATTTCATCGACGGAGATATATTGGACTTCCGCAGTAGCCGCTGAAGTCGGCTGCGGTTTTTCGCTATAGACATCGCTTTCGACTGCGGTAACATACGTTTTACCGGCATCCTTCGCGGGGGCTACAGACATCGGATTTTTCGATTGGAATGACGCGACTTTGGCTCCGGTAGCGGCATTCAATATCTGAACTGCCACGTTCAAATCAAGAGTTTTATCGGTTTCGTTGCGGACTTCAGCGCGGACATTGATTTTAGCTGAACGCTTTGCCAAATCAAAGTCGGAAGCATAAATGTAAGTTCCAGTCGTTTTAAGATTATTATAGAGCGGCAGCGTCAGATAAGCCGGTTCCTTGATGTACAGATTCACATTGCCGGTGATGCCGCCTTGAATCGGATGAAAATGCTTGCTGTTCCATTGAAACTTGATGCCCGAGCGGTCGCCGAGCGGATTGCCGGGTTTGGTTTCCAGTCCGAATATTTTCGCTCCGCGCCCGGAGGTATTGTCCATGGCCACGGCGACCAGATTGTCACCGGTCTTGACGAAATTGCTGATATCAAAGCCCGACGGGGTGATACCGGCTTCGTAGTATCCGGCAAATTTGCCGTTGACATACAGATAAATTGTCTGGCGGACGCTTTCGAATTCGATGAATATTTTCTTCCCTGCAAAATTCGGAGAAAGGTTGAAATGCTTGCGGTAAAACATGAATCCGCGATATATGTTCTGCTCTCCCGAATCCGCAATCCTGGAGTCGAAAGAGTCCTCGGCATTGATCGGATGCGGCACACTTACAGCCTGCCAATCCGCATCGTCATAATCGAGCGCATAAAACGGTTTGCCGTTTTTCTCGACGCTTTTTACTGCCTGGTCCATCGGGAAAACATCACCCTTTGCCTTGGTGAATTTCCAATCGATATTCAGATTCAGCGCCTGTGAATACAGCACTGAGCATGCCAGAATTCCGGCAAGAATCAATAAGCATTTTTTCATTTTCACCTCATTTTTAATTAAGATATAATTGCTGATTGCTTTTTACAAATTAAGTAGGCATCGGGGGCTGGTATTCTTTATGTCCGCCTTGCGCCAGGAAGTTGCGGTAGACTTTGATCATCAATAGAATTCCGGCAATAGTGACAATACCGGCAAAAAGAAACAGATAACGGTAATCATGTCCGAGCATATCGAGCAGCGCTCCGACCACCGGGGCAAATACCAGTGAACAGATCGCCGAGATAATTCCGAAAGCGGAGATAAATTGGGCAAACAGCGCCTGTGGATAAATCCGCGCGGCCAGCGAAGCGGTCAAGGTCATATAGCTGCCGGAAATAATGCCATGCAGCACGAAGATCGGACTGAAATATTTGGCATCGGCCATTAAAAACCAACTGACGCCCATCAGTAACAGATAAGCAATCAATGCGGTTATCCCGCAGCGCAACGGATGGAACCGGTCGGAAATAGCTCCGAACGTATAGCTCGCAATCAACGAAAAAGTGTAAGTGATCACCAGCAGCATGCCGTATTTATCCATGCCGAGCCCGATGCTCTTGGCATATTGAATCGAAAAATAGTTGATCGACGAAAACGAGGTCGACGCAATCGCCACCGCCAACATGAACCAGCGGTAGTACGACAGCGAAAAACTTTGCCGGAAATAGGTGACAACGGAACTGAAAACCTTGGTAACCACAGAGTCATGACCGGCATCGGACAACGGTTGTTCAACCGGTGGCGGTGGATACTCACCTTCCTTGACCTTGAAGCAGAGCAGCAGAAGCCCGAACCCGTACAGAGTTCCGATCACAATGAAGATCGGCAGGATATGCTGTTCGACTTTGTCGATGATCCAGGCGTTAAAGATCATGCCCGCCCCGAGGCTGAGCATTCGGAACAGTCCGAAAAAGCGGCCAAGCACTTCGCGCGGTACTACGTCATTGGCCAGCGCGTTGAACAGCGAACTGGAGAGTGTCGTGCCGAAGTCAAGCAACACCCAGGCAATGCCGAAAAAAATCAGCATCGAGGTATTCAGCGGAATATCCGGTATCGCCTCGTGGAGCGCGGTGCCGAGAATTCGGGTGAGTCCCAAGAGATACAGGCCGAGAACGATAAACGGTGTCGTGAACATCAGAAACGGAATGCGCCGCCCGAATCGCCCGCGGTGGCGGTCCGACATGTAGCTGATGATCGGAGAGAGGAAAATATTAGTGAAATTCGGAAACGAGATGATGATCAAGCCATAGACGAATTCTGACACCCCGATTTGTTTGATCAGGATAGTGGCGGACGGCATTACCGCACGGTCCTTCAAGGCCCACGGGAAGTCCCCACCCAGCAGGTAGATGCCGAGCAGGACCAGCCCTCCGGTGGTATAAGTCAAAGTTCCCGCGCGCCAGAGCTTTTTCTGCGGAGGTATCGATGCAGCTGCATCATTCTCGATTGTGTCTTTCATGTTTCCTCGTTATTTAAGTATTTCAGTAGTCTATTCTTCGGAAAAAGGCACAAAGAGGGTGCGCTTTTCAATTCATTTCAGGCTTTGAATCAGATTATTCTTTGTTCTTCAGCAGGGTTCCGCGGAAAATACCTTTTCCGAGCAGATCGGGGCCGAAATAGAATCCGGGTTGAGACGGCTGGCTGTAAGCGATAGGGAAACAAGCCAGTCCGATCCGGTAAACCGGGTCTTCCAGGAATGTATGGAAACGGTATTCCGTCGGAATCGTCGAAACATACAGTCGCATTGCGTTACTGTCATTTTCGCGCAGAAGTATTTCCTCGCGCCAATCGCCATACATATCGCCCAGGAAAACCGGCGCGGCTTTTAATCTATGCGGCGCTTTATACCAGTCGAATTTCATGATCTTATCAAAAGTTTTTGTTTTCCAGTTGTATTTGGATATGGAAGCCGGATCAAGCATTTCGCGCAGCAGGTCGCCATCCCACCAGAGAGTCATATTCAAGACAATTTTCTCCGGATTGGCGAGGAGTTCGCCTTTGGTGTTATAAATGCCCATGCCGTTGGCCCACATTTCCACGCCGGGGCTGGTCGGGTCCATATCCGCGGCTATAGCGGGTTCGGTATCTTTATTGTTCTTGTGCTGAAAAATAATCTTTCCCGTAGCGGCCTCGCGGAGGGTGACGCCGTTGCCGGCATGCTCATGGCATACCCATACTTGGAGCTGCGGATCGTCAGCCATAAATTGCGTCATGTGAATCCGATCGCCATGCCCCAAGCCGGTGGTGTAAAGGCCGGTTCCGTCGTGGTCGATGGCGCATTGACCATAGATGATTTCGTCGCAGCCGTCGCCGTCTACATCGCCGACGCGGAGATTATGATTGCCCTGACCGGCATAGCCTTCATTGCTGGGCGTATTAGAGTCGAAAACCCAGCGCTGCTTGAGTTTTTTGCCATCCCAATCGTAGGCGGCCAATACGGAACGGGTATAATAACCGCGACACATGATCACGCTTGGATGAACGCCGTCCAGATAGCCGACAGCCGCCAGAAAGCGGTCGCTGCGGTTACCGTAACCGTCGCCCCAGGACTTGATATCGCCGCGCGGCGGATAATAATCGACCGTATCAAGCGCCTCGCCGGTTTTGCCGGAGAATATGGTCAGAAATTCCGGCCCGGTCAAGATTCGCCCCTGAAGCGCCGGGAGGTGCTCATCCATACCCTTTACTTTCTTCACCCGGTTCGGGTCTCCGGCTTCACGGTAATCCGCCTTGGCATCACCAATTACCTTGCCCTTGCCGTCTACCGTGCCATCGGCGGTTTTCAGGACGATTTCGGCGATCCCGTCACCATCCAGATCGTAAACAATCAATTGGGTATAGTGATTGCCGGCCCGGATATTTCGGCCGAGGTCGATCCGCCAGAGCTTTTCGCCGGTCAGTTTATAACAATCAATATAGACGTTGCCAGTATAACCATCGAGCGAGTTATCGCGGGCATTGCTCGGGTCCCATTTCAGGATAATTTCATACTCGCCGTCGCCATCCACATCCCCGATGGACGCCTTGCTCGCGGCATAGGTGTAAGAATTTCCGGTCGGCGTCACCCCGTCCGCCGGTTTTTCCAGCGGAATATGCACATAACCGACCGGAGCATTTTCCGGCAGCGTCCAGGAAATGGAATGTTCGTCAACACCAACCGGTTTAACCGAATAGACGCCGCCCGATTTATTCTTGTCGATGAAAAAAGTCACATCCTTGACCGGCTTGTCATTGATCTGCTTGCCGTCGCGATAGACATTGAACGCCGTATCCATGGCATCGCTGGAAAGATAACGCCAGGTCACGAAAACCTCGCCGGAACTCTGCCGTACGGCAATCACCCCGCGCCCGAGTTTTTCGCGTTTCAGCTTGGATAAATCATAATTCGGCCCGGCGGCGGCAAGCCCGACAGTGATGGAACATATTGCCATCAGGCAGATTATCGAATATTTTTTCATCGTTGTTTCCTTTCGTTATTAGCGTTCTTCCAGCCGGATATAATCGTATTGAATCTGGCTGGTCCAATTTCTGATTTCCTTTTCCCCGAAGCTCAGTTGCAGGACGTTATTGCCGACTTTGAGACACTCCTTCGGCACGACAACTTCGCGTCCGGTAATGCCGCCGTAAGGGGCGCTCCTGAGTATGTGCGGACCGACGTTGATACTCCAGTGGGCAATCTTTTGATCGTTCATGATCACATCGATTTTCGGCCCCCGGCCACCGGCTGCGGTCATCAATACGACTTCACCCTTGGGAATCTCTTTCAATTCAAAATTAATGGTATTGGTGGTCGGTTTCCAGATCCCGCGGATACAGGCAGGTTGTACATAATTCCAGTCTTTCGACCAGTCGCTCTTGCCGACGGTGTAATTCACGCCGTTCGGGAAATCCATCGAATAGCGATCATAGTTGTCCCAGTTGTGAAAATTGCCGCCATTACGAAACTCTTCCGCGCCGCCGTCGGCGATGCCGATCTGCCAGATCGCCTTGCCTTTGTCGTACGGCTTGACTTTGAGAGTACCGAGATCATTCGTTTCGCCTTTAACGACTTTGAAGGTCTTGAGCATCTGGTCCGCGCCCAATACACCCGGTTTGTAGATGCTGAGGTCATATTCGGCTTCGTGAACATTTGGAATCTCAAATGAGCCGTCAGCCTTGGCTCGAACATAATAGTTATAGGGACTGGCCGAATACATCCATTGGGACTGAGCCTGCTTATCCAGCATGTAATCATAAGCGATTTTGCCCAGGATCACATAGGTACTTTCCGGGTTGGTTCCATCCTGAAACTCGACCTTGCCCTTGACGGTTCCACGGTCGTGATAACGCTCTGATTTCATCCACTGATAGGGCCACTGCGCGGTCTCGACCGCCGCCTGCCGCTTGGCGTCGACCCACATTTCTTCGGCATTCTCGCCGTTGTTGATGTAAAACAGCATCGGACCGTAAATTTTCTCAAACTTTTCATCCACCCGGCTGGACAGCCCATAGATATTGTATTTGGCATCGAAATGGGGAACAAATATATTGTCATAAAGCCCGATTTTCTGCCAGCGGGGATAACGGTCAAAACAGAAATCCTTATCCGGCATAATCAGCCAGAAACCGCCGTTTCGGCCGCAATAACCGGTCACCGGCGACTCCAGTTCGTAGAGGTCCCATTCGTGCTTGGCCCAGATCTGTCCGTCGGCGCGGCGGGTGGTGGCGTTCATGATTTCCTCGGACGCCATCGGTACGCCCCCCGGTCCCGCTTCGCCTTTGAACTTATCATGCAGATACGCATAGTCATAATGATCCCGCGTCACCGCCAGCAGATAATTGAGCCTGCCTACGCCATCTTTCAGCGGCAGTTCCTTGCCGGAGACATTTCTCGTCACGATATATCCGTAAAAACCCTTGATTCCTTTCTTAACGACATAATGAAACTCGTAAACCAGCGGCGATTCGTTGTCCGCATAAGTATAAACGAAGTCGACGGAATCTTCATTGACGATAACCTTCGAACTCTCATTTTTCGGAAACGGCGCGCCGAAAAACTTCTGCAGCCACTGTGTTTCACGAAACGCCGGTGACTTGGTGTATTTGAATGCCAGATATTTATAGATCCATTCACCGTCAATCAGGTTGACGCCACCCGGTTCACGAATTTCCGAGGGGCCGAAACACTGATTGCCTTTCTCAAAAGTAAGCTCGACATGACCATTACTGATAGTCGTGGTATTGCCGTTTTCCTTCACGCTGACATCAGCGGCTTTTGTCACATGGGCAGGAGACGTAGAATTTTTATTTGCTTCCCAGGCCACATACCATTTCGGGTCCTTGGCGGCTTTTTCCAGCTCAGGTGAGCCGATGAGACCGAGCAATGCTGCGGCACGGGCGCGAACGATCGGGTCTTGGCTGCTGAGTTTTTCAACCAAAACCGGAACCGCCGCTTCTCCGGCGCTTTCCAGCCGACGGCAAATGATATCCAGTAGATGGCGGTGAATCGCGCCGGGCTCCAGTTCAAGGCCCACGATCCAGTCGGCAGGCGTCAGTTTCGTTTCATCGATCCACCACATCGCCTTCAGCGCCCAGGCGCGCTGCATCAGCGGAGCATTTTGATCGCGGACGATCGCGAGCAACTGCGGCACCGCGGCTTCGGCCTGCGGTCCGATCATATCAAGCGTGCGTATGCATGCGATCTTATCTTTTCCTTCCGCCATTTTTTTCAGGATCAGTGTTGTGACACTCTGCGGCGTTTCGCCTTTTTTCAGCAGTTGCTCATAGGCGAAATGACGCAGAAAATAAACATCGTCGGTCAATGCCTGGTCGATCATATCATCTGCCAGACCGGCAAATTCTTTCTGCGCCCCGATGACGATATGCAGGACGGAGCCGCGAACCCGGTAATCGTCGCTTTTGAATAATTTTCTCAACGTATCATTGGCTTTGGCACCCAATGCTATGGCTTTCGGCAAAAGAGCGTTCTGTGATGTTTCGCGAATCAATTTGCTGCCATCTCCACCGGCTTTGATTAACGCTTCCAGCGCTTCCGGAGTTTGCTCGGCTTCCAATGCTTTGATTACTTTGTAACGTATCGTCCAGTCCGGATCATTCAGATTCGAATTCTGATCCAGTTCCGCCGCCGGATAGAGCACAATATCATCGATGTAAAGTTCAATTTTGCTGTCATTGTTCATGACCTCGCCGAAGCTGAAACCAAAATCATAAGCCATTGGCAAGCTGGTGAAATCGCGAAAATCCCAGTAATAATAAGTCCAACCCAGTGACAAAGCTCGCATATGGCCGGGAGTCCAATTGTAGCTGAATGTCGCCGGAACCAGATTGAGTTCCTTTTTCATATCCGCGCCGCGACTGTTCAATTTCACCTTGACGTCATAACGACCAAAGAAATGTTCTACCACGCCTTCCGGCGCATAAATCCAGAAGCCCATGCCGCGATAGTTTTTCAAGTCGACCGGTTGATCCAGTTTCAGGTAAAATCCCGGATTACCGTTGGCTTTGGCGTTACCCTGATTGTCGGCTTGAAGATGCAGAGAACCTTTGCCGCTTTTGATATATTCCGGATTGGTATTGAGCTTTTTCTCCACGAAACCCGGAACAATCGATATGCGGTCGATATCCGCCTGGCTTTCAAAATTGTCGACGACATAAGCCCTGGCGCGGTCAAGCTCCCTCGGCGGATACATGGTGGTATCTTCCTTGAAATTATTGGCGTATATTGATAATGTCATTGCAGACAATATCAGGCAACCGCATACAATTGTATTGTTCATATCAGTCAATACTCCTAATTACTTATCCAGTCTGTATCTAGCTTATGATTCCGGGTCCGTAGAATTGTAACGGAACAGACTTGCACGGTTGGTAATAAATTTTTGAACGGTAACCGACTCCACATGCCAATCCATCAGCAACATATTACCGACCCCCTTATGGCGAATGCTGACTTGAATCGGAATCGCCGCATCCGCATTGAATATCCTGCTCTTGCTGCTGTAACTCTGCCCGGTCCAATCGACCATGAACATTCGTTTGCTTAATGAGGGCGGAACTTTACCCAGGTTCGTGTCTTTGACAAGACTGTTCCCTAATTGCCAGCCGTTGGCGGTAAGTCCTTCAACATTTTGAGTGGGACACTTTCTGGCGTCATCCCAGTTTTTCGGAGTTGACGGGCTACGTACATAAGCAATATATGGATTGAACGGGCTGCTGCTCTCAGCGAAAAAGCTGTCCAATTTCGTATAGTTGTCGTTATAATCATTACCATACATGGACAGACCGAGCCCCATTGTTTTGAGCTTGTTTATACATTGCATTGACTTTGCCCGTTCACGCGCCGAATTCAGCGCCGGCAGCAGCATGGCGGCTAGGATGGCAATGATCGCTATCACTACCAGTAATTCAATAAGTGTAAATCGTTTTCCTCTTAATGACATTTCAAAAACCTCTCTTTTGTTGTTAATTGAAACTTTCGACTGTTCTCTCATTTTTGGTTATACCTCCATCCTTTGATTTTTGTGAAATATTTTCAATGAAACTGTTATTCCGGAATGATCAGATCCGGCGAAAGCATCCGCGTGATCTTCTTCACATCCGGATGGCTCATCCGCCACAGCAT
>JAVBRM010000180.1:0-23906 GCA_031548025.1 Victivallaceae bacterium | reverse complement strand
CGGAGAGAACGCCGTAGTGCATCGTAACATTGAAATTTGCGGCAACCGGTTTGAAAACTGCGTTCCGCCGTTTCTGCAATATCGCGGAACGGTGGAATTGCGGACGGACCTAACCGAAAATATGATTGAAAATCTGGATCAACGACATTTGGTAAAGGAGAATTGCGAATGAAGAAAAGAAATTTCACACTGATCGAACTCCTCGTTGTGATCGCGATCATCATGATTCTGGCGGCCCTGTTGCTGCCGGCGTTGAGCAAAGCTCGCGCATTGAGCCGCAGAATCGCCTGTCTCAACAACCTTAAGCAGTTCGGCATTGTCTTTAATGTGTATGCCGATAATTCCGACGGCTTCTTTCCGCCGTTCAACAGTTGTTCAGTAGAAGAAGGTGATTTTTCACAATTCGGAGCCCATGACAAAATCAAATACACCTGGAGTATGCTGTTGTTCAACGGGGGGTATCTCACCAGTGGCAAGGCCTATTTCTGCGAGGTCAGCCGCTCCCTTGTCAGGAACAACCCCGGTCTGGGATCAGAATGGGAGCTCTACTTTTTTGGACATGGCAGTCTCTATCGCGGATATCCCAATGCTATCAAACAAAATACCATGCTGATTTCCTACGGTTATAATAATCTGTTCATCGGGAGCACGCAACGCCCCGCGTTTCCGACTTCACTCGGCAATGGGCGGTCGCCGATCAAGGTCACCCAGATCCGCCGCTCGGCAGCCATCCTTGCCGATCACACCAAAGTAGACGGTTCCGGCAATTATGTCAGCAATCACGCATTATTTGACAGCAGCGGTCTCGCGGCAATCCGCGAAATCCACGACAGCAGTACCAACATGGTCTATACCGACGGACACGCTGTGACCGAACGGAATCTTTTCTTCCGTCTCAGTCGCCTCGGCGGCGCCATGCCCTTTGAAATGGCTCTGGGACACTACTTTAATCCGTGGACCGACGGAGCTTACTGGAAATAATAGTTTTGCGAAGCATTCAAAGAAAACAAACAATTACAGAAAATAAAGGAAGGTTTCTCATGAAAATTACATGGATCTGCGGCGTCGCGCTTGCCGCGTTTATGACATTGTCACCCGGATTTGTTGCAGGTGCGGTGGAACTGAATTATACCCGTACCGCCGAAGATATGGACTGGTGCGTCAAACGGGAAAACAAAGCACTGCCCAAGGTGAAAATTTACGCCGAGCGGCAGCCTTACAAGCCCAACCAGAACTTTTTAAACCGCTGGATCGACCGGCCGCTTTTCGAGGACGTTTCCCTGCGTGAGGGAAACTTTGAAAAGCAGGGTTTTCTCAGGGACGTCGAGATTGCCAAGGCCTACGGGTTGGACGGCTTTGCCGCCATCGCCTACGAATCATTGCACCGAGCCCATCTTAAATATCTGGCCGAAGCAGAAGTCAAAGATTACGAACACGCTTATGTCATCTGTTCCGCCGAAGTGGGAGCGGACTACTACAAGCGGCTGCGCGACATGATGATCGAGGCCGGCAAATCCCCCTATACCGCGAAGCTCGACGGCAAGATTGTCTGCTGGAACTACGGCAGTTCCGCCCCGGTGTCGTTGGCGTTGCTTCGCGAATTAGTCACGAAACTGCGCGCCGACGCAGAGGTCCCGCCCTTTCTGATCGTCGCCGAATTGCCCTTTCTGGAGCTCTATAACGCCTACAACGAACACGAGTTCAACGGCACCAGGGTGACACAAAAAGAGATCGATGATTTCCGTGCCAGGGTACGCGAGGCGCTCACGGTCTACGACGGTCTGCAGTTGCGTTGCATGGAACACTACCCCAGTATTCCGGGCGAATATCCGAACCATATTTTGCCAACCGGTCTTTATGACAACTACATTCTGCCGGTGCTGCGCGAAGAATTTTCCAAGCCTGAACATCGCGGCAAAATAATCGGCCTCTATGCCCGTCAAGGGTATATCAACCACTTCCGCGGCACGACCAACGGCCAGTACGGTACCGAAGCATTGCGGACCTATCTCGGCGAAGCGGCGAAGATGAGCCCCGACATGGTCATGCTCTTTGAGTGGAACGAAGCCAATGAAAACACCTCCTTTCAGCCGACCGTCTCCAGCGGGCGCAGTATGGAGCGTCTGATTGCCTACGCGAGAAGCTGTTACGATGGCGTGGCCCCGACGCCCCGCCCCGGCGACGACACCACGATCCCCAATCTGGTGCTGAGCGTTCCTCAGCGCATCCGGCTCGGCGAAATACTCCATATCGAACTTTTGAACATTCCGGACGGCACCCCGATAAAAGAGATATCCGCCAAACTGACGCTGTTCGACGGCGAGGGGCGCAAACTGATGACGCTGCCGTTGGAAAAGTTTGACAGCGCCAAGTTGCGCGCCGTTACATGGCGCTTTCCGGCGGAACAGTTCGCCAAGGTACAGGCGGTCAATTATCAGCTTGCCGTCACCGCCGGCGGCCGGGAAAAAGTGTACAGCTCCTTCGACGCAACCAAGATCGTGCCGACCAGCAACGTCCGCTATCTTTACAGCCGCATGCCGCTGCGCGAGGCGCTGATTCCCGCCGAATGGTCGCTCAAGGCTGTCCCCAATAACGACGGCAGCTATGTTGTCGATGCGAATTTCGAGGGGCCGGAGGAACTCGCCTCCCTTGAGATCGTCGATGGAAACGAGGAACTCTATTCTCTTGACCGCAATCACGAATTCGATCCCGACAAAGAGGCGATATTCCGCGGCTGCTACACCGTGCAGAAGCGGCTTGGCCACCTCTCCGGCAAACTTGCGGTACCGGGAGTGCAAAATTGGCACCTGCGTTCGCTTAACTGCGCGTGGGAACAATTTGCCGCCGGCCTCATGGTCAACAACGAAATGCGGGTCAAAACCTATTTCGGCGGCGGCAAAGGCAACTTCATACTTGGCGTGCCGCTTGCCGACATGGCAAAAAATCCCCGTTTTACCCTCAACTACGAAGGGCTCCCCGAGGTGAGTTTCGACCTTAACACGGTAGTCAAAGAGGGCAGACAGGCAAAAATGCTCGGCAATGGCGTTTTCATGGAACTTTATCGTGCCGACACTCTCGCCGACTATCCGGAGCATCTCAATGCCAGGAACGGCAAAATCCATGCCGTGATCCGCCCGACCACCCGCTTCCCGCAGTTACAACTGCGTGCCGTCAGCAAGAGCGGCAAAATTTTCCGCAGCCCGACCCAAACACTTCGCGCCGCGCACGGTGCGGATGAGGCGATGACCCTGTGGAGTGAAAGCGCCAAAAAACCGGTCACTATTGCTTTGCCCTCCGACCGGATTCCCGATATTCAGGCGATTTTCGATCCGGCCAAGGAGTTGTTTATGGCGACAACCGAAGCGCCGGAGTGGGATATTACTCTGGGGGGCGGCTGGCTCCCCGGCTCCCCGATGGATGGTTCGATGACTCCCGGCAGCAAGATCATGCCGGCGGATTTCACGCGCAGCAATCCGGAGTGGGTCAAGGAAAACGACCAGTGGATGCTCCGCTTCGACGGCAAGGGCAACTACCTGATCTTCCCGAGAGATATGATTCCCCGTTCTGCGCCCTTTACCCTCGAATTCGAAATCAAACGCGACGACAATGCCAACGAGGTACTGCTGCGCGCGGCGAGCTTCGCTCGTAACGAAGCCTGCGGCTTGGAACTGATCATAGCGGATGGCGAACTCAAGGGAGCCTACTATCCTCGTGCGCAACTGCAGCGTTTCGATACTGGTCTGAAGGTCCCGGTCAACGCCTGGACGAAGATCACCGTCACCAAAAGCCCGACCCAAATAACCTTTGCCGTCGACGGCAAAAGCAAAAGCTTCGACTTCACCGGGCGGGGAAAATACTTCCAGATGTCCACATTCGGCGGTTCCGGCGCCCGCAGCACATGGATTCCCGATGGTTGCCGTTTCTTCAGCGGAATGCTGAAATCGTTGAAAATTAAACATAACACCATTACAGAAAGGTAAGACTCATGAACAAACTCCTCAAAGCAATCGCGCTCTGCGCTGTGTGCGGCACAACGTCGGTTTTCGCCGTCGAATTGCCGATCAACGGACAATTTGCCAAAGATGCAAAGGGTAATTTGGCTTTGTGGCGCGCCCTTGCTCCGCGCGAGGGTGTCAACATGGAAGTAACGACTGCTTCCAACGGCAAGGACAACGCTCTCTTTGTCGAGACCGATGGCAAAAGCTATCCCATTGGCAATATACAACACAAAATCCGCGCCTATAAGAAGCTCAAATTTTCGATCCGCGCCAAGGGCTCCGGAGGTTTTGCCGTGTCCCTGTTGTATTATACGGAGGCTCGTCGCTACATCACTACCGTCCTGCTGTTCGAGGGCCGCCCCGGTGCCGACAATTTCAAGGAATTCACCGGCAGTGTCGATGTCCCGGAAAAGCTGGATGACAAGAACGTCGAATTTGCCAATATATTGCTGTTATCTTTCTCCAACAGCCAGATCATTTTTGAAAATGCCGTACTCGACGGCGAAGAGCGCCAAGGTGAAAAGTAAGATGTTTTTTCAACGCACTGTATTGCTGCACCATCCCACGGGGAGCCGGGAGACCCGGCTCCGGCCTAATGGCGAGTTCTCACTTGATTTTCAGGTTCCCGTCCGCTCGCAGAAGATCGGATATTCTCTCCGTGTGAGCGGAGAGACGGACGAATTCTGGAAATGGCGTACCGAGCGCGGCAATCCCTACTGGCTTGCGGAAACCATAGAGGATTCTCTTGTCCGGGAAGTATTCCCCGAGGAAAACTTCGCCCTCCTTTTCTCCGGCAAAGGAGAGGATTTTGAGCGCAATGCCTATATGCTCCTTAAATCCGGCACTTTCCTGGCAGGCAGGGAATACCGCTTTGAGGTTTCTGCGAAAAGCGAAGAATTATCGATTGCTCCGGATGGAGAGGCGCTTTGCGAGCTGGGAATCTATCTCAGAAAAGAGGGACGTGCACCTGATGACGTCTATGATCAGCCGGATCGGCTGATTCAGCTCAACCTCGCTCCGGGAACCTGCAACGAGACCCTGCTTTCGGAAAAATTTGTGATGCCGGAAGAAGCCTCCGCCCTGCTGATTCGCGTCGGTTTTCGCCGTGCCTGGGGAAAAGCCTGGTTCGGAACGCCTCGCCTTCTTACGGACGGATGCGACTCTCCTGTCCCTCTTTTTGACACGACCCAATACCGTTTTCTGGAATATAACTGGCTGGGTGAAAATCTGGACCGCCGGTATGATCCATGTTTTGAAATTCTTGTCGACGGGGAAAGAGTCTTTTATGGGGAACAGTACAATGCCATTTACCGGAGACCGGATTTCACCGTGAACCTGCCGGAACTGACGCCCGGAATCCATACCCTGACCCTCCGCCTCTGCGCCGACTACCCGACAGCGGTCGGTTTCCTGTTGTTGGGATTGGAACTTATAGAAGAAGGAGCGGATACCTTTGAAATTCTCGCATCGCCGGAGTTCTTCCCGGAGGAAACCCCCTGTCCAATTCTGATCCGAACCAACCGGAACAATGTGACCGTATCCGGGACTGTTTTTGCGGAAAAGGGAATCCATGTTCTGGCGCTTCCCCACATGAAAGCCGGCGGAATAAAGCGCATAGAACTGAGTTCCGGAGATTGCCGCCGGACCGTGGAGTTCCGTTCCATTACGGTCGGCAAAACGGACGGGCTCCGCCTCTCAAGTAGCGACGCCGTTTTCATCCATCAGAGCCCGGAGGATTTTCTTCGTTATCTACAATGGTATGCCGGAAACCGGATCGGCAATGCGATGCGGTTTCGTCCATGCTGGCGGTGGAGCGGATCCCGTGCTTGTGACAACAGCAGTTGGGAGATCCTTATTCCTCTCCTGAATCAACTGAAAATGGACTATGTCCTTCAGGTGGATGCCCGGGAGCTTCCGGGGAAAAACGCCAATCCCTCCGATGAACTGATGGCGGGCCCCGGTTACCTCGGCCGCCAGGCCCACGAAAACGATGGCGCCATGTACTATTGGGGCACGAGTTACTATGAAAATCCGCCTCAGCCGATCTCGGACATCATGGGACGCTCAATCGATTACGGGGGAATTCAACCCCATATCCGTCCGCCCCGGAACGGGAAACGCTCATGGAGGTTCTTTGATCCGACCTGTGCTTCCGATATGAAAGAGGCGGCGGAAGAATTTGTCAACAATCTTGCCGCTATCCGGGGAACTTCAAGCCGCCACTCCGGCCCTTCGCCCCTTTTCCGGTACTTCTTTCAGGCGGGTTATGACTATCTGGAAACAGAACAGATGTACGGCCCGGAAGAACCTCTCCTGGCATCTCTCCGGGGAGCGTCAAAAGCGTATCATAAGACTGAGTTTGGAGCGCACCTGGCTACCCAGTGGAGTTCCACGCCCCAGAATACGCCGGAACATGCGGAGCGGTACTGGCTCTCTCTCTGCGACTGCTATCTTCAGGGGGCAACCCAGTTCAATATTGAAGAAGGATTATGGCGTATGGAGAGCGGTTTTGTGGATTATGACCGGTACAGCGAAAACTGTCTCCGCCATCTTGAGGCTCATACCCGATTCCGCCGGTTTATGGAAACGCATCGGCGCCGGGGAAAACTGGTTGTACCAGCCGGGGTCGTCCAAGGTCGGTATGACGGATGGTGTTCCATCAGCCGGGGCAATGTATGGGCACGGGAAGGAGACGCGTGGACCTTCGGAGAGCCGGAAAAGAGTTACGATCTTATGACTGTTTTCTATCCCCGGAGCCGCTTTGCCCCGATTTATGAGAGACCCGTCTGTACCGTGGAGCCCCATGGCTGGTACACGGGAACCCCCTTCGGCCCGGTGGATATTTTCCCCTTTGAAGGAGATTTTTCCGGTTACCGGACGGTGATCTTCCTCGGTTGGCATACTTTTGAAGAGGGAGATGGAAAGAAACTGCTGGATTTTGTCACGAACGGCGGACGGCTTCTTCTTGCCTCTCCTCATCTTTCCACCGGAACGGAGCGGAATAAAGCCTCTGTTCATCCTGTTTCCCCGGAACTGGATGCACTGCTCGGCGAAGAATGGCGTCAGGCGGCGAAAGCGTTTTCCCGTCACGTCGGCAAGGGAAAAGTCTTCTATTTTCCGGAAGACCGCTATCCATCCTCCGTGGAGGAACCTTACCGGAATGCGATGAAGGAGCTTGTGGAAGAAGCCGTTTGTGAAGAGTATCAGAAAGGCTGGATCGAAGCAAACGAAGATGTGAATTTCACGGTCTATGACGATGAAGCGACCGGTATGCGGGTAATCTACCTTCTGAACATCCGCTGGTGGGACCGCAAAAGTTCTTCCGTGACCCTCCGGATGAATGGAGAAAAGATTCCTCTTGAGATCCCATACGGGACGATTCAGACGCTGACACTGGCAAACGGCGCCGCAGTCCGGTGCGGCAGCGAACTTGCGGATGTCATAAGTTTTGACGGCCAAACGGTTACTCTTCAGTCTCCGGAGCCGGGTACCGTGGAAATCTTCCGGAACAAAGCGAGAACGGCAATGCCATTTGAAAGCGGAGTTTTTGTTCTGTGAGTTTGAATTGTGAAACAAAAGATTAAAATAACGGTACGGAGGGAAAAATGGGTGAATGGCAATTTATTGATTCACATGTGCATCTGGATGCGGATTACGATCCTGCCGCGTTGGACAAGATCGCGGAATCCGGCAAACTCAAGCAGGCATGGGTACTGCCAGTCAATTGTTACGACCGGAAATTCAACTTCGCCCGCGATGAAGAAGTTCTGGAGGTGGGGAAACGCTATCCGGGCCTCTTTATTCCGTTTGGCTTTATTGATTTTCGCAACGGGGCGGATCAGGTCGATCGCTTGAAAGAAGCCGGCTTCCAGGGCTTGAAAGCGATCCGTCCGCTGAGCAACTATGACGATGAACGGTATTTCCCGATTTATGAGCGGGCGCAGGCATTGAACATGCCAATCCTGTTTCATGTTGGAATCATCTCCCGTAAAACACAGGCGGAATTGACGGATCCGCATTATGCCACAGGTCCGACCCGGATGCGTCCGTCCCAGCTGGACCCGATCGGAGCCGCCTTTCCGGAATTGCGGTTGATTCAGGGGCATATGGGCGTTCCGTGGTGCAATGAGCTTTTTGAATCCATCTGGTATTACCCGAACATCAAGTGCAGTGTATCCGGATTGATTGATTATGAATGGCTGATCCGCAATTTGGACCGCCGAACCGAAAGTGGAGAACCGTTCTACAAAAAATTCATGTATGCGACGGACAGTCACTACGGAACTGCCGCCGGGTGGGAGGCAGTTCTACGCAATGCCGCCTTCATGCACGATTTCTTTGTCTATGTGGGGCAAACGTTTTGCTGGTGCGAAGGAAGAGACGACTATATGCTTCATACGGCGGAACAATATTTCAATCAATAAAAACGTACAAGGATTTTCCATGTCTGAAAAAAAATTGGATTACGAAACACTTCTGAACGCGGGAACCGAAAGATACTGCTTTTCGGCACCGGACAAGATCAATTACCCGGAAGGGGAAATTGTGGATTGGTATGGTTACCGCCGTCATAATTTTGAATTGGCCGGTTGTAAAGGATTCATTGTTGAGCCTCCTCATCCTGCCGTCGGGCTGCCCTGGAGCTGGTGCCTGCAATGGGCGGACGCATTTGTTCCCCGGACTCCGGCTTTGAAACTGCTGGAACGGGGATTCCATCATGTGCATCTGGATGTTTTTTCCACCTATTTAAATGAAGAAGGCGTAAAAAAGCTGGAGCAGTTCTACGAGTTGTTGCAATCCCTGCATTTTCATGAAAAAGCGGCATTGTTCGGCATGAGCTACGGTGGGTTGTTTTCACTTCGCTGGGCGGCTGAGCATCCGGAAACGGTTGGAGTCATATGGCTGGATGCGCCGGTCTGCACCCTGGCGTTTACCGCGGAACGCAATGAAAGCAATGCCACTCCGGAAGCCGCGAAACACTACCGGGAAGAATCAAAAAAACATTTTGCCGCCTATCATGTTGAGAATGCGGACGGACTGGTTCGCCATCCGCTGAATCCATTGAATAATTATCTTCCCATTGCCCAAGCCCAAATACCGATTTTGGCAATCCGCAGCGGCCAGGATCAATCGGTTTTACCGACAAGCAATATTGATGCCTTGGAGAAACGGCTCCTTGAGTCCGGTGGAAATATTCAGGTCGTATGCCGGAATTATTACGGACATCATCCTCACGGACTGGATGATCCCACACCTCTTGCTGACTTTATCCTGCAACATTATCCCGAGATTTGAATAAAAGGTACGGCGTATTTTCTACCTGAAAAGAATCATCAAGAACTTTTATTTAGGGGACCCTGGTGCGGTTGCCACCCGACATTTCAGCCCGTCGATGTAGCCGACCAGGTTCCCCTTTTTTTCTCAAATATGTTCCGAATTGGACATATTTTCACTGATACGGACTCTCTGAGAAATAGGCAAAAATAAGCAAAATGATTTGAGCGTTTGGGGGTGGGATGGGATTGCTGTCATTGCGATTACATCATATTCTAACTTGAATTTTTCTATAATAACATCCTGACGATTTCTTACATTATTACCAATATCCTCCACATTGTTCTCTTAAATCTTATTTTTCAGGACAAGCAGAAGCAGATAAATGAATTCTTATTATTTGAGTTCTAATAAGGGGCGAGCAACTTCTCGTTTCCCTTCCGTGATAGTCCTTGACAAAAATTTTGAGCCTGATTACCGCTATTCGCGAATTTTTCCAATAGATAATTCTATCCTGAAAGTTTTCGCTCGCTAATATAATTATGTAAACAATTTAATATAACTCTAACAGATTAAGAATGGTTCTTATTTGTAGTTATATTTTTTTATGATATAATAAAAACCATGATACTCCGGGAGAGTTTCCAGCATATGGAGAAAAAATTTTACTGCCGTTCAGGCGGTAATTCCAGTAAACAATTGTGCTGTTATGATTTTTTATTTTTAGAGATAATTTTATTGAGTATAAAATGAGGATTAATATTTTATGAGCAGCGAATTATTGGCGAAGAAAAAAAGAAAATCGCGGTTTGCCCCCTGCGAAAACCCAAGGAATTCGATAGAAGAATTTCGCAGACAGATCAATGAAATTTTCAATAATTTGTTTGTAGATGAGGTCTGGTTTGAGTTCAATGAAAACAATGTTTTGGCTGAATACCCGGAATTTTGCACCATTAATGGTGTTTTCGGTCCGAATATGTAGATTTATGATACCAGCGGCCAGTACATAGGCTGCTTTCCGATAATATTGAAGAGTGAGGTGAAAAATGGAAATGAGTATGGAGATCTTTAGGCTGGAAGACCGTGTCCTGTTCGAAGCGGCAGCGGCCGCCGAAATTGCGGAAGCCGCCGACAATGATCCGAACGCCGACATGAACCATAACGACGAACAGGCCCGGGATGAACGCAATGAAATTAAAAATGCGCCGCCGGAAAATCCCGCCGCCGGCTCGCAGCAAAACGCCCCGGCGCCACAGCCGGATAAAGTCGCCGATATCGATGCCGAAATTCAGGCGTTGATCGAAGGCGATATCAGCGTGCCTACAGCCGGAATCGACACCCTGCTGGACATCATAAACGATGCTTTTAACGACTATGGCGCCAATGCGGTGGAGGATGCCATCCGCGGCACTTTCACCGAAAAAGAGCTCATTCTTCCGGACGCCGATATTACGGTGGAGCCGGAGCAGGAACTGGTCATTATCAATAATTCGGTTCAGGATATGGATGCGATCATCAATTCGCTCGGACAGAACCAGGAGTATCTGATTCTCGATGCCGGCAAAGACGCCATGGCGCAGATTAATGAATACCTGGACGCTTCCGGCAAGGAATACAGTGCGATTCATCTGGTCAGTCACGGCAATAGCGGATACTTTATCCTGAACGGGCAGGTGTACGACGCTGAAAATTTCGATGCCGAAGCTTGGGCGGACATCGGATCTCACCTGACCGAAGACGGTGATATCATGCTTTATGGCTGTAATCTGGCGGAGAGCGAAGCCGGCCAGAATTTCGTGGCAATGATCGCAGACGCCAGTGGCGCCGATGTGGCCGCTTCCATCGACCATACCGGCATCGGTGGTGACTGGATATTGGAATACCAGCACGGAACGATCGAGGCATTAAGTATTACTGTGGATGGCTACAATTTCCGGCTCAACGATTGGCGGGTAACGTTGTCCACTGACGATTTTTCAACCAGCGGCGGGCAGCAGGATGACAGTTTGACTTTCGATTTACGTTATGCGGTCACCAATTCCTTCAGCGGAGATTCGATATCCTTCAAACTCGACGGTACGGATACGATTACGCTGAACGGCAAGCTGGTGATCAACCAGAGCGAGCTGACAATCAGCGGCGCCAATCAGGGGACCGGTGCCGGAGACGGCCTGGTGACGATCCAAACCAACGGCGGCGATTTCCATTTGTTTGAGGCCAATAATACTTCAACCGACTGGAATCTGACTTTCAGGAATATCAATTTGATCGGCAACCGGACCGGCACGACAACAGTTGAAGGCGGAGCTATTTATATTTCGGGTCGCAACGTTATCCTGAACCTGGATCACGTGGATATCAGCGATTCCATTGCCAAGCACGGCGGAGCGGTTTATGCCAAGGCCGGCGATACTCTCAATTTGACTGCAACGGCATCTACCTTCACCGGAAATGCTACAACCAGCTGGGGCTATGGCGGCGCAATTTATGCAAATGCCACGGTACTGAATATGACGCTGGCCGATTCTCACTTCGAAAACAACTTCGCATATAGTTACGGCGGGGCGGTGACGGGCTGGATGGTTACGGGAGCCACAGGCACGATCAATGTCGACAATTCGACTTTTACCGGCAATACAGTCACCAACAACGACGGCGGAGCAATGTACTTCGGCGGCGGGGCCGGATCGTTGCTGGCAACGATCACAATGGTCGTAAACGATTCGCTTTTTGAGCATAATTCCGGCTCGCATCTCAGCGGCGGTTCGCCCGGCGGCGGCGCCATCGCTTTCAGGTCATGCGGCAGCGTGGATTTGACGATTACGGATTCGCAATTCCTGAATAACGATGGCTATGAAGGCGGGGCGCTCCTGATCGTTGCCAGAAACCATATAAAGCTGACGATTGACGGAAGTGAATTTATCAGCAACAGTACGATTAAGCAGGATGGCGGTGCTATGTCCGTTCAAATTGGCGGCAGTTCAACCGAACCTGTTTATGGAACGGAAATTTCCATCAAGAACAGCCTTTTCGAAGGTAACGACGCTATCCGTGGTGGTGCGATTTCCGTGAATGATCTCAGCAAAAGTATCAAGATGGATATCGCCGATACCACGTTTAAGGGAAACACTGCCTGGCAAAACGGCGGTGCCATCAACCTGCGGGCAGACAAGGGAAGCATTCTGCTCAATATCAACGACGGTACCATTTTCGACGGCAACAAAGCCGCGACTTCCGCGGTGGCGCAATCGGCGTATACCGGTTACGGCGGCGGTGCCATTGCCGCATGGGGTATGGGAGGGGTGACGATCAATGTCAACGGGACTTATGATGAGGTTACCAATGCTTACAGCGTGCAGTTCATCAACAACACGGTGGAATCCGTTTCCGACGATGTATTGCTGTACGGAGGGGCCATTGCGATTGCCACACCGACCGCGTATTTAAGCCCGGTTTCCGGAACGAAATTAACGGGTACCGTGAATATCACCGGCGCCTATTTCGCCAACAATACCGTCAAGGCAACCGGCAGCAATGCCCAGGGACAAGGTGGAGCGGTTTACGTTAATCCTTATGTGAATTCTTACAGTTACAATATTTCGTCGGAAAGCAATGTCAACATCAGCGGGAAAGCATTGTTCGAGAACAACAGCGCCACGACGGCAGGCGGGGCGATTTATGCCACTTCAGTCCGCTATCTTTATTCTGGTACCGCATCCACATTAACCGCTCATACGAAGTTGAATATTTCGGGCGATGTGCAGTTCATCAGCAATCAGTCCGGTTCCGGCGGGGCGATTTATCTGGATGCGGTATCCGCAAAAGGCAGCGGCTACACCCATGTCAATGCCACGATAAGCGGGGCGGCTTTCACCAATAACAATGCCACTCAGAATGGCGGAGCGATTTATGTGGCGGAGCGGCTTGGTACTTCCACTTCGCTGATTACGATTAACGAAAATACGGCTTTTAGAGGTAATAGCTCTTCTGGTAATGGAGGAGCGATTTATTTGGGCAACAATGTCGCAATGACGATTGCCGGCGTAACTTTCGGTAACAATACCGCCACAGCGGACGGCGGCGGTATTTTTATTGGCGGCACTGCGGGAGCCGTCAACGTTGGCGATGTGCATTTTGAATTTTCCAATTCAACCAATGCCGCGACCCGCGGAGGGGCGATTTTTACCAATCGTTCGCTGACGCTGACCAATGCGGAATTCTCGGAATTTACAGCCAATCAGGGGGGAGCGATTTACAGCGCCGCCGGGACCTTGAAAATTTCCGATACGAGTTTTTATAAAAACACTGCCGTCAACGGCGGTGCGATTTACAACGGCGTTACCTGCACGGTGGTGAATTCGAGTTTCTACGGCAACCAAGCTACCGGCAACGGCGGTGCGATTTTCAACAATCGTTCGCTGACGGTGGTGGATTCATCATTTGCCGCGAACGGTGCGGCGGCGGGCGGCGGTGCGCTCTTCCAGAATCTGGCGGCCGCGTCCATGCAGGTTCTGAACTCCGTACTGGTCGGCAATTACAGTACGTCCACGGCGGCGGCCGACGATATCAATTACACCCTCGGCTCATTGAAAATGGTCTACAGCGTCTATGGAGCCATCAACAATACCACAGGGCTCGACGCTACCAACAAGGCGTCGAATATCGGCGACGTCTACAATGCCCGTTGGGACGGGATTGAGCTGAAAAACAATGACACCAATGCGGTAATTCTGGAAAACAATGTCGTAGTGATCAGCAAGTTCGGCATGGCGGCTTATTCCGGCACATTGATCGGTGAACGCAGTGGCATTTATTATTATCGCGACATGGCAACCAATCTATGGAGAAACTTGTCCAACAGCACGACATATGCATTCAATGAAAGTGCGACCAACTTCGGCCTGACCGGCGGTACGATCATCGATCTCGGGCAGAATCTGGGCGACCGTACGGTTACGCATCTGGCGTACAACGCCGGGGCCTATGTACTCGAAATCGCACGGGAACTGCCGAGTGTGATTGTGACCACCGACAAAGACGTCATCAATCCGTTCGACTATCTGATTTCGCTGCGCGAAGCCATCGAAGTCTACGGCGGCAGGACCTTCAGCGGCACCTATTTGAAAGATGGGGCGGCCGTGACACTGACGGCCGAAACCATTGGTGCCAATATCACGTTTGCCATCGAAAATTTCACCGGCACGAATCTGATGCTCACGGTTTACAGCCAGTTGACGGTCAACGCGACTTATCTCTCCACCATGACCATCGACGGTTACAATGATGTCAGCAATGCGGCCCTGCAGGGCAATGTCACGATCAAGGTCGAAAACGCGGGCCGTATTTTGTCCGGCGGTTCCTGGATCGCCAATCCATCCGCCAGTACTTACCGGATCTTCACTTTCAGTGGTAACAACGCGAATTGGGACCTGGAGTTCACCAATCTTGACTTGATCGGCGGTCTGCTGGACAAGACCGCGGGCGGCGGCGCTATTTATGTGTACGGCGCCACGGCAAAACTGCTCCTGGACAACGTCAACATCAGCGGATCGCAGGCCGGTTTCGGCGGTGCGGTGGCGGTTGAAGCCACGGGCGACGGCATTACGCTCAACATCAACGACAGCATTTTTACCGGCAACATGGCGGCCGACAATATCAACAGCGGCGACAGCGGCGGTGCGGTTTCCGCCAAAACCACGCGGACAAATGCCCCGACCACAATCGATATCACGATCACCGGCGCCAGTGAATTTCGGAACAACAGTTCATCCGGCTGGGGCGGCGCCATCGGCGCGATCAGTACGTACGACCTGAATATCACCATTACCGGCGATGTCGCCAGGAACATCATTTTCGACGGCAACCAGGCACTCTACGGTTCCGGCGGCGCTATTTTGGCCCAGGGAACAAGGGGGATTACAAACCTCGTTATCGATTATGTGACCATGAACAACAATACCGCCGAATTCGGCGGGGGTGCCATCTTCATGCCCGGCGGTACGAATCTGGTTTGGAATACCGATCGCGGAGCCACGATCAATGTTACAAATTCAATCTTTTCCAACAACAAGGTTATTCTCGAAAACAGTGCCGCTGTAACGGGCGGCGGAGCCTTCGGCATCCTCCACGAGCGGTTGACCGAATTCAATATCAGCGATTCGACTTTCAGCGGCAACAGCTCGACCCGCCAGGGCGGCGCCATCCTGATTCTCGATTACGGCAGTAGCGGAGCCCCCCGGATCGACACGGCAATGACCTTGACCAACACGCATTTCCTGAACAACACCGCCGGCCAATGGGGCGGAGCCATCTACATGTACGGCAACATCACCGTTAACGGCGGTTCGTTCGAAGGCAACAGTGCCGGATATTGCGGCGCCATCATGCTGGGGAAATACAAGACCGGCAATGGCGTCCTGACGGCTACCGGAACCCTCTTCGAAGGGAATCACGCGACTTCGTTCGCAGGGGCGACCTCCGCGACCAGTACAATCCTGGAAGATGTCACCTACAAAGACAACTACGTCAATGCCGACGATCCCAGCTGGTATGCTTATGCCGGAGCCATTTCCGGCGGTTCTCTAACCCTCAAGGGGACCATTCTTTTTGAAGGTAACTCCGTCACGAATACGGGGGCTGCTTATGGCGGAGCCTTTTACGGCGCCACACTGACGGTTGAGGACGGAGCCCAGGTCTCCTTTATCAATAATTCGGCCGTCAGTACCGGTGAAGGCAATGCGCTTGGCGGCGCGGTTTTCTCCTTCCGTGACCTGTCCCTCTTCGAGGTTTTGTTCCAGGGCAATTCAGCTATGTATGGAGGAGCTATTTACAGTTATTGCAATGTTACTTTGGACAGTTGTATATTCGACAGCAACAGTGCGACGAATGAAGGCGGGGCCATTTACTTCGATTATATCGATATTAATTCGATTCCGACCCTGACCGTTCTCAACTGTACATTTGCGTATAACTCCGCCGGCAACGGCGGTGCGATTCTCAACGCCAGTAACGCCACGGTATACAACTCGACTTTCTACGGAAACAGCGCAGGCGACTGCGGCGGCGCGATCGCCAACGGCGGCACTGCAGCAGTGTACAACTCGACTTTCTACAAAAACCACTCAGCCGGTTCCGGCGGCGCGTTTTACAGCGAGGAAGGCACGCTGATACTGGCGGATGTTACGCTGGCGGCGAACAGTTCCGCTTCCGGCGGGGCCGTTTGCCTGGGCGACGGCGAAGCTTATATACTCAATACGCTGATGGTAGGCAACTACCTCGGCGACAATATCAACGTCCTGAACGATATCACGGTTGAAGACGGCTCGCTCAGCATGGTCTACAGCATTTACAGCGTGGTTGAGGGAAGTTTCACCGGCGAGGCCAATACCAAACTGTCGGAAACCGATGTCGACGGTTCGCTGAAAACTATTTTCGGCGCGAAGTGGAACGATGCGGAAACCGATCTGGTATTGCTTGACGGGTCGCAAATACTGCGTGCGGATGGTACGATTGAGATTTTGAATACCGGTTTGGCCGCTTACAAAGGTACATTGATCGGCAAGGTCGGCAATGATTTCTATTACCGCGACATGTCCGGTACCGACTGGATCAGTTTCACCGACGGTACGACTTATAGGTTCGATGCCGATGACCTGACCTCCTTCGGTTTGACCAACGGCATAATTATTGATCTCGGACAGAACCTGGCCGATCGTACGGAAACGGATCTGGCATACAATGTCGGAGCATATGCAATCGTGCCGATTCCGGAGTTGCCGAGTATAGTCGTGACCACCGACAAAGATGTCGTCAATCCATTCGACTACGTGATTTCTCTGCGTGAGGCCATTGAAGTTTACGGCGGCAGGACCTTCAGCGGCACTTACCAGGATAGCGGGGCGGCTGTGACACTGACGGCTGAAACCATCGCTACCGATATCACGTTTGCCATCGAAAATTTCACAGGCACAAATCTGATGCTCACGATTTACAGCCAGTTGACGATCGACGCGGCCTATCTCTCCACTATGACCATCAACGGTTACAATAACGTCACCAATACGGTGCTGCAGGGGAATGTCACGGTTAAGGTCGAGAATGCGGGACGTATTTTGTCCGGCGGCGACTGGATTGCCAACCCGTCCGCCAGTACTTACCGGATCTTCACGGCCGGCGACAGCGGCACGGATTGGAATCTCGAGTTCAGTAAACTCAACTTGATCGGCGGCAAGACTGCCGCCGGCGGCGCTATTTATGTGAACGGCGCCAATGTGGAACTACTCCTGGACAACGTCAATGTCAGCGGTTCGCAGGCCACCCGCGGCGGCGCGGTAGCGGTTGAAGCCTCGGGCGACAGCCTCAGCCTCAATGTCAACGACAGCATATTCATCGGCAATATGGCTACCGACTCTATCAGCAGCGGCGATGGTGGTGGCGCGCTTTTCGCCAGGACCACCCGGACAAACGCTCCGACTATACTCTCCTTCACGATCACCGGCGCTTCTGAATTTTGGAATAACAGTTCTTCCGGCTGGGGCGGCGCGATCGCTGCAATCAGCTCGTATGACCTGAATCTGACCATTGCCGGTACCGATGCGGACAATCAGGTTGTTTTTGACGCTAACCAGGCTTTGTACGGCTCCGGCGGCGCCATCTTCATCCAGGGAGCCAGAGGGCTGGCGAAAATCGACATCGATTATACCACGATGAATGCCAATACCGCGGTGTTCGGCGGCGGCGGGGTCTATCTGAATAATGGTTCACTTTATTCCACCTATCCCGGACGCGAAGCCAGGATCAGCGTCAGGAATTCCACCTTCTCCGGCAATAGGGTTACCCTCGAAGGCAGTGCCGCGGTAACAGGCGGCGGTGCCTTCGACATCGACCACGAGTGGCTCTCAACGTTTGATATTGCCGATTCGACGTTCGACGGCAACGTTTCGCCTCGCAGCGGCGGCGCTATCATGATCCACGACAACAACAGTTCTCTGGTTGGCACGACCATGACCCTGAAAAACACGCATTTCCTGAACAATATTTCCACCACCTGGGGCGGTGCGATTTATATGAGGGGCAATATCACCATTACCGGCGGTTCGTTCGTCGGTAATACGGGCGGTATCGGCGGTGCGATTATGCTGGCGGCGAACAATTCGACCGAGGGCAATCTGACGGCTACCGGAACCCTTTTCGAAGGAAATGGCGCGACCTTGCGCGGAGGCGCGATCAACGCAATCAACATGACCTTGGAAGACGTCACGTTCCGGGATAACTACGTCGATGCCGACGGTTCCCAATACGCTTACGGCGGCGCCATCGACGGCAGGACAACACTCAAAGGCACAGTTCTTTTTGAAGGCAACACTATCACCAATGCCAAGGATGCCTACGGCGGCGCCATTCATGGCGCCAGTCTGACGATTGCGGACGGCGCCGCAGTTTCCTTCATCGGTAATTCGGTCGCCAGCAGCAACGGTCTCGCTCTCGGCGGTGCGCTTTTCATTACCAATAATCTGGACCTGACCGGCGTTCTTTTCGAGGGAAATTCCGCCCAGTACGGCGGCGCGATTTACAGCAACCGCAATATCACCGTCGACGGTTGTACATTTAAGGAAAACGAGGCCACGATGAGCGGCGGCGCGATCTACCTGGTGCCGAACGGCACTACGCCGGCGCTGATCATCCGCAACGGTTCGGTTTTCCAGGGTAACACGGCGGGCAGAGGCGGTGCGATTTATGCCAACGCCGCCGCCAAGTTCACGATCAGCGACTCGTACTTTACCGACAATGAGGCCGGGGTGCACGGCGGCGCGATTTACGCGACCTCCGCGGTCACCGTCGAGGGCTCGCACTTCAACGGCAACAGCGCGGGCCGCTACGGCGGCGCCATTTACGGTGCATCCGGCGTCACGGTAACCGATTCTGAATTCGGTGACAAAAATACCGCGGAAACCGGTAACACCGCCGGAGAATACGGCGGCGCCATTTTAGCGTACGGAACGATCACGGTTGAGAATTCAGAGTTCTACCGCAACAGCGCGGACTTGAACGGCGGCGCCATCTGCGCCATAGGGGACGTGATTCTGGATGGCAGCATTTTCGGTGATCTGAATATTGCGGCCAGCGGCAACACCGCCGGAGAATATGGCGGTGCGGTTTGCGCGTACGGCGACCTTCAAGCCACCGGGGTTGATTTCCATCACAATTCGGCGATTTTTGACGGCGGTGCGCTCCTGTTGGTCATGAACGGAACCATCACGGATTCGAATTTCGTCGCGAACACCGCCCGCGACGGCGGCGCCATCTACAACGACGGCGGCGGCGATTTCAGTGTCAGCGGTTCGTCTTTCACGAAAAATTCAGCGCGGAAGGGCGGAGCTATTTACAGCAACCGCGGTTTCACAGTCACCGGCAGCACCTTTACCGAAAATCAGGTAAGCGGCGCGAATAATACACTCGTCGCAGGCGGTGCGATCGCGGTGGAAACCGCGGTGTCCTCAGATATGCTCACGATTACCGACAGTACGTTCACCGGCAACCACACCGATTCCAGTACGTGGAACAACCGGATGGGCGGCGCGGTTTATTTCAGCCAGATCGGCACGACGTCCGGAGCCTCCGGTACGGTTCGCATTGACGGTGCTTCGGTATTCGACGACAACTCCAGCGATTATTACGGCGGCGCGGTTTACGCCGTCAGTACCTATAACATCCATCTCGATATCGCGGGTACGGATGCCGACAATGTGGTATTCAACGGCAATAACTCCAAATTCGGCGGCGCCATCTATATCCACGGGGAAGGCGGCGAGACCCGTTTGGAGATCGATTATGCGACCTTTACCGGAAATTTCGCGACCAGTAACGGCAGCGGCGGCACCGGCAGCGGCGGCGCGATCGTTGTCGGCGATCCGAGCGCTTACTATTATCCGAATGCGAACAGCACGGCCGATATTTCGATCGCCAATTCTCTTTTCGAGAAAAATATGGCCGCATATATGGGCGGCGCGGTTTTCGTCACTCATTATAAGCTGGACATGTTTACAATCGACAATTCCGAATTTACCGGTAACGAAGCCTTGGGAACCGGCGGCGCCATCTCCATCAGCAAGCATGGCGGTTCCGGTACGCCCAACGGTGACCTGATCGTTACTGATTCGGAATTTTACAGCAACAAATCCAGAGACAACGGCGGAGCGATCTTCACGAACTCCAATTTTTCGGTCACGGACAGCGTGTTCGGCGATGCCAATGACGAATCCAGAGGCAATACCGCCAATTCCGGCGGCGCGGTGGTGGTGGACCTGTTTACCGCCACGGCTGAATTTGAACGGACAGGATTTTACAGCAACCGGGCGACCGGCGGCGTCGGCGGCGCGGTAATGGCGCGCTGCGGCGGGACCTTTACCGATGTTACATTCGTCGATAACGCAATCATATCCTCCGATCTGGCGTACAGCACCACGACTTACGGCGGCGCGATTTACGGTTACGGCAGGATTTATATCGACGGCGATTCCCTGTTCCAGGGCAACTATGTCAGCTTGACCGGCAATTATACCGCCGCCGGCGGCGCGATTGCCGGCTATGCTTCGGTCATCATCGACGGCGATGTTCAGTTTATCGATAACTATGCGGTCAGTACCGGAGGAACAAGCTATGGCGGCGCGATCTATTGCACCGGCGCGGTTTACGCGACACCTTCGCTCATCATCAACGGCACTGCCGATTTCCGTGGCAACCATGCGGACAATGGCGGGGCGGCAGCGGTGGTTATGAGCGGTTACAGCTCCATCGTCAATATCAGCGGTGAAGCGAACTTCACCGGCAATGAAGCCAGGACCGGCAATGGCGGCGCCATCTATATCAGCGGTCCCGGCGAGTCGGGGCTTCAGGGAAACCTCAACATCACCGGCAAAGCCGAGTTCACTGCAAATCATGTCAAGAACAACGGCGGCGCGATTTATGTGACCGCGGTGAACGCATCCGCGGTCAAGATCGCCAATACCACCTTTACCGGCAATACCGCCGGATTGGCGGGCGGGGCCGTCTGGACCGATTCCACGGTCACATTGACGGTCGCCGACAGCAGTTTCACCGGCAATACCGCGGATACCGACGGCGGGGCGATTTTCGCGGCCAATGACCTGGCGGTAACGCATTCGGAATTCCGCCACAACTCCGCGGAGGGCGACGGCGGGGCGATTTATGCGATTGGCGGTTCGGCGGTCATGGACAACACATTGATCGCCGACAGTATCGCCAACGGCAGCGGCGGCGGCATTTATGCCACTGCCAGAGTCTCGCTGCTTAACCTGACGGCAGCCAACAACACCGCCAAGGGTGACGGCGGCGGCATGTGGAATACCGTCGCGGCTACGGTCCAAAACTCCATTTTCTGGGGTAATCGCGCCGCAACCATGAGCCAAATCAATACCGGCATTGCCAACGCGGTAACGTATTCCGGTATCGAAAGCTGGACCCTTGGCGGCACCGGCAATGTGAGCTTGCAAACCAATAACGCCAGGACCGACAGCAGTAAAAATGAAAATGCCAAGAATGAGTATTATGTCTGCTTCTTCGACGAGGCCAATGGCGATTATACTCTGGATACGGGTTCATATCTGATCAATCGCGGCAATAACTCCTACGTGACCATGCCCGAAACCGACCTTACTCCGACCGGCCGTATCTACCGTTACGGCAATGGCGGCATCGTCGATATGGGCGCTTACGAATCGGAGTACAAGGGCAATGTGGTACTGGATTTTGAAGATACCGACATCATCTACGGTAAAACTGAAACGCTGAGCGCGGATCAGGATGGTTACGGCGACGGCGACATTACATTCAACTCCACCAATACGGACTATTTGGAAATCATTGGCGATCAAGCTACGGCGTGGAAAGCCAACGAAGAGGTCGATGTCACGGTCGATTACTCCGGCGACGACAACTGGAATACACACTCGGCCACCATGAAAGTCAACACTCTGGTGCGCGATATCACGTTCAAAGCAGACGATGCTCACTACAACTACGACGGAACCTCCCATAAATTCAGCTGGGATGGTATCGCCGGCGGTCTTGGATTTGCATTTGATGATGCCTTGATCTCATACGACAGCAATCTCTACCGCAATGCCGGCGAGTATATCGATGCGTTGTTCAATGCGGTGATTTCCAGCTCAACCCGCGGCAATGTGACCGATAATTATAACATCAGCTACGAAGATGGCGTCATGACCATCGGTAAGGCCACGCTGACCGTAACCCGCGACGGTGAGGACAAAGTCTACGACGGCACGACGGATGCTCAGTACACCTGGTCTTTCGACGGTTTGATCGACGGCGATGACGTCGATTATAACAAGGGTAACGCATCGTTTGAAGATAAGAATGTCGGAACCGACAAAGATGTCTATTTTACCGGCGATTCTTTGAGCGGTAATGATGTTAATAACTACGAGATTATCTATAATGACCTCGGTGCCGATATCACCAAAGCTACGTTGACAGTGACCCGCGATGGCGAAGATAAGGTTTACGACGGCACGACTGATGCTCAATACACTTGGTCATTCGACGGCCTGATTGATGGCGATGACATCGATTATAACAAGGGTAACGCTCAATTCGAGGATAAGAATGTCGGAACCGACAAAGATGTCTTCTTCACTGGCGATTCTTTGAGCGGCAATGACCTTGGTAATTACGAGGTTATCTACAATGATCTCGGTGCGGATATCACCAAAGCTACGTTGACAGTGACCCGCGATGGCGAAGATAAGGTTTATGACGGCACGACTGATGCTCAGTACACCTGGTCTTTCGACGGTTTGATCGATGGCGATGACATCGATTATAACAAAGGGAATGCACAGTTCGACAACAAAAATGTCGGGATCGATAAAGATGTCTTCTTTACTGGCGATTCGCTGAGTGGCGACGACCTTGGCAACTATGAGATCGTTTACAAAGACCTCGGTGCGGATATCACCAAAGCTACCCTGGTGGTTAACCGCAACGGCGAAGATAAGGTTTATGACGGCACGACTGATGCTCAGTACACCTGGTCATTCGACGGTCTGGTAAATGGTGACGACGTCGATTATAACAAGGGTGCTGCATTGTTCGAAGATAAGAATGTCGGAGAGGATAAAGCCGTTTATTTCAATGGCGACTCCTTGAGCGGCGCAGACCTCGGCAACTATGAGATCGTTTACAAAGACCTCGGTGCGGATATTACCAAGGCTACCCTGGTGGTTAACCGCGACGGCGACAATAAAGTCTACGACGGCACGACTGATGCTCAGTACACCTGGTCTTTCGACGGTTTGATCGATGGCGATGACATCGATTATAACAAGGGTAACGCTCAATTCGAGGATAAGAATGTCGGAACCGACAAAGATGTCTTCTTCACTGGCGATTCTTTGAACGGCGCAGACCTCGGCAACTATGAGATCGTTTACAACGACTTCGGTGCGGATATTACCAAGGCTACCCTGGTGGTCAACCGCGACGGCGATAATAAAGTCTACGACGGCACGACTGATGCTCAGTACACCTGGTCTTTCGACGGTTTGATCGATGGCGATGACATCGATTATAACAAAGATCGGAAGAGCACAC
>JAVBRM010000126.1:0-44332 GCA_031548025.1 Victivallaceae bacterium | reverse complement strand
CGGGTATGATCTGGTCGGTGTCGATGTTTTCGCCGACCACGTAAACTTTGCCTTTGATGATTTCAGCCATATTCATACTCCTTTATAGCAGATATGGGCGGGGATCGGTGATATGCCCGGTGAGCGCGGAGGCCGCCGCCGTATAGGGCGAAGCCAGAATCGTCTGCGAGTCTTTCGAGCCCATCCGTCCGGGGAAATTGCGGTTGGTGGTGCTCAGGCAGACTTCGGCGTTGTTGCAACGGCCGAACGTATCGAGCGGGCCGCCGAGACAGGCCGCGCATGATGGCGGGGCCGGGGGCAAACAGCCCGCGTCCAGGAAGATTTCCCGCAGGGTTTTGCCGCCGATTTTGATTTCGTCGAGGGCGTGGTCCACTTCCCGGGTCGCCGGGACGAGGAAGGTTTCGACGGCGACTTTGCGGCCTTTCAGGATATTGGCGGCCATCAGGAAATCCTCGATTTTACCGCCGGTGCAACTGCCGATATAGACCCGGTCGATTTTGGTGTCTTCAATGTTCATGGCATTCTTGACATTGTCCGGCGAATAAGGCAGGGCGACCACCGGTTTGAAGGCTTCCGCCCGGTAGTTGTAAACGGTTTTGTATTCGGCGTCGGGATCGCTGAAGAAACAGGTAAAAGGCTTGTTGCTCCTGGCCTTGACGTATTCAAGGGTCTTGCGGTCGAGGGCGATGATGGCGTTCTTGGCCCCGGCTTCCACCGCCATATTGCAGAGGGTCATGCGCTCCTCGATGCTGAGGTGCTCGATGGTTGAGCCGGTGAATTCCAGAGCACAGTAGGTCGCGCCGTCAACCCCGATATCGCCGATCAGGCGCAGGATGATGTCTTTGGCGGAAACTCCCGGGGGGAGGGTGCCGTCGATTTCGACTTTAATGGAAGCCGGAACCTTGATCAGCAGCTTGCCGGTACCCATGATGAAAGCGGCGTCGGTATTGCCGATGCCCGAGGCGAAAAGCCCGAAAGCGCCGTGAGTACAAGTATGGGAATCGGTCCCGAAAAGCACCTCGCCGGGACGGCAATGTCCGCGCTCCGGCAGCGCCACGTGGCAGACTCCGGCATAATCGGTGGTGCCGGGATCGTAAAAATAGGGGAGGTCCTGTTCTTTGACGAACTCACGCAGGACGTCGATATTGCGGTGGCACTTTTCGTCGGCGGTGAAAATATAATGGTCGGGAATAATGACCACGCCGCCCCGCTGGAAAACTTTGGCGTTTTCGCCGAATTCGCGTTTGAAAATACCAATGGTACCCGGTCCGCAGACGTCATGAGTCAGCAGTACATCGACATTTACCCAGATATTGTCGCCGGGTGAAACGGAGTCCTTTCCGGCGGCATGAGCGAGGATGTGCTCGGTTATCGTCATTCCCATATCAAATACTCCTTGTGTTTGACGCTATGGCAGGGGCGGCAAGGTCCTGAGATAGCAGTTAATCAGAAAATGGTCCGCGACTATCCAGATATAGGTCGCCGCCGCCAGGAACGGTCCGAACGGAATCACCGGATTCCGTTCTTTGCCGCTCCTGAGCAATAGGACAACCCCGACAATGGTTCCCAGCAGCGAGGCTATCAGCAAAATGGCGAACGCTCCAATCGGTCCTAAGCAGGCTCCGATTGCGGCCATGTATTTGATATCGCCGCCGCCGAGGGCTTCTTTTTTGAACATTTTCTCGCCGATAAACCCGACGAGGCTCATGATAATCAGGCAGCCGAGCATGGTAAAGATCGAGTACGACCCGGCCAGCAACCGGCAGTTGAGGTGCCAGGTTTCGGGAAAAGCCAGTGCGCAGATCATCCCCAGGACCGCTGTGGGATAGGTGATGCGGTCCGGGATAATCAGATGTTTGATGTCGATAAAGGCCGTGCAGACCGCCAGCATGATCAGGCCGAAATAGACCGGCAGAAAAGTCAGCGGCATCTGGTAGTACAGGACTTTGTAAAACACCAGCAGAAACAGAATTCCGGTCAGCAGTTCGACCATGAAATAACGGATGGTGATCGGCTGTTTGCATGAACTGCAACGTCCTCCCAGGGCCAGCCAGCTGACCAGGGGGATATTCTCGTACCAGCGGATATTGTGGCCGCATTTGGGACAGTGCGAGGGAGCGGTGACAATCGATTCGCCGCGCGGTATCCGCCAGATGCAGACATTGAGAAAACTGCCGATACAGCAGCCCAGCGCAAAAGCGAAAAAGTAAAACACATACGGCATTTCCAGAATCATCATGTATAAATTATCCATTGCGTTCTCCGATAGCTTGCTCCAGGGCCTGGCGCATGGTTTCGACCGGGGCTTTGAGTCCGGTCCAGATTTCAAATGAGCGCGCCCCCTGATGCAACAGCATGGTCCGTCCGTCCGCCGCCGGAGCGCCGGTCCGCCGCACCGCCTGAAGCAGGGGAGTGGGCTTGTAAATCGTATCGTAATACGGTTTGCCCTGAATCAGCTCAGGCGCCACCGGCATGGGATCGTCCGGTTTCAAGCCGAGACTGGTACCCTGAATCACTACTTGCGAGTCGCGGGCAAAGCGGGCGACTGAATCGTGATCGTCGAGGGTGCAACAGGCATACTGGGTGGCGGGGGAGGCGGCTTTCAATCGAACGATCAGCTCCTCGGCTTTGTCGAGAGAGCGATTGGCAAAGTAGAGAGCTTTGGCCCCCTGCAGGGCGAAATAAAAGGAGACCGCCTGAATCGCGCCGCCGCAGCCCAGAAACAGTATCGAGCTGTTCGGGACCGCCAGGCCGAATGCTTCCTTGAGAGAAGTCGCCAGTCCGTAGCCGTCAGTGGAATAACCTTTCATCCGGCCGCCGGTGATGACGACCGTGTTGACGCTGCCGGCCTCGGCGGCCTCGTGGTCAATCTCATCCAGAAACGGAATGATATTGTTCTTGTGAGGAACCGTGATATTAAATCCTTTCAGCTTGCACCGGGCTTCTTCGACGAAAAGCGGCAGTTCTTCGAGGCTGACTGCGATCTTCTGGTATGGATTACCCAGGCCGGAAGCCGCGAAAGCGGCATTCTGCATCGGTGGCGAAAGCGAATGGGCTACCGGCCAGCCGATTACTGCGAAACGTGTTCCTGATTCGATCATTCTTCGTCTGCCTTTGCTATGAGTTTACGGAAAAATGTCGGCGGCGGCACTACTGCGTAATAAGGATATTTGGCCTTCACTTCATCCGAAGAGTCGGGCGGAATATACTGGAAACGTTTATAAAGCCACAAATACTGATCCGGGTACCGGCGGATAAAGCGCTCGCTGATATCCATCAGCTCCTGAATGATTTCCTCGTCGTTGGCGTATTCATGATATTCCTTGCTCAGAGTCGCGGAATGGGCTACCAGGATATCGTTTTCCCGGACGCTGGTGCCGTAGATGACTTTGGCCGGAATGTTGTTGGTCAGGCAATAGTGCCACAGAGTGGCCGGAGCCCGGCTGGAAGCCACCGGAATACCGAACATATTGACGAAGATTCCGCCGTTGCGCACCCGGGTATTCTGGTCGATCAGAGTACCCATGGACATGCCTTCGTTCAGGCAGCGCAAAGCTTCCTTCATGGCACCCTGGGAGAAAATGATCTTGATTCCGCCGCGCTCGCGATTGTCCTGGTTGATCAGTTTATTCAGGTAGGGGTTGCGGGTGATTTTGGCGATAGCGGCCAGTCTGATTCCGGCCTGGTTGGCGGCCATCAGGCCCGAACCTTCCCAACTGCCCAGGTGGGGATTGACGAAAAGGATTCGAGTACCGGATTCCACGCAATCACGCAACTGGCGGAGAATGTCCGGCGGCAGGTGCATGTATTTCTCGATCCGGTCCTGTTTGCCCATCATCCAGAGGAAATCGACGATATTATAGATGGTGTTGAAAAACGATTTGTAGGCGATTTCGCTGATTTCCTTGTCGCCTTTTTCCGGAAAAGCCGCTTTCAGATTGGCCCGGATCAGTTTGCCGACACCCGGCCAGCAGGTATAGCCGCAGAAACTGATTGTCCGGGCAAACCCGCGCATCAGCGGCCGTGGTAGGGCCCGCAACAGGTGATAGGGGATGATGACGATAAAATATTCGATTAAAAAACGTATGTTCTTGATTTTTCTTTTCATAGCTTTTTCCCGCGTCGCCGTGGCGGCAGAGTGCATGTGACTTTGCCGTCGTTGTTGATATTGACCCCGGCGGCGAATAATGCGCTTTTCATGGCGGAAGCGGCCAGGTTCTGGATAAAATGCAACTTACAGTCGGAAGAAGTCTCTTCCTGCTGGGCTTTCTTGATCTCTTTGACCTCGAAATTATCCTCGATATAGAGCAGGCCCCAGCCATTGGCAAGTTCCCGCGCATCGATCAACCCGGAGGGCACCGCCAGATAAAGAAAGTCGGCGGAATGAGCCCGGCGGATCTGTTCGAAACGGCTTCCGGCATACAGGGCATGTTGAATTTCCTCCAAGCGTTTGAGACAGAGATGATAGCGCGGATTATGGCTTCCGGCATAATCCCAGTCTTCGATCTCGGTAAAAAGATTGTCGCCCACCCGTAACTCGGGTTCATCGTGCCGGATCTGGGCTTCCAACTGCTGTTTTTCGTTTTTCACTTCCCGGAGGGAGCCCAGGAGGTCTTCGTGTTTGCTGATATCGGGCCAGCAGTTGCAACGCTCAAAACGCATTTCCACAATCGCGGTCTTGCGCGGATGCAGTTGGCGTTTCCGGTCCGGAGCCGACCAGAATGCGCCGATATCGACCTGAAAACGCGAAATCCGGGTAGGGACATTCATGCCGATGCCGGTCGGATCCATCGCCAGCAGCCAGCGCAAGACCGCCTGTTTGCATTTTAACTGTGTTTTGCTGTCCATAGCCCAGACCCTGGGGGTGAACGGGGCTTGGTCGAACAGGTCGAATTTAAGCTGTGTTACCTTCATAAAACTTTCATCCGGATGATTTATTTGGGTAATATAGTAACTCTTGCCGGAAAAACAAGACCGGAGCTTGAAAGTTTGAGAATAACAGCGATATTTATAGATAAAAACAGGATGAAAATGGAATTATACCGGCAGATTATTGCGACTTTGGGACGCGAAATTGAGAACGGCATTTATCCGGTAGGCAGTGAGCTGCCGAGCCGGGAAGAATTGTCGCGGCGTTTCCAGGTGACCCGGGTGACGGTCAACCGGGCCATGGCTCAGTTGGAGCAGAACGGGATGATTGCCGCCCGGCGGGGCTCCGGTACGGTGGTGATCAATAATCAAATGCGGCGCCGGATCGCCCTGGTGGCCCCGGAGTGGCTGATCCACCAGCGCCCGTCGTCCGAATCCTGCCGGGTTTATGGTATCGGTTACAAAGAAGCGCTTGCCAGCAAAACCGCAATTGCCGCACTTTCCGGCTACGATGGTATTCTCTGGTCGCATCCCGACGATCGGCTATTGCCGCAAATCGCCGGGATCATGGCCAATGTACCCGGTATTTTGATCAACCGGACTGTTGACGGATACAACTATGTCGGCAGCGATATGGAAGGCTGTTTTGAGTCAGTGGTTTACGAGCGGCTGGCGCGGTTTGAAAATGTTCCGGCCTATTTGTTGAAATCCGGCGTCGGCAGCCAGTTCGTCCATCGCAACCGCGATTCGGGATTTGTCGCCGCCTGCCGGAAATTGAAGCGTTTTTATGAAGTAATTGAAATGCCGCATGATTTTTCCGGTAAATTGGAAGTTCTGGAAAATTCACTGCCGCGGAAAAATGGCGAACCGCTTCTGGTTTTCGCCGACGACTGGGCCGAAAGTGGGGCGCTGATCCAATGGGTGAACCGGCATGGGCTGAAGTGGCGCGAAGATATTTTTTATCTGGATATCGACAACCAGATGCCGGAACATGTCTGGGGATTGCAAACGACTTCGATCATGCAGGATTTTTACGAGTTGACCCGGCAAGGGCTGGAGTTGCTCCTGAAATGTCTGAAACAACCGGACCAGCCCCCGATTCAGAAACTGATCATGCCCGTTCTGCGCAACGGCGATACCTGATTATGCGGTGGTGTAGGCGAAAGCTTTTTCCAGTTGTTTGCCTTTGACGATATCCCGAACCGACTGCAACCGGTGAATTCCCCGCAGTCTGATGATTTTATTGGCGGTTTCCGCCCCGATTCCGGGAATGCGCATCAGCTCGAACTTATCGGCCCGATTGATATTGACCGGAAACATTTCCGGGTGTTTCTTCGCCCAGACTTCTTTGGGATCGGCACTCAGTGACAGGTTGCCATCCGGCTCGAATATCAGCTCGTTTTTCTGAAATCCATAAGTACGCAAAAGAAAATCGCATTGATACAACCGGTGTTCACGGGTAAACCGCGCGTCCGGCGTCAGGTTGAATGCCTGTTCGCCGGGAATGGTATAATCGCCTAAGCCGGGCTGATAAGCGGAAAAATAAACCCGTTCATAGTTCAGGCGGTTATAGACCGCGTCCACATAATTGAGGATTTCACGGTCCTGTTCGCCGGCGGCTCCGACAATGAATTGAGTCGAGGCTTTGACTTTGGAATATTTAGCGCCGCGCGAGGTCAAATCGCTGATCAACTTCATGGGGCGGACGATATCGCGGTCAAATTGTTTGGTATGGGTCAAGCGGTCAAAATATTTTGCCCCGGGGGCCTCGATATTCAAAGATACCGCGGTGGCCAGCCGGACGGCTTCTTCGATCGCCGCATCGGAGGCGCCTGGAATAACTTTCAGGTGGATATAACCTTTGAATTTGTGATAGTTACGCAAGATTGAGGCCGTGTCGATCAGGCGTTGCATGGTATGGTCGGCGTTGCGGACAATGCCGGAACTGACGAACAAGCCGAAGACTTCGGGGCGGCGGCGGTAGTAATCCATGAAAACCTTAGCGGTTTCCGCCGGCGAGAGCGAGCAGCGGCGGGCATTGGCATTGCTGCGTAGCGGGCAATATTTGCAGTCGCTGACGCAGCAATTTGACTGCAAGGTTTTGAGCAGCAATCCGGAACCGCCCTGGGCTACGGTCACCGGATAGAGCCAGCGGCCCTCGTCGCCGCGTTTGCGCGCGGTGTCTTTGCCGTTGCCGCAGGCACAGGCCAGGTCGTACTGGGCGTCCTGGGACAGGATATCTAATTTTTGTAATGTGTTTTCCATATGAAATAGCATACATTTATTTCATGGAAAAGTCAAGATATATTAGTGTAATTTCAGAGAATTTTTTTGAATTAATTTACTCTGGTAATATTGTCCGGCTTGACATCGGCGGGTTCTTCATATTTGAAGTACTTGCGGGTCTTTGGCAGCATTTCCTGGTCAAGTTTGTTGAAATATGAGGCGGATAGGAACATTGCCGAATAGTCCTCTCCGAAAACCTTGTGAATAAGAAATTGGCTTAAGGCACTGTCTGGATTTTTCTCGAATGACATAGTTAAAAGGTTGCCCATGAAAGAATAACGTGCTTTATAGAAGCGGTCGCCGGAAATATGTTTCTCATAACTGATACACCATGGGTTATAGGCGCCCAAATAGGAAACGAACATTCCCCACAGAATACATGCGATGAATAAATAGAATTTGAAACTTTTTTGCCAGTTCCGCAAGTCCAGGATAATGTAATAAAAAGTTATCGGGATAATCGGAATCAGGTAGCGGAAGCCGAAACTCCAGCCGCCCCATTCATTGGTGACGAGAAAATACAAAATTACGGTTGCGCCCAAAGAGGCGATCATGGTGATTTTCAGGCGGTCTTTCGGAGCTTGGCGGAGTTTCAGAATGACCGGAAAAATGAATAACAGCGCCGGCATGTAAAGGTAAATTCCTTTGAATCCAAAAGTCGCCATGAGGATGTAATAGAAAAGATTGTTGGTATAAGAGATACGGTGCGATTTGGAATACATCGGTATGGGGGAGCCGAAAGCGATGTAGTTGATTATGAAAATGAGTGAGACCATGATAAGGGCACCGACAGCGTAAGTCATGGCCGGACGCCAGCGTATTTTCCGGTCCGGAGAAATCGCAACCAGAAAAAATGCGCTCAGTCCGAAAACTCCGCCGAAGATATATTCCACATTCAGAATAGTTCCGGTGGTTGCCCCGATCAAAAACGCTACCAATAGACCCGGCCCGTTTTTCTCCGTCCGTTCAAGCATAAATAGGAGTACCAGGGTCAGGAAGGCGGTGGGGGTATGGTTGTTGATCGCCACGCTGTAGCTGAAAAGCATCGTGGAATAAATCATGGCGAGTGAAGAAAAAATCAGGAAGGATTGTGGAGCTTCCGGTAATTTTTCCCTGGTCATTTTGTAAAAAAGCAGGAACATGAAAATATTCAGCGAGTAAAAGCAGAAATAATTCAACAGGAAAATAACCAGATGATAATGAGAGGTGAAAGTCAACCCGAAGACTTTCGCCAGAACCCAGTATGGACCGCTTATCAAAACCTGTAGGAATAACGGCTTGTCACTGTAGATGTGATTGTTGTAAATGATTTTGTCAACGGTTTTGATCAGGCCGTATTCAAGCGCGAAAGTGCCGTTGTCCACCAGGTTATGCACTGTGCCGTAACGGGATGAGTCATTACCGGCGCAAGTTATGAAATCGACAGTAAACATCCATCCCAGGAACAGCATGATTATGACGGTTAACGGAATGGCCCATTTATGAAATTTCGGGTTGTTGGATGCGGTCATGGTTATTCAGCAGCCTCGTAAATGCCTTTGGATTGATTGAATTTCAGTTTCCCTTTGTTGGCCTTGTACCAAGTGAGGAATTCCTCGAAAGTGCCGACCGGTGAAAGCATGACCAGTTGATTCTGGCGTTGCTGGTCGTGACGGAACTGTCCTATGTTGTCGGCCATAAATTCAAAAGCCGGTACATAGCCGTAGGAGGCAAAATTATTGGCATATTGGTAGACGCCCCAGAAATCATTGCGCTGTTGTTGCCGCATGGCGCGCCATATTTTTTCCATGAAATCGGTACGTTCTTTTTCATCGATATTGTTCATGACGATTTCCAGGGCGACGTCGTAGTTGTTGATGCTCTGGCGTTTCAGGAATTTTTCTTTTAGAATCGGAGCCGCTTCTTTTTCCAGGCCGAGGCGTTTGACCACCGAAACCAAATTGGTATGCTCAGGCAGCATTTTGATGATGGTTTCCTTGTCGTTTTCATCGACAAAATTCAAATAAAGACTCATGGCCTGATAAGCGGAATTGGAATTAGGCGTCGTGGCATACCTGAGCAGCATTTCTTTGTCGGCGGGTATAATAATGGCCCTGACGCCGTCACAGATGTACGAATAGTCAATAAAAGCCATCAAATCCGGCAGATAATCACGGCCCATATTCTGGACCGCCAGAATGACATTGGCCCGGATCAGGTCGCCGCTGTTGGTGTTGATGTTTCGGAGCTGATACAGGGCATTGATGTATTCGATGACTTGTTCGCGGGTTGGATGGGGGGGGAGGGCGATGCATTTCAGGTAACGTGAAATCAAGCTCTTGCTGAAACTGCTGTGCTGGATGTGCTCGTCGAAGAGCTCGACCAAATCAATCTGGCGTTCCTGTTGGTTTTTCAATTTCCTGATTTCTTTTTCCATTTCGGTGACGCGTTTTTCATAGCAGGCGATAGCGGCATTGTCGGAGTGCTTGCATCCGGTAAGGCAGACCGCGGCAACAATTACAGACAGAACTAAAAACTTCATCATATTCCTCCTGATTCTTGAATGAACTATAATGTAATATCTTTTGTTTTGCAAACAGTAAATTGATTATTTTAGGAGTCATTAAAAAATAACTTTGACATCTTTGTGGTTCCCAATGGTGCTTTTCGCCAAAATCAGTTCATCACATAACTCGTTATGCTCCTCACTGTTTCGACAAAAATCACTCACTGGGAACCACGAAGATTTTTGTCAAGTTTATTTCTCAACGACTCCTTACCGGGACTTCCCGGAAAATTTTCTTTTCCAGATCGAAGACCAGATTGTTCCGGTTTTTCTGATACCACGCATTGAATTCGTTGATATTTTTGCAGGGCGACAATGCCTGAATTTTCGGGCGCCACGGATTGTGGAGACTCTTATCCAAGGCCGTATATTTCACCAGATAGTCATAAGCAGGCTGGAAACCTTGTCGCGAGAGAGTTTCGGCAATGGCGGCGGATGCATTGAGATTACAGTGGCGCATTACCTGAAAAGCGGTTTCGATGATCTCCTCCCATTCGTTTCCTTCGGTATTGTCAAGGGCAACTCTCAACCACTGGTTATAGGATTGAAAGTAGTCACCACGTTGTAATCTTTCAACTACTACCGGCATTGCTTTTTCAGTCAACTGCAATTTTATCACTGCGGCTATCAGGTCCTCCCGGACCGGCAGCATTTTCAGAACGAATTCGGCATCGGAAGCATCAACGAGTTTGATATAGCCATTCAATAATTGCGGATAGATATATGATTTTTCCCAAAGCATCTGCTTGTCTTCGGGCAAAAGAATGGTGAAGACAGCGCTCCGCAGCATACCGTGCCGACAGAAAGGCAACAAATATGGCAGGTAATTTCTTCCCAGGGTCTGGACCTGGCTGTCTATCCAAGGCCGGATCAATTTGCGGTCCCGCAAAAAGTTGAGGTCATTGGTGTCATCGATAAACCTGGCCAGGTCAGCCATATCCGGAGAAATGGGGACGGCGATTATTTCAAGGTACTCCTGCTGATTTTCCGGAGTGAGCTTATTGCGGGGGATCTTTCTCAAAGCATCGCGCCGGGAGGGAGGGGGTGAATTTTTTTCTTTGAGGATTTCAATATCGGCCTGTATGGCGTCAAGCCTTTGATCCATCTTTTCCGACCGGTGACTGCATCCGGAGGAAAACAGTGCGGCGGCAATCAGCGGCAAAATAAAAAACAGTTTCATCATAACGGCCTCCGAATTTTTATTTTTTCAACTATAATATGGTAAAAAAACTATTGCAAACAGCAAAATTGATAATTATTGGTATTTCCGGGTATGAGACTACCGTCTATATGACGACCCCAAAAAAGCAGTCGGACTAGTCTGACACGTCGGACGGTTTTGAGCGTGATGATCCAAGTTTATAAGCCGACAATGTCCATTCTTTTGACTTCTGCCGGGGGCGTCTATGTCTTATCGGACCCAAATATTACAAAATTGTTTACCTTTTTAGTTTGTTTTTATTCGAACTGAATTGTATATTTAGTAGAATTCATCTATTTTTAAATTGGCGATTTTAAGAAAAATATTACAAAAATTTCCGATTTTAAATTTGCAAACTATATTTTTGCTGATATATTTTTTACTTTTGCGCGCTAAATTTGCAAGGTTTTTTAAACGGTAAAAATTAAGATAAGGAAGAGACAAATGAACGCTTACGGAAAAAGAGTCTACGAAGATGTTATCGCCAAGAATCCCGACCAGCTTGAATTCATCCAGGCAGTGAAGGAAGTCATTGATTCGCTCGATCCGGTTCTCGAGCAGAATCCGGTTTATGAACAGCATGCCATTCTGGAACGCATGGTGATTCCGGAGCGTATCATTATTTTCCAGGTGCCGTGGATCAATCAGGCCGGTAAAGTCCAGGTCAACAAAGGCTACCGCGTTCAGTTCAACAGCGCCATCGGGCCTTACAAGGGGGGGCTGCGCTTCCATCCCTCCGTGAACCTCAGTATCCTGAAATTCCTGGGATTTGAACAGATTTTCAAAAACAGTCTGACCACTCTGCCGATGGGCGGCGCCAAGGGCGGCAGCAACTTCAATCCCAAGGGCTGTTCCGATATCGACGTTATGCGCTTCTGTCAGAGCTTCATGCGTGAACTTTATCGTCATGTGGGCCCGGACTGCGACGTGCCGGCCGGTGACATCGGCGTCGGTTCCCGCGAAATTGGCTATCTTTTCGGCCAATACAAACGCATCGTCAACGCCCACGAAGGCGTATTGACCGGCAAAAACATGAACTGGGGCGGCAGCTTGATCCGTCCGCAGGCCACCGGTTACGGCAACGTTTATTTCATGCGTGAAATGCTCCGTACCCGCGGTGAAGAAATCGCCGGCAAAATCGCCGTGGTATCCGGTTCCGGTAACGTGGCCCAGTATACCATCAAGAAAATCACCGATCTGGACGGCAAAGTCGTAGCCTGTTCCGACTCCGCCGGTTCGATCTACGACCCGGACGGCATCGACAACGAAAAGCTCGAGTTCATCATGGAGCTGAAAAACGTCCGCCGCGGCCGTATCCGGGAATACGCCGACAGATACAAATCCGCCAAGTTTTTTGAAGACCAAAAGCCCTGGCAGCTCGTTGAAAAAATCGATCTGGCTTTGCCCAGCGCCACTCAGAACGAACTTGATCTGGATGACATCAAATACATGGCAGGAAAAGGTTGCATATGCGTCTCCGAAGGCGCCAACATGCCTTCGACTCCCGAGGCCGTCGAATACATGCTCAAGCACGGTATCCTGTTCGGCCCCGGCAAAGCGGCCAACGCCGGCGGCGTATCCACCTCCGGTCTGGAAATGTCCCAGAACTCCTTGCGCATGTCCTGGACCGCCGAAGAAGTCGACCATAAGTTACTTGACATCATGACCCGGATTCACAAATCCTGTGTCGATGCCGCCAACCGTTACGGCTTCAAAGACAACTATGTGGCCGGCGCCAACATCGCCGGTTTCCTGAAAGTCGCCGACGCTATGGTCGATCAGGGTATTTAAGTAATATTATCATTACTGCGGCAGGGCGGAGTCAAATCCACCCTGCCGTTTCTTTTTTATAGTACCAAAGTGAAGACCGAGAGAAACTGCAGTGTACTGCCGGCAAGGACGAAGAGATGCCAGATCGCGTGGCTGTATTGGCGTTTCATGGCATATGGGATGATGCCGACCGTATAGGCTATCCCGCCGGCAAGCAGCAGGGCAAAACCCGCAGTTGACATTCCGGCCAGCAGGATTTTTAGGAAAAACATGCACATCCAGCCCATAATACAGTAGAGGGTGACCGACAGGCCGTGAAATTTTTCGGCGCTGAAACATTTGGCCGCAATGCCGACAGCGGCGCAGAGCCACTCGACCGCCAAAAAACAGTAACCGAGTTTGCCGCCTACCGCCAGCATCATGATCGGGGTATAGGTTCCGGCAATCAGCAGGTAAATCGCGGCATGGTCGAATTTGCGCAAAAGCAGTTTCCGCTTTTCATCGTCGACCGCGTGGTAAGCGGTCGACGACGCGTAAACGGCCATCAGTGAGAGTCCGTAAATTACGGAGGCGGTCAGGGGAACCAGGCCGCGTATGGCTGCCATCACCCACAAGGCTACGATGCCGATCAGGACGATGATAAAACCGGCTCCGTGGGTCACTGCGTTGAGAAATTCTTCTTTCGGTGAATAGTAATGGCTGTTGCTCACAAGTTTTCTCCTGTATCATTGGGCTCAGATCTGTCGGACCTGTCTGATTAATATAACCGGACAAAGCTGATATACAAAAAATTTTTCGAATTACCTATTGACATAATTGGGTTAGGGGGTATAATATTACCATATGGCAATGATTATTTTGAACTTAAATAAAAAACAACCCTATGGCAGATTATGAGTAGTAAATCGGAATTTATCGCAGACGCTGTTGCGGATATGATTGCCGGGGGGCAGTTGGAGGGCAAGCTGCCTTCGGAGACCGAGCTGGCAACCCGTTTCGGCACTACCAAAATGACCGCGGGCAAGGCCTTGAATGCGCTTCAGGAGCGGGGATTGATCGTCCGCATCCCCAAATCCGGCTCTTATGTCCGCCAGGCGGAAACCCGGACCGTGCGGATTTATCCCCGGTACTATCTGTTGCCGCAACTGCTTGGAAAGCTGGAGAAATTGCATCCGGGAGTCAAATTCGAGGTTGTCGATGATATCGACGAGGCGGACGGTATGGTTTTTGCCTCTACTATACCTTTTGATTACGGCGAGTATTTCCTGCCCTGGCCGAAGGCGCGACTGGAGAAAATCAAAGCTTGGCAACGTTTGCATCCGTACATATTCAATTTTCATACCGTGCGCGACGTCTGTTACGGCATTCCGTATCAATATTCGCCGATTTTGCTGGCTTGGAATAAGGATTTGATGCGGCAAGTCGATCCGGAGTTCACCTCTGAGACTTTGACCTGGGAGAAATTCATCGGACTGCTTCGCCGTTCGGAAGGCCCCGGCTTCGATTTCAGTAATTTCGGACGGACGTTTCTGTTAAATATCATTTACAGCCTGAGCAAGTCCGGGACGTTGGACGAAGCATTGTTTGCAAATGCGGTAAAAATGCTTGGCGAAGTGAGTAATTTCAAGTTCGGCGGTGGCGATTTTGCGAAGGGTACGGCTTTGTTCATGTTGATGTCGCGCGGCAATTTCAAGAATATGAAACTGCCGTTTGAGATCGGGATTACCGCCACCCCGGAAATTGGCGGACACCGAACCTGTCATTCCGCATCGGAAACTCTTTTTGTCAGCAACCGGGCCCGAAATCCGGAATTAATGTTCGATATCGCCGAAAGCGTTTTGTCGCCGTCCATCCAGAAAACCATTGCCTCCGGTTGGGCGTTTCCGGCGGATGCTTCCATGCTCAACACCGCCCGGCTGAACCGTCAGGATCCATTCTGGACGGAAACTGAAAATATTATTTTTCTGAATCGTCTGATGAACGGGGAAGGGGTGGTAACCTTGTCCCACGACAGCCGCCGGCTTTTTCGCGGTGAAATCAGCCATGACGAGTTTGTGGTCAATATCGGTAAACACTTGAGGCGGTGCCAGGAACTGAAAAGGCGGCGCGAGTATATTTTGAACGAACATCGTTTGGCGGGAGTCGGAATCTGAGTATGGATAAACGATCAAAAACATTTGTGGACATGAACGGTCGGGAAATCACCGTTTCCTACTGGAAAATCGGCGGAAAACGTCCCGGTCCGGTGCTTACGGCGATTGCCGGACAACACGGCATGGAACACAGCGGGCCGTGTCTGCTGCCGGAACTGGCGGAGGAGCTCGACCGAAGTGATTTCGCCGGGACGGTCTATATCTGCCCTTGCGCCAATCCAGGTGCGCTGGAGCTGGATTATGAATTTTATCCCGAACGTGAGGATGTTTCAAAAATCGGGGATTATTACTATTCGTTTTTCCGCCATTATTATTGCCCGTGGGGGCTGGGGCGGCAGGAGGCGCAGACCCTGTACAATATGAACCGGGTATGGAACAAGGAAGGGGAAGGACTGGTTTTTGACATTACCCGGTGGCTGTGGCGTGAGATTGTGGAACCGGCGGACGTAGTCGTCGATATGCATTGTTTTCAGGGACGGAAGCCCTTTATTTACAGCCGGGACGGTGAAAACTCCGGCCTGTTGAGCTTGCCCGGCATCGAATGCGTTATCCTCAGGGAGAAAAATGTCAACGATTACGCGAGCGGCAACCTGACCCGACGGGCAACAGCGTCCGGTAAATTCGGCATTACCGTGGAATTTTCCATTCAGCATGGCCTGAAGGAGCACGAATACGAGCAGGGCAAAAACGTGGTGAGGAACCTCATGAAAGGCCTCGACATGCTTCCGGGCGAGGTTGTCCATCTGAATCCGGTCTGGATGATCCGGGAAGATTGCGCGGTGAGCCGTTATGTCGCCGGTCATGCCGGTCATGTCCGGTTCATGGCGGACGAATATGGTTCGGTGAAAAAAGGCGATCTCCTGTATGAAATCCGGGATATTCAAACGCTGGAAGCCGTTGAGCGAGGTTATGCGGATCGCGACGGCATCGTTCATGGGCTGACGATTATGCCGCTGGCCCGGCCGGAACAGCTTTTGTGCCGGGTTTCCGATGCGGTATTATTGGCCCCCGCCGGTCAAGTCATTAAAACTCAGAAGGAGCTGGAATTATGTTTAACCGATTGAGGAAAGAGAGTTTTACACTTATTGAGCTGTTGGTTGTGATTGCGATTATCGCTATCCTTGCCGCGTTGCTGCTGCCGGCATTGAGCAAGGCCCGCGAAAAAGCGCTTGCAACCAAGTGTGTCGGCAATATGCGGCAGGTTCTGGCGGAAATGGCTTTTTACATCGATGAGAATAATGACAGCCTGATACCTTACGAGTTGTATTGCCATACCAGGAATCAAGCCGGAATTGACTGGCAGTTGACCTTTGCCCGGGACCGGATGGGGGTGGGCGGTACCGGTGATCCGGGCAAAGTCAAGGTGTTTCATTGTCCAGCGGATAAAAATCCGACCTTGAAAAACGAAACCGATCGTTGGAACAGCAATATTGATGTAAGCTACAATACCAATACGTGGACCCGGCCGGGAGCCAAATACAACCGGGGGAATATCGGCAAATATCCCCATCCGTCCGCGACGATGTTCCTGGCGGAGGTCTATACCCGGCATCCCACCTATGAGCCGACAAGCCTATCGGAAATCCAGCGGATCGGCGTTTATCATGACAAGGTTACCAATATCGGTTATATGGACGGGCACGTACAACCGACGATTGCCAAAGAGGTCGAGGCCATCAATACTGCGAATAAATGGAACAGTATCTTCTGGAAAGGATTGAACAACGGAGCGGCACTATGAAAATATGGGCATTGTTTTTTCTCAGCGTCATGGCGCTGAGCGGGGCGGAATATCGGGTTGCTCCGGGTGAAAGTCTGGCTGCGGTGGTCAATAAGCTCAAATCCGGCGACGTCCTCACTGTGCTGCCGGGTGAATACCGCGAGGCAGTCAGCATAAAGACCGATAACGTGACAATCCGGGCGGCGCTACCGGGAACCGCGATCATCCGGGGCGACGTCGATGCTCCGGAGTTTGTGAAAAACGAGAAAAATTTCTGGTTCTGTCCGTGGTCGGAAATTCCGCAGGGGGTACACGAGCGCGATACCCTGACGACTTATACGCGTTATAACTCGTTGAATGATCTGAAATTCACTCGCGGCGGCTGGTTTTTCGACGAGGAGAACCGGCGATTATACATCGCTACCGGCGATGGCGAACCGCCGTGGAAACATTACCTGACGGTTTCCACGATCCGCGACCACGGCGTTTACGGGGAGGGGCAGGGAATTATCATTGACGGTTTGACGGTGACGGGTTTTCACTCCAATTCGCGCTTGCCGCAGGGGGCCGGCGCGCCGACTTTTTACGGCGTATACCTGAAAGAAGGGAATAAATGCGTAGTTCGCAATGTGACGGCGTTTTTGAACAGCAGCGGCATTGGGATTTCGCAGAACAACACCGGCAATCTTATCGAGGACTGCCGCGCTTACGGCAACCATCCGCAGTTTGATAACAGCAGCGGCAATATTATCGTTCGTACTCCCGAGAGCAACAATATCATCCGCCGCTGCCTGGTTTTCGACACGGTCGGCGCGGGAATCCGTTATTACGGGACTCGTCCGGCGCAGAACAGTGTTATCGAAGACTGCATCTCTTTCAATAGTTTGCATGACGATATCTGGATCAAGCCGCCGAGCGATACCGACGGCGTTGTGCGCCGCAGTTACGCCTCCGGCGGCATTCGGGCCGGTATGGTGGAAAATTCGATTTCCACTGACAAAAGCAAGGTTTATGCCCGAACCTGGACCAACACGATTGTCCGCCAGGAAGAAAAGAACTTTTCGGAAGATCGCGAATTTGCCGATCCGCTTCATTACGACTTTCGGCCGCAGGGCGATTCCAAGTACCGGGACCGCGCGCCCCAGCCGTTTTCTCCGTCGGTTTATTACGTCAAGCCCGACGGCAATGACATGGCGGACGGCAATTCGGTGGGCGGAGCGTTCAAATCGCTGGACAAGGGACTGACCGACGACTCCACACTTTATATATTGCCTGGCGAATGGCGGGGTAACATCACTTTGAAAAAACGTAGCAACATCATTTTGCGCGGACGCGGGGCGTTTCCGGTAACGCTTCGGGGGCGGATTGAGTTGGAAGACTGCCGAAATATCCGGATTGAAAGCATTGCCGCCGATGGATTTGTAATTAACGGCGGTTCCGGAGTAAGTGTCAATCAATGCGTCGGTAACTTGACGGCGGCGAAATCCGGCGGCCTTCGAGTGGAGCACTCGAACATCGGCAATCTCCGGGTAACGGATTGCGACGGGGCGTTCATTTCTGCAAACCTGTTGAAAACAGCGCAAATCAATGGCGGTTGGAGCGATTACAATGCCTACGAAAACGCCAAACCTTCCGGCGAGCTGCATTCATTTGTCTTTAAGCTCGAGCCTGGAAAAAATCATACCGTCAAAAACAGTTTTGCGCTCAATGGGCGCGCTGCCGGCGGTATGCCGGTCGGACTGTTCCGCCGCCAGGCGGCTCCCGAGAAACCGCGAGTTGACGATGTCCGGGTCCTGTCGTTTACCGCCACCACCGCCAACATTGAGTTCAACGGCAATTATCCGTTCCGGGGCAATTTCACCTACGGCGAAACCAAGAAATGCGGTACAAATATCAAACTGTCCGAAGGCGCTTTCCATTCCGTCAGCCTGACGGGATTGACCCCCGGCAAGGAATATTACTACCGGGTGGCTTCTCTGTGCAAGGTGCCGCAGGTTTTTTCCAATCAGGAAATACCGGAGTCCGGCAAGGAACAGCGTGCGATTACTGAAATTTTTAAATTTACGACCTTGGCGCAAGACGGCGCACCGCGTACTTTCCATGTGGCAGTGAGTGGCGACGATGCCAGTGACGGTAGCTCCGGCAAGCCGTGGCGGACGGTCAGCCGCGCCGCCGAAACTGCCGTGGCGGGTGATACCGTTCTGATTGGGCCCGGTGTTTACCGGGAAAATATTCAGGTCCGTGCCACCGGCGATGCGGGGCGCCCGCTGATTTTTCGCGGCGGCCCGGAGGTCTGGATCGACGGCGGTAATGTCCTCGGTAATGGTATTGAAATCAATTCCAAAAAGTGGGTTACCCTGGATTATCTGCATTTCCGTAATCAGAATGACGCGTGCATTGCGTTGCGGCAGGCGGATGATATTCTGCTGTATCGCTGTCTGTTTGACGCCCGTTCCTATCCGAGTCCAACCGCGGTGGAGGCTTCATTCTGCGGAAATTTGACCGTGGATAACTGCGTGAGGATATTTGGACATATCGGCATGGCGATCAGCAAATGCGATAATTTCACTATACGCAACAGTGTTCTGATGGTGGGGGGCGTTTCCAATATCTCCGTCGACAATCGCGGCGGCGAAAAGGTCCTTCTTCATCATAATATCATTACCGACAATCTTCAGTTGAAATTGCCGAATGCCCTGTGTCATACACTGAATCCCGATGCTTTGACCGAGCATGACAACGGTTATTTTCTGCGGATATCCCCGGAGTTGAAACCGATGTTTCTGCGGGAAAAGAAGGTCGAACTGACCCGCCCGGTCTTTGCCGATCCCGGCATGAAGGCGCTGAAATCTCTGACCAGATTCAAGGATTTCGAGGAACGCTATTTGAAATTTCGTCGAAACCGCGAACCAATTGAAGCGCCGCCAGATGAATTCGATATCTCGGAGCCACCCTGTTTTGCCGATTTTTTTACTACCAATCCCGAATTGATCAAGCGCGGTATCGGGCTCAAGCCGGAGCTTTTTAAATGAAAGTTTTCATCTCATTCGCCACCGAAGATTTTGTAACTCCGGGTCATGATGAAATCCTGATCCGCCTGGCCTCCATTCTGAACGACCGGGAAATTACCGGTTCGTTTCATGTGACCGGTGAGGTCGTGCGGAAGTGGCGGCGGCATCATTGCCGGGAGGTAATCGAAGCGTTGAGCCGCCACGAAATCGGTTATCACAGCAACACCCACGGCGCATTCCCGTTCATCGGCCGGGTTGCAAGCGAACTGCCGTGGGATGAGGCCGTGGGTACCCTGTTGGAAACCGAATCGCGCGGAATCGGCGATATCGAAGCCGTATTCGGGTGCAAACCGGCTTATTATGTCACGGAGTTCATCAAGGCTCCGCAGTTGATTCAGGCCATGGTTAAATTGGGTGTCGACGTCATGGGATTCAGCGAATTGCCGGAGGGTAAACATTCTTTCCGGCGTTTCATGGGAGCGTGGTGTTTCGCCGCTCCGCACATCGGGCTGGAGTCACCTCCACACCCGGGGCGCTTTGCGGAAATGACCGCTGCTTTCGATCAGGTTTACGAGCGTGAAATTCCCTTGCTGAAGTTGTTCAATCACCCCTATAAATTTCTGTACAACAACAAAATTGCCTCCTGGATCTCCGAAAACCGGATTTACCGGAAATATGATCATGATTGGAAAACCCCCGGGAAATCAATGTATGACCGCTCGACGGTCGAAGGGCTCTTGCGCGAATTGGAGGCCTTTCTGGATTATGTCAAATCCCGGAAAAATATCGAATTCGTCAACACCGCCGAAGCCGTCAGTCAATACCGCGTGGCCCTGCCGCTCTACGTGAATCGCGATATCTTGAGCGGGGTCGGTGAGGCTATTGCGCCGTTGGGTGATTTCACTCCGGCGGAAGTATTCGGACTGCTGATCGGCGCAGTCACCCGTGAAACCGAAGAACTGCCGTTCCGCCGCTTGATCGGCCCGGTGGAGCCGTCGCCGGAATTGACGCAAGCCGTCACCCTGCCGCTGGAAAAAATACTCCCGGCGCTCCGGGCTGTGGACCGGGAAATGGATTTCACCAGCCAAATGCCTTCGGCAATCAGCGATATCCCGCCGGGCGCATTGTGGCGCGGAATGATCTCCTACCTGAAAGCTCCAGGTAAAACCATAACTTTTACCCCAGGCCCCGAACTGCCGGAAGAAGCCGCCGAACCGTATTTTGCCGCCGAAACCTGGATGAAAAAATCCTACCCCGAGCATTTCACCGGCGAAAAAATCTGCGAAGCCTGCCGCCGCCAGAGCTGGACCCTCAATTAAATTTCTTATACACTTCCAAGTATTGATCCTGAGCGGAAAGGCAAGTGTCATTCAGGTATTCCGGGATCTTCGAATATTGTTGAAGCCCCCGGTAGTAAAAGAGTTGGTGAGCCGAATCAATGATGAAGGGAACAATATCATGGGTGAGGCATTCCCGGAACATGATTAAACGGCCGACCCGACCGTTGCCGTCCTGGAACGGATGAATTTTTTCGAACTCAAAATGAAACTTGACGATATCTTTTATGGTACATTCTTCTAACGAGTTGTAAGCAGAAATCAGAGCATTCATTTCCCGGGTGACGGATTTGGGTGCGGTGGTTTCCATTTCGCCGATGGTATTCGGCAGTTTTTTGTATTTGCCGACATTAAACCACTCAAGTCTGCTCTGCGAAGTCCCTTGTTTCAACAGCAGGTGATACTGTTTGATGAGCTTCCCGGAGAGTGCTTCTCCGGCGGTTTTCAGCATAAAATCGAAAGCGGCAAAATGATTGAGCGTCTCAATGATATCATCCGTTTTTATGACCGAATCCTTGTCGAGCAGCAGGGAATGGGTCTCATAAATATACCGGACCTGGTCATGCGTTAACTGATTCCCCTCGATGCGGTTGGAATTATAAGCCATGGCGACTTGGGTATAATGATACAAGCCGCCCTTGAGCTTGGCATTCATTTCATCCTGCAGGCGTTTCAGTATATCGTTCATGCTGATTTTCTCTTTCATGAAGGAAATATACGTGTCCCCCGCTTTTTTTCAACCGTGTTTTCCGCAAGTGATCGGCAAATTCCAACCCCGTAAGACGATTTTATTGCCTTAAAAGTGTATCGATGTTGCATTTTTATTACCTTAAAAATGTGCATTGGGCTTGAAAATGGAGCGGTATGCAGTATCTTAAAGTGTAATCGGAAGGAGATATTATGAAGCGAAACACGATGAAATCCTTGTTGGAATGGAAAAGCTCCTCAAGGCGCAAGCCTCTGTTGCTCATGGGAGCAAGACAAGTAGGTAAGACCTGGCTGATGAAGGAATTCGGCAGGCAGCATTTTGCCAATGTTGCCTATATCAACTTTGATGAAGATGACGCCGCTAAAAGGATTTTCAATGGCGATTTCGATATTTCGCGTATCATTACTGCCTTGCAGTTAAAGAGTGGACAAAAAATAGTACCCGGCGAAACGCTGCTTATTTTCGATGAAGTGCAGGAAGCGCCGCGTGTGGTGACTTCCTTGAAATATTTCCATGAAAATGCGCCGGAATATTTTATTGTTGCTGCTGGTTCATTGTTAGGAGTCGCATCGTTGGAAGGAACCGGATTTCCCGTAGGAAAAGTGGATATGCTGGACTTGTATCCCATGACTTTTACCGAATTTCTCAATGCGACCGGCAATGAACGTTTTACAGAACTTCTTCTGGCGGGAGATTGGGAAATGATCGGTGTGTTCAAGGATAAATTCATCGAATATCTTCGCTATTATTATTTTGTCGGCGGTATGCCGGAGGTTGTCTCCGCATTTCTGGCTGATCGGGATTTTCACTTGGTCCGGACGATTCAAAAGCAGTTGCTTGATGCATATGATCGTGATTTCTCAAAACATGCTCCGGATGATATTGTTCCGCGTATTCGTTTGGTCTGGGAGGCGATTGCCTCACAATTGGCCAAGGAAAATCGTAAGTTCATTTATGGTGCACTGCGTAAAAACGCCCGGGCCAATGATTTTGAGTTGGCGATTCAGTGGCTGAAGGATGCCGGTTTGGTTTATACTGTTCCCCGAATTGCCAAACCCGATATGCCTCTTTCGGCCTACCAGGATACGGCCTTCAAAATGTTCATGGTAGACGTCGGCTTACTGGGAGCACAAAGCAATCTTGATGCTCAATCAATCTTGGATGGAAACCGAATTTTTGAAGAATTCAAGGGCGCTCTGACTGAACAATATGTCTTGCAACAGCTTATTGCAGAATGTGATATAAAGCCATTTTATTGGTCGGCCGAAAACAGTTCCGGAGAGGTGGATTTTCTTTTTCAGCATGGAAGTAAAGTGATTCCCCTTGAAGTGAAGGCTGCGGAGAATTTAAAAGCTCGCAGTCTGATGTTTTTCTCAAGAAAATTCAAAATACCGTTTGCAGTACGAACCTCTATGGCCGATTATCGGAAGGGACTGAGTGATGCCATGTCCAACAAATCCGGAGATCAGCCGTTTCAATTTACACTGATTAATTTACCGTTGTATGGGCTCAGTCGGATTCGGTGGGAGCTAGGGGGAAGTTGATTTTGTCGCCGAATCTTTGGCGGATGAGATCGGCGGGGATTCGGCCTTTTTTATCGGCTTGACTGGGATCGGCGCCGGCTTTCAGGAGAGCCTCGATGACCCGGGGATCGTCGGTCTTGGCGGCAGCGTTGCACAGGGCGGTTTCTCCGCGGCGCCCCGGCTGGTTGACGTCTTTGACGAACGGGAGTATAAACTCGATGGTTTCCAGGGGAGCTTCGAAATCAGTCATATGAACCAGATTCTGGAGCATCAGGCTGGTATCGGCTCCGGATTCGACCAGGAACCGGGCAGTTTTGAGCTGATTGGAACGCAGGGCCAGCAGCATGGGCGACCAGTCGTTCGGTTTGGGGCCGTCGATGGGAATTCCCAGTTTCAGCAGCCTCTCCACCATGATTTTATGATTGACGGAGGCGGCTTGTTTCAACGGTGAATATTGGTTTTTGTTGAACCGGGTCAGGGGATCGCCCAATTCTTTGAGAAAATCCAGCGCCGCGGGGTCAGTTCCGGATTGGGCGACCATGATGGCGGTAAAACCCGGATAAGGCTCGTATTGGCGGTAGTTGTAACCCCGTTCCAGCATTTCACGCGCAGTCATCAGGCGGCCCGCCAGGCAGGCCACCAGAAAGGCGTCGTTCGGTAAATTCTGTCGGGAATAATTATGTTTTTCTTCCAGCATGTAATCCTTGCCGTAGACAGGAAGGACATAACTGGCCATGAGGTTGATCAGGTGGTCTTTTGCCGGCGGTGAAAATTCGTGGTTGTCCAATAACTCGCGCAATCTATTGTGTGCGACTGTGCCATTGCCGGAAAGGTACATCAATTCCGCCAGCCGCAATCGTTTCCGGTGGGGGCCGCAGAATAATTCCAGCCGGATTGCCGGATCCTTATAGTAAACCGGTATCTGGTTTCTCTTGGGAAAAGTGTAGCGTTTGACCACCGCGGCAAAATCGATATCCTTAGCCAGTTGTTGTGCAGAATCGTAACGGAGTGTATTCATCTCGTGGAGGATGCGATTTATCAGCTGTTCCTCGTCCGAAGTCTGCTGATAAAGGCGGTCCATCGCCTCAATGATTTCCGGCTGCAGATAATAATTTCGCCAGAACCATTCCTGTTCTTCCAGAGAGATCCGTTTGAGCATATCAACAGCCAGTTGCGGCACCCGGGGCATTGCCGTATTGACCAATTCGATTAAGTTGTAAGAACGTTTCAGGCGGCAGAAGGCCTCGGTGATTTCCCGGTAAGCAGGGGGCCAGTCGGGATGATATTTGACCAGCAGGCGAAAGTTTTCGGCACAGGCGTCGGCATTGCCGAGATTGGCTTCGATCCTGATCAGATATTGACAGGGAAATTTCCATTCAGGCCTCAGTTCCAGCGCCTGTTGGAAATATTTGCGCGCCCGTTCCAGATTTTCGTAATACTGTTGGCGCTTGTAAGCGAACTTTGAATCCGGCGAACGATAGAAAGCGCTGAGGTGTTGACAGCGGTCAAGTGCTCCGATGCCTGATATCATGGCCTTGAGCCACGGATCGGTTTCCGGGGGAAGGGTTTCGGCAATGATGCTCATATTGAAAGTATGTCTGATAATGCTCTGCCAGAAATAAATCATCAGTTCATTCTTGATGATTCCAGCTTGGATCAAAGCGAAAAACTTATCAACCTGGCGGAGGTACATGGTATGCATCAAACGACCGTTCCTGGCGTCTCTCAAAAGAAAATAGCTCAGAGGGAATTTTTTTATTTTGATATGAGCCGCTCCATAGTAGGCTTTGTAGCTATAATAGTCTTCCCCTTTCAGCATCAGTTGATAAGCACGGCAGAATAAATCGATATAATCCTGAGGCTCATCGTCCAGGTCCGCGATCAGCGGCAGATATTTCAGCAAGTTTTTTCTGGAATCAGTGAGAATTGCTGACCAGGCAATGAACCGGGTATGGTTAAGGTCGGCTTCCGGGTGTTCTTTTTTCAGTTCAGCAACCAGCAAGTCGACGATTTTCTCCTGAATCTGCTCTTGAGGTTCAGGGTTGTCGTATATACCCTTGAAGTAATCCTGGCCGCAGACGGCCAGAATCATAAAAGATAAAATAACGGTGATGATAATTTTATTCATGCCGTTACATTACATTGTGAATGGCTTTTATACAACACAGGCTGCTATTTTTTATTAAAATAACCCTACTGTCAGTGAAAATGCTGTATTTCACTGACAGTAGATATGGTAATATAAGATGTTTTTCATAAAATTCAAGGGGGGGACATTTTTTTGTAAAAGAAGTATAATTATTAAATTTTGTTCGGTAGCGCCGGCGGATATTCGCGGGGCTGATTTTTAATAAAATTGAATGATTCCGGTTAAGGTCGTGAAGGGGAAGATCTTGCTGGAAACCCTATATCTGGTCATACCAGTTTGCATTATATTGGTAGTACCTATATTTTGCGGATATCTTCATCGCGGGATTTGAAAAAAGAAATATCTGTAGTATATTAATTCGTTTTATTCGTCGAAGAATTTCATATATAAGTACCTTGAGGGGAATAGTATTTTATGATTGGAAATCTGGTAAATGTTCTTGGCAAAATTTCGGAATCGATAGGGGGAATGTCGAATGCCGAACCGGTAAGCCAACGCATAGTAAAAGTGCTGCACGATGCTTTTAAAGCCGACGCCTGCATGCTTTTTGAGTATGATGCCGAACGTGACACTCTGGTGTTGGTGGCGGTCAGCGGGGTGGCGAAAAAATACATCGGCTCAGTGACTCTGCGGCCCGGCGAAGGGATTGCCGGAAGCAGTTTCAAGCTGCGGTCCATTATCAACATTGCCAGACCGGAGGATCATCCGGGATTTCAATATACTCCATCAGACCAGGAGATGGAATTCGAAACCAAAATGGCAGTGCCACTGGTCAGTTCCGGTAAAAAAATCGGTGTCCTGGCCCTGATGCGGCGCGAGCGCAAAAAATTCACTTCGGAAGAGGTCCGGCTGGCCCGCAGTCTGGCTCCGCAGGTGGCAAACCTGATCATCAGCACCGGAGTATTGCGCAATCTGAAAAGCCGGACCGCGGCTAAGCTGCGGCAGAAAAATTCGTTGAAACTGGACGGTATCGCGGTAAGCCCCGGAGTGGTTTACGGCTCGGCCATGAAATATAAAGTGCGTGATATGTTCAGCAACATCGTTCACGAGGTTTCAGGTTCGATCAAGGAAGAGCTGGAACTGTTGGAACAGGCAATTGTCCTGACCCGTGAAAATACGCTGGAATTTGAGAAGCGCGCCCTGACGCTCCTTTCCGAGGCCGACGCCTCGATTTTCAATGCCCACCTGTTATTCCTGGATGACAAAATGGTCATGGACAGCATTCGCAAGGAAATCAGCGAATGCAAGCATACCGCCGAATTCAGCGTGGCGTTGGTTTACCAGCGTTTTGAACGGAAGTTTATCCAGTTGGAGGACAGTACGTTCCGGGAAAGGCTGATTGACTTCAAGGATGTGATGTTGCGGCTGATCGATTCGATCGTTTCGTTGCGATCCAAAACCCGGAAGAGCTCCCGCCGCCGCAGCGTGTCGGGCAAAATGATTCTGATTGCCAATGAACTGATGCCGTCGGACCTCTTGAAAATGACCGCGGACAATATTGTCGGCATCATTTGTGAGACCGGCGGTTTGACCAGCCATGTGTCGATTCTGGCCAAAGCCTTTGAGATTCCGTCTCTGCTGGGGGTCAAGGGCGCGATGACGAAAATCAATAACGGCGACAAGCTGGTGGTGGATGCCCACTCCGGCAAGCTTTATGTCAATCCGGACGCCAAATTGAGCCGGCACTATGAGGCCATTATCAACAGCGACGCCGAAGATATCGAGATTCCGGAATCGAGCATTCTGGCCGACGGTACCGGAATCGATTTGAAAGCCAACATTTCGCTGTTGTGCGAAACTCCGCTGTTGAAAAAATATCATGCCGACGGTGTCGGGCTGTACCGTACTGAGTTTATGTTCATGCTTCGCGATTACCTGCCGGACGAAGATGTCCAGCAGGACGTTTATCAGAAGATATTCAAAGCCACCGAGGGCGAGATTACGGTTCGGGTGTTGGACGCCGGTTCGGACAAGCAGATCAATTGTTTGAATATTCCGCGTTCCGTCAATCCGGCGCTGAGTCCGCGCGGTTCGCGGCTGCTGCTGGAACATCCGGAGTTTTTCCATACCCATCTGCGGGCAATCCTGCGGGCCGGTGAATGCGGCCGCCTGAATATCCTGTTTCCGATGATCTCCACCGTTCGGGACATCCGGAATGTCAAACTGATTCTGAATGATGTGGTTAAAGGGCTGGAACGTGACAGAGTGGCGTATTGTCGTGATTACCGGATCGGGGTAATGTGCGAAGTGCCGTCGGTTTTCGTATCGCTGGACCGCTTCCTGGATGAAGTGGATTTTATCTCGGTGGGAACCAATGATTTGCTGCAATACACCTTTGCGATAGACCGTCTGCACAACGAACTGGAGTTCAGCAGTTCCAACCTGGATCCGGGATTCCTGAAAATGCTCTCGCAGATTGCGCAAAAAGTCAATTCCGTTGACGGAAAAAGCCTGACGGTCTGCGGGGAAATTGCCAGCCATCCTCTGGCTTTGCCGATTCTGATCGGAGCCGGGATCAAGTCGCTGAGCATGCCGCCCAAGATGATCCCCTATATCCGCAATATCCTGAAACATTTTTCACTGGACGAGTGCCGTGAATATCATGCCCAGGTGGCGAATCTGAGTGTGGCCGATGAAGTTATCGATATGATGCGCCAGGCGATGGCTGACAAGGGAATCGAAAAGCAAGCCGCCGCCCTGGCGTATTGGTAAGTTTTATTTCAAGAATATTTCGATAACCGGGATTTCCACATTGGGCTTGACCGCCGGCAGGTTCAGCGAGACCGCGTCCTGCGGAGCGCTTTCGTTCATGGCCACCTTGGCGGAGGCGTCGCGGAAAGAGATCTCGCTGCCGTCATTGAGCAGTTGCGCATACTTGACCTTGCCCGCGAGGTTCGGCAGGTGGATGAACTTGAACGGCCAGACCAGCAGGTGAAGGTATAAGCACTTGGTTTCCGGATTGTAGGTGTAGCGGCAGTACTCGGGCTCCGGGTATTCCTGCGGGGCGAAAGTGCAACCGTAGATCGAGCGGGCGTGATACTTCATCCACTGTCCATAGGCGGCGAGGGCGTTCATGGCGCGTTCGTCCAGGAAGCCACGTGCGGTCGGCCCCACGTTCATCAGCAGGTTTCCGCCGCGGCTGACGTGGCGGATCAGAATTTCAAGCAGCATGCGGGGGCTTTTCCAGGTGGTTTCGTCGCGATGGTAACCCCATGCTCCGGAGAAAGTCTGGCAGCCCTCCCACAGCGTGATTTTGCCGTTGTCGAGAACGCCATGGCTCGGTACATATTGCTCGGGGGTGATGAAGTCGCTCGCTTTGGGAATGTCGAGGCGGTTGTTGATCAGGATATCGGGCTTGATTCCACGGATCAGGCGAATCAGCTTATCGGATTCCCAATCGTCGCGCCCCTTCTGGCTGGCCCAGTCCTTGGGATACGAGAAATCGAACCAGATGATGTCGATATCGCCGTAATTGGTCAAGAGTTCGGTGACCTGGTTGCGCATGTACTCGGCATAGCGGCTCATGTCGCGCTGTTCGTTTTTGGCGATTTCCTCCTGGTTGTCGCGCAGGGGATGGACACAGTCCACGGTAAAATCCGGGTGATGCCAGTCCAGCAGCGAATAATACAACCCGATTTTGATACCTTCCGCCCGGAAGGCGTCCACCAATTCGCGGAGGGCGTCTTTGCCGTATGGAGTGTTGGTGATTTTGTAATCGGTGTACTGGGTGTCCCACATGCAGAAGCCCTCGTGGTGCTTGGTGGTGAAGACGATATACTTCATGCCGGCGTTGCGGGCGGCCTTGGCCCATTCGGACGGGTTGAACATGTCGGGATTGAACAGTTCGAAATATTTCTGATAATCTTCAATGGTGATTTGTTCGAAGTTGCGGATCCATTCATGACGGGCGGGCATCGAGTAAAGCCCCCAGTGGATGAACATTCCGAATCTGGCTTCCTGCCACCATGCGGTATTGCCGTGGGTATATTCTGACATTGTGATTCTCCTTGAGTTTGTATTGGCGATTTTGCCGGTTTATATTATTATGATAACTGAGATTATGAATAAATTCAATAAAATGCCTATGAATAAAAAGCAGAATCATATGAATAAAATCACCAGAGTTGGTGACTACGCCGGGGTTCCGGTCCGGATCGAAACCATGGGGCGGATGAAGTTGGCCCAGTATTGGGATCGCGGCAATCTGACCGGGCATTTCTGGCGGTTGTATTACAACTACGAAAGCGGAGCGGGGGTGTATGTGAAAGGCAAAAAAGTCCGGATCGATCCCGAACGTTTCTATCTGCTGCCGCCGTTCTGCAACCTGGGGATCTGGTGCGACGATCCGGAGGTTCGTCAACTGTATATCCATTTTGAAACCATGGGGATCGGGCCGGCACGCGATTTCGGCATCCATGAACTGCCCCTTACTCCGGAGCTAGCGGTGCTGTTGGGACATCTCGAGGGGCATTTCGACGGCGGTTCCGGTTTGCGGAATTTGGCGGCGGTGGCCTTGGCGGCGGCCGCGATTTTGCGCCTGCCGACGGAAATGCTGATCCTGCTGAACCGTGATAATGCGATCGAAAAAGTGATCGATTATATCCGCGGACACTTCAATCAGGAATTGGAAGTGGAGGAACTGGCGCGGCGCGGCAAGATGTCGGTGAATTCATTTCTCCGGCGTTTCCGGACCGTGACCGGCAATACGCCGTACCGTTTTGTCTGCGACCTGCGTTATATTGCTGCCGTCAGGCTGCTGGAGGAGGGAGTCTTGAGTATCGGGGAGATATGCAATGAAATCGGCCTCAAGGACCGATTTCATTTTTCCCGGGAATTCAAGCGGCGCTACGGGCAGGCGCCCGGCGCCTATCGAAATAACCGGTCTATTTGAGTTCGCTGCGGACTTTGTTTTCGAATTCGCGGATTTTGACTACCTGGGAATTTTTGCGGGATTCTTCCGCCGCGAAAACCAGCAGATGCCCTTCCAACGATTTCTTCAGGGGAGTTAACAAGATCGAGCGGTCGCCGGAAACGATCGCGTCGCAGAAGTTTTCCATGATGGCGCGGTCGCCGCCGCCATGGGTGCCGCTGACCTTGACCCGGACTTCCTCGTAATAGTTCGGCTCGAAGCTCCAGACTTTGATCTTGGGATCGCCGGTGCCGCCGCTGTACTCGATTTCGCCGTTGGTCATGCTGATTTTCATCATCCGGCGCTCGACGCCGTTGTTGCCGCACATGGTAAAAGAGGCGGTGGTGCCGTCGGCCATTTCCACCGAAACCACCTGATTGTCGACCACATCGTTGTCGCTCTGAAATACGCAGCGGCCGAAACGGTTCTGCAACAGCAGTTCACGCAGATGCGCCTTGTCGCGGACCACGCCCATCTGGCGCAGATATGCCTGGTCGGTGTCGTCTTCAAAATAGAGCTTCATCACGTCATAGGGGCATTCCTTGCTGTGCGGACAGCCTTCCAGGCAGAATTCCGGCGCGCCCTGCGGACAGTTTTCCTTGCGGAAATATTTCAGGGAGCCGAAGGAGGAAACTTTGTTGATGTTCTGGCCGGAAATGTAGGTCAGAATATCCATGTCGTGGCATGATTTGGCCAGCAGCATCGGTGTAAGCCGGGAGTTGTTGAAAAATCCGCGGACGAACGAGTGCGCCATGTGCGAATAGCTGAGATTTTCGCTGTGTTGGATACAGGTGATGGTGCCGTAACGGCCGGAGTCGACCAGGCGTTTGATGGTTTTGTAAATCGGAGTCAGCCGCATCTGGTGGCAAACGATCAGGATTTGTTTGTAATCGATGCATGCGTCGTAGAGTTCGATCAGCTCGTGAGCGTTGGTACAGAGCGGTTTTTCCACCAGGATGTGCCAGTTGCGCTGCATGGCGGCTTTGATCGGCTCCAGGCGTTGGTCTTCGAGGGTGGCGATGACTACGCCGTCGATATCGTTCAAGCTGGCTTTTTCCATCTGCGCGAGCGTTTCGAAGCAGCGCTCCGGGGCGATAGCGTGTTTGGTGGCGAATTCGTTACGCTTGGCGGCGTCCGGTTCCACGACCATGGTGAATTGGGCCCGGTGGGGCATTTCTACGGCGTATTGGCCGAAAATACCGCGACCGCGATTACCGGCTCCGATGAGCCCGAGGTTTACTTTTTTAATCATGTGCCTTGTTCTCCGTTATGGTATGTTGACGGACGGCGGGTGTGCCGTCCTTGATAAATTGACAGAGCAATTCGACCCCGTGGCTGCCGATGATGGAACTGCGCTGGGGAATCGGAATATCGATCAGTTCCGGGTATAGCGGCTGGAGGTCCTCGCTGCACGGACTGATAATCACCGGACGTTTTCCGCCGTGTTCGAAGATATAGCGGGCGGCCCCCGGAAACGCCCGGCCGACGATGTACAGAAGATCGGGCGGGTTATGAGCGGTCATCAGCTTTTTCATGCCTTCGTAACCGTCTTCGTCATAAGATGAGTAAATATGGCGTTCGGGAATTTTCAGACCGGACTCCGTGGCGATGGCTTGGAATTTTTCCAGCAGTTTGCGGGTGGAATAAAACGACAGATCGCCCAGAATCATTCCGGGGCGGCGGACCGGATATTCCTTGAATGCCTTGCGGCAAAGTTCAATGCTCAGATCGCTGCTGCCGGTAAGAGTGTAGGCCGGTTCTTTGAATTCATAAGTACCGAGGATCAGATACGGCAGGCCGGATTTGTTGAGTTCAGTGACGGTAGCGTCGTCGAGTTGTCCGGTGATGAGCAACCCGTCCATGCCGTGCTCGCGGCACCAGCCCGCCGGAGAGCTCCCTGCGTCGCCGGGGGCGATAGTCAAATTGATATTCAATTCTTCGGATTTCAACGCCGCCCCCAGGAATACCGCCCGGTTATAAAACCAGGCCAAGCCCGAAAGCCGGACGCAGAAAGCCAAATTGATCCGCCCATGATTGGTCAGGGGGGAGTGCTTGACAAAAGTGCCGCGCCCAACCTGGGTTTCGAGCACGCCGCCCTGTTGGAGTTCCTGAAACGCCGACAATACCACCTGGCGCCCGACGCCGAAACGTTCGGCCAGTGTCCGGATGCTTTCCAGGCGGTCGCCCGGTCGGATCGCGCCGGTGCGGATCTCTTTTTTCAAGTGCTCGACAATCTGTCGGCATTGCGGAGGCGCGGTAACAATTTTCATCGGATATCTTTCCTGATATTGTCATTGAATGATATAATATATGTCAATCGATGTCACTTGTCAAGAGTGATTCCGAAAAAAAATTTGCATCTTGCCAAAAGCTGCCTATATTAACACTGGACGGCAACACGAAACCAACCAAACAGTAGGAGAGGAGTTATGAACGAAAAGAAAATCATGACCGACGCCAGCGGCGCGCCGGTAGGCAACGACCAGTCGTCAATCACGGGGGGAATGAAAGAACGCGGCTACACCTTTATGCAGGATTCCCATCTGATGGAGAAACTGGCGCATTTCAACCGCGAGCGTATTCCGGAACGCGTGGTCCACGCCAAAGGCGCCGGGGCCCACGGGTATTTTGAGGTGACCAACGATTTAAGCCAGTACACCTGCGCTTCGTTGTTCAGCAAAGTCGGCAAGAAAACCGATGTGCTGTTGCGTTTTTCGACAGTCGGCGGCGAACGCGGTTCCGCCGATACCGCCCGCGACCCGCGCGGCTTTGCGGTAAAGCTTTACACTGACGAGGGCAATTACGATATTGTGGGTAACAACACCCCGATCTTTTTTATCCGCGACGCCATTAAATTTCCCGATTTCGTCCACACCCAGAAACGCAATCCGCAGAACAACCTGAAGGATGCCACCATGTTCTGGGATTTTCTGTCGCTGACGCCCGAATCATTGCATCAGGTGATGATCCTTTTTTCCGACCGCGGCACTCCGCGCTCCTACCGGGAAATGGACGGCTTCAGCAGTCATACTTTCATGTGGTACAATGCCAAAAATGAATATGTCTGGGTGAAATATCATTTCAAATCCGACCTCGGGTTCAAGACCCTGACCCGCGAAGAGGCCGATAAGCTGGCCGGCGAAAACCCGGACTGCTGCACGGACGATCTTTTCAACGCCATTGCCGCGGGCAATCCGCCGAGCTGGACGGTTTACGTCCAGATCATGACCCCGGAACAGGCCAAAGAATACCGTTTCAATCCGTTCGACGTCACCAAAGTATGGTTCCACTCGGATTTTCCGCTGATCAAACTTGGCAAGATGGTGCTGGATCGCAATCCGGAAAATTTCTTTGCTGAAATCGAACAGGCCGCGTTTTCGCCGGGCAATTTCGTCCGCGGCATCGGCCCTTCGCCGGATAAGTTGCTGCAGGGACGGCTGATGGCTTACAACGATGCGCATCGCCACCGTCTGGGCCCGAACTTCGAACAGATCCCGGTGAACCGTCCGAAAGTAGCGGTCAATACCTACCAGCGCGACGGCGCGATGGCGGTCGACGGCAACGGCGGCAGCGGCCCGAATTACTGGCCGAATTCCCAGGGCGGCCCCGAACCGCAACCGGCATTTGCCCCGCCGGCAATGGAAATTCAGGCGGTTATCGACCGTCACGCTTTCCCGGTCGAAGACGTCGACTTCCTCCAGCCGGGTGAACTCTACCGCCGGGTAATGAAGGATGGCGACCGGAAAAACCTGATCGGCAACATTCAGGCTCATCTCGGCAATGCCGAGAAACGCATTCAGTTGCGCCAGACCGCGCTGTTCTACAAAGCCGACGCCGATCTCGGCACCAAGCTGGCGGAAGCGCTGAAGTTGGACGTGAACGAAGTGAAACGCCTGGCCGCAATGACCCAGGACGAACGAGTCGCAGCAACCAGATAAGGGAAAAGAGAAAAGATAAAAGGGAAAAGGGGGAGAGGATTGGCGCCGGGTGCAATGCCCGGCGCCTTGTTTTAATCGTTTTATTTTTTCAACTGCTTGCGGTATTCTTTCAGGATATCTTTGACGTATTGGCGGGTGGAGGTGATGGTGATGGTTTTCATTTCTCCGTCGGTGGTGGCGGGTTGCCACTCGCGGGCGCGGGTTTCTCCGGCGTTGTAATGGCAGAGTGCCAGTTCCAGGGCGTAATTGTATTTGCGCCAGCGCTGGATGGCTCCGGCCAGGTACCAGGTGCCGATTTCGATGTTCAGTGCCGGATCGTAGAGCAGGCCGTTGACCGGGACTGTCAGGCCGTGCGCCAGTGCCCAGTCGGTGGCGGCGGTGGTCGGGCGGATTTGCATGAGGCCGACTTCCCCGGCACCTCCGGAGGCTTTGGGATTGAAGCCGCTCTCTTTTTTGATGACCGCGCAAATCAGGCGGCTGTCGACGCCATGGCGGGCTGCTGCTGCGTCAATTTCGGCTTGATAGCGATTTTCGCCGCAGGACAAAATCTGATACAATCTGGCGCCGTTGCTGCGGATGGTGTGGCGGAAGTAATAAGCCACTCCCAAAAACAATACGAGCAAAACGGCCGCAAATAAAATTTTTCGCTTCGAAATTCTTCTTCGCATGAGCAACCCGGTTTATTTATGCACACTACAATAATAGCGCAGTATCGGCCAAATTCCAGTTTTTTCCCGAGAAATACGTGATTTATTCATTTTGGGGGTTGAAAAAGGGATTCCATGAATTAATCTACCTGTATGAAACTTACAAGAGGTGTATATGGCGAAAACCTTTGTTCTGGATACCAATGTTCTGCTTCATACCGGCGAAAGCCTGATGGCATTTAAAGATAATGACGTCGTCATTCCGATGGCGGTGATTGAAGAACTCGACCGTTTCAAGAAAAATCATGATGAACTTGGCCGCAATGCCCGTTATGTCATCCGCAAGCTTGATGAATTCAGGGCGCGGGGGCCGTTAATGACCGGAGTTCCGATTTTCCCGGACGATCCCAACAGCGGCAAAATCCAGATCATTTGTGCGCGTTCCACTTTTTCCCAGGAGCAATTAGACCGGATCACCGATTCGGCTATCAATATCGATTCACCGGACAACCGGATTCTGCGGGTGGCCATGTCTTTGCAGAAAGACCGCGAAAACGTCTATTTCATCAGCAAGGATATCAACCTGCGGTTGAAGGCCGATGCCTTGGGTTTGAATGTAATGGACTTCGAGCGTGAGCGCATCGAATACGAGCATCTCTACTCGGGGTGGCAGAACATCGAAACCGCCCCGGGCGTGGTAGATGATTTCTACAAGAATAAAGAAATGAAGAACACCGATTTCAAGCTGGTAACCAATGAGTTCGCCATGCTGCAGGAGAAGGATAATCCCAAGCGGACCGCCATCGGGCGCATGTATAGAGACGGGACTTTGAGATTGCTCAACGGCCGTTCCGATGCCGCGATCTGGAATATCCAGCCGCGTAATAAGGAACAGCGAATGGCGTTTGATCTGTTGTTGGATCAAGATGTCAAGCTGATCAGCCTGGTAGGGCAGGCCGGGACCGGCAAGACCCTGCTGGCATTGGCGGCGGCGCTGGAACAGGTTATGCACTTGAACCTCTACGACAAAATCCTGGTATCGCGTCCGATCATGCCGTTGGGCAACGACATCGGTTATCTGCCCGGCGCCAAGGATGACAAGCTCCAGCAGTGGATGAAACCGATTTTCGACAACCTCGATTTCCTTTTTCAAACCGGTAACCGCCCCAACAGCTCCAATAAAAAAGTAGCCGATCTGGTCAATTCGCAGCGCCTGGAACTGGAAGCGATCACGTATATCCGCGGCCGCAGCTTGGCCAATCAGTTTATCATCGTGGACGAAGCCCAGAACCTGACGCCGCATGAAATCAAGACGATCATCAGCCGGGCGGGCGAGGGGACCAAAATGGTACTGACCGGCGACCCCGAGCAGATCGACAATCCATATTTAGACGCCTCCAGCAACGGCCTGACTTATTCCGCCGAGCGTTTGAAAGGATTGCCGGTGCACGGTCATATCACTCTGGCCAAGAGCGAGCGCAGCGAGCTGGCCGGTATTGCCGCCAAATACTTATGAAAACCCGGGTCGGAGTGAGTTCGTGTTTGCTTGGCTGCCGGGTCCGCTACAACGGCGCGGATAAGTACGATCCGTTGATTACGGGCCTGCGCGAGCATTGCGAACTGATTCCGGTCTGCCCGGAAACGGAGTGCGGCATGGGTGTGCCGAGGGAGCCCATGTCATTCGTCGACGGCCGGTTGATCACCAATACCACCGGCCGTGACCTGACCTCGATGATGACGGAATGGACTGCACAAAAACTGGATGCCTTAGAGAATACCGGGCTCAGTCTTTTTATTTTCAAAAGCAAATCGCCGAGCTGTGGAGCGGAAGGGATTTTCCGTCGTGAGTTCTGTCGGAGGTTTCCGAAATGCCGGGTAGTCGACGAAGTCGAATTCAACCGAGATTATGAAAAAATTATACACAGCCTTATAAACGACAACAATCTCTGAAGCGCCAAAGCCCTTCCATTATTTCTGTCCATGAATCTCCATTTAGGGAGTTTGAAATTGCTGAAATACCGTGAATTTTTGAAAGATTCACGAGTGATTTTTGTTGAATTTGCAAGGAGCATAACGAGTTATGTAACGAGCGAATCCGACAAAAAGTGCCGTGAAGATTCGAAAATTGGTATTTCAGCATTTTCTGACTCCCTTCTTAGTTGAAACAATCATACCATTCCTGCTATCAACCTTTTGATCTCAAAAGTTGACAAATACAGGTATGATAAGAGGAAATCTTTGTTCCTTGTAAAAGCTAAAAGCAGGAGTCGCTATGGACATCGACAGTATTATGAGAGAGCTGGAAGAAGCCAGCAAAACCAAGTATGTGAAATTTGTCACGGATAAAGGTAAAAACAGTTGTGAAAAATGTTTACAGTATCACAATCAGATTTTTGCCGAAGATAATCCTGAAAAACCCGAACTTCCACTGCATCCAAATTGCCGTTGCAAATACGAGGTCGTTGAAAATCCGATTATCGAAAAAATCAAAGCTCGTCTCCAGCAGATGGCTGAGCAATTACGACAATTTTCGGAATAGGTAGGAGAGAAAGCGGTGGAACTGATTGAAGATGCAAAGGAGCTTCTTCAAAAGGTGAAAAACGCAAAAACGGAAGCGGAAGGTGTAATTCTTATGGTGAAAATTGCAGCATTGATCATCACGATTCAATGTGTGATCTTTACCATGGAAAAAATCAAGAATACCATTGAGACATTGAACAATGTAATGGAGGAATTGGGGCTACAAGGCATAACTCCGTTCACTGCAATATCGCACTTAGAGAAAATTCTTACAAAAATCAAAGATATTTTGAAAGAATTGCATTACGCGCGATTAAACGAGCCAGATCAAGACTTGGATTCTCTGCCGGATTCTCCAGAAGAAGCTATAAAACGCGGCTTTCTTAAAGCGCCAGATGGGCAAAATCGGTATCATCGGAACAAAGGGCAATCAGGTAATACAAAATACTATCATCCGGTGACAGGTCAGGAGGTGGTTTTTGATGAAAATGGAGAGATTGTGACTATTCCAGAAAATACGGGAACAAAAAATTATGGTCCAGATCCGATAAGTTGGGACCATATTAAATACGATATTTTACCGTATTGGATATGGGGGAATTCGGACAAAGACACTACTCCCATTAGGGATCGAATATTTGGGAAAGGTAAGTAATCTTTTTGTAATCAGTCCATATTTATGCTAAATTAATTGTGGAGGAATAAATTATGGACTTTTCCCATTTTATGTTGGCTGTGGGGATGGGATTGCTGTTGCTTGTAGCTCCGCTTTTGGCGTTGATTACACTTGTATTGGCGGCAATTGCTGAAAAATTATCCGGTTTTTTTCAAAGCCTCATATACTTTTTTTATTATCCATTGTGGTTGGCTGTATGGATGGTTATAACGCTTATCCCCGCCCTGGGAAAGTCACAGTGGTGGCTTTTGTTTCTGCTGGTTTGGTTATTGCCGGCGAGCATTCCGCATGCTATCCTTTGGATAAAAGGGAAACGTACTAATAATCGCAAGAAGATTCTTGTCGGTATTTTGGGCGTAGCTGCGACAATGGCGGCGACTGTTGGAATTGAGCTGATTTGTTATGCCGCAAGATTTTATTAGTCAGCGAATTGTTTCGCGGATGATTTGGGTGCAGATTTCGTTGATATTGCCGACCGGCAGCAGTTCCTTGTAGTCGGGGGTGGCCGGATCGGGAATGTAGTTCAACTGGGATTGGTTGCGCAGATAATGATTCAGATTGACTATGGTGAGCCCGAATTCGCGGGCGATTTTGCGCAATTCCGTACTCATGAGCTGTTCCTCCTCCGTCATGTTTTCCATGGGCAGCGGGGTCGAGAGGTAAATGGTTTTGATATTTCTGGCGGAGCGCAAGGCCTGGATCAGGGCGGATAGGTGCCGGGTTTGAGCGCGGAGCGGCACGTGGTTGGCGATGTCGGCGGCGGAGGGGATAATCAATGCCGTGTCGCAATCGGTGTCGGCGATCTGCGGCAGGAGTGCGGGCAGGGCCGCCCGCATCCGGATCAAAGCGCGGGGGGCTTGATTCCAGGACAGGAAGCTGGTCTGAATATTCCGGACGGCCAGCATTTCGCTCAACTTCGTGGAGAAATTACCGAAATCATCGGCTACGACCAGCATTCCGGTGGGGGCGTTCAGGGGCGTTTTCAGGGAAATCGGCAGTTCCCAGCTTCTCAGTTCGTTCAGAGTTGGGCGGTGGAGCACCGGAATGACGATTGCTTCGTCCCGGTCCCGGTAATTGCCATCGGCGTCCAGATGGAGTCGGGGTAATTTTTCGATCGGGATGAACCGCAGGGTTTTCTCGGAAAATACCAGCTCGGGAATCGACAGCCGCAGGGTTACCGACAGCGGCTTTTTCAGTTCGGAGCCACGCAGTAGCACGGGGAATTTGCGCTGGCCGTCCGTGGCGAAACGGTCGGTCTGGGTCATTTGCTTGGCGGGGATTTCGATATCCCGGATCTGATTTTTGAACATGGAACTGTCGCGGTCCGGCTCAATGGCGAACTGGGTGGGGGCCGGATACGGAATCGACGAGAGGGCTTCGATAAACATATCCAGTTCTTCGTTGTCGAAGATAAAATCGGGGATATGCAACTTCAGTGCGATATCTGCATGGTAAAACGGTTTTTCCCGGTTATAACCGAGCCGGTAGAGCCGGGTGGGGGAATAGTCCTGGGTCATGACCCCGAATGCGTCATCCTCAAGACAAATCATGGTGGCCGTACTCCCGGTAAGTATCGGTCTGCCGTTCAACAACCAGACCAGATCGGGGAGGGCGGGGACTGTTTCCAGATTTTGCCAGAGCATTTTACCGGTTTTGGAGACGTGTATGTCGGCAAGATGGCGCAGTTTGACCAGAGGAATGGTGCGCTGCGATGAATCCTGAAGCGCTACTGGAGCATTCGGCCAGCCGGGGGCGAAGTTGCGGTCGGACATGATTTCAAAATCATCGGTTCCCGGCTTTTTCCAGGACAAGGTCAGGACGCTGGACGACGGGCGCTGGTAACATAAACGCAGTTTGTGCGTACCCGCTTCAAGATTGAGCACCGCATTTTTCCGGAGTTCCGGTTCATCATATTTTTTGATCAGCAGTTTGTCGTTGATATAAAGGAGAGCCGAGGCGGCGGTTTCCAGTTTGAATTCATAATCGCCGGTTTCGGGTACGAGTAGATCGCCTTCATAGACCGCGGCCAGGTTACGCCGGGAGTCGAAAGCTTCGTCCGCCATGTGGAACAGATGCACATTGCCGGTGAAATAAGTATTGCGATACGGCGGCTTGAAAATATTGAGAAATTCATTGTACGGGGCTTCCGGGGCGCGCTGCCGCAGTTTGGGGAGCTCGCTGTAAATCTGCCGGTGGGATTGGTGAATCCGCCGCCAGGCCCAGTCCAGCCGGGCAGGGGAATACTTGAAGATGTCGGCATAAGATTTCTTCATTTCCTGCTCGACAAACCAGGCGGTGCGCCGTGAGCGCTCCCGCGAACGCCAGCAAAGATAATCTTCATGGTCAAATGGTTTGCTCCAGTCGCCGACATTGGAGGGCGGGGCCAGCGGATTGTTCACGGATTGGAACCGCCAGGGGCAATCGCGCGACAAAAAATCGTCAATGATACACTGAAGCAAATAATTGAACATCCAGTTATTCTGGCGTGAAAAACGGTTGTCGAGCCACTTGACCTGGTTTTGCAGCCATTCTTCGCCGGTCTGGTAATTATGCCCGCGACTGTAGGCGGAGAGGTAAAGTGTCCGGTCCGGGGGAATGTTGCCGAGTTTTTTGGTATCCCACTGATCGACCGGGGAAAGTTCCTTCAAGCCGAAATAAATATAGCGTCGCGGAGAGTCCGGGGCTGGACCGATGAGCACGCCCAAGGTTTGGTGCAGATAAAATGGTATTTTATTGCCTGCCTGATCCCGGATATCGACCCCTTGGCTTAAAAGAATGGGCAGCGCGTAGTCGGAAAAATTGAAATACCCCTTGTCGGCGGGGCGGGGGGATTCGACGACCAGCCGGTATTCCGCGCCCGGCACGTGCCAATCGGGTTCACCGGCCGACACGCATAAACTCAAAAATAGCAGAATCAACATTACCATGGGCGCATCAACTCCACTTTGAAAGCGATATCGGTTTTGAAGGCCGGTACCGAGATCAGAAGCAATTCTTCCGGATCGTTGTGTTGGATTTCCTGACGGTCGATGACCCGGTTGGTAACCGTGTCGCAGAAAGTTATCAGGTAGCGTCCCGGAGTTAACCGGCGATCGAGCTCGAAAACATAGTCCTGGAAGAATTCGAGCGGGGTGTTGTCCTCGGGGTAGGAGTTCATGTGTCGGCTGCAGAAAATCCAGCCGGCGACGAAATTGCTCCGGCTCATGCTCATTCCCTGGATTACATAATTGCGTCCCACCGGATATCCGGTGTAGTTGTAGCCGAAATCCAGATGGGCCGGCTTGGCCGCGCCGTTCAAAAAACGGTTGTAGCCGGTTCGCGACGGCGCGGAGAGCGGCTGGTAAATCCAGTCTTCGCGTTTGCCTACGGACAGCGCCTGGTATTCATATTCCAGAGTCAGATCGATCCGTTTGATGAAATCGACGAATCCCTTGTAGTGCGGATAATAATTTTTGATATGGACGAAGTCATGCCACCAGGTAAAGGGCGTGGCCGGCATTCCCAACAGCAGGGCCAGCCAGTTGGCGCAGTGAATGTCGCCCAGACGGTAAGATGCGTTGCCCTTGCCGGAACTGGGGCCGCCGTATTCGGTGATAATGACCGGACGTTCGAAATATCCGACCGCTCCAGCATGGCTCCGGATCAGGTCGATGAAATGAATTCGCTGCGGTCCGCGGTAGGCGTCGCCGACGACATAGTCGAGTTCCGGCAGGATCATCAGTTTATAATAATTCAGCAGCCGCAGATAGTCGCCGCAGTAGTGGGTGGTCAGGAGGTGTCGGCCCTGGTCCATGGCGCGGAAATCGGCGGCCGCTTCGCTGTGCCATTTCAGCATGGTTTCATTCTCATACATTTCTCTGAATTTGGGTACCAGGTCGATTTCGCTCCAGAACTCAATCCCCCAGATGGCCGGTTCCGAGCCCCAGCGGGCGGCAATGTAGCGGTTGCGCTTGCGGTTCATGATGCGGGCCTTTTCATCGCTGAACATGCTTTCGGAGTTCTCCAGGAAAGCCCCGTTGGCGGCGCCGAATTCGTTCTGGCTGTTGAATGGATTGTCGCCCCATTCGAGACTGGTGTTTTTGGTATGATTGTCCAACGCAAGGTGGATATACATGTTTTTCGACCGGGCGTTGCTCAGGACATGGTCCAGCCGTGACGCGTTGCACAGGTTATAACGGCCAAGGCCATGGTAATTCCGGCGCGAACTGTTCCATTCGATGGCAAAATTCCAAGCCGCCATCCAGATTTCCACCGCGTTGATGCCGTTTTTGCTCATTTCGGTGAAATACTCGTCGTAATCATAAGTTCCCTGATCCGGCAGGTGCCCGAATTCAAAGTCGATCTCGCTGCGTAAGTCCACGTTGGTATGGATGTTGATGCCGATCGGGTAATACAGCTCGCCGTTGGCGAAACGGAGATTGTGCTGGTTGGGGGCGACTCTTATAAAACCCTTGTTGAGAGTCGGTTCGGCTTTGTTGCTTCGCCATGGGGTGGCGGCCTGACGGCCGTCGGCGGCGCGTGCCAGCACCCGAAAACTGTATTCGCCGGATTGCTCCGGAGTATAGCGGAACGCCCAATATGGACGCCCGTCCGGCTTATTGAACTCGGTAGTGAAATGGCGCGTCCGCTGGTAGTCAACGGTATAAAAAGCCGGATAGCTCTGAATCGTTCCATCGGGTTTCCGCACTTCAAAATCTACCGCGATATCATCGGGATCGAACGGATTGAAAAACTCCTCGGACAGCAGAAAGGTACTCTGCATGACATCGTTGACCAGAGCCGCGTCCGGCAACTGCCAGTCCAGGATCTTCAAAGGCGCGGCCTGGCGCTCGCCGGTGTATTGCGGCGGACGGCAGGCAATGGTATAAACATCGTCGGCCCCGTAGAGTGACAGCCCGGCGGCGATCCGCGATACCGCGAAGTATCCGCTCCACGCCCCCTGATGTCCCAGCGGCGCCAGCGGACTCTTTTCCGGAGAGATATCCAGCTCCAGGCGCTGCCATTCGCCGGGCTTGATTCTGAACTCATTCGGAGACTGGAACCACCAGCCGTCTTTGTCTTTGACGAAAATAGTGCCGCGAACTTCCTTGGCTTTGGTATCGGATACTTTGACTTCGAACACCAGAGTAGTCCGGTTCCATTCGTCCCGGGTCATTCTCAGGGTGGTTCGGTTTTTTTCCTGATAAATCAGGGATTTGCCGGGACGGGGGACGGTCAATAGGAGTTCTTCGTCCGGTTTGACGGACGGACATGCCCGCCCGCCGTCGTTGATTTCCGTTACCCAGATATCCGCGGCAGAGAGCAAGAAAGGGATCAAAATCCCAAATATCGCCAATAATAATCTCATTTTATGAAAAAAATCACTTTTCACAGTTCCAAAAAACGATAACAGGGCTATAATATAAACCAGTGTATTTGAAATCGCCAACTCTTAATGATAATGATATGCAGAAAAAACCACTTATTGTGCTCGATGAGCTGACCCGCCGCTATGTTTTGCGGGCCGGCGACGTTTGTGCTTACATAACATCCGACCGGCGGCAACGCTGTTTTTACCTGATTGTTCTGGTAGTGATGCTGATTTTCGTGCGATACCGCTGGGATTATTTTGTCATGGCGGTGACTATGATCATGGCATTCTGGTACTTTGCCGCGGTGATTTTCCGCTGTACCGCTTCGGCGCTGTCCCTGGCCGGCAAAGGCGAGTACCGGGTCAGTACCGAAGAACTTGCCGGCCTCAAAGATGACGAATTGCCGGTCTATACGATTTTTCTGCCGCTGTACAAGGAAGCGAATATCGCCGGAAAGATCGTCGCCAATATGAACCGCCTCGATTATCCCAAGGAAAAGCTGGATATCAAAATGCTGTTGGAAGAAGACGACATGGCGACCCGGGAAGCGGTGGCGGCGTGCGCTTTGCCGGATTGTTACGAAGTCATCGTCGTTCCCGGTATGAACCCGAAAACCAAGCCGCGGGCCTGTAACTACGGACTGGAGCGGGCGCGCGGAGAATTGTGTGTGATCTACGATGCGGAGGACCGCCCGGAGCCGGACCAGTTGAAGAAAGCGTGTTATATTTTTCGCCATGTCGATGAAAATATTGCCTGCATTCAGGCCAAGTTGAATTACGACAATGCGCGCTACAATTGGCTGACCCGGCTGTTCACCATCGAATATTCGACCAATTTCGATTTGCTGCTGCCCGGCCTGAGCACTATGAAAGTGCCGCTGCCGCTGGGAGGAACTTCAAATCATTTCCGTACGGAACTGCTCAGACAGACCGGCGGCTGGGATCCTTTCAACGTAACCGAAGACTGCGACCTGGGCATGCGTATTTACACCGATGGGCACAAAACCTGCGTGCTGGAC
>JAVBRM010000208.1:0-39289 GCA_031548025.1 Victivallaceae bacterium | reverse complement strand
CAACATCCGGGCGGTTCCAGGCTTTTCGCAGATTTTCCTCAGTGCCATATTTTTTCCGCAAATATTTACGAAAATTTTGCAGCGCCGGTTTGCTGTAATCGGTATGGCGGGTGGAAAATTGTTCGTCGTGATATCCGCCGATGTGGACTCCGACAATTCGTTTGCTCATGCCGGATTTTTTCAACGCGTCAATCAAAAGAGTCAGGTTGTCTTTTACTGCTTCCTGCCAGACCGGGCTTGACATGGAGGCCCAGGGCCAGGAGCCTTCCGGCAACTTCGCGGCTAGTGCTTGTGGAGAATGAACATACCGGCCATAAACGGTTTTGCCATCCGCCCGAATCCAGGTTTCTTCCGGGAAATCCGTGCAAAATTCTTTATAGTGATTCAATGAGACTGTAAGAACCAGATTGGAGTCCGGATATGTGCGCATGGCTATTTCTATTGTAGATAAAGCCGCATCGACGTCAAAAGTTTTTTTATCTTTCCAGAGACCGCGGACTTGAGGACCTTGTCCGAAATTGAGCTGGACCACCCGCAGGGAAACCCCGGCCTGTTCCATTGCCGTTCCCTTCAAGGGTCTTCCCGGTATTCTTTGACCATAGTTCTTGAAAAAGACCGGAACCGCCGGTTTGTCGTCAACCAACAACATTGCGCGTCCGTCATGCTGAACGACCTTGGCGGTATGTTCCGCCGATTCCGATAATTGTTTTTCCAAATCAGCGGAACTGAAGCGGGGATTTGTTGCCTCCTCCTTATCGGAGCGGAATATGGTCTTCCATTTTGACTTGAACTCCGCATAATCTTCAACGCCCCAATTTTTCCAGAAGCTGGTGGATGGCGGACCGGCGACGACAATGACCGGCGTGATCAATTCGCCCGTTTTTTCGGAAACCAGCAGATGGGCCAGTTTCCGTTCCCAAACCGAGGGGGCGGTATTGGTCAGAAAGGTCATCTTGTGTCCGCCCCCGCCGCGTCCGTTCAAGCCCGAAAAATACTTTAAATCGCCGTTTTTTCCGAGCAAGCGCAATTGCCCGATGGAATATTCAGGATTGGCATCGCCGCAGCGGACGCCGGCATAAGTTTGCAATTCGGTTTTCACCGGAACCTGAAAAGGTTTGCGGGATTTGACCAGAATGTAACCGGAACTGTTGCTTTTGGTGATTTTCAGTTCGGCGTTTTCCAGCTCAACTTTTCCTTCGGCGCCGTCACGGTATTCAATATCAAAATCTTTCAGTGTGCCGGTGAAGTTTTCGCTCCACAATATTTTGACCGGAGGAAGAAGACTTTTTCGCTCCGGATTGTTATTACTCCAGCCGTCAGCCCCGAATAGTCCGGCGCAAAGCCCCAGCACGCCCAATAATGTCCACATTTTCATTTGTTATCTCCAAAATTATTAATTTGAAATCTGATCTCTTCCCCAGAAATCGGCAAGGCCGTCAATGGGCAATTCTGCCGTAAGTTTCCGATAAACCACATGGCCGTCCAGCATGACCATATTGCAGCCGTCTTTGTGACGCTGGCGCATATTTTCATTTAAACCGCTGTTATCCGCGCTCCACAGCGTGGTGAAAGCGCTGGTGGCGGAGCTGCCGTTGTTACGGATATAGCCCGCGGTGAATCCTCCCTCTCTTTCGCCGGTGTCGGCAAAACCCATGACGACAGACGGCTTGGTGATTCTGGTGATTTTCATCGGCGGAGAATCCGCGAACGTCGAGGAGACGAAGCCGAATATTCGCGGGTAACCGGTCCCATATGTCCGGGCAATACCATTGGCCGCATAGGTAAGTCGTACATTATTGCAATAAAGTGATTTTTTTAGGTCCGCGGCCGGGCAAAGAAATACTTTTATCGTTTCGTTGGCGGTATTATTGGCGCCATCCGCTTTGGCGCCGGTAATTTTGCCGGTAATCCCGAAATAAGAAGAAAGCGTAATATGGAAATTTGTTTTAGAAAAATAATGGCTGTACCTGGTTTCAAAATAGCAGTTGTAATCCTGATTGTCCGCGTGATAGCCGCTAAGCGCCACGCCGAATTGCTTTAAATTGCTCTGGCAGTACGCGGAATGGGCGGAAGCGCGGGCTTTGGTGAGCGCCGGCAGCAGCAGAGCCGCGAGGATGGCAATAATAGCAATCACTACCAGGAGTTCAATGAGTGTAAAAATAGAGCGGTCGAAAGTTGATTTCCGCATGAATTGCGATAATAGATTAGTCATATTTATTCTCCTTTTGGAAGGGCGGGATATTCCAGCCGCACTCGGTTAATAATTGTTCAAAGCGTTGTCCGTATTCCACGTAAGTTTCCAGGCGTCGTTGCCTGGCGACTGCGTCGTCCGTCCGGTCATCGTCCTCGTGGAAGACCGGCGCGATATGCGGTTCGATGCTGAAACCGGCGTCATAGCCGTTTTTTCGCAGATCGGTGACAATCTCTCGAACCTTGGCGTTGCCTTCGCCCGCCCAGGTACAAGTGCCCTTCGGACGGTCCAAGTCGTTCAGGGGCGTCTCCGAAATTCGGTCTTTGATATGGACATGACAGATGAATTCCCGGACATTCCGGTAAAATTCCCAGGAGTCCTGCAGTGAATAGGGACGTTGCGTTCCAAGTCGGCGGAATGTGGACACCGGATTGCCGGTATCGAAGATCAGTTTGAAGTTGGGCGAGGGGATTGCTTCCAGCAGCCGCAGGGTATGGACATGAGACTGACCTCCGTAGTTCCGGCAATTTTCATGGGCATAAATGACACCGGCGTCTTCACAGCGCCGAACCATCTGCCGGAGTTTGGCGAAAATCACTTTCTCCACTTCCGGCGCATCGAATTGCGTGGCGGGATCGATTTGATAACTCATGCCGCGCAGCAGCGGGATTCCCAGTTTTTCCATGCGCGGCAGCAGAACGTCGAGATCGCGCAGGTCTTGGACAAAATCGTCATCGTTCAGCGGAGCGCGTTTCCAGTTGGCAATGGCGCTGCCCATGCAGCAGACGCGAATTCCGGCCGCTTTGATTTTTGCACAGAAGTCGTCGAATTCGGCATCGTTGAGTTCGGCAAAGCCTTTGGCGTCGACATTGCGCGCTTCGATATAGTGCCATCCCAGGCGGCGGGAGGCTTCAATCTGAATGGCGAGGTCTTTGCCCGCTTCATCAGTAAATCCACATAAAAGCATACCGTGTTCTCCTCAGAAAGATTGGTTGAAATCCTGTTGGCTCAATTCTGCGGCGGGGGCTTTTTTCCGGTATCGCGAGGTGGTGATCAGACGATTCAGCTTCTCTTCGAACTCCGCGCCATTCAAGGGTAGACTTACCGGTTGCTGTTTCCAGGCGGAAAGCAGCATGGCAGTGCCGATTTCCAGGCCTCGAATACCCTCTACCGCCGGAGCAACCAACGGAGCTCCCTGCTGAATGGCCTCCAGAAAGTTGATGATTATATTGCGGTGCTGCCCGCTTCGATCGGTGTTGACCGGAATCTGGATGGTCCAGCACTCGGGGGTAGTGAACCGCAACTTGTTTTCCGCACAGAATTTAGCCACCGACACTTCAGTCCGCTGAAACGAAATCACACCTTTTTCAAAAACCAGTTTACCGCGGTCCGCCGCCACTTCCAGTCGGTTGGAGCCGGGGACTTCGCCGGTCGAAGCGATGAATACCCCGGTCATGCCGTCCGGGTATTCTAAAATGGCGGTGACTTCGTCTTCCACTTCGATATCATGGTATTTGCCGAAATAAGCAGTGGCGCGGATTTTTTCCGGCATGCCAAAAAACCATTGCAGCAGGTCCAACTGATGCGGACACTGATTCAGCAGCACCCCGCCGCCTTCACCGCGCCACGAAGCCCGCCAATCGCTGGAATCGTAATAGTTCTGGGTACGGAACCAGTCGGTAATGGTCCAGTTGATCCGCCGGATGGCGCCGAGTTCACCCTGCTCAAGCAACTGCTTCAATTTGCGATGCGCCGGAATTGTCCGCTGATTGAACATGGCCGCAAACTTTAGTTCCGGGTGTTCCGCCGCCGCTTTGAGCATGGTTTCCGCCAGGGCTTTATGAACTGCGATGGGTTTTTCCACCAGCACATGTTTACCGTGCTCCAATGCTTGCACCGCCAGCAGGTGGTGAAAGAAATGCGGTGTGGCAATAATTACCGCGTCGATATCAGCTTTCCGGAAAAAGGTCTCCGCATCGGTAAACCTGGCAATGGCCGGTCGATCGTTAAATTGTTCCAGGGCCTGCGGGTTGATATCGCAGACAGCGGTAATCACCGCATTGGGCAGGGTTTCCAGAGTTCGGGCATGCGAACTGCCCATCGAGCCGACTCCGATCATGCCGATTTTAACAGGATTCATGTGATTTCTCGCAATTTGAGTTTACATCTGTTGCCGGACGAAAATGTACCCGCAGCGGAATGGTTTGTGAAAACGGAGTGCTTTCGCGCGATTCGCGCAATAAAATTTCAATGATTTTCTCTTTGTCGTGCTCGGCCGAAGTGATCGGGAGCACATGATGACGCACGGCTTCGACATTGTTGAAACCGGCCAACAGTACATCCCGGCCGACTTGAAAACCATGATTGTGCAGATAAGCGGCTCCGCCCAGAGCGTAATTGTCCGATACATAAAACAGGGCCCGGGGAGGGCGCGGCTGTTGCATGGCCCTGGCGGTTCCTTCGTAGCCAATCCGGAACATCCGCTCCGAGAAGTCATCTTCCTCCCATTGCAGTGACGGAATCAATACTACATAACGATCGAAAAGCTCCTGTTCGCCGACATTCGGAAAGAGTTGCCGCAATGCCTGGAAACGAGCCCTGCCTTTGATATGTTCTTGGGTCAAATCCAACTGAATCACCAGGCGAATATCATCACCGACCTGGCGCTGAAAATATTTAAGTATGTCGACCGAAGCCGTCAGTGAATCGGAAGTGAGGTTGCGTGGAAATGATGAGTTGAAGCCAATGTAAGTCAGGTTCCGCCGGACGATTTCTTCGGCGATTTCTTCATGGCCGATCGGAGAACCGAGAAAAATAAAATGTTCGGCTCCGCGTGTTATCAAATCCTTGATCTGAAGAAGATTATGTTTCGGATCGGTTGTCATTGCGTTATTGAAATAAGTGGAATAACCTAGCTCGTTAAAACAATTCAACAGCCGTATGACAAGTTTTTGCATGTGCTCTTCGCTTTCCTTTTGTCGCATGGAAACTACCAGAGCCACGGTATGAGTCTTCTGACGCTGCATCAGTTTATAACCGAAATTGGTTCGATAACCATTTTCCCGGGCAACCCGCAAAATGTGCTCGCGCTTCTCCGGCGACACCCGGCAATTGGTTTTGTTATTCAAAGCCGCCGATACCGCCTGGCGGGAAACCCCGACTTCCGCTGCAATTTCCTTAATAGTCGCGATCATTTTTTTATCCTTGATTGCTTAAGGCAATCATTTAAATTATAATCGTTTGCAATGTTAATGATTGCCTATATCAATCATATTATACATCATGATAATTAAAAAGTCAATCCCCTGGAATCAATAATGTCAATATTATACCACTGTCAGGAAAAATCGGACAAAAGACATAAATGACGAAAAAGACGCATAGGACAGTTGTGTTTTGAGCTGAATGCTGTTCTTGAGGTCTTCAGGTATCTGATGGAGAATCTTTTTTCGCCGGATACCTTCGGCTGGTTTTCGGGCAGATAGCCGGGGAACATGGAGGGATACTGCGAAGGTATCCTCGTTGTTACTCGGCTTTGTAATAGGGCTTTAAGCTGATGAAGTTCAGTAGCAGTTCCTGTCCTTCGGGGCCGCCCGGTTGTTTGTTGCTTCCCCAATCGGAGAATTTCAGTTTGACATTGGGGACGAGTGCTTTGAAAACAATTCTCTGGCTGTTGGGAAACACCAGGTTCTGGCGTCGGCGTTCCGGCAGGAAGGTTTCCTTGAGCATGTAGGTTTGGTCCGGTATGATTTCGGCGCCTTCAAGCTCGACCCGGAAGGCAAAGGGCTCGAAGGCTCCATGGCCTGCCTTGACCTTCTCCATATCGTTGAGATAGTAAACAAGTGAATAATATTTACCCGGTTCGAGATTTTCGGCGGTCTGGCTCAGGCTGTTTGGCGCTTTGGCGCTACGTTTGAAGAGACAGAAGGTGTCGCCGACTCCGGGAGGGCCGCCGCGACGGCGCTGAACCTGGCGTCCGTAGTGGGGGTACCGGCTGGGCCGCAGAGATTGGGGTTCGGCCGGTGTTCCCTGCCAGTATTTCAGGCCTTCTTCGAAATCACAGTTTTTGAGATGGCCGGGCAGGTAGGTGAAGCCATATTGAGGGGAGAGCATTTCGGTTTTTCCCTCAACTCCATAATGACGTATCAACCGGGCAATCCAGCGGAAGTTTTCCTCATCGCAATACTGCGTGCCATAGCTGCCGATTCCGTACAGGTTCTGGAAAGCCGGGTCGGTGGCGAGCAGCCGGAAAAACATTTCGTTGAAGTATTTCAGATCAACTTGCGGGTGGGTATAGGGGGCATAGTCGCCCGGAACGGAATAAGCCCCGTTGACGAAGATGAATTTTTCTGCCGGATTCACGGTGAATCTGCCGGTAGTGGTCATCCGGTCGACCAATTCATGGCGGAGATAGTTTTTCGCCTGTTCTTCGGTCAATTGGGTTCTGGCATAGCATTCATAAATAATCTTGCCGCGGCTGCCGGAAACATTGGTTGCCGCCGAAATGTAGTCATAATGCAGTTCGGGTACCGAAGGCGCTCCTCTGAGCGACCAGGTATAAAGCGGTTTGGGGAGTTGCGTCAATCTCCTCAAGGCTTCGGTGTAGTTACGTAGAATCACCGGATAACCGTTCATATAGACTTCATCGAAGGTGAAACCGGCAAAGTCTTTTTCTTTCAAGGCAATGTGATCGGATAACCGCTTGACCAGTTCTTCCGGTGACTCAAGCTTTGTCTTGATTTTATAAGCGCTGCCGAACCAGGCATAGCCCTGCTGTCTGATCAATTTATTGATCTGCGCATGGTCCAGATGTGGGTTCCAGGTGGCCAGACTGGAATGGTTGAAGGTGTTTACGCTTGGCAGGATATATTTCCGGTAGAATTCATAATCATAATTCAGGGATGCCAGATCGGCTTGCTTATGAATATTCCCCGGATAAACGAACAATTCCGGTATGGTGCGGATATGAAAGATTTCATTTTCACGGCTTACACCTTCAAGGCGGACGGTGTGCTTTCCGGCGGTCAGATAACGCATGGTTTCGGCTTGTTCGGAGAATGCCGGTTCGGGATTTCCATCCAGATATCCTTTGACCGTTTGTCCTGGCGGGGTGATTCCCAGATATACCCAGCCATCACGGGGAGTGATGAATTCATAGGAACGGTTTTCCGCTTTCTCCTGCAGGATTTCCGCAACCAGCCGGTTCAGTTGTTTGAGTTTGGCGGGCAGTAATGGCTTAATGACGGTAATCGGATATTTGGATTCCGCGAAAACCTTGCCGCTTTGGCGTTCTTCGAGCCGGATCTGCAATTCTCCGGAGCCAAGCGGGAGTTTGCCGAGTGAAGCGGTAATTTTACCGTCTTTAAGAGGGAAACTTTCATTTACCACGATTTCAGTGCCATCCGTCATAATGGTCCTGATTCTGGCGGCATAGGACGTTTCCCCCAACGGCAGTTCATAAGGAAAAACGAAGAGCATTTGCGGGTTGTCAACTGGGATTTTAGCCAGCAGTGGATCAACAGGGATAATCGTTTTCTGATCATACAGATTAATGGCGCTCCGGGATTCGGCGATTGCTTTGGGGGAAAGCGGAATTAATTCCGGGTTTTTCAGCATGGCTTCGCCACTGGTTGATTCTATATAAAAAGCAAAAGCATAGTGTTGGTCGCCGCTTGGCGGGGCGATGATTTTCTGTTCCAGTTTGACCCATTTCCCCTTGGTGTCATTTGACAGGCGTTTGAATCCTGCTTCGTTGGCCCAGCCGAAACTATGTACGGATAGTAAAGTTCTGCCGGTGGTTATGCCGGTGGTTTTTACTTCGCCGCGAAGCAGATATTCCTCACCCGGAACCAGATGGATTGATTCCTGTTTTGCTTCGCCGTCGATGGATAATTTGAGGATATTGGTCTGGCCGTCCCGGATGATAGCGGCGTTGCGCCGGAGATGCCAGTGGCGAACCCGTCCGGCGCTGGCTGTTTGCCAATCGGGGTTGATCAATAGATTGCCCTGGGCCGATACGGATATTGCAAAGCACAGTAAGAGAAAATATTTCATGGTAAAACCTCCATATTTTATAGATCTTTCTGATATTTAAAACTGATAAGCCCCCACGTATTGCCATCCTTTTCGCTATAGGTACCGGAGGACAACCATTGATAGAGGGTGTGAAATGAGAGATTGCGGACGCTGTAATCGACAAAGAGAACATTGGTACGCCCCTGATGGCGTTGTTCGAAATTGCATTTGCTGGGGTTCTGGAAATAACTTTCTCCAATGTTGACATTGGGAATGTAGCAATAACCGTTCGTTTGGTCGATGTACTGGGTGCTGGCGAGAAGGACCGCCCGGCTGAGTTGTTGGGGTGTCAATTGGCTGAGCTTCGCAGGGGGATAAGTCGTACCGGCCGCTCCGCTGTCTGTGTATCTGGGATTTCCTTTCCAGCCCATGACACTGTAGTACATGGCGCCGTAATCAATTTTACTGTTATGGTCAAGCACAGGTTGGGGATTGCCGGGGCAGTAGTAAATTGAATTGGGCCGTCTGTACAGATTCGCTCCGGGGTTATAGATCTTTTCCAATCGCCGATGCCACGGTTTTATAGTTGAGTCCGGTTCATCCGCATCGTAGATCGGAACGAAGTAATCATCATTATCGCTTAGATAAAATGCCATGACTCCGCCAAATTGTTTCAAGTTATTCACGCAGGCGATAGATTGCCCTTTGCTGCGTGCTTTATTCAAAGCGGGAAGCAACAGCGCCGCTAATATGGCAATAATTGCTATCACTACGAGAAGCTCGATAAGTGTGAAATTTTTTCTTTCCATATGTTTTTGTTCCTTTCTGTTTGGTTTTATATTATGAACGACGCCTGATTGTTGATTCTTGGATAACGAATTCCGCATTGATGCAGATCGGATTCGATTTCATTGGCTTCCGGTCGATTGACGCGAACAGGGAATTAACCGCGTTGGTGACCAGTTCCGCACTTTTCGACCGGAAGGAGGTAACTTCAGGCCGGAGGAGTGTGGAGAAGCGCAACCGCCCGCCGAGCAACGGGTCATGAATCATGACGAGGCCAATATCCCGGGGGGCCTCGATTTTTTCCCGGTCCAGCGCCCGGAGCATATCCGCGATACACCAGGAGTGACAGATAAACGCGGTATTCGGAGTTTCAGGACGACGCAGGATTTCCCGGCATTGGTCCGCATAGGATATGGTTTCGGATGAATAAACCAAGTCGCATAACTCGAATTTCAACTTCTGTTGCTCCGCTTCGGCGCGGATTGGCTGCCAGATAATACTTCCCTGATTGGTGGAAACGAACGCAACTCGCTCGTATCCCTGTAGATGAAGATGCTTTATGCAATCTTTGATGGTCTGACTGTAATCGGTTTTTACCACCGGGAAGTTGAAGCCTTCGACGCCTCGTGCGATCAGAACCATCGGCGGTCCCTTGTGGTGAATCGTGTTCAGTACGGGCAAAAGATCATGATGGGGCATGTGGCTCGGCTCCCAGATGATGCCATCTACATTCCAGTCGAGAAACGACTTCAAGGCGTCCAACTCGGCGCCTTTGCGGGGATACGCGGTGAACTGCAGCATCAGTTTGTAACCGTTTGCCGAGACCAGGCGTTCGATATTGTCCATGATTTCAGGTTCATTCCAGGGGAGCATCAGGCCGATCATGTTGGTTTTCTTGGAGCTCAGGGCCAGTGAAAGCTTGTTCTGGCGGTAATCCAGCTTGGCGGCGGTTTCCCGGATCAGTTGGCGGGTAGCCTCGGAAAAGCGCGGATGCTTCGGATTGCGCAAAACCTGTGACACGGCTCCCTCGGAGACGCCGCAGTGTCTTGCAATATCTTTCATGGTTACAGCCATCGTTGCTCCTTCTTTTTTTCTAATTATACAGCCGCTAAAGCGCAAAAGCAAGTGCTAAAGCGCAATAGCAATAAAAATAACAGCAAAATTTTTGGGCGGAGGTGAAAATATAAAACCTTGCATCAGGGAGCAGAAAGCCGCTCACCATTTTTTTGAGAAGTCGTGTGACGGGGCGTTGAAAAGTCGTTGAAGCCGGTGTATACTACTCAATCAGAATTTTATCAAAACAGGAGTATATGTCATGGCTCAGATTCTGCCTTTCAACGGCCTTTTGCCGCTGCCTGAAAAAGCCGCCGAAGTCGCGGCGGTCCCGTATGATGTCGTCAACAGCGAAGAAGCCGCCGTTCTGGCGGAAGGCAATCCGCTCAGTTTTCTCCGGGTGTCCCGTCCGGAAATCGAAATGGCCTCCGGCATCGATTTGCATTGTGATGAAGTTTACGCCAAAGCCGCCGCTAACTTCGAGCGTCTCTGTGTTAGCGCTCCGCTGAAAGTCGACGCCGGCAAGCATTTGTATCTCTATCGCCTCCAGATGGGCAATCACGTTCAGACCGGGGTGGTCGGTGCGGTTTCCGCTTGCGAATACAATCAGGGCATTATCAAGAAGCACGAAAAAACCCGCAAGGACAAGGAAGATGACCGTACCCGCCACGTCATGACTCTGCGTTCGCATACCGGTCCGGCATTCCTGACTTACCGTGACTCTACTCCGATCAATGAGTTGATCAACAAGCAGACCCAGATGCCGGCGCTTTTCAGCTTTACCGCTCAGGATGGCATTATTCATACGCTCTGGCGGCTGGATGTCGAAACCAGCGCCAGGCTCAGTGAGCTTTTCGGCGAAGTCCCGTATCTTTACATCGCCGACGGTCATCACCGCAGCGCCGCCGCCGCCCGGACCGCCGCCGAGTGTGCCCCGAAGAATCCAAATCATACCGGCAAAGAAGATTACAACTATTTCCTGGCGGTGACTTTTCCGCAATCTCAGCTGAAAATCCTGCCCTACAACCGCGCGGTCAAGACTCTGAACGGGCAGAGCAAGGATCAGCTGATGGCAAAAATCGGCCTCCATTTCACGGTTCAGGCGACTGCCGAACAGGTTCCGCACAATTCCGGCGAGTTCTGCATGTATCTGGACAAACAGTGGTATCTGGTCCGTCCGAAATTCGACCCGGCGGCCCGGAGCGTGATTGGCCGGTTGGACGTGAGCGTGCTGCAGGATGATATCCTGGGGCCGATGCTCGGAATCGACGATCCGCGTACCAGCAAGGAAATCGACTTTATCGGCGGTATCCGCGGAACCAAGGAATTGATCAAGCTCGTCGACAGCGGCAAATATGCGATTGCGTTTTCCATGTATCCGACCACGCTCGATCAGTTGATGGATATTGCCGATGCCGGCGAAATCATGCCGCCCAAGTCCACCTGGTTTGAGCCCAAGCTGCGTGACGGCCTGGTCAGCCATAACTTCTGAGCCGGAGATTGAATCATGGCTTCGGATTTTGTTCATCTGCATCTGCATACGCATTATAGCCTGTTGGACGGCGCATGTACCGCCGACGGGCTGGTGACCATGGCCAAAGAGTACGATATGCCCGCGGTCGCGGTTACCGACCACGGTTTCATGGGCGGAGTACTCGATATTTACAATACGTTTAAGAAGGCCAAGATCAATCCGATCCTCGGATGTGAAGCCTATGTCGCCCCCGGCAGCCGTACCGACAAGAACCCCACGGTACCGCATATCCGCGGCTACCACCTGGTGCTGTTGGCCAAGGACATCAGCGGCTACCATTCGCTGTGCAAGCTGACCGAAGAAGCCAGCCGGACCGGGATGTATTATAAACCGCGTATCGACAAAGAGTTGTTGGCCAAGCACCACGAGGGGCTGATTGCCATGTCGGCGTGTATCGGCGGCGAGATTCCGGCCGCCATCCTGGAGCATTCCGAAGAACACGCCATCAAGGTCATCAATGAGTATTGCGACATCTTCGGCAAAGAGAACTTCTACCTGGAGATCATGGACCACGGCATGGAGGAAGAGAAAAAGGTCAACCGTGCCCTGGTGGAATTATCCCGCAAAATGAACATTCCGCTGGTTGCTACCAACGACGTGCATTATCTGCGCAAAGAACACGCCCGCGCCCATGAAATCATGCTGTGCATTCAGACTCAGGCCAAGCTGAGCGATCCGAGGCGTTTCAAATTCGACAGCGACGATTTTTATTTCAAAAGCCCGGAGGAAATGAAGGAGATTTTCAAGGAAATCCCGGAAGCCGTAACCAACACCCGCGAGGTGGCGGAGCGTTGCTCCATCGACTTCAAATTCGCTCCGGACGTCAACCATTATCCGCGTTTCACCGTGGAGAATTTCGAAGGCACCAACAAAGATTATCTTCGCAAAATCTGCGTGGATAATCTCGAGAAACTTTATAGCGATCCCGCCACCATTCCCGCGCCCAAAGAAGATATTTATAAGCGCATGGATTATGAACTCGGCGTCATCGAAAAGACCGGGTTCCTCGATTACTTCCTGGTGGTCAGCGACTTTATTCATTATGCCCGTACCGAGCGGATTCCGGTCGGTCCCGGGCGTGGCAGCGGTGCCGGCAGTTTGGTCGCCTACCTGACCCGGATTACCGACATCGAGCCTCTGCGTTTCAATTTGCTGTTCGAGCGTTTTTTGAATCCTGAACGTGTCAGTCCGCCGGACTTCGATATCGACTTCTGCGAAAAACGGCGCGGCGAGGTTATCGAATACGTTCGCCAGAAATACGGCTACGACAGCGTTTGCCAGATCGGCACTTACGGTACTTTGAAGGCCAAAGCGGTAATCAAGGACGTGGCGCGGGTGCTTGATCATCCGTTCGAAGTTGGCGACCGCATCACCAAGCTGATTCCGAACGACCCGAAAATGACGCTGGCCAAGGCCAAAAAGGAATCCAATGAATTGCGGCAACTGATCGAAAGCGATCCGCAGATTCAGACTATTTTTGCTCACGCCGAAATCCTCGAAGGCATCAATCGCCAGATGGGGATTCACGCCGCCGGGGTGATCATCGGCGACCAGCGCCTCGACAACCTGGTTCCGCTCACTCGTGGCTCCGACAGTGAAGTCATCACCCAATTTCCCGCGGTCCCCTGCGAAAGCCTGGGGTTGCTGAAGATGGACTTTTTGGGGTTGAAGACTCTCACTATTATCCAGAACGCATGTGACCTGGTGAAAAAATCCCAGGGCATTGAGATCGATATTTCGAAAATTCCGCTTGACGACCAGAAGTCTTACGACCTGCTGAACCGTGGGGACACGATCTCGGTGTTTCAGTTGGAATCCAGCGGTATGCAGAACCTCTGCCGTCAGTTCGGGGTGGAAACCATCGAGCACATCATCGCGCTGATCGCTATTTACCGGCCGGGGCCGATGGAGTTTATTCCCGACTTTGTGGCGTGTAAACGCGGCAACCAGCCGGTGGAATACGACCATCCGAAGATGGAAAAAATCCTCAAGGAAACCTACGGTATCATGCTCTATCAAGAGCAGATCATGCAGGTGGTGCAAGAGCTCGCGGGCTTCAGCCTCGGCGGCGCCGACATTCTCCGCCGCGCGATCGGCAAGAAGAAAGTCGACGTGCTTGAAGGCCAGAAAATCAAATTCGTCGAAGGTTGCGCCGAGCATAACAATATTCCGAAGGACAAAGCGGAAATTATTTGGGAAAAGATCGGCAAATTCGCCGGTTACGGCTTCAATAAATCCCATAGCGCCGCTTATGCGTTCGTCGCCTATCAAACCGCCTGGCTGAAAGCCAATTATCCGGTGGAATTCATGGCGGCGGTGCTCACCAGCGAACTGGCCAACGCCGAAAAAATTGCCTTTATCATTACCGAATGCCGTGAAATGGGTATTCCGATCATGCCGCCGGACGTCAACAGCAGCGACATCGACTTTTCGGTCGACAATGGCGCGATCCGTTTCGGGCTGGGCGCGATCAAGGGGGTCGGCGGCGCCGCTGCCGGCAAGATCATCGAAGCTCGCGGAGAAGGCGGTAAATACAAGAGTTTCAGTGACTTCTGTGAACGTTGCGGCTCGGCGGTCAATTCCCGCATGTTGGAACATTTGATCCGTGCCGGGGCGTGCGACGAATTCAAGATTCGGCGCTCGCAATTGCTGGCTACCGCCGAAGATACCATGCGTTTCGCTCAGGCTCAGGCCCGCGACCGCATGAGTGGACAGGCTTCGCTTTTTGACATGCTCGATGATAGCGAACAGGAGGAAATGCTCTCCGTGCCGTTGCCCGATATTCCGGAATTCTCACGCGAGGAATTGCTGCGCAGTGAAAAAGAACTGCTCGGGTTCTACGTCAGCGGCCATCCGATGACCGATTACAACGAGTTGTCGCGCACTTTCTCCAGCGTCAAAATCGGCCAGCTGGAAGAGATGGAAGACAACATTCCGGTCCGCCTTGCCGCGTTCATCAAAACCTGTCGCTATATGATCAGCAAAAAAAGCCAGAAAGCATACGCGATTCTGGAACTCGAAGACGTCGGCGGCAGCAGTGTCGAATGCATGGTTTATGAAAAATGCCTCGATGAGCTGAAAGCCACCGGTATTACGTTGCAGAATGAAATGCCCGTCTTCCTCGAAGCCTACACCAGCAAGCGTTCCGAAGAAGAACGCATGAAACTGGTGACCGAAAAAGTTGTGCTGATCGAGGATGTTTACGGTGAATATTCCGACAGTATCATCCTTCATATCAAGGAGGATGACACCGCCCCCGAACGGCTTAAGCGTATCCAGAGGGCCTGTTCCGATTCGCCCGGCGGTTCCCGGATCATCATTGGAGTTCACTTCAACGCGGGCAGGTCGATTTTTGTGGACACCAATTCCTATGTCCGGATAACGCTGAAACTGTTGGCGGAACTCAAAGAGACGCTTGGAGAAAAAAGTTATCTGGTACGGCCGAATGACAAGATGCCGCAACCGCGCCGTAAGTTTACCCCACCGCCCAAAGAGGCGGTCCCTGCGGAAGCATGAGCATAGCGTCGTTTCCGCCGGCGGTGACTCCAAACTGCCGCACTTTGATTCTCGGCACCGTGCCGGGAGTCGAATCTTTGCGGCAGCAACAGTATTATGCCCATAAGCATAATGCTTTCTGGAAAATCATGGGCGAGATATTCGCCTTTGATTCCGCCCTGCCGTATCATGAGCGCCTGGCGGAACTCAACCGCAACGGCGTTGGCCTGTGGGATACGGTGAAGTGCTGCGAACGCCAGGGTAGTCTCGACTCGGAAATCAAGAATCCGGTTTACAACGATTTCGCATGGCTGTTCTCCGAGTATCCGGAACTGCGCAAGGTCTGTTTGAACGGGCAGGGAGCGGCCAAATTTTTTCGTCAATACCAGCGGCAATATTCTTTGCCGGAACTGGAAATCCACATTCTGCCCTCGAGCAGTCCGGCTCACGCCACCTTGCGCTACGCCGACAAACTGGCCCGCTGGCGAGAGATGTTGAAATAGGTTTCCAGCCTCCGGGAGACAGGATAGTCAAGGCGAAGTTTGGTGACAGGCAGCCCTACCTCAGGAGAGTCATCGAAAAACTTGCACATAGCGTTAATTCCTGATTTTTAAGAAATTTATCTATATTGAAAAATATGGTTCGAAGATTATATTATTTTTCAGAATCATGAGCGGAACAGGAGCAAAATGGCGAATTTACCCAAAAACAAGAAGCAACAAGACATGGATTTCAATATCCTGGTCGATGTTATCCAGAAAACGGACAAACATCTTGCCGCGCAAGCCAGCAAGGCGATTAATGTTTCGCTGACTTTGCGAAACTGGCTGATCGGTTACTACATCTATGAGTTTGAGATGCGTGGTCAAGATCGGGCAGAATATGGAAAATCGTTATTTGACTCTTTGGCGCTTCTCCTGGAAAAGAAAAAAGTATCACGTTGTGATGCTCGTGAATTACGGCGCTACAGACGTTTTTATACGCTTTATCCACAGATTTGGGATTCGGTGAGTCCCAAATTGCTAGACTCTGCTGTTTTTATGCAAGTGCCGAAAAATAAGAAAGATACAGATTTGGGGCTCGGTGAGTCCCAAATTGACAGGTTGAAAATAAAAGGCGATATTTTGTTGTCCAATCTGTCCTTTACCCACTTCACAAAACTTCTTGGAGTTGAAGATGATATTGCAAGAGCATTTTATACTGCGGAATGTATTCGCGGTCAATGGTCCGTTCGGGAGCTGGAACGTCAGATAGGCAGTCTGTTGTTTGAACGTTCCGTTCTGTCGCATGATAAAAGGAAATTGCAGGAAATAACGAATCTTTCAGCGGAAAAAGTATCTTCCAAGCTGGTGGTGCGTGATCCCTACATATTTGAATTTCTCGGGCTTCGTGCTGAAGATGCCATGTCGGAGGGGCAGTTGGAAGATCAATTACTGGATAAAATCGAGGACTTTCTGCTGGAGCTCGGTAATGGGTTTTGTTTTGAAGCAAGGCAGAAACGTATTATTATTGACGGGGAATATTATTTTTGTGACTTAGTGTTTTTTCACAGGATTCTGAAATGTCATATTCTATTGGAACTCAAATTTTCAAAATTCTGTCATAACCACATCAGCCAGTTAAGCACATATGTTAGTTGGTATAAGAAAAATATGATGTCAGAGGGAGATAATCCTCCAATCGGAATTTTGCTATGTACAGACAAGGGGGAAACATTGGCTGAATATGCTTTGGCCGGATTGGATAATCAGTTGTTCGTCTCCAAATATCAACTAGCCCTGCCATCAAAAGAAGAGATATGCAATTTTGTTGCGCATGAGGCAAGAGAGTTGAATGAAGAATCAAAAAAGTCAGACCCCGTCTCTTAGAGCAAATTTCGGCGTTGCTATCGGCAACGGACGCGATCAGAATGGATAGACGTTACAATGCGGGTTTGAGGGTTGAGGAAATCTGGTTCATTTCCTCTTGGGTGATGTAGAAATTTCTGAGGAATTCCAGTTTTTTGACTGATTCATTGCCTTTGCCGTCAACGGTTATCGTATCGTTGGAAACGGTCAGGAGGAATGTTTTGCCGCAATCGCAGGAGTCGATTGTGATCAGGGTGTATTCGGTATCGGTCGTGACCGGTTCCAGCGCCAGCAGAGCGGCGAAGTCGCGGGATTCCAGTTTTTCGCATATAAACTCAATGTCGGGGCAGGTTTGCAGATGACGGGAGGTGAAAATACGTTTGGTCCACTTTTGGCAGCTCTCACAGAATGTTGTTTCGCTTTTCATGGCAAGGACGGCTGCCAAACTTGTTCCCAGAATCAGCAGCGCCTCGATTCCCCACACGGTTATCAAGCCCAAACCAGTAATCTCGATGGAACGGATTGTCAGATAATTGGTGCCTGGCTCCATCACCTTTCCGGCCACTGCCATGATCATATCCGGCCGCATTGCGGCAAAAATCGGTATTTCTTTAACCAACAGCGATACCAAGACTCCCCAACTCAGCCAAAGCATCCAGGTGCCCAGCAGCAGTCCAACCAGCATATCGATCCCGAAATTACGGCATTTCGACTTATTCAGGATAAGCACCCCCATTGCACCTCCGCAGAATCCCAAGCCCAAAGTCAAGAGGACATTGACATAAATAAAAGGAATATAATTGATTGCCAGTTGATAAGCCAGCGCCAGCGGAATCGCCACGGCCATGCCCGCCAAAGTGAATAAAAGGAGTTTTCCGCAGTTGCATCGACCGGACCGTTTATAATAGGGGCCCCTGAGTTCTTCTTCGCTGAGATCGTAGTAATTCAAAATTTCTGTAGCCACCGGGACCCCCATTTTATTAATTTCCCTAAAATAGTCACTTAATTGCCTCATTTCAAGCGCTCAAAGGACTGAAAAGACAAAAATCAAAGGACAGAGTTTTTCCTTTTGGTTCTTTTTGTCTTTTCCTTTTGACTTTTGACTGTCTTGCCGCTATACTATGGATGAAACAAGAAAGGAAATAATTATGATCAGTAAAAATATCGCCAAACTCAAAGATTCGATCAACGAAGCTCAAGATATTACCGCCGCGCGCAAGCAGGAAATCAACTGTCTGCTCAATGAAGTATTGGAAAAATTACCGGCTTCCGAGAAGAAAGAACTGGCTGAATCCAGTGACCGCATGAAGCATCTGGTCGCCGAATTCGAGGCCAGTCATCCCGAGGTGGCTTCGCTGATCAACCGCATCAGCCTGATGTTGTCCAATATCGGCGTATAATCGCTCACTGTGTTTTCACGAATATGAAGAGGTCGGCAATGAGACTGGCGACCTCTTCCGGGTTGTTTACCGGAGCAACCCAGGCATAAGTTTGCAGGGATGGAATAACTCCGGTTCCGATTTTAAAATAGCGGTATTCTTCCGCCGAAGTTTCCGCCAACAGAAATTCCCGGCGGGTAGCCTGTTTGGGCTTCAGGAGTACTCCGGCCTCGAAGGCGACGGTTTTACGGTTCGCCTTCAGCCCGGGAATGACCCGGGCGCGGATATAGATGTCCCAGCGGACAAAATCGGCGATATCCATAAGAGTTTCGGTTTTGGCCTGTAGGCACCAGATGGTGTGGTCGGTGGCAATCTGCCAGGCTTTGCCGGTGGCGGCGTGGGGATCGTCGATCATTTTTATTTTGTCCTTGCCATATAAACGCGGGGCTATTACCCGCACGTTTTCGGGCGTAAGCTGTCCGACAATCCCCTTGATGTCCGCCGGTATCGGTATTTTGCACCCCGTAACGAAGATATCGAGCGCGGAAAGTTGCCCTTCGCCCAGAAGATTGCCCCCAACTGCCCGGTAATCGGCGGCAAACGCATCCAGTTCCCGCAACAGCGTCGGATCGGTGGCGATCCGGAAACGCGCTTCCTGCAGTTTCATATAACGGACACTGAGGCAGGCTTCCGCAACCCGCCGCGCAAGAGTCCGGTCATTTCCGACGGCTTCGAAAGCTTTTTTAAAATATTCGTCTGCCGTTTTGAGGAATTCAGGGTTGCGGCAAGCAAGATTGTAATCCGGCGAAAAACTGAAATACCGGAAACTGGTTTGCCGCTGTCTGAAATACCCGTGATAAAAACGCAGGTATTCCAGGAGGTGTTTCCCTGCCGGGCCGTAATAGCCATGGCAGAAATCAGCGGTTATTTCCCAGGGATCGAGTTCGGGATTCCACATCAGTTTGGCGGTCAGGTAATCGCGCAGATAGAGAAATTCACCGAAAGCGCGGCCATGGGCGTTGATGGTATAAATGCCGTTCACGCCATTGGCCCGGAAATCCCGGAAGCGCTGCGCCAGCGCGTCGAAATTGGGCAGCGGCAGCAGATAGGCGTCGAAGTTGGCGCCGTATTCGGTGAGGTGAATATTTTGGGTGAGCTTGGTCCAATCTTTGAGTTCCTGAAAGAATTTCCGGTTTTCGGCAGGGGTGTCGTGGGCGCGGGAGAAATCGCCCTCGATATTGGCGAGCCGGACCGAAACATTAGGCGCGGGCGCCGTGATTTCCGGCGGCTTGCGGGTATGGAGATATGCGGTGGTTTCAATCCGGATATCGGGATAATCTTTTTGCAGTTCGGCGGCGACGGCATTGACGAAACGCAGCAGGGTTCCGCTTGGCGAGCCTTCCTCTGCATCGCTGCGGGCACAATTTTCGCACTGGCAATTGCTGGAATTATCGGACGGCGATATCACCAGCAGCATGGCCGGGGTATAATTCAGGCGCAGGTATTCCTGGCAATTTTTGATGAATTCCGTTCGCATTTCCGGGTTGGTCAGGCAAAGTTGCGAATTCCGGTCGTCACAAAAGCGCTTGCCGTTGCGCAGAGCGAAGAATTCCGGGTTGGTACGTCCGTATTTTTCCGCCGGGAGAAAGAAGCGGTAGGTATGGCTGTTCCAGGGGGCCAGGTGCGGCATGATTCCATATTTGGGATCGACCGGCGGCGCAAATGAGTATCCGGTGAATTTCAGTTTGCCGTCAAGCAGCCGTTCGCCCCGGACGCAAGGGGTCGAGACGATGTACCGGAACTCGGGAAAAGCCGGAATCATGCGGATATCCGTATCCTCGATCTGCAAGGACGGCTGCGACGGTATGTGTTCCTCTTTCAAGCTCCAGAAGCGGCAGCCGAGCCGTTCCAGAAATTCATAAACCGCATAGATCGTGCCGCGTCCGGCGGGAGTTCCGCCGGTAAGGTGCAGATTTCCGGCGTGCGTTTTGATCAACAGCCCCTCATTGCCGAGCCTCGCCAGCGTCAAACCGGCCTTTTCGGCGGCTTGCGAACCGATCATGATGGCGGGTTTGCCCGGAACCGATGCGACGGTCACCTGAAATTCTTTGCCGGTGATCTTGTTCAGATATTCGGCGAGGGTCTGTGCGGCAAGTTTTTCGGAAGGTTGGGCATCGGGAGCGATTACAATCGCCGCATTGTTCAGTTCCAGAGCCGCGGCAAGCGACAGGACAATGGTCAGAAACGCGAGAACCAGTATTTTTTTGAACATTTTATTTTCCTTTTAAACAAGCATCGATAATGGCGTCGAGGTTTCCGACGGCCAGGCCGATGCAACTGTCGGAGGCTCCGTAATAAATCCGCAACTGCCGGCTCTGCAAATCCGCGATCGCTCCGGCGGCAAATACCACATTCGGCACTCTGCCGGAGAGTTCATAAGGCGTGTCGGGAGTGATCAGGTAACTATTCATCCGCCCCAGGATGCGCTCCGGGTTTTCCAGATCCAACAGCATGGCGCCGAGCGAATAGACCTTTTCATAAGACACGCCGTGAAAGATTTCCAGCCAGCCTTTTTCGGTTTTGATCGGGGGAGTCGGGCCGATTTTGGTGCCGCTCCAGTTGTTGAATCCGTTCAGGAGGAGCCGGTGATGCCCCCAATGGGTCAGGTTCGGCGAATTGGAGGTCCAGATGCCGCCGCGCTGTCCCGGCGGTACCGGGCGGTCGAGCCGCCAGTACAGGTCGCCGATTTTCTCCGGAAACAGGCAGGGAACCCGGTTGAAGGGCAGGGCAATGATGTCGATAAACTCCACCGAACGGAAATCCGCGGTCCGGTAAAGAAAGGCGACCGTGCCGTATTCCGAACTGCCTGGGCGAATGATATAATAACAATTATCCTCCGGAAAATACGTCACCCGGCAGTCGATGGGGTGCAAATCCATGTCACCGATGATTCCCCCTTCCATCTTTCCATGAAACAGCGGTTTCTCGTGGATGGTGAAATGAATTCCGTCCGTGCTTTCCGCCACGTGTACGTATGGCGAGCGTTCGTTGGCCAATTGCACGGAGAGAAGCAAGATGGTTTTTCCGTCCATCATCGTCTGCCCCGGATTGTAGATGGCTTCGCAATTGCCGTAGGGGAAATCCTTCGGCATGATTATCGGGTTTTCCGCATGGCGTTTCAGCCAGATTTCCGGACGAATCATAGATCAGCTCCTTTTGAGAAAATTATAAAATTAAGGGGAGGGACCGGCTGGCTGTCCGGTAATGATATTTCTGCTTCGTTGTAATTGACCCGGCAGCGGAGGCCGTTTGAATAGAGGGTTTCCGTTACGCCCGGGGCGATTTCACGGTATCCGGTGATGAAGGCGGTGCGAAGGGGTTCCAGCCGCTTGAGATCATCGGTGATTCTTTTGATTTTCGCGACCTCCCCCGGGAGGGTGTCCGGGGAGAATTTGAGGTCCTGTTCCGGCGGGAATTTTTGTTCGGGGTTGAAAATATAATGCCAGTAGACCATCGGCATGCCGCCAAAGGCGATATTGCGCAGATAAAGGCGACTGCCGGGGTAGCGGTTGATGCCGTTGCGGTAGGTGTTGTAAACCAGATAGCCGTGCCAGGTCATTTGAAAAAGTGGAATTTCCTCGTCGCAGAAAACCGGCAGCGCATCGGTACCGATCAGGCAATAGCAGCGGTCAAGCGCGGGCAGAGCCCAGTCGTGGGCTCCCTCCGACATGATGCAGCCGAACAGTTCGCGGGCCAGCTGCAAGGTCTTCCGACGCCACTCGGCGCAACCGCCGCGCGTCAAGGGATGCTTGCGGTCATAGCATTTCTGCAGCGGCCATACCGTGACCACGTCAGTAAAATAAGTGCCGTTGATCGGCAGGCGCTTTTTAACCTCCGTCAGATTCCGCACGGCATTCCGGTAAGCCTGGACCGGACAGACCACCCGTGACAGGCCGCCACCCCAGCGTCCGCTCATGGATGGCGACAAATCCGCTTCCCGGTTCAAGTCGTTCCAGTCGAAATATTCGGAGATGGTATATGAATCGAAATAGTTGTCATGGAGCCCGACCGCATAACCGGCCGCTTTGACGTGATCGATGGTTTTCACCAATTCTTCTTCTCCGCCGAGGGCCGCTTCCACCGGAAAAATCTGCGGGTAAGCGCCATCGTGTCCACCGTAATTCCACCCCACCAGACAACAGTCCAGCGGACCGAGGCCCTGCCGTTTGCACTCGTCGATGAGGGTGCGGACATCCTCAAATGTCATGAATACCCCCAACGGCGGTTGATGTTCCGGGGTCTGTTCGAGGATCGGCGGCGGACAGGTTTTTACCGCCAGGCGACAACGCATCAGCAGGGCGCGGCTGTTGTATTCGGCCACCGGCGATGTTTTGAATTTCTCCTCCAGAGTCGGCAATGCATACTTTCGCGCCATATAGTCGCGGTAAAATGTCGCGATAGTCTCATAACCGCCGTCAAATTCCCGGTACACCAAGCTCAATTCTTCCCGCAACGGCTCATCCCCGGCGATATCGCGTACCCGGAATGCCGGGGCCAGCGAATACTTTCCGTCAAAATTGGTCCGTGTCCGGATCAAAAAATCATGGCGTCCTCCGTCGACTAAAAGCATCCGGGTTTTGCCGCCGCCGGTCACCCCGAAAACAGTCAACAATCCGTGCGAATCCCATGGAAAACTCACGCCGACCATCCGTTCCATCCGTTCATGTCCCCGGCAATGAATCAACATACCGCTCCCCTGCGGCAAAACCAGTGACGCCGCGGGATTGTCCGTTGTGATCAACTCCGGCAGCAGTGTCAATTCGTGAACCCGGACATTGCCGGTTTCGGCAAGCTGTTCCAGCGGAACGATCAGTTTGCCGTCCTCAATCCGATATTTCAGTTCAATGCCGAGTTGCCGGTTGACGAGAGTGCTTTCCGTAATCTCCCAACCATTCTCCACCGAGATAGCTCCGCCGCCTTCGCGGCCGTCAGCCTCCCACCAGGTGATTTCTCCTTGAAATTTCATTTTGCTCCATTCGTTTAAAAACAAACAACCGGTATCCGGTTCAAATAAAAATACTGAAAATTCAGCTTCCGGTAATCGTTCTCGCGCGGACTTTGCACGTGCATGTCGGCAAAAAGAAGCATACCGTTGCCGTTATGATGCAGACTGGCCCGGTAATCCGCGCTGTTGGCGTTCGGAGAATATGTATACATCGCCGTGCCGTCGCTCCGGCTGGTATCGGAAACCAGTGGAAACAGCGAAGCATTCTTCAAACGCCGCACCAGGATAAAATCGTATTTGGGCTGAGAACTGGCCCAGGACTGCACGACATCATCCCCGAATGTATCTTGGTTCAAACTCAAATAATTTTTCGCATTGTTCAGTCTTCCGGAAAGCATGCCGATGGTGTAATTCTTGTCGAAACCAGTGGCTGCCGGCGGCTTCGGCTGGGTCGGGCATGAAAATATTTTCCACTCGGTAATATATTTACCGTCCAGCAGAGTAGTGGTCCAGGTCACGGAAGGAACTGTGCCACCCGCCTCATAATACCCTTGAATGATATCTTGATAATCCCCGATGTACGACGCCAGCCCCAAACCGGCCTGTTTGAAATTCCCCATGCAGCTGCTGGCTCTGGCCTTGCCCCGGGCCTGATTCAAGGCTGGGAGCAACATCGCAGCCAAAATTGCGATGATCGCGATCACCACTAGGAGTTCAATGAGGGTAAAAAAAATTCTGCTTTTCATCTCCGGTCCTCCGCTTTAAGCTTTATGATTATTATATCAGGAGGCGTAGAAAAAACAATATACTCACTTACAGGAAATGTGCAAAAAAAGAGAAACGGAATGCAACTGTTGCGCGGTTATTTTCTCGCCAATGCCACGCTACCGCGTTCGTGGAAGATATAATCCACCAGTACATCCTTATCGACTGTTTGATGGTGGATCTGGTTTTCCAGCATATCCAAAGCTTTTTCGGCAATGGCCGGGAAATTCTGGGCCATAGAGGTCAGGTTCATGGGAAGATATTGGGTGATTCCCGGCAACTCCCAGGTAATCAACGACATATCATCCGGTACCTTCAAGCCGCAGTAGCACAATGAATGCAACACCTCCACTGAATTCCCTTCGCCGGTACAGACGATGGCGGTAATACCGTCGTCATAAAATTGCCGGACCAGATCATGCAGATAAATGACCCGGCGGTTTCTCATGAATTCAAGCGAACGGTAAAGACATTTCGAGGCCGGGTCCAGATTAAAAACCTGTCGCATTTGTTCGAATGCCTTCAGCCGGGTTTGATTGCAGCTGGTGTCGATATTGCCGTTTACCAGCAACCCCACTTTGCGATGCCCAAAGCCGACCAGATAGCCGACCGCCGTCCTGATCGCCTCGAACTCATGGGACGTCACGGAATAAACTCCGTCCATATGGCGGGGAAAATCATTGATGCAGACAATCGGGGTATTGAATTTGGGGCCGACCATTTTCGCCAGTTGATTTTGAAACGAAAGTGAGATGATTCCAGCAATCGCCCGCTCGTCGAGATTTTCGACTTGGTCGGCGGCATGGCATTCCAGAATATAACCGCGGTGAGCGGCCAGCGGCAGCAGAACATTCAGGATATTCATACTGTACCAGCCGAGTTTATGGTCAAACGACGGAAGTACGAGGGCAATCGCTTTCCGGGATGCCTGTGGACGGTATCCCAGTTCCCGGGCGATATTATGGATCTCGGCGGTTGTTTCCGCCGAAATCCGGGGGTGGTTGTTCAAGGCCCGGGAGACCGTGGAAGCGCTGTAGCCGGTCTGTTCGGCGATCTTTCTGATACTGGCATCCCGGGCTTTGCGCATGGGGTGCTCTATGAGTTTCTCGGATAGCTGCCGAGGACGCGGAACATCCGGCATTCGGCGGCCATTTCTTCGAGGCACTCTTTGATCTTCGGATCTTCGCGGTGTCCCAGGATATCGACGAAGAAAGTGTATTCCCAGTTGCCGGTTTTGGCGGGGCGGCTCTCGATCATGGTCATCATGATGTTGCGTTTCTTGAAAGGTTCAAGGACGTCATGCAGCGCGCCGATCCGGTCCGGCATGGCAAAACAGATCGAGGTTTTGTCGTCGCCGGTGGGGGCAGTGCCCTGACGGGAGATCACAAAGAAACGGGTGGTGTTGTTGGCGAAATCTTCAACATTCCGGTCGAGAATATGGAGTTGGAAGATTTCGGCGGCCACCAATCCGGCCAGAACCCCGGCGTTGGCTTCGTCGGCGGCTTTGCGCGCGCCGCTGGAGGAGCTGCTGACCACGATTTGTTCCACTTTCGGGAAATTCGTCGCCAGATAATTGCGGCACTGGCCGAAAATCTGTTCGTGGCTGTAAAGGCGGCGGATCTGTTCTTTCGGACAGCGTGCCAAGAGGTTATGGTGCACCGCGACATTCATTTCGGCGCAGATTTCGACCCGGGAGTTCACCAGGGTATCGAGGGTGTAGTTGACGGCGCCTTCGGTGGTGTTTTCCACCGGTACGCAGGCGTAATCCGCCCGGCCGGTTTCCACATCCTGGAAAGCGGCGGCGATGCTCGGTGCTTCGATCAATGCCACACTGTGGCCGAAACGCGCCAGGGCCGCCTCGTGTGAAAACGTTCCGCGCGGTCCCAGGAAAGATACTTTGACCGGTGATTCGAGGTTGATCGCCCCGGACATGATTTCACGGTAGATCGCTTTCAACGTTTCCGGCTTGAGCAGTCCGCCCATTTCTTCGTTGATGGCGCAAGTCATTTCCAAAACCCGTTTTTCCCGCTCGGGGACATAGACGGGGGCATTGGTGTCCTGCTTGATTCTGCCGACTTCTTTGACACAAGCATAACGCTCATTCAGAAGTTTAACAATTTGCCGGTCGATCTTGTCGATCTCGGCCCTCACTTTATTTATCGCCATGCGCAACTCCTTAAAAAATAATTGACTAATAACATAATATCAATCGTGAATAATTGCAAGATTATTATTGACTTTTCAATTAATTATGGTATTTTACCGGATTAATCAAATTAAACGGAATCACATTTATGAAACCATTAATCATAGCGGATAAACAATTTAATTCACGCCTTTTTCTCGGGACCGGGAAATTTGCTTCGGCGGCGGCGCTGGCCGCGGCAATCAAGAGCTCCGGCACCGAAATGGTGACGGTGGCCATGCGCCGGGTCAAAGTCGATTCCCAATGTGACGACATCCTGGGCGCGGTGCCCGCCAATGTCACGGTATTGTTGAATACCAGCGGCGCCCGCAATGCCGCCGACGCGTTGAAAATTGCCCGGTTCGGTCGCGCCGCCGGTTACGAGTGGATCAAACTGGAAATCCACCCCGATCCCCGTTATCTGCTGCCGGACCCCATCGAAACTTATAACGCCGCCGTCGAATTGGTCAAAGACGGTTTCAAGGTATTGCCCTATATCAACGCCGATCCGGTTCTGGCCAAACGGCTTGAAGAAATCGGCTGTCATGCCGTCATGCCGCTGGGCTCGCCTATCGGCAGCAACCAGGGCATTAAAACCGAAGCCATGCTGAAAATTATCATCGAACAGGCCAATGTTCCGGTTGTAGTCGACGCCGGGCTCGGGTTGCCCTCCCATGCCGCCCACGCCATCGAAATGGGCGCAGGGGCGGTGCTGGTCAATACGGCGATTGCCGCGGCCGGCGATCCCGGGGCCATGGGGCTGGCTTTCGCTCAGGCGGTTTGCGCGGCGGAAATGGCTATTAAGGCCAGGCCCGCCGGTATCATCAACGAAGCTTCGGCGTCGTCGCCATCCGATATTTTCAACGACGTGGTCTGATTATGAGCATGATTCCCTATAGCAAATATTCCGTGGCGGAATTGAATGACTATATGGGCGCGGTTACGCCGGATATGGTCAAAAATTCCCTGCGGAGCGATGCGCCGGGTTTTACCGATTTTCTCCACTTCATTTCTCCGGCGGCGGTGCCGCTGCTTTCGGAAATGCGGGAACACTCGGCCGCCGTCAAACGGATGTTTTTCGGCAAAACCGTTCGCCTTTATGCTCCGCTGTATATCTCAAGTTACTGTATAAATGATTGTGTTTACTGCGGCTTCCGGAGTTCGTTCCACTATCAGCGGCGTCGGCTCAGCTTTGACGAAGTCATGAGCGAAGCCAAGATCATCAAAGACATGGGACACGACAGTCTGCTGCTGATTTCCGGCGAAGATCCCAAAGGGGTGCCGGTGGATTTTCTGGCCCGCTGTATCCGGGAACTGAAAAAGCAGTTTGCCTACATCAATATCGAGTTTTACCCGATGGTGGAAAAAGATTACCGGGAACTTTTCAATGCCGGCTGTCACGGCCTGACGCTTTATCAGGAAACGTACGACCAGGAGCTCTATACTACACTTCACCGCGGGGGGCCGAAGACCGATTACATGTTCCGGCTGAACGCCATGGCGGAGGGAGGCCGGGCCGGGTTCTACAATCTTGGAGTCGGCGCGTTGCTGGGTTTGAACCCCGACTGGCGGATCGAGGCGTCCAATATCGCCATCCACGCCATGTGGCTGCGTAAAAATTTCTGGCGGAGCCGCAATCAGTTCTCATTTCCGCGAATTACCCCGACCAAGGGCGGTTTTAACGTTCCGGCGCCGGTCAGCGATGAAAACCTCGAGCAGATGATGTTGGCTTTCAGACTGTTTTTCCGCGAAGCCGATCTGTTTCTCTCGACGCGGGAAAAAGCGGAATTCCGTAACCGGATGGCGGAAATTTGTGTCAGTCATTTAAGCGCGGGTTCGCAAGTTTCACCTGGCGGTTACCGAGATTATCTTGATGGTAAAATCCTGGGGCAGTTCACGATGAACGATTCATCGTCGGTGGAATCGGTGGTCGCCGCACTGAAAGAACAGGGGCTGGAGCCGGTCTTCAAAGACTGGGATCCGTGTTTTTCCGCTTGAAATTCGTCGATGGCATACTATATTAAAAAGATCAAATATACAAGGCAAGACTATGAAATGTCGATATTTAGGGGTGATTATTCTGATTCTGCTGGCCGGTTGTTCTTCGGATAAGCCGGTTCGTATGCCGCCTTTGCCTGAAAATCCCCAGTTCATTGCCAACACGGCGGAGATCAAGCCGCAGATCAGCAGCCTGCCGCAAGCCGGAGTGGTGGTGTCGGCCTATACGTATGATAACTACCGTTATAATCCCGGCGAGCTGGTGAACCGTCTGCAGGAAGTCGGAATCAATCAGATCTATCTCGATACCCGCGATTATGACCGTGGATTTTTCGGCAAGGAATTAGAGGCTTTTCTGGCGACTATGAAAAATGCCGGTATTCCGGTCTGGTTGTTATTCTCGGATGAAGTGGTTTATGAAAAACGGAAATTCGACAAGTTGTTTCCGCGTCCGAGCAATCTGACCTATGATCCGGAGTTGGTAAAGCCGCTCAAGAAATTCATCAAGTCCTGTGGGGACTTTCACGGTATCGCTTTCGCGTTGACGCCGCATCTCTGCAATCATCAGCGGACCCGCAGCTTATACCGCTGGAGCGACAATACTTACGGTATCGGCGGCGAGAACGATATGCTGATGAAAACCTCCCTGAAGTTGGCTGCCAATCTGAAAAAATCCATCGGGCAAATCCCGTTGGCCTTGATTCTTCCGCATTTTTTTCAGGCTCGCGCCGAAGCGGGCGATTTGAGTGTGGGCAGGCTTTCGGATTTCGCCCCGTTCGTCAGCCAATTTGTCATTACCGCCTTTGCCGAAACGCCATCGCAGTCGATGGCGATGGTGGAACCCCACCTGAAAGAGGCTGCCGCACTGAACCGGGAAATCATGGTGGGGCTGCTGGCGGACGATCATTATTCCAACCAGCGACCGGACTCTATAGCCAACGGTTCTTTTGCCGCTTTCAAGGACGATCTGAATAAGATCGTACCGGAACTGGTGAAGCGCCATGAATTCGGGGGAATCATGGTGATCAACTACCGGGGACTGGAAATATTGTTGGAAAAACCTGAATAACAAGAGAATATAGATATGCGTTGTCCCAAGTGCCATTATCAGGATGACAAGGTAATCGATTCACGGGCTCTCAAAGAAGGAGCCGGGGTTCGGCGCAGGCGCGAATGTCTCGGCTGCGGTCACCGCTTCACCACTCACGAACTGATCATTGATTCCGAGCTTAAAGTCATCAAAAAAGGCGGTTTCAGCGAAGACTTCGACCGCAACAAGCTCCGGAAAGGGATCGACAATGCCTGTTATAAGCGCCCGGTGACCATTCAGCAGATCGATCGGGTCGTGGATGATTTGGCAACCGTCATTCAACGTGATTTTGAGCGGGAAGTACCGGCTTCGGCAATCGGCCGCCGGGTTATGGAGGCGCTTTTGCCGCTCGATAAGGTCGCCTATGTCCGCTTTGCCTCGGTCTATCAGGACTTTCAGGCGGTGGACAGCTTCAAGGATATCATCCGGGAAATGGACTCGGCCGAAAAGAGCGGCGATTCATGATTAAGCTGGCAGACAGCGCCATTATGCTGATTCTGGAAAACGGCGAAATCGTTGCTTTTGAGCCGGAAAGATTGCAGTCCGGCATTGTCCGCAGTTTTATCGCCACCGGTATCCGTGACAGTTGGCTCGCCGAGGATATTGCTTTAGCCGTCGAGTTCGCCCTGGCCGCCAATAACAAAGGCGACAAGGTTCTCGCGGTTTCCGAACTCAACGCCACTGTCGTGAAAATTCTCGAAGCCAGTGGTTATCCGGAAGCCGCCAGTTATTACAAGCATCACCACGCCATGCTGGAGGTTGCCGCCGACTGCGACAGCGAAACCGTAGCGGGGCTTCTGAAAAACCATCTGGGGGTAACCGGACCGGAGAATGCCGCTCTGACCGACAAGGTCATGTTGGCTGCGGAAAGACTGGGAATCGGCCAGGCCGCTCCAACCCTTTATGTGGAGCTGGGACGTTATTTCAAGAGTGTTTCCACGCCCTTGCCGGAGCTCCAGCCGGTTAAAATCGCCAAGCACAACCTCAAGGCTCCCTGGCTGGTTACTCAGGAAAACCTCGAGGGCGGTCTCTCTGCTTCCACCCGGGCCCTGGTCGAACGGGGTATCGTCTCGGTTAACGGCATCAGCTCGCTTTTTCCGTCATTGCGGCTGGAAATCCGTTTTATCAAGCTGGCGGCCTGCTTGAATCTGGAGCCGGTGATCACAGAGATGATCCTGATACCGCATTTTCAGGAACTGGCGGCGGCGCTGAATGATTGCGCCCGCCAGGCTTTTGTACTTTCCGGCCAGAATGAGATGCCGGTATTCGTCAATGTTCCCGACATGTCGCTTTTCGCGGTCAAATACCTCGACGCGGATTGGCCGGAGGCAAAAAAAGACTGCCGGGAAATGCTCAATTGCTTAGCCCGGCAGCTCGAATTCAATATTTTCAGACTCAGGATTAACTAATCCTTTTCGACTTTGAAGAGGATCAGCGGATAATGGTGGTCCGGAACTGTGGCGTCCAATTGTTTCAGGTGTTTGGTCCATTCCAGTTTATTGATGCCGCGGTTGTAGTCTTTGGCCCCGCAGATGATATAAGTATATTTGAATTTACCGTCTACATCAAAAAGTTCCTGCGCATTGAGCAGACGTTCATAATCGCGGTTGACGAAAAATACCGCTTCGTCGACCCATTCGCCCAAATAAGCCACTACCGCATCTTTCGGCAACAGCGGCTGAATGCGCAGACAGAAATCCTTGGTCGTTCTTTTCCGGCCGGTAATCGGGTCCAGTACCGTGTAATAGAAGACGAAAATGATCATCAGGATACCCATAAAGGTCGTCAGGGATTTTACCATATCTCCCCGCTGGAGCTGTTTGCCCCACATCCAGAGAATCGCCAACGCCGCCGCCGCCAGAACCAGAGTCAGCCATGGCAAATACTCAAATACATCCAGAAAATCCCTGGCCGCCATGCCGTCGCGACTGGCAAGATGCGGAATTTTCTCGGTGATAATCATTTCGATCAGCCGATCCCACCAGCCGCCGATGATTCCGAACCAGATAATCGCTACGGCTCCGGTCAGAATACCCCAAACGATTTTCCAGTGCCAGGTGATCTTATAAGTTTTGGTAATTTCAATGGCCACATAGCGGCCGATCAGGATAGCCAGCGCCGGGAACAGCGGCAGGATATAATCGCCGCGTTTGATGAAAGACGCCGAGAAGAAAATAAATACCGTCAACAACCAAACCAGTACAAACCAGGTATCATAGCGCAGTTTGCGCCAGGATTTGCGGTATTGCCACAGTAATAACGGGACCAGTATCGACCACGGCAGCGCCATGCCGAAAAGCTTGGGAATATAATAGAGGAAAGTTTTACGCTTGCCTTCACAGAAAGCAGTCTGTATTCCCAGGAAGCGGTCAATATTCTGCACCCAGAAAAAGTCCATCATGAAATTTTCATTGGTCCGCGAGGATTCGAATATCAGCCACGGTATGAAGATCAACAATCCGATAATCGCGCCGGAAATGGGCTTGAGTTCCCACAGCATGGTCAGCGATTTCTTGAAATTCCACTCCATGACGATCAGGACAAATACCGTCAGGGCCATCAGGAATACCGATACCGGTCCTTTGACCAGAACGCTGAGAGCCATAAAAAGATAGAAGAGGTAGAGCCACGCATTGCCCTTGCGGCTGCGGATATAGCCTTCGTAGAGAAAAATCATGGGAATCACATAAAAGGCCACGACGACGATATCAATTCTGGCGATTCGGCCCAGATTCACAAAACCGAACATCGTCGCCAAAATAAAACCGGATATGTATCCGGTCGGCTGTCCGTAAATCCTCATTGCCAGATAGGCCGTCCCCATAATCGAAATCAAGGCCGCCAATACCGACGGCAGCCGGACACTGAACTCATTGACTCCGAAAACCTCTCCCGCCAGCGCACAAAGCCAGTAACAGAATATCGGCTTTTCGTTTTCCGGTTCGCCCTTTATCTCAATCCGGCTGTAATCGCCGGATTCGATCATGTTGCGCGCAATAATGGCGGCCCGTCCCTCCTGCGCCGAATAAATTCCCCCGCTCTGAATGTTGATGAAAAAGATTATTCCGGAATATACCAGTAAAACGGTCCACATGAAAGCAGGCTTTCGGTACAGTTGACCTAATGTCATTATCGTTGCTCCTCCTATTGTTTTTAAACTATCATTCTAATAATATACTTATACTTCCAGCAGAAATCAAGCATTATGAAATCATATTATTTATCATTGGCGCGAATAAAAGTGCAACTGCAGACGGCGGCGACGGCCCATTGATAATCAGTGCCGGCAGGAAGGCGGCAGGTAACACTCAGTACTTCATGAGAATTGGTGACCTGGCCTTTCAACAGATATTGTTCCGGAGAAATCCGGTAAAGTTGACACTGGTGATTTTCATTTTCAAAATTTTTGAGCAGTTCGCCGGTGGGTTCAGCAGTTTCCGGTGAAACGGCGGTGGTCAATTCGAACGTGCAATCCCGGTGGAAAAATTGCGTTGAACAATCGGAGGTTTCGCCCTGGCGGAACCGCCCCGGCAATTTGATTGCCCAGTTATTGAAATAGTGGAACAGGGGCATTTTGTGGAATCCGATATTGATTGCCTGGTTGTCGTTGCTCAGTTTATCGAGTGGAATCGGAGCGCGTCCGCAGAGCGAACACAGTTCCAGATAGAGCGACTTGGGAAATGAGAGAAAATGATCAAGTTCGGCGGCTTGCTCGAGCTTGGCGGCTATTTCATTGCAGGTTGCCGTGTCGTCTTCGTCAAAATAACAGTCGGTCCAGGCCATGGCAAGTGCGCTGTTGCGATAAAAATAAGCGTCCTGATGCCGGTTGGGCCAGACATAGAAATTGCGGGCAAACGATTCCAGATCTTCCAGATAAAGCCGGGTACGGTCGAATTTGAATGTTCCGGTCGGCGCTGCCCAGGAGTCGCGGAGTTCCGAAGGGGAATAATCGAGAGAGTCAGGCCAACAGATATCCAAGGTATCGGATTCGGCCATGACTTGAGATTTGACTTTATCCACACGTCTGAGAATGTTTCGCAGCAGTGAGATAAAGGTTAATTGCCGGAGGCGGGAAAAGTCGCGGTCCCGGGCATAACCGGAAAAATCATAGATTTTCAGTTTGAGATCGCAGCGGGCCGCCAGTTGTTCACAGAAATCCACCGAAGCGGCATGAAAACCGACCCCGGCGATCGATTCGGAGAGGCCACCCTTCAGGCAATGGCCGTTGAAGTCAAAACAGATTTCACCCCGCGGGCATAGGCGGATGTCCAGAAAATCAGCTCCGGATTGGATGCTGCCGCCGTAGTTCGCGGCCAGTTCCCCGGCGGTTTGGCGGATTTGCTCAAAATCGAACTTGCGCCCGGGAAGGAGGCCTCTCAAACCACGCGGTTTGATGGTTATGGTCAATCCGACCCGTTTATCCAATGGTATTCTTGTAGGCATAATATCAGCGTGGGGATTGAGGTATGCAACCTTCTTCCAGGATATCGACATCGTTGCGCCAGACGGCATAGCGGGCAATCCGGTGGTGGATGCACTCTTTTAAAACGTCGATTTCACATGCTCCGTTGGGCCGGGAACCGCCACAGGGACCGTTGGCCAGGCCTTTTGAGCATTTTTCCGGGCAGATAAACATGGTTTGAGGGAGGCGGCAGACCGAGCAACCGTGACAGCCGGCCAGCAGTTTTTTCAACGTATAATGTTCATTGGGAGCTTGTTCGTTGGCCTGGGCGAACAGAAATTCGCGCAGATTATGGCCGGCTTTGGCCCAGGTGCCGAGTTTCATGTCGCGGGCGTGGCGCATTTTGGGCGATTCCTGAATCGGGTAGGGGGGCGACAGCAGTTTGTCGAACATATAAAAAGAATACGGATAATGCGACATATCGATTTGGCCGAGGTGTTCGCGATAAGCCTGGAGCCATTGCGAGAAATTTTCGAACTCGTTGATGGCGCTGTTGATCCGCCGGAGGGCGATATTGAATTTTTCCGGGGTGTCGATGCCCGCGATCTGGACGCCGGTAAAGCCCAGGAGTTTACATCCGGCGACGTGGAGTTGGAGCCGCCGCCATTGCGCGGCCTCGAACTGGTTGAATGAGAAACGGCATTCGCTCTCGAGGATTTTTTTCAATCCGGTGGGAATCACCACGCCGGGCATTTCGCCGTTACGGATTTTTTCCACCCGCTCCGGAGTAAGGAGGCAAAGACGGGCAATGGCCGGATAATGCAACCCGCGCCAGGAGAGATACCAGCGCAATTCCTGAAGTTTGGCCAGGTCCCAGCCCAGTTGAGTAACCATGAAGGAGGCTCCCAGGTTCAATTTCCGGATCAATTTGTAATATTGGGCAAAATTGGCGTCGAGGGTGTATTTGAAAGGGTTGACGACACAGCCGGGGAAAATCCGCTGGACCGGGTTATGCCTCAGTAAATCAAGCGTGGTGGTGCTTTCGACAAAATTATGCTTGCGGGTTTCGCGTTCGTTTTCGCCGGGATAAATGTTGCCGGAAACCGGGACGACATTGAAAAATCCCTCGCTGGAGCAGATTTTCAGCGTATCGTGGATTTTGGCGGCGGAAGTTCCCATGCCGCTGAGGTAAACGACGTGGCGGTCCCGATGTTCCTTGGGCAATTTGGTGATGAAATCGACAATATTCCAGGAATTCGGGTAGGGAAATTTATCGGTGATAGCCAGCCCAACGGGGTAGGCTCCGACTCCGGTAATGGCTTTGTCGAGGGCCAGCAGTTTGGCGGCGGCATTGTCGAGCTCGGTATCAAGGGCCGGGGCATTAGTTTCGACCAAAATAGTAAACACACCGTTATCAAGGCAGTTTTGAAAACGGTTGATACCGCGGTCAAAATTCATTTCGAGCTGAAGCCCGTTATCCATTCAGAGATTTCTCCTTTTTACCTTTGGCATCGAAAATAAAGAAAAATCCCGCCAAGAGGTTACAGATAATCATGATCGAGGTGAACAGGATCGGCACGGTGGCCGAAACGCCGCCGGCACCGGCGGCAACCAGCAATTCTTTCATGGTCAGGTCGCGGATGCCCACCCCGCCGGGGGTGAACGGAATCAAGGCCGCGATATTGCCGATGATCACGGCAGCGGTCAGGCCCAGGATGGAAAATTCTTCTACGCCGATGGCCTTCATCAGGCAATACGTTACCGCCACCAGGTTCAGGTGGACGAAGAATATTCCGACAATGGTCAACCAGACCAGAGTTTTCCAGGAGCTGGTATAGAGATCGGTGGCGTCGCACATCCGGCGGACCGCGCCGCGGGTTTTGCCGTCGACCCACTGCATGATAAAGCGCACAGGGGGAATTTTTTCCAGGGTGCGGTGATTGAAAATGGCAAACATCGCGGTAATGCCGGCTACGCACAAGCCCAGCAGAACGACAATGAAAATAATCCGCAGAGTATCGGTCACTTCCAGGCCGCTGCCGGAAAATTCCAACGTCATCAATTGGGGCAATGAGAGCAGAATGACGATGATGGCGATTCCGAACAGGGCCGCCATCCCGGTAATCCGGTCCATGAGGATGGAAAAAGCGCCTTCAACTTTCATGCCCTTGGTTGAGCGCGAGGCCATGAAGCCGATTTTGGCGAGGTCGCCGCCGATCGCCCCGCCGGGCAGTACCAGCGAGAAAAAATATCCTTTCATGGTCAAGTTGATTGATTCTACCAGAGTGAGCCGGATATTGATGACCTGGGCCAGTTTCTGCCAGCGCCAGGCGCATACCAGCATATGGAGGATATAGAGAATAAAAGCCGGTATCAGCCAGTACCAGTAAGAACTTATCTGAGAAAATCCGTTTTGGATGTCGCTTTTGTTGGACCAGATCAGCCAGGTAATAATCCCGGCGGCAAATAATATTCTTATAATAAACCAGAAAATCTTTTTGAAAACACCGCTGCGCTCTGACATTGATAAACCCTTGTTGCATTTACATATTTATAAGTAATATACGGCTGAAACACCGATTCTACAAGCGCAACAGGTAATCAAATCCAACAAAAATCATACGGGGTTGGGCGTTGATGAGGCCGCCAAAAAGAAGTCGGACAGGTCAGACAGGTCGGACTCGTCAGACTTGTCGGACGGTTTTGAGCGTGATGATCCAAGTTTATAAGCCGACAATATCCATTCTTTGGACTTTGGGCGGTCTTGTCTAATGGATCAGCAATCAAGGGTGGGGCGCTCCGTCCTGACAGCCTGTTGGATTTTATTGTTAAAGTCTTGTTTGTATAATACTTGTAATAAATAACATATTTTTCTATTCTTTTGTTTCGGGGGTATTGAAAAATGGGGGATTGGTTGTTATATTAAAAATAGGGGGCTAAAAAGGGGAGATAATCCAACTTGGTTGCGAACTGGTAAGGGGACGGGAAAGTTGATAGATTTTGGCGGGCGTTTCCGCAAATTAAGGAATTAATGGTCATGAAATCAAAAAAACGCTTAGCCAATTGGTCGGAGGAATCGATGTGTGGCGATATTTCCGAATTGCCTGGCGGTAATGATCGCGGCTTTGATGATTTGAATTCGAATAATAGAGAGGTGTCTGATTTGCCTCGCGGCTACGAGCGTCTCTCGCTTATCGGCCAAACTATAATGGCGGAGTGCAAAATTTCTTCCGATTTCTTCCGGCTGTCAGACAAGAGCATTGACGCGGGTATAGCCGCGCAAGAGGCGGAAAATCAGAAAAATGCCGCCCCGGATTCAAATTCCATATCGAATGATTCCGGCTCTGATAATTTGAGTTCGAATAATGAAGAGGTGCCTGATTTGCCTCGCGGCTACGAGCATCTCTCGCTTATCGGCCAAACTATAATGGCGGAGTACAAAACTTCCCGGCTGTCAGACAAGAACATTGACGCGGGTATAGCCGCGCAAGAGGCGGAAAACCAGAAAAATGCCGCCTCGGTCAATGACGATCCGGATTCAAGTTCCATCTCGAATGATCGTGGTTCTGGTAATTTGAGTTTGAATAATGAAGAGGTCTCTGATTTGCATCACAACTGTTGCGTGGAACCCTCGCTTATCGGCCAAATTTTTGCGGTGGTCCAAATTCCTCTCGAGTCGATGCGGCGGACGTCGGACGAGATGATCGCCTGGCTTAAAGCGGGTATAGCCGCGCAAGAGGCGGAAAAGCAGAAAAATGTCATCACGGTCAATGCCGATCCGGATTCAAATTCCATATCGAATGATCGTGGCTCTGATAATTTGAGTTCGAATAATGAAAAGGTGCCTTGTTGGTTTCACGATTGCGTGAAGCCCTCGTTTATCGGCCAAGCTTTTACGGTGGTCCAAATTCCTCCCGAGTCCATGCGGTTGTCAGACGAGGTCATCGCCAGGATTGACGCGGGTATAGCCGCGCGAGAGGTGAAAAATCAGAAAAATACCATCACGGTCAATGCCGATCCGGATTCAAATTCCATATCGAATGGTTCCAGCTCTGATCATTTGAGTTCGAATGATGAAAAGGTGCCTTATTGGTTCCGCGATGGCATAAATCCCTCGTTTATCGGCATCCAAACTTTGACGGCGGAGCGCGTAACTTCTCCTGACGAGAAGATCGCCAGGATTGACGCGGTCATAGCCGCGAAAGAGGGGGAAAAGCAGAAAAATGCCATCACGGTCAATGCCGATCCGGATTCCGTGTCAATAGTAGACTCATGGGATTGGTCGCAGGGCTATTCCGGCACTTTCGACTGGAAAGTGGCGGCTATCGGCGATTTCCAGGGCGACGGCATAGACGACATCATTGTATGGCAGAAGTCGACCGGCAACATGTACGCATGGGAGGACGGTGATTCCTCGAACCGGCGTTGGGTGGGCAACCTCTCGGCCAGTAACTGGGAAGTGGCGGCGGTGGGCGACTACAATGGCGACGGCAAAGATGATCTGCTGCTGCGTGAATTGATCGGCGGCGGCTTGGGTTATTGGGGCGGTGCGAACGCATCCAACTGGACTGATTTGAATACCCGCATAAAGGATGAGTCCGCGATAATCGCATAAGGATATTCGGCCCTGCGAGAACAGCTGCCTGGGGACAGGCCGCCCCACCCCGGAAAAAATCTCCAGTCAGCGGCGGGAAATAACGAATACGCAGGTGCGAAGGAATATTATTTGACGCGGTAATGTCCTGTGATCGGAAACTCGAAAAGCCGGTCTTCCTCTTGCGTGCCGCGGCCGATGTTGTGGATGATGAGCGGAACGCCTGCCGCGGTTTTCCGGTCACTCACAATCATGATGTGCGGCAGTTTGCCGTTCACCGTGCACGTCACCAGGTCGCCCGGAAGATAGTCTTCCGCTTTCTTGGAAACCGCAACAGAAAATCCCTTGCGCTCGAAATATTTTTTGAGGTTCGGCACGCGGCGGTGGTCGATGTTGCGGTCCGGTTTGGCGAGTCCCCAGTTCTTCGGATATTCCGCAAAAGCGGCGGCCATGTCCTCATGCACGAGCTGTTGCAAATCCACTTTCAACGCATCGCGCAAAGCGCGGATGACCACGTCCGTACAAACGCCTTTTTCAATCGGTACGTCGCCCATCGGATATGCGAGGCGCGCGTAAGTTGAATCATACTCCAGTGTTTTTCCAATCTGGCTCCGCGCTGCGGTCACGACCGACGGCGGAGAAACATTCGCCTTCCATCCGCCGAAAATGAGTGTGGCGCAACACGCCGTCAGGATGATTAAAATATGCCGTTTCATTTTCCGACTTCCTCAAAGTCAGCGGCGGGAAATTACGAATACGCAGGTCGGGGCGAACAGATTCGGGGCGAGTTTGGCGAGAAATTTATTGTTTTGGGCGAGGGGAATTTCATGCACGATGTTGACGCCCAGGTTGGCGCAGAGCTCGCGGAAGTCCTGAATGGTGCCCAGGTGAATGTTGTCGGTGTCGAACCAGTGGTCCGGCAGGGTTTTGGTTTCGGGCATCTTACCGTA
>JAVBRM010000115.1:0-14527 GCA_031548025.1 Victivallaceae bacterium | reverse complement strand
TTCAACAACAAAATCCGTTGGCTTGCCTATCAGGCATATGGATATCATGATTATGAATACTTCAAGCTTAAAATATATGACCTTCCGAAAACTTCCACTCAAAAAAAGCTATGAGTTATGGCACAAACCGATGGAGAGGCTGTTTTTCGACACGCAGATAACGGCAAAACAGTTGGCGGATTACCGGCTGATCATGATTCCCGGGGCCGGAAAAATCGCCCCGGAACATCATGCGCTGATCGAGGAATATGTCCGCAACGGCGGTAATCTGATTGTCAGCAACGATTTTGCCGGATCGCCGGAACTGCTGGGAGTAAAACGGCTGGGAGGGCGTCCCGAGGCCGCTTATCACGGCCGGGAATACCGTGAAACCGCTCCGCGCTACGGTTATTCACCGGTGCCGGAGGCGTATCTGAACATCGGAAATACTCTGCTGCCGGTCAGCGACGCGGTGGTCGGCATACCGGAGTTGAAACGGTACATCGAATACAGTCTGGTCGAAATGCGGCCCGGAGCGGAAAAACTTGCCGATTTGTATCTGCCGTCCGGCGGTGCTTTCGGCGAGCCTCCGGAATTTCCGCTGGGGCATCCGCCGGGGATCGTCATGAATAAATTCGGGCAGGGGAGGGTCATATACCTGGCGGCGGACCTGGGAATACATTATAACTTGCGGCGTTTGCCGGAAACCCGCCGGCTGCTGGCGGATTTGTGCGACCGGCTGCTCGGCGAACAATGGACGGTCAAGCTGGACGCTCCGGCGGGCGTGGTGATGAATCTGACCCGGGAGAAAAAATGCATTTATGTGCACGTGTTGAATTATTGCGGCGGCATGCATGAGTACGGATGTGCGGTCGAATGGCTGGCGCCGGTGGACGGTTTGAGGATGAAACTGAATCCGGCGCTCAATGTCGGCAAAATTTACCGCCTTCGGGATAAAAAGGCTTTGCAAATTAAGGATTGGTGTGTTAAACTGCCACGACTCAAAACTTTTGAAACTTTTGTGATGGAGGTCAGTGATGATTCAATCGGTAGAGCGGGCATTTGATATTTTGTTTACGGTCTGGGAAAGCGGACAGGGAGGAATGGGGCTGATGGAGATTTCCCGCGCCGTCGGGTTGGAAAAGCCGACTACGTATAATCTCTTGAAAACCCTGAAAGCCAAAGGGGTGTTGGAACAGCCGGAAAACGGCGGCAAGTATACGCTGGGGCAGCGTCTGCTCAATCTCTCGCTGGGGGCTTTGAGCGACGGTTATCTGGCGGAAAAAGTCGCACCGCTTTGCAGTGAATTGAGCGAGAAAATTCAGGAGAGTGTCAGTTTGGTGGCGGCGCGCAACGGCAAGCTGGAAGTGCTCTGTCGCGAGCATATCGAGCACGAAATCGCGTTGGCTCCGATGCGGGTCAAGCCTTTTTACAGCACGATCGCCGGGCGGTGCCTCCTGGCTCAGATGCAGGACGCGGAGCTGGAAGCGATGATCAAAGAAGACGGTTTGCCCGGTGAATGGTGGGACGATATTTCATCCAAAACCAAGTTGAAAAGCGAACTGGCCGCAATCCGCCGGAGCGGTGAAGCGGTGCTGGAATCGGAAAAACGACATGTGGGCGGTTTCGGGATTATCGTGGACGGCGGGGCGCGTTTTCAACCGCTGGCGCTCGGTTCCGCCATGCCGCTGTTCAGATTCAAGGATAAGAAAAAACAGGTCATTGAAACGATGCATGAATATGCAATAAAAATAGAAAAGACAACCAGGGCAAACAAATGAATTTGATTGAATTGGCAGATCATTACTGCAGGCACGAATTTGACGTTCTCGGCAGCGGCTGGGTCAGGACTTATTACGGCATGGCCGCCAGAGGGTTTGAGCAGAAGAATTTCTCCGGTCCGTGGAGCCGGGAAGAAGCGTACCGGGAAATTCCGGAATTTTATTTACCGACAGCCGAAAAATTTCTGAGCGAACTGCCGCCCGGTTATGAGCCGATCGACTGGCAAATCGACTTGCGTTCGGGTTACCGTTTCAGCGCGGGGATTCATCATTCCAAATTGCAATACGGGGTGGTGGAAGGCGTTGACGCCAAAGTTTCCGCCGACCTGGGACGTTTGTATCAATTGCCGATTCTCGCCCGGGCTTTCAAGCAGAGCGGCGATGTGAAATACCGTGATGAAGCGCTGGCGCAGTTAAGGGATTTCCTGGCTTTCAATGCTCCGGAATACGGCGCGGCCTGGCGGGCCAATATGAATGTCTCCATTCGCGCGGCCAGTATTGTCGCGGCTTTTGAATTACTGGATGAAGAACCCGACGCCGAAATCCGGAAATCGATTTATGCGCATGGCGATTTTATCATCAACAACCTGGAATATCCGGAAGATCATTATCATCCCAACCACTATATCGCCAATCTGGCCGGTTTGCTGATGGCCGCCGCATTTCTCGGTCACCAGGAATGGCGGGATTTCGCGGTAAAAACTCTCGATGAGCAGATTCTCTGGCAGTCCAACCCGGAAGGTACCAATTTCGAAGGGGCGACCTCGTATCACTTTTTCGTGCTGGAAATGATTTCCGCACCACTTCTTTATGCGGCGCGGAAAGAAAATAAAATCGCCCGGAATTGGCTGGAGGAAAACCTGAGCCCGGAAGCCGTTGACAGGTTGTATCGGATATTTGTCGCCGCCAAAGCCTTGACCTTGCCTGACGGCAATATTCCGCTGATCGGCGATAACGATTCGGGAAGATTTATGTACATCGAAGACGTTATTGCAAGTAAATGCGATTTTCGATTTTTGAATATCATCGGTGCCAGTTTGTTTGCCGATCCTTCGTTGTTATTGCCGAATATTCCGAGCGGACACAAAGCGTATGCCGAATTCCTGCTGGGGGCATTAATCGAGGCCCCGGCCGAACCGCCGGCCGATACTGCTTATCCCGAGGCCGGATTCTATATCATGCATCATGATGACAGCGCGATATTCATCAACTGCGGTCCGATCGGCACCAACGGCAAAGGCGGGCACGCTCACAATGACAAACTGGCCTTGACGCTGCAGATCAATAAGCTCGATATTTTTGTCGATCCGGGGATTTACGCCTACACCGCCAGCCGTTATTTCCGCGATCTTTTCCGCTCGACGGCGGTTCACAATACCTTGCAGGTCAAAAATTATGAGCAGAACGCCCGGCCGGAGAAATCGATCTGGTGGGGTATGGAAGACAATACCCGCTGTGAAATGTTGGAGTGGTCGCCGGGGCATTTTCGCGGCAGACACCACGGTTTTGAAAGATATTCAGACGGCATGACTCATGAACGGACCATTGATTGGAACAAAGAAGCTTCTGAAATCGTCATCATCGATAAACTGGCGTCACCCGCCGAGGCGGTTTCTTGCGGTTTCACGATTCACGATGAAGTGGTGGTTACCGGTTTTTCGGCCAAAGAATTGAAGCTCAGGCGCGGCAATGTAAGTATGACTATTACCGCCGGGCATGGAAATTGGCGGACCGAACCGGCGTATTTTTCGCCGTCGTACGGTATCCGAATTCCTACCCAGCGGCTGATTCTGGACTGGCAGAGCGGTAATGCCGAAAATTCAATTACCGTCAAATTTCAGAAGGCATGACCGGAGTAATGGCGCGCCGGATCCGGAAATTGTCGAACTGGATGTCTTCGGCGTAATTGAATGCCATTGTCGGCTGATAGGCGCTGTAATTACTCAGATCCCGGCGGACGGGTTCTTTCAATTCCATATTGACGTTCTGAAAGACGATTGACTTAACTTGATACTCCGGCATCGATTTGATGAAAGGATAGCAACCACAAGTCGCGGTAATATTGCTGAAAACCAGGTTTTCGACGCTGTCAATGGGCAAATTCGGTCCCAAGTCAATCTTCATGAAGCAAGTCTCCACTTCCATGATGATATTGTCGAAATGGATATTTTTCACCTTAAACGGCTTTACCGGGGGCGGAGTCGGAGCGCCGGGGCCGCGCGGAGGATCTTTTTGTATGGCGGCCAATGCGGGAATATAAACATCAATCCCGCAGAAACTTTGTTCAATCATCAGATCGGAAAAACTGCAGTCGCGAATTTCATAATCATGAGTCCAGCCAAGCCTGATAGCGGAACTTCCGCTCTTCAGCGTGCAATTGGTGATGGTAACTCTTTCGCAAGGTCTGGAGGAGTATAACTGCTCCTGGTGTGACCGCAGGACCAGAGCGTCGTCACTGCTGCGGATGAAGCAATCGCTGACCGCGATATCACGCGAAGCGCTGATATGGATGCCGTCGACATTGGGAATCCGGAAATCACAATCGATCCGCATCCGGTGGAGCTGCACCCGGTCGCAATCGAGTATCCACAGCGTCCAGCCGGCAGAGTTGATGACGGAGAAATCTTCCAGCAGGACGTCGCGGCAAGCGACAAATAATATTGCGCGCCCCGGAATCAGAGTGTCATGCTTACGTTTCCAGTGGCAGTGCAGTTCATAAATTTTGTCGTCGGTATGCATGAATGCCTCCCCGTTGCCATCGATTCTACCTCGGCCGGTAATGGCGAAATTTTCGGCATTTTCCGCATAAATGAGAGTCCGGCGGTTGAGTCTGCTGCAATGACCGGGCTGCCAGTAGTCGTTGTCGGCAATTTCCGGGTAAAGATGCGAATCAGTCCCGCCGGTCAAGGTCGCTCCGGCGGAGAGCTCAAGGCGTACTCCGGATTTCAGGTACAAAGTGTAGGTCATAAAATTGCCGTTTGGAACCACGACCATGCCGCCACCGACCGCCGCGCATTCGTTGATGGCCTGCTGAATTGCTTTTGTATTGTCTGTAATGCCATCGGCGATGGCGCCATAATCGCAGATATTATAATACATGAGAAACCTCCTCGGTTGTTTATAAATAATTATACAATTTACCGGTTTGAAAACGATAGTGAGCGCAATATAATATATATGGATTTGAGACAAGATATATAACTTGAATCAGTGAAAAGATCACCGTGATTCCTCCATTTACAAGGTATAAGTTCCCCAATTCACGACCTGATCCTTTCTTCCCCAAAACGGATGCCGCATCCAATTGCTGTCCCGATCAGAGGACGGATAAGCAGCGTATTCGCGTTTTGTTGCATGACCATCCGTATAGCCAATGTTCATGGTTTTATTATGGCGGAACTGGTTCAGCACCCCAACTGGATCGATTCCACGGGAAAATAACTCCTGGGGTTCGGTGGTTTGCCAGGTTTTATCTCCGATCCATGCAACCTTGCCGGGTTGCGAAATGGTTCCCAATTTGAAAAAGAAATTAGCCACGGGAGTTGTGCCTTCGCCATGTGTGTTGTAATGCCACTCGCCAATATATTGCGCCATGCCGTAACTCACTCCATTCATCGTTTCGTTCGTAGCCGGTTTCCCTTGCAGACTATCCGCCGGACAACGAAAGATGCCTCTGGGATAATCCGTTTTATCCACTCTGCCGCTACTGGTATAATGTCCCCAGCTGGATTTAGGGAGTCTGCCATCGAGCAGTGGATATTCAAACCACCGGTAACGAATGACATTGTCGGTACATCTGGGAACGAGGTAGTCGTTGTTATCATGCGAGTACTCCGTGTTCAGAAAAGCAAATTGCTTTATATTGGATAAACAGCTGATCGCGTGTGCGGTGCTCCTGGCCTTATTCAGTACCGGGAGCATGAGGGCGGCAAGAATGGCAATGATCGCGATCACGACGAGGAGTTCAATCAGTGAGAAAGAACTTCTTCTCCATTGGTGGGCGGTAGTTATTTTCATTGTTGCAGTCCTTTTTTGATTCTCATGAAAATCCGCTACTCTTTCTCAAGCGGAAACCTTATTGAACAGCCGCTGTAATTTACTCCGTTGTTTGCGCTTCCGAAGAAAGCTGTATAACCGGCAGTACCGGCGCGTAGCTTCGGGGACTCGGAAATCGCTTTGCCTTTGCCGTCGGTGATCTTGCCGTTCAATTCTTTGCCATCGCATATAATCCGCATTTCAGCTCGATCTCCGGTAAAACCCCATTCCAGAGCAAGGTGCCTCCATACATCACGTTTGAGCGGTAAACTGACGTCCACGGAACGCGTCTCATATTTATCGGTCACGATCCTGAAGTTCAAAGACTGCCACATCCTGTTGTAGGTGACTGTAATCGTCCCGCCCCAATTGAAGGTTTTATTGGCGGGACCGGCATGCATGAGCATCAGCGGGCCGGAGGTCACAGAACGGCCTTCCCAATCCGGTTTGAATGCGAATTCAATACGGCCTTGGCGCATATCGAGCATACGCGGGGATTCAAACGGCCAACGGTGTTCATTTCCGGAAACACTGTCTTCCAGTTTGCCCGCCGGGATCGAATATTTTGACTCGAAACTCTGGCCGTCCACGGAATACCTGGCCGTGAACTGGAGCACCACCCCTTTGTGAGAGTTCTCAAGCTGCAGACTTATCGGTTCAAATCCTTGATAACGGGCCGATACGAATCTATTCTCAAGCAGGGTTATAACATCGGAAAGCGCACCGCCATTGGCATCCGTAAGTTGAACCTTAAGATAATCAACATGCACGGGAACCGCGGTGTTGAACGCCGGTTTGAACCGGATCCAGGTTCCGGAACCGCTGGTGTGGAGGCGGTCTTCCATCTCTTCGATATTGGCCTCGAACGAAACGTCGTTCAGGCCGGTTTCCGGCTGAGGGGCATTGTTCAAAAATTGCAACTCCTGCCACTTGGATGTATCGTGGAATCCCTTGCCGTCAACAAACGAGCTGGAGAACGAACCGTCCTTACCGTTCACCGCCATCATGCATTTCCATCCCTTGCCGGGCTTTGCCTCAAGAACCGTAAATGGGATATCAAGCACAAGTTTCCAAGTATCCTTTTCGCGAACGACTTTCGGGGTCACGCCACTATCGAAGGCTTCAAACATCGCGCCGGGTTTGCCTGTATGCCGAACGGAATAAAGAGTTCCGAAGGGATCGGCCACAAACTGATATTTTGTATACGGCGCGTCCGGAAGCGCGAGGAATAATTCGAACGAATCACCGGCAGGAAAGCGGTCAAATGCAAGGCGCTCGCCCTTGGCGTTCTCTATTCCGGCAATAAACACGCTCGCCTCGACGCGCAGTCCCTCCGGTATGCGATAAAGAGTCGCTTCCACCGGAGTCGAGCGGAGGAAAAGGTTTTTGGAGTCGTACCAATGTCTGACGATACGCGCGGACTTGGAGTTCTCGGGCACTGCATAAAGAGTCTTATTCCTGGTAGAGACAGTCTTGAGGAACGCGGGAGCGTTTGCTTCCGCGAAAAGTTTGGCGGCCCCGGATTCGGCATCGGAAAGTTGTTTGGTAAGCTCCTTGAAGTCAGGAACAAGAAGATTCACCGAGAGCCTGGCAGGACCGATTTTATCCCACTTTACAAGATCGTTTTGTTCGGTCAGCCATGGCTCGGAGGCCAGTTCGTCGGAGAATTCCCGGAACATCTTCTCGCCGGCGGCGATATTGGCCAAGGCTTGTTTGTATATTTTTTCGATTCCGGTCTGATCGCCTTTGACCGCCGCACGGTTTATTCTGATGATCGCCAGATTCGCACCGCTGTAGACCGTGGCAACCTTGAGCATCCGGTAAAACTCCACGAACTGCGGATAACTCCCCGATTTGAATTTCTCTTCCGCGCGATTCTTCCAGACCTTTTCAAAAGCGTCCAGAGCCTTGTGTATCTGCGTGTCGTTGTACTCGAGGTATTTTTCCAGATCAAAATCGGATTTGCACATCTTTTTCAGTTTGAACGGCGCTACGGCATAATGCAGGGACAGCATATTATCGAAGAGCGGGTAGAGTTTTGCGCCAAGCTCGACTCCCCAAATGCCCTCGGCCGTTCTGCGGGCCAGAAATTTCAGAGATTCGGGATCATAGGAAAGCGGATTGCGGGAGCGGTCTATATCCGTATAATATTCGCCCAGACTGTTCCAGGAGCGCTCCGCAAAAGCCACCCGCTGCGGCTCCTTGACTGTGCCGCCGTCAGGTATCCAGATATGATTCTGCCCATTGCGTTCCGGCTCGAACCCTGAACCGGTCGAAAGCAATTCCGGCGGAACCAAGGGTAAAACGTCGCGCCAGCTATTGGCGGCTTCCCAATATATATCGACAATGCGTCCGGGCAATTTGGAGGTGAAAAGACGCATCTGTTCACGCGGTCCCTCGCGAAGACAAAACGTGACATTTTCCTTCGGCATGAGCGAATGCATGCGATTGAGATAAGCGATGTCGCGCCTGACATTGGCCTCGGCCACTTTCTCGCCTTCCGGCGTCCGGGGTAGTTTCAGGCTGTCCATGACGAACCCTTTATCCATATAGCAGCCGTGATAGGGATAGACGACTATATTCAGCTTTTTGACCTTCGTACCTTCCATTGCTTTGTAATGCTCCATGAACACGGCGACATCGGCGGCGGCACGGTCGTCTCCGAAGCGTTTGCGCGTGGCTTCATCGCGAAACGACCACTCTTCCGGATCTCGGCTCCCCCCGCTATCCACCGAATGAATAAACAGAATGTTCCAACCGGCCTGCTTCAAAAACTCATTGAAACGGGTACACTTCTGAGCATAAAGATCAGTCCGAGCCCACGAATGCAGTTCCCCGTTCCAGCTGACGCGAGACATGCCTTTAAATTCAGGGTCGTTTTCATCGGCTTTTGTCCCCAGGCAGAAATTGGTGAACAGCATACCGCAATTCATACCACGCTCGGATGCGAGCTCACAAAGCCGGCGCATCGACTCGCGCGCCTTTTCGTTCATAAACGGCCCTTCACTGCGAAGACGGCTCGTTGTGGCACGCGCATACGGCATCTGCGGAAGACCGCGGATCTCGTTTATCTTGAGACGAAGCAATCTCTGGACCAGCGGCTTGATATACTCCGCGTATTTTTCCGGCTGCATGGCGAAACGCCGCGAATACGGCTCGTCAAGCGAAATCGCGCGCACCGGAAAGTCCGGCCAGTCCGTGACCTTCGCCTGGTGGATGACCGTCCTGCCCTCCTTCACGTCGATCAGATGCCGCAACGTCACCGCGGCATAAAGCGCATTTTTCGTCCCGGAAAGTTCGATTCCTTCCTTGAACGGAACCAGTGTGTAAAGTTCATCACCACATCCATCGGCAAGGCGCGGCAGTCCGGAGGGCTTCTGAAAGTCGCTCTTTATTATGATATTGTACAGGCCGGGCTCGACCTTGTCGGAAACACTCACCTTTACCGGGCTTTTCAGTTCCTCAAAACGGCTTTGAAGCTCCTCGCAGATGATATCGAAATACGGTTGCTGTTTGTTCGCGACGATTACCACCTTCTCCGGATATACCGGCGCGGTAAACTCAATGCGTTTGGGCAGCGGCACGATACTTATCCCACGCTCGCGCACTTGCCGCAGATTTTCCTTCAATATCGCCTCATCGCCGCATATGCACGGAAATGTAAACCGCAGCAACAGGCAAAAATATAACATTTTCTTCATAAAAACGGGGTCCTTTCCTGTTATTACACTTTTTCAATTATTGGAGGGATAATTATTCCATCCGCTTTGAGTACTTTTCCTTCCCCAAAAACGGAATCGATACCAGTCTGCAGTCCAATCCGCATTAGGTATGTTCAGGTGGCGGCGCCATTCGACATGTCCGTCCGCCATTCCCAGCGTCATGCCGTTTTCATGGCGATACTGTTCCGCCCGGTCAACTACTCCGCTGATCCTGAAATGGTCACCGTTTTTTTTATCACCCAAAAGGCAGATTTGGGAAGGAGTTGGAATTTGAAGTCGTTTCTGAAATAGATTGCCATCCATGATATCCCCCAAATAAGTATTGACACCATAATGGCAACCTTTCCAAGTGTTCCACTCCATTGGTGCGGCAGGATTTGCCAGGGGGCAACAATAAATGCCGGTGACTATGGAAATCGAAGATTCCGCCGACCGCTGGTTCCAGCAGTTTTTCAGATATTGACCATCAACCAGGGTTTGCTGCCAATAATACAATGGAGCGACATTCCACGAAGGAACCAGGTAATCCTGCCAATCGCCGGCGTAAAGGTCGAATCCCAGATAAATTTGTTTGAGATTGCTGGTGCACTGGGCATTATAAGCTTTGAGTCTGGCCTTGTTCAATGCCGGCAGCAGCATGGCGACGAGAATCGCGATGATCGCGATCACAACCAGGAGTTCAATGAGTGTGAAAAAGTATTTTTTTATGGACATAGTCATATTTTCCTTGCATTAGTTTTGCCTTTGCTGATATTATAACCTTGGAGTGAGAATAAAGAAATACTCAAAACCAACAAAAAACAGGCAAAAATCACATATTGTATCTCATTTTGTTTGTCCGATTTTGAATTATCACTCATCTTTCTTAAATGGAATCAGATTATAAATAATTATACAATTGACCGACTTGAAAAACAACGGACAGGGCAATATAATATATATGGATTTGCGACAAAATATTTATGGGTTTACGACAAAATATCTGTGGGTGAGGAAGTGAAAAAGGTTCGAGGAATATCTATGAGTCCGGTTCAGTTCAGTATGCCGAGCGACCATGTGGACCGGGATAACCTGGTATATCGCGAGCATCATTTCTGGAATACCGCCTATTTGGAAAATCGCCCGATTTACCCGGCAGCAACTGAAGAGGCGATCCGGAAAAAGGCCACCTGGTTCCGGGATTACCATAGCCGTTATCAGATGGTGATTCTGGCTCCCGAGGGTGAAGTTATTTATCATGTCCGGGGACAGAGATTCCGGTTGCACGGTAACCATGTTCTGTTGATACCGCAGGGGGAGGAGTTTTATTTCGAAACCGGGCGCAAACCTTTTTACCGGAAAGTATCGCTGTTTCTCCAGGGAGTGAACATGCCGGAAATCATGGAAACCCTCAATCTCGGCCATCCGGAAATGATTGCCGTTCCTGATGTTGAACCAATTATTCGGACAGTTCTGGAATTGGATAAAATGATCGCGGCGCATCGCGAGGAAGACATCCCGAAAATGGCCGGAATGACGATGGAATTGCTGTATAAACTATCCGAGTGCAAGGTTCAGGCCGATGACGGTCAAATGTTGCTGCGTATCGTCAAATCGCGCCTGAGTGCGGATTTTGAGCAGCCGTTGAATATCGGTACGCTTGCGGAAGAATTGCGGATCAGCGCCAGAACCCTGAATCGGCTATTCCGGGATAAATTGCAGATGACGGCAAGGAATTACCGGCTTCAATGCCGGATCGCCAAGGCTCAGGAATTATTGAACTACAGCGAGCTGTCGATCAAAGAAATCGCCCAGCAGCTCGGCTACTGTAACCAGTTTTATTTCGCCAACGAATTTCGACGCCTGACCGGGCAATCGCCGCGGGAATTCCGCCAGGGCGTTGCTGAATAAACGGTTATTTTTTCGGGGCTGGTTTGCTTTTTGCGACTTTCTCACAAGATGTTTTCTCTCCGTAGGGATGATGGTTGGCACGACAGGCTTCGCAGTTGCCGTGGTTGGAACATCCCGGCCAGCTGCAGGGACAATTTTTGTTGATTTCCGCCATAAATTGGGTCCTTCAGTTTTATTCCAATTAAAAATCAATTTGACATTTAACTGGAATTATTATACCGCGAATCAAGAGGAATTTCAAGTTTATCCGGTTGACACCGGGGAAAAATGGTGTTAAGGTAACAGAATTCATACAACAAAAAAGGAGCATCGAGGAAAATGAATTATCGTTTTATCGCACTCGCGGGTATGGCTTTTGCTACCGCATCACTGATGGCCGACGTTAAGTTGCCGGCGCTTTTCTCCAATGGCGCGGTCCTGCAGCGTTCCGGTGATACTCCGGTGTTCGGTACTGCGGATCAGGGCGAAGAAGTCACCGTCAAGCTCGGTGATATTTCCGGCAGCGCCAAGGCCGGAGCCGATGGCAAATGGCTGGTCAAGCTCGATCTGTCCAAATCCGGTCCCGGGCCGTTCAGTATGGCGGTGGAAGGCAAGAACAAGCTGGCTTTGAGTGATATTCTGGTGGGCGAAGTATGGCTTTGCAGCGGTCAGTCCAATATGGAATGGCGTGCGGGCAGAGTTATTAATGCCAAAGAAGAGCTCGCGGCTTCCGGCAATCCGATGATTCGTTGTTTTACCGTGCAGAAGGCGACTTCGGCTGAGCCGATAGTTGCTTATAGGGGAAATTGGCAGGCGGCTTCGCCGGAAACTACCGGGAATTTTACTGCGGTGGGTTATTTCTTTGCCCGGGAACTGCAGAAGGAACTTGGCGTGCCGGTCGGTATTGTCAACAGTTCATGGGGCGGTACTCCGATCGAAGCCTGGACCAGCCGTGAAGGCATCGACGCTTTTGCCGATCAGAAGAAGAACGCCGACCGCATGGACGACGGTTACAATTCCTATGACGAAAGGCTGAAAAAATATGTCGATGACTATGCCGCCTGGCAGGAAAAATTCAAACGCCGCGAAAATGATCTCCAGTTGAAAGACGCCGGTGAATGGAAGGCCGTAAAATCCGGAAATATTCCCGGGAATGGCGGCGTGGTGATGCTTCGCCAGGAGATCAAGCTCGACGGCAAGAAAACTGTCCTCAATATCGGTCGGATCAATGCCGCTTGCGAAATCTTGCTCAACGGTAAAAAAGTCGGTGAAATTTCATTGGAAAAGGCTATCGCCTCCTATGGTGGAGTTAATATTACAATTCCGGAAGCAGATGTGAAAAACGGCGCCAATGAATTGGTTATCCGCTTTTTCTCGGCCATTCCCGGTATCAACCGTAACGCCGGCTCCGGTTATCTCAGCAGCAACTGGGAATATGCATACCTGGGCGAATTCCCGGCTTTGACCGATGCGGAAAAGAAAGAAATGCCGCGTTCCGTCGGTTTCAAGCCCCGTGAATCAAACTTGCCGGCCCGTCTGTTCAATGCGATGATCAATCCGATGGTGCCGTATGGCTTTGCCGGGGCGATCTGGTATCAGGGTGAATCCAATGCCGGACGGCCCCAGCTCTATGCCGAAGCGACCAAGGCTTTGGTTGAAGACTGGCGCAAACAGTTTGGCAAGGATTTTTCTTTCTACTGGTGCCAACTGGCCAATTTCCAGAGCAAGACTACGAATCCCGACGCTCCCGGCTGGGCGCTCCTTCGTGAAGCTCAAACCAAAGCGCTGGAAGTTCCGAAAACCGGACAGGCTATCCTGATCGACATTGGCGAATCCGGTGATATTCATCCTCTCAATAAACAAGATGTCGGCAAGCGTCTCGCCGCGGTGGCATTGGCCAAAGATTACGGCAAGAAGATTCCTTATTCCGGCCCGATGTATAAATCCATGAAAGTGGAAGACGGCAAAATCCGCTTATCCTTTGATTTCATCGAAGGCGGACTTGTCGCCGAAAAAATGGCGGAAACCTATCCTGTTAAACTGGCTGCGAACCAGACCAACCCGGTCAAGCGCAATTCTCCGGACAGCGAACTCGAAGGTTTCGCCGTTGCCGGTGAAGACGGCAAGTGGTTCTGGGCTGATGCCAAAATCGACGGCGACACCGTGCTCGTCTGGTCGGACAAAGTCAAGGAACCGACTCAGGTACGTTATGCCTGGAGCAACAACCCGGATTGCAACCTGTACAACAAAGCCGTATTCCCGGCAGTTCCCTTCCGGACCAATAAATGAATTGAGGAATTGGGGAATTGTTGAATTGGTGAATTACGGGAGGTTAGTCGCCTCCCGATAAACCAATTCAACGACAGAGATTTTTTTGGGGCAATTAGGTTAATAAGTTTGAAAAGATTAGCCGCTTTTTATAATTTCCCCCAATTCTCCAATTCTCCAATTCTCCAATTCTCCAAATTCCCCAATTTCTCCAATTCTCCAATTCTTTAATTTCCCATTGACAAGCGGGGAGGATGGTGCTATTTTTATGGATGTTCAGAGGAGGATAATATGTTGAGAGAAGAATTGATTGAGGAAATGCGTCAGGAAGCCTTGAAGGGGTTAGCGGAAGGCGGAATCCCGATTGGAGGTATCCTGGTTCATAACGGGCAAATCGTTGCCAGAGGGCATAACCGGCGGGTCCAGCAGGGAAATCCGGTTTTGCACGGTGAGATCGATACGTTGTCGAATGCCGGGCGGCATCCGGCCGGATTTTACCGGGAATGCACGATTTATACTTCGCTTTCGCCCTGTATCATGTGTTCGGGAGCGATTGCGTTGTACAAGATTCCGGAAGTGGTGATCGGCGAGGATGTGAATTTCAAGGGAGAGGCGGATTTTCTGCGTTCGCGCGGCATCAAAGTTACCGTGCTCAATGATCCGGCGTTAATCGCCATGATGAAAAAATTTATCGAGGAAAATCCAGAAATCTGGAATGAAGATATCAGCGAAGGTAGTGTCAAAAGTAATATGAAAAAATGAAAGAAAATTTTAGGCGGTCGGGGAGTACTCCGTTTGTCGACGGAGTCAAGACGCAAAATCGGCATAAAACCCCGTCCTGCGGACGAGATTTATACGATTTTGGGCGTTGAC
>JAVBRM010000133.1:0-8815 GCA_031548025.1 Victivallaceae bacterium | reverse complement strand
CATGGTCGATATCCAGCAACATCCCCTGGGCGCCCTCGCAAAGGACCTTTTTGCCCTCTTTGATGGCCCTGTTTACGGAGACTACGGTATCCTTGACATGTTTCTTTAAATATTCGGCGGCATCGGCCACCTTGACCCAGGCGGCTTCGATGTCGATCTGCTCGACTCCGCGCTCGGCGAAAATCCGGTTATACTTCTCGGCCTGTTCGCAGAAAGCCGCTTTCAGCTTTTCGGGAGACTTGAGCATCCAGCCGCGGATGCCGCAACGGTCGGCCTTGTCGCAATAGGCGGGGCCGATACCACGCTTGGTGGTTCCGATTTTCTTGCCGTCGCCGGCCGAAGACTCTTTCAAACCGTCGATCTGACGGTGATAATCAAAAATCAACTGGGCTTTGTCGCTGAGCTCGATCACGGAGAGATCGAAACCGCTTTTTTCCAGGTCGCGCATTTCCACAGTCAGCGCCACGGGATCGACCACTACGCCGTTTCCGATGATGCAAGCCACGCCCGGACGGAAAATCCCGGAAGGAACCAGATGCAGCACGAATTTCTGCGGGCCGATCTCCACGGTATGCCCCGCATTATTTCCACCCTGAAAGCGCACCACCATATCGCAATCCCGGGTTAAAACATCGATTAATTTACCCTTGCCCTCATCCCCCCATTGGGTTCCGACTAAGATATCAACTGGCATATACTATTTTCCTTCCATTAATGAGCAATTTCAAACGGACATACTTAAGCCTTAATATAAACCGCCACCCCTGTAATTTCAAACCGAAAATCCAAGAAAATACCCCTTTTCAATTCAGAAAAGCCGGCAAATTATTTGCAATTTGATGTCGAGATTACACTTTTTGAAGCCCGGTTTCCTGCTTGGGACCAATATCAAAATGCACGATTTGATGCAAAAACTTAACTTTCGCGCCGCGATTGGCGGCTGCCTGATTTTCGACAAGGCAGTCAAAAGAAATCGGACATGTCGGACTCGTCGGACTCGTCGGACGGTTTTGAGCGTGATGATCCAGGTTTATAAGCCGACAATGTCCACTCTTTGGACTTTTGGCAGTCTGATTTTTCGTTTCATGATTAAAAAATTCGATTTTTTTCATGATCCCCTATTGCTAAACTTTAGACCATAAGGTATAATTGTTATTATGGACAAGCGATCATACAAAAAATATACTGAAGTTTATGCGGAACTGGTACAGCGCTGCGAAGCGGGTCTGGTTGCGAACAGCCGGATTCTGCCCGGGGAACGGGAATTGGCCCAGGAACTGTTGACCAGCCGCATGACTTTGCGCAAAGCGTTGGAGGACGCTGAGTTGAACGGCCTCATCCGACGCGAGAACAAGCATACGGAAATTACTTTTTCCAAAGCCGATTTGCGTCGATGCGGCAAAATTCTGCTGATCACTTCGGGATACCACGGCAAACCGCAACTGGGGGCCTTTAACCGGCTGTGGGTGGATTTAAAATCGCAAATGGAGGAGTTGAGCGCCGATTTTGAATTGCTGACCGCCAATGAGCTTACCGAAGTAACGGAATTCAAAACGAAGTGCGAAAACGCCAATATCATTCTGCTGACCTTTATTCCCAGCAATAATCCGGAACTCAGCGTCGATTATTTGAAAAAGATGGAATACCGGAAAACCATTATCGCTCTTTCCGATCCTTATTTGAACACATTCCGCAACTATGTAGCACTGGATAATTACGCAGCCGGAGTGCTGGCCGCCCAAACACTGCTGTCAGCCGGTTGCCGCCGTCCGATTTTTATCAATGGCAACACCAACAATCAAATGTTTCAAAAGCGCTACCAGGGCATATCAGATACAATGGAACAAGCCGGCATCAAACTTTCCGGACAGCTCTCCATGGAACGTTCCGCTCACTATATGGAGCTCCGGCGCAAAGAGTTGCAACAAGCGGTCCAACAGGGGCACGACGGCGCTTTTATCGCCAGCGACGAGGGAATTGATTATATCACACACGATCTTTTTGAGCAAGGCCTGATACCGGAACACTTTAAGCTGATTACTCTGCATGGCAGCGGCGAGGCCCTGTGCTGCCATCCTCCGATCGCCTGTGTCAATCACGCCACCGCCGGAGTCGTCAATACATTGGTCGATCACCTGAAAAAACTGAACCGAAACCCGAATATCCCCCCCCTCCGGCAATTGATCAAACCGGAATTGTACCAGACTCAAACCATTGGTAATATAATCAAAAAGGAGCAGTCATAAAATGAATCATTTATCACCAAAGAGCAAGTCAACTTCTCCGTTTCATATTTTCACACTCATTGAACTCCTGGTCGTGATTGCAATTATTGCAATCTTGGCATCAATGCTGCTGCCGGCCCTGGGACGCGCCCGGGAAAGCGCCCGCGGCACCAAGTGCATTTCCAACCTGAAACAGTGGGGAACGCTCATCTTGCTTTATGCCGGGGATTACGCGGATATTCTACCGCCGTCGTTGGACGATAACGGCAAAACCACCCGTCACTATCTGCAACAGTACAACGATGGCCGCGACGGTTTGAAGATTGGTATTCTCTCCCCAAAAACCGACCGCAAAGAAGCCAACACCATCTGGTATTGCCCGTCCGCCAAGCCTATGGACGAATCAACATTCCGAACCGACTACGTAACCAACCTCCATACCTTCGTCCGGAACGCCTGGACCGCCGACAGTTACAAAACCAAACCCTGGCAGTACAGCACGATGAGCAGACTTTCCGCCCCCATGTCGAATGTCATAGCCAAGCCGACCCTGGCCGGTTTCATGGTCGCTCCTTCCACCCGGATGATGGTCATTGACTGTTACGGCAACGGCGTGCTTTCCAGCCCCGCTTATCTTCGGTTCCGCCACAATAAACAGACCCATCTGCTTTATATGGACTCGCATGCCGGAGCAGTCGCCCTGCCGCCGAACAACTATCTCGATGGCTCCGGAAAGCCGACCGGTACCCTGACCACCCTGACCGGAACCGACAGCTTCGGTTATTCCCTGGTTTATTAATTTCATTACCCAAGAAAAGGACATTTACATGCGGAAAATCACCTTTCTCCTCAGTCTCATTGTGGTCATTTTTACGGTTCACGGCCAGAATCTATTGAAAAATCCGGACTTCCAGAAGCTTGCCCCCAGTCAACTGCCGGAATCCTGGTTTTTGAATAAACCGGACGCCGGTAACCGGATTACTCTGCCGGATGGAACATTTGCTTTGCAGTTGCAAGGAACCCAGCCCAAAGACGATTTTTTCTGGATTCAACACGGCGTAAAAATCCAGCCCGGTTATTCATATACGTTCCAAGCCCGGGTCAAAGCCGATCGCGGAACCACTTTCCTGGTTTATGTAGAGAGCAACAAGCCCACCTTCAAGGCTTTTTCTTCCAAGTGGCAAAACGGTACCGGCGAATGGCAGGACATTCAATTTCCGATACAATACGAAGCCATGGAGTCCCTGCCCTATGCGGTCCTGCGGATGAAAGGCGCGGGAACGGCTCAATTCGCCAAGCCGGAAATCCTCGTCCGCGCCGTCGGCAGGGCTTTCGTCAACGGCGATTTCACGCAGGGCTTGCAGGGCTGGCAAATTTCCGGCGACGCGAAAATCGCCGATCAGGGCGGAACTTTCGGTCAGGCTCTGGAGTTAAACGGCCGGAACGCTGAGGAAAACCCCAAAGCGATTTACCCGGATATCCAACTGAAAGGCGGCAAAAGTTATCTGCTGAGCTATCAGGTGAAGGGAACCTCCGACAAGAATTTATCGGACTCCATGAACGCCACCTGGTTTCGGGTGCATCCGGTCATTGACGGGCAGATTCCCGCCGACGCCGCCATCTGGCGCGACTGTTTTTCTTCCTGGCAACAGAAACAAGTAACGTTCAAAGTCGAAAATGACGCCATTGTGCAACTGGTCTGCGAACTGCGCGCCCCCGGCCAGGTCTGGTTTGACCAGATCAGCCTTCAGGAAAGCACTTTGCAACTGGAACCGCTGGCAATCCAGCTTGATCCTCCCACAGCCTACCGCGACGGTATTTATTCCACCATGCCCAAGACCGAACAATTAACCGGACAAATTCGTTTGGCTCTGCCGGGAGTGCGTCAGCTCCAAGTAAAGCTCGCCGGCGCGCAATCCGTCTATCCGGTGAAAAGCGACTCCGTATCCTTCACGTTGCCGGTTCCGGTACAAGTCGGCAGTTACTCGCTGGAAGTAACCGCATTCGGGGAAAATCAACAGGAATTGGGTAAAACATCCCTGCCGTTTACCGTTTACCCGCCCGCTGAACGGGAGGTTACTTTCCGTGATGACCATGTCATGCTGGTCAATGGACAGCCGTTCTTCCCGCTCGGCGTCTGGGGGGCGCACGGCAACGGGACCATCGAAGAAAAAGCAGCGGCCTTTGCTAAAGCCGGTTTCAACGTCTGGATGACCGGCATGGGCAATCTGGATCTGGCTTCCCGGAACGGCATGTTTGTGTTGGGCAAGGTTATTGAACGCCTTCCCAAGCTCGCCGCCGATCAGGACCCGAAGCGCCTGGAGCAATGGAAAGAACTTTATACCGCCGAACTGAAAAAACGGCTCGGACACCCGGCGTTGCTCGGCTATTTCATTTCCGACGAGCCGGCCTGGCGCGGTATTCCGGCCCAGCCGCTGATCGAAAGTTACCGCTTTATCCGGAATATCGATCCTTACAAGCCGATTCTGCTCAATGAAGCCCCGCGCGGCAAGGTCGCCGACCTCCGCGCCTACGTGGATGCGTTCGATGCTTACGGCGTCGATATCTACCCGGTGCCGGCTCCGAACGGCCATTCCGGACTTGCCGATAAAATGATGACCAGTGTCGGCAAATACACCGATGTCTGCCGCGAAGTTGTAGAAAACCGCAAACCGATCTGGATGACTTTACAGGGTTTTTCCTGGGGGATCATCACCAACAAACCGAACCCGGTTTATCCCACCCGTGAAGAAGACCGTTTCATGGCCTACAACGCGTTACTCCACGGAGCGACCGGGCTTTACTGGTGGGGCATCAACAACCGCAAGGACAATCCGGAATATCTGGAACAACTTGGGCGCACGGTAAAGGAAATCCAGGCTCTCGCATCAGTTCTGGTAACGCGCCCCATGGCAGCGGAAATCCAGGCGCAGCAAGCGGAAATCCGCCTGATGCAGCGGAACTTGAACGGAGTCAACTACTATTTTGTCATTAATGAAAGCGGCAACCCGATTCAGGCAAAGTTCACCGGCAAACTTCCGGTACAGCTCCATGTCCTATTTGAAAACCGTCAACTGAAGACCGGCGGCCGCGAATTTGAAGATGCCTTCGCGCCGTATGGCGTCCATGTTTACAGCGAACAGTCCGCCCTGCCGCCGCCTCTCGCCCTGCCGGAATTGAAACCGGTCGCCGCCAAATACGCCGACCTCGGAGACGATTACCGCCAGGCCGACTGGATCTGGTATCCGAAGAAAAACAGTGTTCCCGGACATCGGGCGTGGTTCAAGCGTGAGTTTACGGTCGAGAACCTGAAAAAAGCGGAATTGTTCATCACCGCCGACGACTATTATCAGCTTTACCTGAATGACGTTCTTTCCGGTGATCAGCCGGGGTTGAATCGCGGCTGGAATACTGTCGATTATTATGATGTTACCGCCCGCCTGAAAACGGGTTCCAATACCATGCTGGTTCGTGCCGCCGACGCGGGACAGGCCCCCTGCGGCCTACTCTGCGCCCTGAAACTGACTGATATGGACGGCAAAGTCATCCTCATCACCTCCAATGCCGACTTTCTCGCCTCCGAGGACGGCAAAACCGGCTGGGTTCCCGCCCAGGCAATTTGCCGGTTCGGCGCTATGCCGTGGGGCAACATGGTTCAGGTCGTCCCCAATGACAATGCTCACCTGGGCAAACTGAATTTTTGAGGTGGCTATGAATCGGTTGGTTTTAATATTGTTTTTTCTGGCAGGTTCCCTGGCGGCGGCTCCCAATCTGATTTCAAACGCCGATCTCCGCCAATACGACCTGAGTTCCGGCCAACCGTCCGGCTGGCGGAACACCCCGGCGCTGACCGGATTGCGAGTACCGCATCCGGATTCGCCCGGACAATTCGCCCTGCGGCTGGCATCGCTCAAGGCCGGCTCAAACGCGCTTTGGGTCGGTACCCTCGCGCCGATCCAGCCGGAAGCCCGCTACCGGGTAACCGCCCGGGTCAAAGCTCCGCTCAACGGTCAATTCCGGGTTTATGTGGAACGAGTCAAACCTCAATTTAAGGCTTTCAACGGCTCCCGCTGGGAACGCGGCACCGGAGAATGGCAGACGGTAAGTTTCGATTTCAGTTTCGAGGGGGCCGGCTCCCAGCCCTACCTGGTATTTTGCGTCAACACGCCGGATGACTGCTTGGCGACCGATTTCCAGCTCACTCAACTTTCAGAATAAAGGTTTTTCATTATGACTCAATCACTATTCCCCAACGCTTTCTGGCTGTGGAAAAATTCCATACTGCGCGACGAACGTGACCGCCGTATGCAGTTTCGCCGAACATTTGAACTCGACAGCGTTCCCGCGACTGCGGAAATTACAATCACGGCCGACGCATTTTATACGCTCTGGGTCAACGGTCAATATGTCAACCGGGGGCCCGCGCGCGGTTTTCAGCGCCATTGGCCGTTTGACCGGATCGACCTCGCGCCCTATCTCCGGCCGGGGAAAAATGTCCTGGCCGTATTGGCCTATCAGTATGGGATTTCCAACTACAGTTACTCTTACGAATGCGCTTCGGGGTTTCTCATGGCCGGTACTGCCGGAGCCGTGAACCTTGGAAGCGGCCCCGGCTGGAACTTCCGGGAGGCGCCGGGTTATTTCCAAGCGGTCGCCCGGGCTTCCGGACAGTACGGATTTCAGGAATTTTTCGACTGCCGCATCGGAGACGACGGCTGGCAGTCGCCGGATTACGACGACCAAGGCTGGAATCCGGTCACTCCGGATCAACAGCGAACCGTGGGGTGCATGCCCTGGCATGAGTTTGAAGAACGCAGAATTCCGCTCTTGACCAATACCGTTTTGCAACCGGCCCGGCGCGTCGCGGTCAGCCGCCACCTCCCTTCCCCCGGCTGGCAGGCAATTCAGCCCATCGGGCCGATTTACGACCGGGAACAACCGGACTGGGAAGCCGCTCCCGCCGACGCCGATCCCGTCGTTTTTGAACCGGGGGTTACAGCTCAATTAATTGATTTCGGACAGGAGGTGGTGGGGCTGCTGCAATTCACCGCCGAAGCCGGTGAAGACGGAGAAATGCTCGATTTCATGATCTGCGAATCGCTTTCCGGCGTCACTCCGGATTTCCAACCCTTCCGGAGTTTCCCGGTTGTGATATTCGGCGGGCGGCTGATCCTGAAAGCCGGGGTCAACCGCCACGAGTTGACCATGCCGTGGGGGTTCCGTTACCTCGTCTTGCTGCGGCGCGGCGGCGGCACGGTCCGTGTTTCGACTTCGGTCCGCCAGACGATTTATCCACTGGCAGTGACGGGCGCGTTCAATTCTTCGGACGAACGTCTGAATGCCATCTGGCGCATTTCCGAGCACACCCAGCGCTGCTGCATGGTCGATTCCTATGTCGATTGCCCCTGGCGCGAAAACGCCCAGTGGTGGGGCGACGCACTGGTTCAGTCGCAAAATACGTTCCATCTGAGCAACGACACCCGGCTCTTTGAGCGCGGTTTGCGCCAAATCGCTTTTCAGAAAACCCCGAACGGCCTGACTTACGCCATGGCCCCGACCAGTGGACATACCTGCGTTCTGCCGGATTATTCGGCCATGTGGATTGTCACCCTGCTGGCACATTACCGGCAGACCGGTCAGCCCACCATGTGGCTGGAACTGCGGGATACCGCCGACGGCATTCTGAATTATTTCAAGGAACAAGCGGCCGAAACCGGGCTGGTACCGTTCGATTCCCGCTATTGGCTGTTTCTCGACTGGTGTCCGTCGTTGCATAAACAGGGGACTCCGACCGTCCTGAATCTGCTTTATCTCTGGGCACTGCAAGCCGCCCGGCAGTTGGCCGAAGCCACCGCCGACCAGGAACGAGTCTTGCGTTATGACTCGGAACTCAAGTGCTTGACCGCCACCATTACCGCCCGGTTGTATGACCCCGCCACCCGCTTGCTCCGCGACGGGCTGACTCCGGACGGCGAGATGGGCAAAACGACTTCGCCTCACACCGCCGCACTGGCCATTCTGCTCGACCTGCTGCCGGAGGCCCATGAGACTTTGATGGAGACCGTTCTGCTGCCGCTGCTACGCGGCAACCGGGAAGTTGAATTACTGCCGACCTCTTACTTCATGTACTATATTTTCGAGGCAGTCAAAATCAAGGGCTATCGCTTGGAAGTGATTGATTGCATCCGCCGCTGGTGGGGTGAATTCCTCGATGACGGTTGCTCCACCACACCGGAAAACTGGCTGAACCGGATGCGGCGCGGGCATTGGAGCATGTGTCATGCCTGGAGCGCTCATCCTCTGGTGCATTTTTCGGAAATCGTTCTTGGAGTCCGGGCCACCGCTCCGGGCTGGCGGCAAGTGAGTTTCGACCCGCTCGCCGCTCCCGGTCAAAAGGCGTCCGGCGCCGTACCGACTCCATTCGGACCTATTCAGGTCTCGTGGGATTGGACCGGTCCCGAACTGGTCAAAGACATCAAGCTTCCACCCGGGATACAACTTGCTATTTGACGCCATGTGCAACGATAGATTGAGCTGGTAGGGCGCTCTGTCCCCAGAGCGCCGTTCACCTCGAATTGAATATCCTGTCG
>JAVBRM010000183.1:0-22578 GCA_031548025.1 Victivallaceae bacterium | reverse complement strand
CACCGAATATTCCCGACAGAACAATTCAACCGCATGACTGCGGGAATCACTCCAGCCACGGTCGTTTTCATGCGTAACATAAAAAATATTCCGTGTGCTTTTGCAGCTCTTTTCCAGTTTTTCGTAAAGAGCTCTCTCATTGTTCATGCAGACAAAATCCATTCCGCGCGGAAAACAGTGCTTGTTATCCTCGAAATGACTCATGGAACGAAACAGGATTATCGGTTTGATATCATGCCCCAGCAAAAGCGAGCTCAATTTCCCGACATCGATCTCCCGGTTGTAGTGAATCACCGCGGCCTTGATTTTCTGCCTCATCAATTCAGTGACAAGCTTATTTTCTCCCTCCGTGTATTCCGGACTGCGCATGTCATACATCAGAAGAGTCGAGCTGTGCATACTGAGTATTTTTTCCAGAACAGACGAGACATTCCACGGCAGATAACCGTAATCCCGCTCCCTGGACTCCGTGTTGCTCACAAAGATAAAGGCAAATTGACGATCCTGCAGCAAATCCGTATCGGCAACCGCCGGACCGGATAACCGCCGGCGGATGATTTTGCTGCCGCGATTGCGCACCGTTTTAATCATGCCGATATTGCGGAGCTCCTGCAGGGCGCGTCTGACGCTCTCACGGCTGACATGGAGCTGCTTCTCCATCACATATTCATAAGGAAGATATTCAACATGATCCGGCAAAGCGGCTATGTAATCCATAAGCAACGCCTTGACTCTGCCATAAAGCGGCCCCTGACGGTACGAGCCAAGGCTGTATTCGTGCAATTCCTTCATTTCCGATCTCTATTATTGATGGCTGAACTCCATTCAATAATATAATCTTATCTCATTTTTAATCAATCAGATATTGAATAAATACGGGTATATTATTATTCATCATGTTTTTAGACGAGTCCGCCAAAAGTCCAAAGAGTGGACATTGTCAGCTTATAAACTTAGATCATCACGCTCAAAACCGTCCGACAAGTCCGACGAGTCCGACATGTCAGACCTGTCCGACTTCTTTTTGGCGGGGTCGTCTTTTTAGACGGTATTGATAATTTTTCAGATTTTTTAGGCGGGGCTATTGACAATTCGGGAATTTCATGTATAATGTAAACAGTTACATCAAGGATTCACAATGATAGTCAATGCCAGAAAAGCACTCAATATTAAGGAATTTGCCAAGGTGGCGGGAGTTTCCACCGCGACGATTTCCAGAGTCTTTTCGCGTGATCCCAAAGTTACCGACGCCACCGCCGCCAGAATCCGGGAGCTGGCCGAGCAGTATCATTTCCGGCCCAATCAGGTGGCGAAAAGTGCTTTCAACGGCAAAACCCGCAGTATCGGGGTGCTGCTCTGCAGTTTGAATACGTCTTATTTTGCCGATATCGCGCTGGGTATCCAGCAGGTGCTGCTGCCGCAGGATTATCTGCCGATCATCATCAGCTTGCGCGGCGACGGCGACATGGTTTCCTTGAAACGCCTGGTCGATCACCGGGTGGACGGCATCATCGCCTGTATCGCCGATCAATCTTTCAGCAACGAAGAACTGCGCGAAATTGAAATTTATCAGCTCCCGGTAGTGACGATTGACGCTTTCGCCCAGAAATTATTCAGCGACAACATCAGTTCCGACGAAGAAAAATGCGGCCGGTTAGCCGCTGAATATTTTCTCAAGAAAGGACACCGCAACCTCGGATTCGTTTACTGTTCGATTCACGATATCGACCAAATGCCGCGATATGTCGGTTTCAGGGGTCATCTTTTCAAATCCGGAATTGAAATCGGTTCCGGTAAAATTTACAGCAACAATTTGAATATTTCACTGCAAGAGTGGTTAAGCAGACAATCCCGGCCTTTTGCCTGTTATTGTTATAACGATACGGATGCGGCGAAGCTCAGGCAGGCCGCCGACGACATCGGCTGGTCGGTTCCGGAGGACCTCAGTATCATCGGTACCGCCGATCTGAATTTCGCGGCGATGATGTCGCCTCCCCTGACCACGATCCGGCAAAACGGTTGTGAAATCGGCGAACTTGCCGCCGAATTGATCCTGAAACGCATGGCCGGAGATAGCTCCAATCATTATAAAGTCACCTCTGACGTATCACTTATCGAACGCGGTTCGGTGATCATACTGAACCAACAATCCAAGGAGAAAAAATGAAGAATTCAGAGCATTTCACACTTATTGAACTGCTTGTAGTGATTGCAATCATAGCAATCCTTGCGGCATTATTGCTGCCGGCGTTGAACAGCGCCAGGGACAAGGCGGCGGAAATCAAGTGCGCCGGAAATGAAAAACAGATCATGCAAGCCCTGATGTTCTATCAGGACGACAACGACGGTTTTTATCCGCAATACCGCGAACCGGACAGTGCGACCACCGTCAACAACAGTGTGCCATGGGTCTTAATGCTTTCACGCCGAAGCGGTTACCTACCGGACCCGACCAAAGATAAAGTCCCGCAATTCAACGGAGTCTGGTTCTGCCCGAAATCGGTACCGAAACTCTCGGCCTATAACCAGAGTGCCGCCACCGCCTACTGGGAAATCGAAAAGCATTATACCAGTTATGCCCTCCCTCGAGGCGCCAATAAGCCCCGCTATGCCCTGGGCGGCGGTCTCGGCTATAATGTGCCGCCGGTACGCAATACTCAAATCAGCAAACCGTCGGAAGTATCCGCCCTGTTGGAAGTCACCGCATCAAACGGACGCTCGGAATTCTCCATCGGGTGCAATCCCACTTTCCCGGCCTCCATGGGACGGCATCCGCAGCAGGATATGGGGCTGAACATCGCTTTCGCCGACGGTCATGTGAATTTTTTCAAAAACGGTCCGCTGCTGCTTGTACAATGGAGTGATTATTCCAGCAATGGCGGACAGAGCAAATATCCTTTCACCACAACCCTGAAGTAATGAGCATGAAAAAAATCCTGAACTTATGTATTCTCCTGATAGCTGCGGCGATACCGGCTGCGGAAAAAATCGATCTCACCCGCTTTTTCGCCATTCCCTCCCCTGAGGAGCTTCCCCTGAAAATGGAGATCATTTCCGAAAAAGAAGATAACGGCGTGAAAACTCTGGAATTTTACCTGGATGGAGCTCCATTCAATAATGAGCCGACTAAAATCTATGCATTCTACTCGTATCCGGTCAAGCCGGGCAAATACCCGGGAGTGCTTCAGCTTCACGGCAGCGGCCTGAATATTTTGAAACCGGATTCCTCGATATTTTATGCCCGCAACGGTTTTGCCTGTATCTCCATCGACTGGCAACCGCCGACCGAAAAACGCAAAGGCCGTCAATCGGTATTCAAAAGCGAAGGGCGCATGGTGGCGTTTGAAGGCGATTTCCTGCCGATCGATCCGGCGAACGATTATCTGCGCAACGGCGTCATGTTCTCGCGCCGCAGTTTGGACTTTCTCCGCAGCCGCCCGGAAGTTGATTCCGCCAACTTGTTTGTATCCGGCATGTCCGCCGGGGCGTGGCAGTCACTGCTGCTGGCCGGGCTGGAACCCGAAATCAAGGCATTTGCGATTAAATACGGCTCGATCAGCGGTGACAACTGGGGTTACACCGGCGGGGTTTTCGGGCGGCTGTATCGTGTCAAGGAAAAAGGCTACAAAGAAAAATGGCTCGAATATTTCGATGCGGCCAACATGATTCCGCGTTATAAGGCAAACATGCTGATTCTTTCCGGTACCGACGATATCTTTTTCGCCATGCCCAAAGTACTGGAAACCTGGCGGCGGATTTCTTCGCCCAAATCTCTGGTCATGCGCCCCAACGACAATCACCGTCTGGTCGGCAATGAGGAAATTCCGCTGGCCTATTACCGGAACGTATTGCAACAAACCAGTCCGTGGCCGTCGGTCACCATCAGCGATTGCAAATTACAGGACAATAAAATATATTTTACCGTCAAGCCGGATTCAAAGGAAAACATCAAGCAAATCTCCATCATCTATAAACACGGCCCGCGCGGTTTCTTCAAATACGCCAAGGACTGGCAATCGGCGGAAGCCGTGAAACAGGGCGATCAATGGCTGGCGGAAATCCCGGCGCCGCCGAAAGACAGCCAACTGGTGGCGTATGCCTATCTGGAAGATTCCCTGGAGCGCTTCGTCAGCTCCGATACGGTGGAAATTCCGGATTATCCGCAATGGCATGGCAAAAAAGAATACCAGACCCTCGACGATGGCAATTATATCCTGAATCCGTCTTTTGAACAGGGTGCCAATGATTTCCGGTTAATCAACCAGGCCGCAGTCAAGGAAGGAACCGGAATTCTGCCGGTAAAAGATTCAACGATCATGCCTCTGCGGCTTCCCTTCAAGCCGGGAGCGGCATTCGAGTTCAAAGTCCGCGCAAAAAGCAAAGAGAATGGCGGCAGCCTGGCGGTTTCCTTCCGCTGGACCGACCGGGACAAAAAGTATAAATCCAATTCGATGAGTTTCAGTTTGACCCCGGATTATGCACAATACAGTCTGTCCGGAATTATTCCGGAGGATGCCGTGGACGGTTTACTAATCCTCAAGGCCGGAAACGATATTGAAATACACCTCGATGATTTATATTATAACTTCAAATAAAAGGTAAAATATGCGTATTGGAATAATTTTGATGATGCTCAGTTTGAGCATAACCGCCGGCGATCTGGTCTGGAAAAACGGCAATCCGCCTCCATTGTCCAAAGACAATCCGTATCTCAGCGGCATGAACAGCGCTGTCGCCAGGGCCATGAAATCCGTTAGAGATGAAAAGCCATCACATCCGTTCTTCCTGGTCTGGGGAGCAGTCGGCGAAGGCAGTACCCGCCGCAACGATCCGGCCCTCCGCGAGCTGGCGTTTCAGCAATACGATGCCGCCACTCTGGCTCGAGAGCAAAAGCCATCCGCTTTCTGGGATATCTACGCCGATCTCGAGGCTTTGAACCTGTGGCGCATCGACAATCAACTGGACAGCAAACAGCTCAGTATCTGGAAAGAGCGACTCCGTCCATCCATGGCGACCAACATCAAATCGGTTACCGACCCGGAAAGCTGGATCAACTGGGCGGCCAATACTCTGCTCCAATCCGCGGCAATTCTGGAACTTGCTTCTACGATTTATGAGCAGCTCGATCCGCAGGACCGGGATATCGCCAACTGGCGCGAGGTCGCCCGCAAAAACGTCGACCGTGCCTGTGAAATCCAGCTTGCCGGGGGCGCTTTCAGCTATATCCGCCACTCCGGCCCCGACCCGATTTATTTCAACTTCGATGCCGCTCATCTTGGGCGCTATTACCAGCTCACAGGATCGGATAAAGCCCGCGAAGCATTGATCAATTTGACCAAATGGTCCAGCGCCGCGACCATCAGCGGTCTGTTGACTCCGTTTTCATCGCCCTGGTGGAAACACGTCGCCGGTACCGGGGGCCCCTACACCGGGCTGGAAATGGCGGTTTCGCTGGCGGACAATCCGCTGGCGGCAAATGTCATGGCGCAGCGCCGTAAATACCAACAGCCTTATATCTGGCTTTACGGCAGCATGTATGCATACACCGGCAAACCGGCGGGAATCCTATCCCGCGACCGCTGCGAAATGGATCTGAATTCCAATGGGCCGGCCCTGCGTGTCGGCGGCTATGATGTGGAAATCCCCGGCTGCCCGTGGAGTGATTCCTCGTTCGGCATTTCCGTTTCCAGTGAAAAAGAATTTACCAGTCTGATCAACGCGATTTACATCGCCCCCAATCGCAAAGGAAAAAGCCGGGAAAATTTCAAGCGCAGCGGGTCCGACGGCTATATCATGGTCGGGCATAAAGATATTTCCCGTTTTGCCGGATTTACCGGCGATAAATTCATTGCCGGCGGACGTTCTTTCTACGCCCACACCGGGCTGTACGGCCAGATTCCGCCGGATGATTCGCCGTGGCTCCGGAACGACGTTTGGTATGCCGACGCCGACGGCGCGGCGGGGCTGATTACCATAGAATGCGTCAAGGACAACAATCTGCAAGATATGGAAATCTGGATTTGCTCCAACAAACTGAATATACCCATCGCCAAAGATGAGCTCTCTTTCCCGGATTTCAAACTCCGGATTACGGGGGCCGATTTGCTGGAACCGTATCAGATGACCTATGCCAACAAGGGTACTTCATTTTCCTGTTTTCCTTTCGACAAAGCCGGTAAACGGCAATACCTGAAAGGCGAGAAATTCCAGGCGCTTATTTCCATCAGTTTCCCGGAACGCCCGGTACTGACCGCCGTCAATCCGGTAATCGGCCAGGACGGTAAAGTCACGCTGGAAATCCGCAAAGATAACAAACCGTTGTCACATCTCTCATACGATCCCGGCAACGCTTCAATGAAAGTAGAAAAATTATGATCAAAATACCCGAAGTAGACGTCACCATCGACCAGGAAGTATTCACCGGCGGCAACAGCCGCGAACGGCTGGAATGGTTCTGCGACCTGGCGCTCGGCATGTTCATTCACTGGGGCGTGGATTCGCCGCTGGGGCTGGAAATCAGTCACCCCATGGTCGGAGCCTCCGAACGCGTCCTCGACCAATACGAAAATTGGCTGCCGCAACGCTTCAACCCGCGCCGTTTCAATCCCGAGGATTACGCCGAGCTCGCGGATATCGCCGGCATGAAATACTGCTGTTTCACCGCCAAACACCACTCCGGGTTCTGTATGTTCGATACCGCGAGTACCTCTTATAACGTGATGAACTCGCGTTATGGCCGGGATATTACGGCGCAGTTCGTCGAAGCGTTCCGGTCCTACAATCTCGGTGTGGGGTTGTATTTTTCGCCACTCGATTTTCATTGGCTCCGACACAACGGAATTCCGCTCCGGTTCTTGAACCCATCGGTAATCCCGGCCAACAATCCGGGGCTGATGGACTACAACCGGCGGCAGCTCGGAGAATTGCTGAGCGGTTACGGCAAAATCGATATGATATTTTTCGACGGCCCCCCGGACGGCCTGAAAGAACCGGTCTGGCGGCATGATCCCGAGATCATCATCACCCGCGGCGAAATGCCCACTCCCGAGCAAAACCTGCCGGAAGTCCCGCTGGCGGTGCCGTGGGAAAGCTGCCACACCCTGGGCGGCCAATGGAACTGGCACCCACAGATGCTCATCAACAAAACCGCCCGGCAACTCGTGGAAATGCTGATCGAAACCCGCGCCAAAGGCGGCAATTTGCTGTTGAACGTCACCCCCGCCCCGGACGGCACGATTCCTCAAGAACAGGAAAACCTGCTGCGCGAGCTCGGCCTGTGGCTGTTCTGGCACCATCCGGCCATTTACGAAGTCCGCCCCTACCGCGTAGACAGCGAAGCCACCCCTAACGGCAAAATCTGGTACACCCGCGGCAAAGATCACAAATCGATCTATGCATTCATCGTGGACGACGTCAATTACAAACGCGGCATGCGCCGTGAAATCCTGCTCAAAAGCATCACCCGCGAAAAAATCCGCCAGGTGGAATTACTCGGACAGAACGGCACCATTTTGGAACACGCCGACAATCTCGACGTCACCACCCGTTGGGAACAGACCGCCGAGGGCCTGCTGGTCAGCGCGGTCCGCTGCCTCCGCCCGGCGGGCCAAGCGGAATACAACTTCCCCTTCGTCCTGAAAATCACCCTGGATTGAGCGAAAAATACAGTAAATAAATTGCATTTGTCGGATGTTGGAGATATTGTATTTCAGATTTCAGGTAAGAGTTAGGGATCATGCGAAAAACTGTATTATTATTGCTAGGGTTGACTATGGCTTTTATTGGAGGCTGTATTCTTCCTTCTTTTGGCAAATGTGAATATTGGGGGGAGATTCATGGACAGGTTACTACTCCGGATGGAATTCCCATCAAGGATTTGACTGTTTCCGTTCAATATGGCGATATGAGTGAAAAACCGGATGAGATACCGGTGCATATATCCAATACCACTCAAACCGATGACAATGGGCTTTTTGCCACAAAGCCATTACAGCATCGTTATTATCTGGTGTTCACCCATGGAGACCCGGGAGAAATACCGTCTCCACCCTGGGATACCAATGGTAATGTCTACCTGCACATTAATTCAAAATCGGAGAATTTGAATATCTTAATCTGGTGGTCCAGATTTTTTTACTCTGGTGAAAATACTATAACTTTCAATTTCACTTCCGAATATAAAAATTTTCCCGATGATATCATTATGGAAAAGCGATTGGAGAAGTTACCGGTTGAGGAGATTGATATCCCGATTAATATGAATTCTGAAAATATCATCATTAAAACCAAACACATGCATATCAAACTTGATGCTGAAATTATTAGATATTTGACAAATGGAACTTATAACAGGATATACAGTCTAAAGTATTTGAGATTTTTCGGCAGAATTTCTCCTGCCGGGGATTATCTCCCTCCAAGTATCAATTCACTAACTAACTAAACCATTTCTTGATCACTTTTCCTAAATAATTTATTGGTGCTAAAATACCATTTTCGTATAACCAGAGGAACCAATTATCCCCTGTATCTAATAACGCGAAATTTTGTCCCTGGTAGGTAAAAACATTTTTCCCTACAGATTTCCATTCGTCATCCCAGTTAATATCAAATGTTGCGGAAAATGTAGCTGGTTGAATCGAAACGTTAATATTTCCTATCGTGTTACCGAAATTCCATCTCAACCATTGTTCAACTGCTTTTACCGGAGTCATACCTTGAACTAATAACCCTCTGGCCCAGCTTCCGCTATCTATATTTCCTTTATAACCGCTATAACATTGCATCATACAAATTCTTGCAAGTTTGTAATTATAAGTTTTTAATATATAAATTAATCTTATCTGCCAGTGTACTTGCGCAAATGCATCTTTATTGGCAGTAATTATTCCTCTTTGATTACCGTGAGCATGTACAATAAGTCCCCATACTTTTCTTTTTTTGTTAATCAATGTATGTTCGAGATCGTTAAAAGTATCACAATAAATAACTTTTTTCTTAACTGTAAATAATCTGGTTGGAAGTTGAGGAACAAATCCACCAAGAAATTCAAATACAGGAGGTTCCCACCACTCTCCACCACTGAAAAGATTGGCGCTGATCCATATATTGGGTGCGGAAATTTTCACTTGAATTCCGGTGTATTTGGCAGTTGCCTCAATGCAATATATCCAATGAGCGGTGCTTGCCACTTCCAGTTCAACCTCTTTGGCTAAACTGCTTTGTCCTTCTGAAGGAATATCTTCAACTTTTATTTCATTATTTTTGATTTTGTCGAGAATTGCTTTGGTACATTTCCAACCGGGACAGTAAAATACGCCTAGATCCTCATCATTGGTTGCACTGTCTTTCTTCCAGTCCCAGTTGTCTTTCAGGGAGTTCAGCCAGACGTTGTTGATGGAGATTCGGACCCATAGGCCGGTGTAGGGGGCTCCGGTTTCGACTTTGTCGACCCAGTGAGGGAATTCTTTTTCGTCGATTTTGGTGAATTCGGAGAGTTTTTTGATTCCGGTAGGCCCCAGGTCTTCGGCGACAACTTTGCCGGCGCGGATTTTTTCGAGGATCTCTTTGGAACATTTCCAGCCGGGACAGCGAAATTTGCTGAAAACTTCGGTAGAGGTGATGTCTTTTTCCCACGACCAGTTTTCTTTAATGGAATTCAGCCAGACCATTTCCACGGTTACATGGATGTTTTTTTCTTTTTTATCGATTTTGATGCTGTAAACCCAGTCTGCAATTTCCTTGAGCTCAAGGCCGGATTTGTCAGCCAAGTCTCGCTGTGCATCTTGCGGAATATCTTTGATGCTAATGCCACTTTTCGTCAGGTGGTCCGGGACCTCTTCATCTTTTCCCCAGTAAGTATTCTGGTAATGCGCAAAATAACGGTCGGATCTCAAGTCTTCCTGCCAAGCCATATTGTCACCTCAAAATATTACCGCAACCGCAGCTTGCAGACTAACACTGCCGCAGGTCTGGGCCTTGCCGTTATACAGGTAATCGCTGAAATTGGTGTAACCACTCCGACAGATTCCGGCGAAATGGATGGGGGCGTTCATGTATTGGTAGTTGACCGAAACCCAGGAGGGCAGCGGCAGTTTGCTGTTCAACGAAGCGAAGGAACGGACAATTTTTTCTCGATTACCGGAACGGCCGTGGCATTCGATATCGAATAAGCGATAGCGCAAATCGATATAGTTGCGTTCCGAGTTGATAAATACTTCAAAGCCTTCGTCGCGGTCAGCAGGAACGGCTCCGCGGAAAATTTCTTCATCGATCAGCAACCCCATGAATTCGCCGAACAGCGCGGTGGCGGCGCGTTCCACATCGAAAAGATCGAGTTTCATCCGGCGGGCAAAGTATTGGTCCTCGGGCAGTTCTTCAGCTCCGGGGTAGCCCCACGAGAATTGCGGTTGCAATACGGCGTTAACGCCGGTCAGAAAGGTATTGTTCATGGTATGGATTCCTTTATTGGTTGACTTCGGCTTTGACTCGGATCGAAAGCCGGGCGTGGGCAAATTCCCGTTCCATAATATGCCGGATGTTGTAATGTACTGAGCCATTGCGGTACACCGATACCAAATAAATGTCATCGACGGTGATTCCCTGCAATGGGAGGGTTCCGGCCAGACGGCTGATCCGCTTGACCAGGCGATCCGAATCGCGGTCGCTGCCGCTGCATTCGAATTCATACTGCCGTATCCGCAAGTCGCTGCCGGGATCGTCTCCGGTTAACACCAAAGCGATGTTATCGGTATTCAGCGGCGGTTCGCCGGAAAACAGATCCTGCCCGATGGTCAGTTCGTTGATTGCCGCCAGCAGTTTCAGCAGGGCTTTTTCCACTGCGGTAGCATCGAAAGCGGCGCGGTTGGACATTTTCTGTTCGTAATCGGCGGGAAGATCGAATTTACCCATATTCACAAACTCCTCAGATGATGATTGACAAGGTTACTTTGCCACGGAAATAGCGGCTGTTATCCCGCTCGGCCGGGGCCGGATAATCCTGGGATACCACTTGAATCGACCTAGCGAATTCCAGCCCGTAAAGCGGCAGCGTAGCCGCGAATTCTGCCATCGAACTCATGACCCTCGTGCGTTCCGGGTGATAAAATTCCACTACAGCCCGGAATTGGTCGAATTCTCGAGGACGGCTGTCGGATTGGCCCTCGACGATTACCGCGCAGCCGTATTTTTCTTCGGGAATTTTACCGGCGAAAAGTCCGGTGTCGACCTCTATGCCCAGCAAGCCGGCCAGGTATCCGGCCAGGGTATTTTCCAAGGCCACGGCATCGATCAGCGCGACGGCGGGAATCAGTGCCCGGTCTTCGCCGATAACGGCAATATTCTCGACCAGAGTGCCGTCCGCGTCAGGCAGAATATCAAACGAGACTGTGACTGCGTGCGGTTGGTCGGAGTGAAAATGGTATTGAAAATTAAAATCGGGAACCGCGCCGGGAATCAAGTATCCGACGGAATCTTTGGGGTTCAGTGGAATCAGGCGGAGAGGTTTGCGTTTCCCACTGAGACGTTGCCCCAACGCCCTCAGTGTCAGCCGTTGATTCTGGTCGAACAGGATGCCCAAAGCTTGGGAAATTCGACAGATCGGAGCACTGACTGAAATCTTAAGACTGGTCAGGAGGTAATCCATAGGCTGGTTATAGGATTGGGCGGCTGTGGCGGGTTGACTGGCGGCATCGACTTTGAAGTCTAGGCCGTCACCGCAGACGCCTAGAAATTCGCCATCATAAATAATGGCACAAGGACCGATTTTCAATTCTTGATTCATGACATACTCCGAATTCTAAGGTTATGCCATAAAGAAAAAAAGTCAACTTTTGAAGTGAATTAGAGGCGGATTGGGACTGGAAACCCTCCTCCCTCGACACCAATGAAGAACAGGTCGCCTATCTGTGCCCCGGCTGGAAATGCTCGAAAGCGATTCTGGAGAAAATCCGTTCCGAGAAAGTCACCACTGAAGACATTCCCGAGGAAGCCCACCGCGACTTGGCAGGCCTCCACAAACTCGATCTGGAGGAATACAAAAACTGGTGCAAACTCACCTTCGTAGAGGCTGAACCCACCGGCATTCGAATAGGCGTTTACATCAACCGCGTCTGGATCAACCATAACGAATTATAAGCTTTCTCAAATTTGTATGATGCAATGTTACAGTGGTTATAAAGGAAACGCATTGCTTCCCATTAAGCCATGGGCAGGAGCTGAAACAATGCCTAACCACATGATTGAAAATATAATACGCCATAATCTGAATAATATCTATGGAAACAGAATTAACAATATAACAATAAAAATAGAAAAAAGACCTAAACAAGAAGGGATATTGGATAAAATATGGGAATTTATAAAATCACCATTCTCAAATAATAAATCAAACAATAATAGACCAGTAATTGAGGTAAAAATGGAGGCGAAATTTGATGTCGATTGGCCAGAAGAATGGAAAAAGTATTCTTACAGAGCTCCACTTCTGTATAAAGGCTTGAATGTGCTATTAATAGATTTAGGAAATATTTCCGAATGGTTTGGGCTATAATGGAAGAAATCGAGGTTTGGAATTGGATACTTCTGCTTCTGGAACCCTTTCTTTTTTAAGGCATTTCATGAAATCAGAATTGAAATGAATTTTTATGTTGTTATACCTGAATTCAAAATGAGGAGAAGGAAAATTGACGAGATATTTGCGGGTATAAATTGGTTCCCAAGTTTCGTGATTCATTATATATGACGGGGCAGTCAACGTATTGTAGTCTATTAAATAAATGTAGTAATCTACTCCTTCATAGTTTCTTACATACCACAAGATTAAAAAATCAATACCATCTTTTGGGGATTTAATTTTCAAATCCATATAACCAGAGAAAAGAGAGCCTTTATTTGGATCGGGCGGATATGGTCCGCCCAAATGAGCAATGTAATAAACATGCCGCAAGGCGGGCATGACAAACTCGCCATTGGCATTGGTCATAGCTTCACTTTCCAGGCTTCCATATGATGCTTCCAAGTGTACACCGGGCAGCGGATTTCCGTCCAGATCGGTAAGCCGCCCGCTGAACTCTCCCCAGTAAGTGTTCCAAGCATACACAGGAATACACCCACTCATAAATACGGCGCACGAAGCAATCCCGAAGATCAATAAAATTTTTTGAATCATGGTTGAAAAAATTCTCATTCGTCGAGTCCGCGAAAGAGTAGCAAGTCCTCCTCTGGAATTGTTACTGGGTAATGCACCGGGGGGCATCCGCTCATAAATACGGCACATAGAATAATCCCGAAGATCAATAAAAATTTTTGAATCATGGTTGAGAACCCTCTTGTTGTCCACTAAAATATAATAGACTGTATTTCCTACCATTTACAAATGGGAAATTGAAACAGTACTCAAAAAGAAAGCACGGAATCCGGCTTTTTGGGGGATGGGGATTCCGTGCTTTCAGGCAGAGGTTCTATCAGTCTTCGTCGTGTTTTCGGGTGCGGCGGCTGCCCCACCAGACTGCCGCCATCGAGACGACGACCAAAATGCCGATCAGGGTCATGGCGGTTTTGTTTTCCAGCAGTTTGGTCAACTGTTCTTTGGGGGTCGGCTTCTGCTCTTTCAGGGTCATGCCTTCGACGTTTTCCTGGGTTTGAGCGGCAGCGGTGCGGTTGCGGATCTGGTCGATCTTCGCGTTGTATTGCGCTGGATCAGGTGTGTTCTGGGCGATAAATTCGCGCAGTTTAGCGTTGTTGCAAACAAATCCGCTGCAGCCGGGGTTGAATTTTTCGATCAGGTCCACGTGAACCGCGGCGATTTCCTTGATGGTTTCGGCGTCGGCCTCCCACATGCCTTTGCGGATGGTTTCCAGCATCACCGCAGTCATTTCCTGCAAGGCGAAGGGATTTTTCTGTTCGAAATATTCGCGCATTTTGAGATCGTGACGGTCATCAATAAAGACCTTTTTGTATTCTTCCCACAGATGGTCTTTGAGCATATCCGGTTTCATGACTTCCCAGCCGTAGGTGTTGCGGAAAACTTCGGCGAAGGTCGCCGCGCCGCTCGGACCTTCCTGCATCATTTCGGCCAAATATTTCGGGTTGAGAACGGTGGTCCTGGCTTCGACCATGGCGGCCTGTCCGGCCTCCTGGATTTTCGCCCGGCCCGGAGTGCGCAGATCGTTGAAATAAGCCCCCGGCTCCTTGCCGGTGACATGGCGAACCGTCAGGTTGATGCCGCCCATGAATTCATAGACGTGGTCCAGCGACAACGGGCCCCAGGTATTCGAGGAACGCGAGTGCACCACGGTATCGGTATTCTGCAGGGCCGCCTTGAAAACGCCGGGGAAATGTTCGCCCCAGTGTTCATCCGTGTACAGGGCTCCCATGTTGTTCAGATATCTTTTGGCGATTTCCTCGCGGTCTTCCCAGGAGTCGCCGGCCTGAACCGTGCCGGTAATGCCAGTGCCGAATCCGCCGTTCAGACCGCCGAAAATACGGGCATTGCCCAAGCTGCGCGCCTGTTCGGGGGAAAAGCCCTCTTCGATCATGACCTTGACCGCCATATCCGAACCTTCCTGGACAAAATTGGCATGCCCGCCTTGCGGCGCTTCCGCCGCCAGTTTGACCGCTTTGTCGATCAGGCGCATCCGGCTGGTGGCCGCACCGCGAAACTGCCCGGAAGTCTGAACGATCACGTCGATGCGCGGACGCTGCAAGACTTCATCGGGAATCAACCTGACGTCCTGAACCCGGCCTCTTGAGTCCCAAACCGGTTCCACTCCCAGCAAATAAAAAATTTCGCCGATATCAGTACCCTGAGTACGGATAAACTCGCCGCCCCACAGGGAAAAGGCGACTTTCTTCGGGTATTCCCCGGTGGTGGTCAGTGTTTCGGCAATCAAGGCATCGGCCAGCTTTTTGCCAACGGCAGAGCTTTCGCGCGTCGGGGTGCGAGCGGGGTCGGTGCCGTAGAGATTGAGTCCGGTCGGCACCGCGGAGGGATTCGCCACCGGATCGCCGCCGGAGGATGGCAGGGTATAGCCGCCGTTGAAAGCATTGACCATACCGGCCAATTCGGCTTCGGTAGAGGTAATCAAATCGGTACGGGCGCGAACCGCTTCCTGAACCGGATCGGGTTTGGCTTTTTCGGTACTGCGTCCCCTCATGCCGCCGCGCCCACCGCGTCCGCCACTGCCCCGCAGGGCTTTCTGGCGTTCTTCGAGCGGCATGGCTTCAAAAGCCGCGCGCATTCCTTCCGGCATCCTTTCCATGGCGGCTTTCATCTGTTCTTCGGTCATCTGCGGACCTGCGGGAGCTTCCGGCTTTTTCTCCTCAGCCACAGGCGTGGAAGGCACTTCGAATGAAGCGAGGATTTGACTATTGGCCTGTTCGATGTATTTGTCGAAAATGACATTGCGGTCGCGGTCGGATTCCTTGACTTTGCCGGTTTTCACGTCGGCATCAAACAGATTTTTGGCTACGGCATCGACCACCATCAGCCGGGCGGTTTCGTCGGCTTCTTCCTTGCTGTACGGGCGGCCGATCACGTAAAGCCCGCGATTGACCTTGGCGCCCTCCATTTCGTGGAGATGGTTGTGAATCAGCTCAAGATCGTCGTCGGTAAGGTTGCCTTTGGTGAACTCTTCACTGAAACGGATTTCATCGTCGAGTTTATCCTTTTTAACCAGCTCGATAATGGATTTCCGGTATTCGCCCTTGAGTGCGGGATCTTCGGCAACTTCAAGGTCGTGAATCTTGGTATGCAGATCGGTAAAATTACCGTAAAGCCCGGAATTCATGAAGGGCGCGGTCAGGTGGCTGATCATGGTCGCGTAGCTGCGGCGCTTGGCAATCAGGGCCTCGCCCACATTGTTGATCACGTACAGATAATAATGCGGCATTTCGCCGACCAGCGCATCAGGCCAGTCGTAGCTGGAAAGCGCGACCTGTTTCCACGGGGTGAATTCGAGGCTGCCGTGGGTTCCGAAGTGCATCATCGCATCGGCCTCAAATCCGTACCGAATCCATAGGTAAGTCGCCAGATAACTGTGCGGAGGGGCCTGTTTCACGCCGTGAATAATCTGATTGGAGTTACCGCCCACGCCGGGCAATCCCTGCGGAATCAGCACTATATTGCCGAAACGCAGCATGCCGATGGCGAGCTTTCCCTGATGCGTAAAATAGCGCCCGAAGCCAGTGCCGAAAGCTTCTTCGACACTCTTGAACATATCATCCGGCAGGGCTTTTTTCACCCAGCCGAGATACTGCTCATAACCGACGTATTCGACTTTGGCGGTTTGAATAAATTTTTCAAACGCGCCCTCGGCGTAAGAGCCGAAAACGGCGGCATTCTGCTGGATCTGTTTATTCAGTTCTTCCGGAGTTCCCGGGAGTTCACCGGTATTGAAGCCGGATTTCTGCAGATATTTCAAGGTATTCAAAATCGAATCGCCTACCTCAAGCCCGCTGGCACTCATCGCATTCTGGCCGGGCCCTTTGTAATAAACAATGGCGATTTTTTTGTCGGCGTTGGCCTTGCGTTTCAAAACCAGAGTTTTGCGGATCATCTCGGAGAAGCGCTCGACACGCTCGGGGATCATTCTGTATTCATTCAAGCCGCGCTCGTTCCGAAACAGCGCGCTCAGGACATAGGGCACCGCGCCGCCGTCGAATTCCGGCATGATGATACTCTGGCTGAGCATGCCGCCGGTCATGCCGCGTTGGTCTTTGAGAAATTCGTCATAGGGCTGCATGGCCTTGATCGGACAATAGAGCGGAATATTACGCTCTTTGAGGTAGGCGATAGCGGCATCGGGGTCGTTCATCGAGAAACGCCCGTGAGGCTGGTATACCACCAGATCGGGATTGACTTTTTTCAGGGTGTTGATATTAGCCATGCCGGCGGCAGCCACGACATTGATGCCGCGTTTTTCCAGAGCTTTGATCAGTTCAACCAGACTGCCGCCGCCGTTGCCGCCGAATATACAGACAGTGGGGTGGTTCTCGTTGTAGACTCCAATCCTCTTATAGTATTCGATGAAATCTTCGTAAGTCTCAAAACCTTTTCCCTCATCGGTATGGAAAAACGCATAACGTTTCTGCTTTTGCGGGGGCTCGGGTTTATCCGCAAACAGAATTTTGCCGTCGAGCTCGCGGCGGCTGTAATTCAGAAGATTACGGAAATTATCTTTGCCGCCGTCCAGGTATCCTCTTACGGCTTCCGCCTGCTGTTCATTCAGCGTGTTGAGAGCGGTTTCCTGCCGGGTGGATGAGGTTACGTAAATCGGCACTTTGCGCGCGGCCAATTGCTCGATCATCTGTTGCTGGGCGTCATTGAATTTCAGTCCCATGCCGAAAAAATAGATGACGTCATACTGTTTCAACACCGCCGGATCGGTCTGGTCGTTCCAGGCGACGGGGCGGACTTTGATCATGGGATTGATTTTCTGGTCGAGCTGCGGGGCCAGCATGTATTCCGGATAGTTGACCATGGCGACATGGGTCGGCGAGGCGAATTTGAAATATGCCCCGACAACGGCCGCGATCAGCGCCAGGATGATGACTATGATGATTGATTTATGCTTTTTCATTTATTCTCCGGCACGTAAATAATTTCGCCGCTCTCCAACCGGTAGGCAACGCCGACCCGTTCTCCCTTGCCGGAGCCGGAGGTATTTTCCGATTTGAAACGCGAAACTTTGTTATCTTTTTTGACAATGATCTCCATATCCGGTTTACCGGCGTTCTTGACGTAGGTGACATCCTCGGCGGTCAGGAACTCCGTCATGCGGCTGTGAATAACGAAAGCCACAATCAGCGCCACCGCGAAAACCATCGCGATGTCGAACAAGTTGACCAGCCCGTTCAATGGATTATGGTCGTCGTCTTCCTGAAAAGACGCGTAGCGGTTAGTTTTTCTCATCATACCCTCCGTTCAGGTCGAGGGCGTAACGCAAACAAGCGACTTCGTCGTTGAACCAGTGCCGTTTCACCGAATAAATCAGCAGCCCGACCCCGGCGACGAAAATCCCGATTACCGTGGTGGCAAACGCGATCTGCATGTTGTATGCCATCGATCCAATGTCGCCGGAAGCCAAACCGGCCAACGCCGGGCCCATCGGAATCAAAGTACCCATCAGTCCGAGCATCGGGCCGACTTTCATCATGAACTTGGCGCGTTCGAGTTCGTGTTCGTATTTCTGGGAAATATCGAAGATGGTTTTTTCGCAGTGGATAACATCCCACTCAAGCCCGGCCAATTCTTTCAGGTGCCGGGCAAAAGTCCCTTTGCCGACTTCTTCCATGTCCAAAGTATGCCCGGCCCGCAATTTTTTCATCACATCTTCCCGCTTGCGGCGCTGCTGGAGCAACATCAGGTAGGTGGAGCAAAAACTTCCCAGTTCGATCAACGCCGCCAGCATTCCGGCCAGCAGCAGGATAATCACCGGCAACAAAAAACTGTTCGAGATCCAATTCATTACTTCAGTAATGGCATTCATATACTTTTCCTTTTTTCCAAATATTTTTTGAGATAATAAAAAAACCATGTTTCAAGAACCACAAATCCAAACAATGCGGCCAGGATTTTGAGATCCCGCACATTGACGCCGCCCATGTCCATGCCGGAGAGTTCTCCCACAGCCACCACCGGCAGGAATATCGCCAACATCAGCAACAGCCAACTGGCGTTCAACGCCGACGAAACTTTTTCCAGCCGAGCCCGCCGGAACAGCGCGATCAGTTCACAGCCGGCGATACCGGCCACCAGGAAACCGCCCGCCACCATCCAGGTCAAAGCACTGAAGCTCCACCGGGTCAGATAGTTAAAGGCCAACGCCTGTAAATAGAGGGCCGCAACCGGCATCAGTAAGGACGGCAACAACGAAATATATTTCCAGTAATGCCGGCCGCGGCCCAATTCGTATTCTTTGACCAGCGAAAGGCCGGCCACTAAAGAAATCAACTCCTGAATTACCACCAGCATGCAGAAATCTTTCAGGTTATTGCCGTCGTTCAGGAATTTTTCCAATCCCTGAATATTGAATCCGGCGATATGTTTCTGAAAAATAAATACCGGCAATATCACCACCGCGAGCACGCCCCAGCGGTAAAGACGCGGCAGCAGAGTGAGTTTTACCTCACTCTGGAGTACTGCTGCCGCCAGAATTATAATGATAAAATATTGCATTTTACATTTGGGTTACGTAATTGAATTTCCACTGTTTGTTATCCTGAATGAGATTGAACAGGATATCGGCCTTTTCGGGCCTGACCAAGGTCACATAAAAAGACGACTCATTGGCAGCATCTTTCATAACCTTCCAATCCGATTTTTCGTGGCAATCGATCACCTGCAGGAGCTCAAAACATTCCTTCAGGACATCGCCGGGATTCTTGGTCGATTTACTGATGAACTCACGCGGTTTCTTGTCTTTGGCATCCTTGATGATTTCATTGCAGAACTTAATGGCGTCCACTTCAGTCGTCTTGTGCACGCTTGCCAGAGGTTTTTTCGCCGGCATCAGATATGATCCGAATATTGCGAGTGAGCTTCCCAGCAGAAATATCGCCAATATTAATTTTTTCTTCGTACCCATTTTTTCCGTAATTCCTATGTTAATCTATTTTTTTGAATTCGGCATCGCTGCCCAAGTTATAATCAAAATACCTCACAGTATCATCGAAGTGGCCGATAAAGACGCTTGGGATTCCCCCCATGTATTGCACCGTCGAAGCGTGCCCGTCAGCCCAGCCGATATTGGCCAGTTTGCCATGCCTGAAATGCACGGTGCCGCTGGTATCCATCATACCGATCCCCTTGGGCGCCAGAAACGCGGTACCGGTCACACTTGCCCCCATCGCGGTATCGCCAAACATCGCGATCTCCGACGACCTCTTGATCATTTCCGGGGCAACCCTGCCGCTGCTGAGGGAACGACCGATGTAGCCATCGGTGGGAGGAACCGATGCCTGAGCTTCTTTGTCCTCAGGAAGGGCTCCCGAACTCCATTTCAGGCGGTTATATCCAATTCCGCCGGCCCCGGTCGACGATGCCGGATCACCGATACCGGCATGGGTCTTCCAGGTCGGGCACAAAGTTACCGTGGAACCTTCACCCAAAAACGGATGCAGCAATCCCCCTTTGGTCAGGTTGTATGTATAATTCCCCATGGTCCCCTCGCGGCCGCCATAGAAAAATGAAGACCCCTCGGAGAATATACTGAACGCCTTATAGGTGTCGGCATATGATAGATTCGCCAGTGATAATTGTTTGATATTGCTCATGCAGGAGGCCGCATTAGCCTTATCCCGGGCTTTTCCGAGAGCCGGCAACAGCAATGAAGCTAAAATTGCTATAATAGCAATAACTACAAGGAGTTCAATAAGTGTAAAATTCTTCTTTTTCATTTTTTCTTTTCCCTGATATTTTTTATATTTTACTTAATATTGCTTTAAAAGAGAGCTCAAACGTCTCTCGACAATCTGTTCCTTGTTGGCGGTCAGGTTTTCAAGATAAGCTTTGGTGCCTTTATAGGCTTTTTCCTGATCGCTGTTATGAATCGGTACGGTTTCGAGCTGGAGATCCAATCTTTCGGTTACCAATTTCCGGATCTGCTCCTTATTGGCTTCGGTGGGGTTTTCCTTGTATGCTTTCACAACATCATCCATTTCCGTATCGGCCTGATTTTCCCCACCGCGGCGGGGATGGGAAAAATAGATCATTTTTTTTTCTTTGCCGAAAGCGACAGCGGCATCAGCCCCCTCCAATGCAGCCGCCACCCGCATATCAATTTCCTCGTCTTTGCGGGTTTGCCACTGCTTCAGCAGGAGATCGCTCATGGCAACAATGCGGTTGAGCGTATTGGAGCGCTGGGTAAACTCGGCGATTTCGTTGTCGGCCTGCCAATCGAGAAGCTCTTTGAGTTCGCCTTTGGTCTGCTCGGAAGGCTGTTGGCGATATTGAGTCACCAGCCGTTCGATTCCACTATTCAGCTCCCTGGCTTTGTCCCCCTGCCCGGCGGAACGCCTGCGCATGGGTTCAGGCTTGCTGACAATAATCGGCGTATCGCTTTTCAGGTGATCCTTGGCCAATTTCTTGACACCGACGATAATTGCGCTCGAACTGTAGGTCGCGCCGCTCACCGCGTCCACCTTGTACCCCAAGACGTCTTTCAGTTCCAGGTTGTTCCATTTTTTGGACAATTGATTCTTGACTCGCGCCAAATATGCGGCGGATTCCACGTTCCTGCCGACTACCATACCCTCAATCTTATTGTCCAATCCAATCACCAAGCCGACTTCAATAGTTCCCGAATAACCGAACTCACGGTCTGAATCGGCAACCGTTTCCAGGTATAGGCTTCCAAGTTTCTTACCGCTCGTATCGTTGACACTGTAAACATAGTCTCTTTCAAATGCCAGTGATTTATAGGCGGGGTATATTTTTTTCAACTCCTTGCCGAAACCGGCGAGCGATTCGTTCGAAACGGCTTCGTCCTTCCCGGCATGCAAACAATTGCCGCCGATGACCAATACCACCATCAGGATTTTTAATACTCTGTTTTTCATTATTTTCCTTTTATTTAATTAGCTTAATCTAACTTATTAGTCACATCTAACTTGCTGTTTAAATTTTTTTTGATTAACTTTACGATTCGGGGTTTTGTTTTTAAGGCTTTGTCACAGCATAGTAGTGCCGATATTCATCAACAGGCCCATCTGGTAGATGACCAGACTGGTGATATACGCCAACAAAGTCAAGCCGCCCGCCTGCAGGAACATCAGTCCCCAGGACATTGTCTCGCGACGGACTACCGCCAACGTAGCCATGCACGGCACCGAAAGCAGGCAAAATATCATGATACTGAACGCCTGCAGCGGAGTATAAGCTCGAATCAGGCTTTCGCGCAGCGGAATCATGGCATTGTCGTCACCGGTATCGACTTCACCGGCGGCGAAAAGAATCCCCAACTGCGACACAAAGAGTTCTTTGGCGGCAAACGCCCCGATCAAAGCGGAGCTGACCCGCCAATCAAAGCCCAGCGGCTTCATGACCACTTCCATACCCCTGCCGATGCGACCGGCCATGGAATATTCCAGTTCTTCCTGTTTCTGCTCATATTCCAGGCCGGAAACTTTTTCCTTTTTGCTTTCATCGGGCAGGCTGGAGGCTTCCACCTTGGCGATTTCCGCCTGGTAGTCTTTGGCCAACTCGGTTTTCTGCGGGAACGTGTTGATGAAAAACAGAATAATCGAAGCGGCCAGGATCAGTGTACCCGCTTTTTTCAGGTAGAGCCAGGCCCGTTCGCCCATATGAATGATCATACTTTTCATGGTCGGCATCCGGTAGGGCGGCAACTCCATTACAAAGACTTCATCCTCGCCTTTGAACAAGGTGGATTTGAGCAGCAACGCCATCAGCAGCGCCATGATAATGCCGATAACATATATGATCAGCATGACCAGCGCCTGGTATTTGTGGACGAAAAACGCCGGAATAATCAGAGCATAAATCGGCAGTCGCGCCCCGCAACTCATCAGCGGCAACACCATGATCGTGGTCAGGCGGTCGCGTTCACACTCGATGGT
>JAVBRM010000002.1:0-12266 GCA_031548025.1 Victivallaceae bacterium | reverse complement strand
GAACGGGAAAAGAAATTCGAGGACGCGGTCAAAAATTATCAGGAAGCCGAAGAATTGGCCAAGGCGCCGATTGACAAATTCAACTCACTGCTGCGGCAGGCGGAAACTCTCCGGCAGGCGCAGAAGCTGGATGAAGTTCCGGCTCCGCTGAACAAAATTCTGACACTGGACCGGATGGGACCCCAGCAGATTTCGAGCGCTCGCCTTTTTCTGGCTCACAACCTCCGAAATCAGAATAAAATCGATGAAGCCATTGCCGAATACCTGAAAATCGGCAAAGACGAAGAGGTTCCGGTCAACAACCGCGCGATAGCCCTCGGACAAGCGGGAAATTTGCTGCAGCGCCAACAAAAGACCGACGAGGCCTTGGCGATTCTGTTGAGCATTTCCGAGCTTGACGGCGTGCCGGGATTTTTCGTTGCCGACGCTGGTATGAATATCAGCCGGATTTATGCGGGCCAAAACAAAATCGACGAAGCGCTGGCGGTTTTGGCCAAGGCGATTGCCGTCCAAGGCGCGCCGGCTCATGCGATTGCCAATTGCATCATCCAACAGGCCGGCTTGCTGAAAAAACAGCAGAAACCGCAGGAAGCCATCGAATCATTTAAGCAGATTTATGCTCTGGACAATGCTCCGGCATTTTTCACGGAACAGGCCGATTTGAACATCGGTGACCTGTACCTGAGTTTGAAAGACTACAAACAGAGCCGTGAATATCTGGAAAAAGCCGCCAAAAGCTCCCAAGCCGGAGTCGCCAAAAAAGCGACCGAATTACTGGATCGTCTGAGCAAAGTGGAAGCTCAATAATAACTGATCGATTCAAGTCGGCCCCGTCGGATTCGTCTGGCGGGGCCGTTTTTGCATGCCCGGTAAGTTTTTTAATTTTTATTTTCTATCTGAGGGGTTGACAAAACAATGGCTTGATAGTATAATATAGTGTAATATAATATATCGTGATGTATCGTTTATTTAAGGTACCGGAATTCAGACATATGATTAGTATACAGAAAGACGAAGCGGTATCGCTTCCATGTCAGATCAGCGATATTATCCGCAACCGGATTATGACCGGAGAATATGCTCCGGGCAAAAAATTGGATACCATCAAGCAGCTTGCGGAAGATTTCGAGGTCAGTCCGGTGACGCTGATCAAGGCTTTGGATATTTTGGCCAAAGAGGATCTGATCAATCGGGTTCCGGTTAAAGGTATCTTTGTCAGCAATCGTCCCCACCGGCAAAATCGGACACTATACGGATGTTATGTATTTCCCGGCTCTGAATTTCTGCCGGAAAGAATCGGATATGAATCCTGGGGATTGACCTCGGAGTTGTACAAAGGGATGCTCAGTTCTGCAGTCGCTTGCAATATCAATCTGGAATTTGTCCATATCAATCCGGCCGAAAAGTCCGATAAACGAGAAATTGAACAGCAGGTGGAGCGTTTGGCAAAATTTGATTTATTGTCTTTCGGCAGTCATGGATTGGATTATCTCCAAGAGATCATCGCCCGCGAGAAAATAGTATTCAGGATGGTAAATACCCCGGGGGCAAAAATTCCCAAGGGAGTTATTGTGATCGATTACGACCGGAGCAAGGCGCTTGATGCGTTGGTTGAACATGTTATGGATTGCGGATGCCGCAGGGTGAGCGCGATCTTCAGCTCCGGTTATCCGCTGATTTCCACCTACAGCAGAACCGAGGATTTCCTGAACCGTTGTCGGGCTGCGGGACTGACCGCGATTGAGCCGGTCCGTTGGGAAAAGGGCAATGAAAAGGAAAATTTGAAAAAATTGGCTGAACTGTCCGTGGATTTCATTTTCTGTGATTATACGGAAATTACCGATGAAGTTTATGAAGCCGCGCTGGCACTTGACAAGAAAATCGGCCGCGACTTTCAGATGGCGGGAATTGCCAGCGGGATGATTTTCCATGGATTGATCCCCAAATATACCTATATCAAAGTACCGCGTTTTGAAATGGGATGCAAGATGATGAGTGCCGGCAGTGAAGCCATCCGGGATGGAAAACGGTTGACCGAAATGCCGTTGTTCAAAGCAAAATTGATCCAAGGAAAATCTACGACGCCACAACATAAGGGATGAAATAAATGAAAAAGAGGCAAATTTTTACACTTATTGAACTTTTGGTGGTAATTGCTATCATAGCAATTCTTTCAGCTCTGTTGCTGCCGGCTTTGAACAAGGCCAGAGAAAAAGGGCGAACCGCGAAATGTGTCAACAATGAAAAGCAATTGGGCACAAGTATGGTACTTTATATGCAGGATTATGATGAGGTCTTCATTCCCTGGGCACAGGGGGATTGGATGGCTAATGGCTGGGGACAGCAAATGGCGAAAGGGGATTATTTGACGGCTCGAATATTGATTTGCCCTTCCATCGAGTCTTCAAAATATACGGTAGATGTCGATAAATATCATGTAATTGATACGGCAAGCAAAGTTTCTTCGTCTTTATATCGATTTACATATTCTCATTATGGGTACAATGCGTTTGGCCCCGGAAGCGGTTACTGGCGCGATATTGCCGGTTTCAGCCTCACTACGGATTTTTCTCCCACTCCGCGTGCTGCCGATTTCAAAAATCCATCTGCGAAAATCATGTTTGGTGAATGTACCAGGGTAGCCACAAGATATCCTTGCATGCGCTTGGAGTATTGGTACAACAATGGATTTCCGCTGGATGATCGGCATACAGGAGGAAACAGTAATATTCTATGGATCGACGGGCATGTTTCATCGGAAAAAAAAGCGAAAGAGCGATATCAAAAAAGTTCGGCAACTGCTCCTGTTCCAGAAGCATTTACCGTAAAATAGGTTTTAGAAAATGAAAATCGGATGTCTACAGATTTTGTGCTTGATCGTCATATCCGCCGGAGGAAGCGAATTCGGCTGGATCCGTTTTGACGGGAAAGGTGCTCAAGCGACAGCTTCGGCGGCGCAATGGGTGCCGGAAATAACCGGTAAAGCCAGTTTCCACAAGATAACCCGTGGCGAACTGGAAGGGAGTAGCATCAAGCTTGCTCCGGGAAAATTTTCCACATCGCAGCGGCAGATGATTTTCGAAGACGGAGGAGATGGTACCGTATTTTGGGCCCTGGCGCCCGGGAGTTTGAAAATACAAGATCAGCCGCTTTTTATCCTGACTTTTAACTTTAATCGCAACTCTCAGGCGGTAGTCTATACATCCGGCGAACGCCTGATTTTTCAATTTCGTCACGAGAATAAGATCGAGCACCGCTCGGTGCCGATTTATTCCTGGAGGAATACTTTCAATTTCTGGCACCAGATCGCGGTGATCTGAGGGGATGGTAAATTCGACGGCTATGCGGATGGTATATTGGCGGAAAAATGCAGTTTTTCGAAAAATGTAGAGGGAGGCAATGCCGCAATCGAATGTCAGGTGTTTCGAGCGCTCCAATGCGGGGATGTTGTCTTTATCCCGAAGGCAGTTTCTCCACAACGGGTGGAGGAACAATACATTACTTCTTTGATCGGGAAAAAACGCAGGGAAGCATCTCGGATCAGGATTCCCCGCAATCGTCGCGAAATGCCGGAAAATGGAATTCCGAAGCCGGCTGAATGGGATGACGCGGCGGCGGTTTTCGGAGGCAGTGCAATTACGGACGGTTATTCCGGCGCCGAAGAGGCATGTTTACTGTTGAAATACGATGACCGTGCATTTTATATGTTGGGCCGGAGCTCCGAGAGCTCCCGGCATCGGCTGTCGTTTTTTGCCAAACTGAAATATACCGAGACATTTGACGAGGAAAACTTCACCTTGTCCCCCTGGCGTCCGTTGGTTGGACTGGGGGCGAGATCGAACCAATGGATCAACCGGAACGGGAAGGCAGGGGGATATTATCTTGAAGAGGCCCGGATTAACGGATACGACCGTTTCGGGGTGGAGCCGCCGGGTGTAAATACCGTTTGGGATGCCAATTTCGAGCAGAGCCCGGCCAAAGATCGGCAGGCGCGCGTTACCTGGTCGCCTGCGGATTCAAAACGCGGCCGGAGTTTTGGTTATGTGACCTTCGGCGATAAAGACGATCTTTATTTCCGCATGACCGGAGCGCCGCAATATGCCGGTGGACAGGTGAAATATCATGCGGAAATATGCAATTCGTCTTCCCGTGAACAGCGCTTCGAGGCATTTCTCGAATGTTATTCATCGGGGATACTGATCGACTTCCAAAGCGTGAAGGCCGAAGTTCCAGCCCACAAGAACTATAAGTTGGAATTAACAGCCGCTGCTTCGTCGGAAGATGTATTGATCGTGCCGGTATTCAGCGATGAACAGGGAAAAATATTTTACCAGGAAACGCGCAAATTAAAGGAAAGCAAATGAAAATCTTGTGGTTATGTATGATGTGGTTGATGCTTCTGCGGCTTGGCGGGCAGAGCATAAATTGGGAGAGCCCGCTGGTTACTCTTTCGAAGGACTGTCGGGTCAATGAAAAACAGCTTACTTTGTCAAACGGTTGCACCGTAAAATTTGGTTCGGACGAATTGCGGAAATCTAAGGCATTCTGCATGGTTATTTCCGGAACCGGTAAATTCAGATGCTCCGGAATGCTGGATGAAGATGTACCTTTCGAGCTCCAGGCAGACGGCAATATGATGACCCTCAATACTCCTGGCGGGGCGGTCCGGGCGCCGGTTTACAACTGGAATCTACGGGATTGGCGGTTGGTTCATATCCAAATCGGCAAAGACCGCAAACCGGAGCTTTACCTCGATGGTATCGCGGCGTTGACCGGACCGCCGACGGCGGAAAAGCCTGTTGTCGGTGATTTTCAACTGGCAGCGTCTGGCAGAATAAATATCCGGGAAATGATTTTTGACCAGGAAACCACTCCGACGGAGGATCAAGGGAAACGTTTTAGAAGCATGGTTTTGAAAGTCCACCTGATTGAAAATCCATTCATGGTGATTCCCGAATTCACTCCTCCGGCGGGCGCCGATTTACTGAATCCTGAAAGCTGGCGTGACGCGGCTATGGTTTCCGACTTTATCATTCATGGCAATGGCCTGAAAATTCCCCAGCAGGCAAGAGTCTGGGTAGGAGCGGACGCCGGAAAGTTTTATCTGCTTTACTGTACCCAGTTAGTGGCGCCTCTGATCGGCAGCAAACGAGATCGGGATATTCTCAGTGGCGGCGATGAAATCGAATTTTTCTTTGCTCCGGTCTATAATGAGGAGTTTGCTTATTTTCAATTCATCGGCAATCCCTGGGAATCGATTTATGATGCGTGCCGGGGTGATAGCGGCTGGAATGGCGACTGGACATATCGATGTCGGGTGGATGGTGAAAATTGGAACGCGGTTATCATCCTGAACGATTTCAAGGAGCTCAATGCTCCGACTCCGTTGCCGGGGGCTTGCTGGAAGTTGAATTTCTGCCGCAACTGGCGGGCGGGGCAGGGGATCTTTCCCGCTACTGAATTTTCCAATACCGTGCGACCGTATGCCAATATCAATAAATTTGCTAATGTGATATTCGGCGGTAATACTCTGCCTTTTGTCCGCAGTAATTCCATTTGCATGGTTGATCGACAGAAATCCACCGTGTCGGCGGAGTTTGAACTGGTGAACCCGACCTCGGCTAACGTCGAGCTCCAAGTGAAATATGAATACTTCAAATCCGGCGATTACCGCCCGGATGGAGTTGTTTCTCGAAAAGTGGATATTCCGGCGAAATCCCGAAAAAGTATCAGTCTGGATTTGCCGCTCAATGGTGAACTGGCGGGGGCGGTCGGTTTGTCGGTACAAAAAACGGACGACAACAGTTTAATTTACAAGCAGAGTTTAAAATTTGATGAAAGGAATCACGCGAAATGAAGAAATCAGCTTTTATCTGGGTATTGCCGGTATTGATTCAGTTTGGCCTGGGGGCGGCGGATATTCGTCCGACGGTCGAGGACCTCGAACAGGCGCTGCAGCGGCAGCAGTTGTGGCTGAACAATAAGATCGGCAAGTCCGAGCAGGTACTCAGGCCATGGGCCCCGATTTCCTGGAAAGAACAGGGGAGTAAATTGATTGTCGGGGTAACCGAACGCGAATATCGTTACGAAAATTCCCTTTTTCCCATACAGATTACCAGCAAGGGGAAAAATATCCTGAGTACTCCGATACATCTGGTTATCGATGGAAAAAAACTGGATTTTCCGGCGATTCGCCAATTGATTCAACGGGATGAACACCAGGTGCGTTTCCTGAGCAGTACCGATTTTAGCGGGCAATTTTCCGTAGCGGTAAATACAACTGTGGAATTTGACGGTTTCATGTGGTTTGAGTTGACGCTCAGTCCATTGGCACCGGGGGCTTCCATGGATTCGCTGCAATTGAATATTCCCCTTGACCGCCGACGGGCGAAATACTTGGTCCGTCATCCAGTGTATGAAGTTGTCCAGCCAGAGCGGGGGCTCATGCCGGATGGGGAATTGAGTATTCCGTTTAACTGTTCTGTCATGTTCAAAGATGACGAAGTCGGATTCGGCTGGTTTGCCGAGTCTGATCAATACTGGGATGCCCGCGATGGACATAAGGACCAAATCAGGATTATTCCGGAAGCCAATACCAGTCTTTTGCGGTTGGAACTGATCAAAAAATATAGAAAAATTGAACGTTCTGTAACTTATCGGTTCGGTATCATGGCAACTCCCAACAAACCGATGCCGCGCAATTGGCGCTCCGATAAAGTTCTATGGTCATTTGGCGTTGGCGCCTGGTTTTGGAGCAACAGCTTCGGCGCGGCAATCGATCCGTTGATGGATGAAGGTTACCGGAAGAGCCAGCGCTACACCGGAAACATAGCCAATCAGGATTACTTTTATACCAGTTTCCGTTATTACGGGCCTACACCCTTGTATTCCGGGAAAAGGATTTTCGCGGAGCATTTTCTTTTTTCCAAGGTAATGGAGGAAGTTCCACCGTCACAGGCTAAGGCTTTCGACAGTAATCTGCCGCCTCGCTCCGATTTCAAATTCGGAGATCGCAATGAATATATGCGGGCCAGCGTAAAAGGCATGATGACCGATCTGTATCTTTATAATGTCCGGGAAGCGGTTCGTAAGTATAATCTCCGCAGTATATATTTCGACGCTCTTGGGTGTCGTCCGGGTATCAATCATTTGCATGGGGCCGGGTATATCGATGAAAATGGCGAACGCCAACCAACTGTTCCCTTGCTGGCTTGCCGGGATGCCGCGAAGCGCTTATATACCATGATGGACGATGAGACCAATGGAGAATTCCATATTCTGTTTCACGGCTGGGAAACCGATATCGCGCCATTGGTGTCTTTCTGCCATGCAAGGCTGAGCGGAGAAGAACTGATTTCGGCAATCGGCAACAACGGAAACTATATCGACGTCATCAAGGAATACACGATGCGCGGATATTATCGCGGAGCGCAGTTCGGAGTGACGGGAGTCCTGGTTCCGGAATTTCATGACGACAGAAATAAGTTAAGCGCTCCGACTGAGGAGTTTGTCATGATGCTACTGCTGAACGACGTTACGGCAAACCGGAAATTCTGCAATCAGCGTGTCGTCGGTACCAGCTATCAGGTGCTTTATGATTACGGGCTTGAATCGGTCGATTTCATCCCTTATTGGGATTCGGATCAGGTATTGAAGGTGAACGATCCGAAGGTCCGGGTCAGCGTCTATACCGATTTACGGAAGCCGGAACATACGGTTTTTATTGTCGGAAATTTGAACCGCAAGCCATGTGAGCTGACTATGGAATTCTTGAAACCGGAATGGAAAACCGTCGGTAAATTGCGCGACCTGATCAACAATATTGATATCAAAGTCGTCAATGGCAAAGCGGAGTTTCCGGTTGTTCCAGCCAGTTTCAGGCTATTAGCCATACCGAAATAAAATTGATTTGAGTCGGCCCCGTCGGATTCGCCTGGCGGGGCCATTTTTTGTATCAGGGTTTCCGCAGGAAATAGCTGGTGGTACAGCTCCAGGCGTGGCAGGCGCTGTTCAGTAGCGGATCGTTGTAGGGAGAGAGAAAATCATTGCCGGGAATATAGGCTTCCCAGAAAGTGTCGGCTCCGTTCTTGATCATGCTGCCCCAGTAACTGTCGAGCAGTTTGGCGGCCTTGTCGTGTTGATTCGCAAATACATAAGCTTCCAGCAGGTGATGGTGCATGTAGGGCGTGGCCGGGCGTGTGGCTTGCGGAATGTTTTCCACCGCGTTGAGCATGGCGGCGGCTTCCTGTGGCGTGAAAATTCCGGCGAGGATCGGCCAGATTTGACCGGCATATGAGATATCGTGTTTGACCCCGGACAGCATTAGACAGCGTTTGTCGTCGTAGCAGAAACGGCGCAGGGCTCCGGCGAGCAAATCCGCTTCTTTCTGGAACTTGGCCGCGTCTTCCGGCAACTGTAGGCGCGTCGCCAGCCGGGCGAGGGCTTTGAGGCTATAAATATACACCCCTTGAATGGCGGTTTGCCGGTCAAACTCCGCCCAGTCGATGAAGTGCCAGCCGGGTGATTCGATTCGGTAGAGGCCGTTCGCGTCGAAATGGGAGCGTTTCAGTTCGAATTGGCGGATCGCCAGCGGATAAAGGCTGCGGCCCAGCTCGAGGTTTCCGCTGTCGCGCACCAGGTCATCCACTACCGCGGCCAGCAGCAGCGAATAGTCGACCAGGTCGTTGCCGCGGCGAAGTTGGGGTTCGATGAAGACGCAGCCGGGAACCAGTCCATCGTCATCGGCGGCAGCGGCCAGTAGCAGCAGCGAGCGCTCGATCAGGTCGTAACGCTGATAGCTCACGGAGTTGGGGAGAGCCTGCAGGCGCAGGTCGCCCAGCCATAACCGGCGGTCGCGTTTGGGGCCGTCCTCCATGACCAGTTGCATACAGTTGCGGAGCGTCCGCAGTCCGGCCTGGTCGATGGCGGCGTGTTCCGGTGAAAGCCCCGCCGGGGCAGGGGGAATACCCATTTCCGCCGCTTCCGCGACGACGCTGATATGGTCGAACGAGATGCCGCCGGCACTGGCCAGCACGTCGATTCTCAGATAACGCAGGGAATAACGGCGCGGCAGTTGAAATTCGCCAGGCAGGATGTCGAAGTTGACTATTTCATCCTGCAGCCAGGCCCGGCTGAGCTGACCATGGCAATCATCGGGATTGGAAGCGACTTCAAACGGCAGTTCCGCTGCATAGAAACGCAGACGCAAAGGGGAATCGTTGTTGCCGCTCCGGGTGCGAATGGCGACTTTGATTCTGCCGACCAACGTTTCGCCGAAATCGACTGTAAAACTCTGACCTTGCTGCAGAATTATCTCCGGGATTTTCCCGCCGGGGGCAATCCGGCGAACACCGGTTTTTTGCCAGGCATGGTCATCATGAAAAGTCTCAATGACGGACTGCGTCGGAACTTCCCAGTGCTTCAATTCCGGTTTTAATAATTCGGCTCGTTCGTACCACGTTGCGCGGTGATCCCAATTTGCTGTCATAAGATGTCCCCTTGAAAGATTATTTTGCTTCGTCGTTATTATTCAGGATCAGGTTGTGGAGAATCGACCAGCGCGGCAATTCTTTCTCCACATTGATGCCGCGAATCCAGTAATCGTATTCCCGGTCGATTTCGCCGTTGTTGCGTTCCAGAGTCAGCCAGAAATTCAGGTATTCGATGAAACGATGGTCGTTGTATGGGACCGCGTAGGCGATCAGGTCTTTGATCTGGCGCTCCGGGATGAAAAGATCGTACTGTGGGAACATGATGGTCTGGGTGGAACCGTTTTCAGCGGTGGTCAGCAGGGCGTCGGCTTTGACCTTGCCGGAAAAAAAATCATCGTTGCTGCTAATTTGGATACATTTACCTTTGTATTCCGCTGCCTTCAGTCGTTTATAATCGGCTCCTTCCAGGGCGGCAATGGAAAATGACGGGGAATGCAACAGTTCCGGTTTTTCGCGCAACTGCGTTTTGAGGTAATCCGGAACCACCAGGGCCATCGACAATTCCAGGTAGTGATTGGTGAAACTGACCTTGTCCAGCCGTTCCGGAGTGATTGAAACCTGACACATGACGATATCCACCTGATTCTGAGCCAGGGCGAGATCCAGTTTGTCGTATTCCACCGGATAAAATTCGATCAGCTTGCAATCCAGATCATCGCCGAGTCTGTGAGCCATGGCGATATCGAAGCCGACCAACTCGTTCCGTGTGTTGAAAAATGCGAACGGAATACAGTTCGTGTTAAAACCTACCCGGAGTACTCCGGTCCGGCGGATCCGATCGAGGCGGCTGGCATCGGTTGCCTGAACATGATCCGGCAGACGGTCGAATACTTTGAATGGTGTTTGCGGGGTGATTTTCATGGCGTTCAATACCGTCCGCTGGTCTTTAGGGGCGGGCAGCAGGTTGTTCATCCCCCAGCGGAGGCCAAAAAGCGAAACCGGGAGGACTATGGCGATGATGATCAACCTATGGGCAAGACGCGGCCAATTCCATTTGGTAACGCCGGTCATCCAAGCGGTGAAAAGCGCCGCCATGGCCAGCACGGTCAGTGCCTCGACCGTGAATTTGACGTTGTCGGTGATGACGCTGGAAATCAGAAAAACTTCGAACAGGTCGGAAGGAAGATGGAACATGCTCAGCAGGAAAGGAATGGCGACTTTGGCGCTGCCGAACAGCGTCAGCAATCCCGAGCCGTACAGCTCCAGATATTTGCCGAAGCCGAAAGTTTCATTGGAAAACCAACCGGCAAACAGAATGAACAGAATATCCAGCAATTGCCCGGCACAAGGCACGATAAACAGGATCGGAACGATAATTTTGGCCATGGATTCGCCTTCGCCGGTTAATTTGGAGTGGCGTTTGAAAAGTGTTTCGACGTTTTCCACCAGCAGCGGCAGCACGATAAACAGATTGCCGGTAAGCAGCACGGTCAGCATGGTGGCCCGGCTGACGCTCAGAATCTCGCGGTATTTGAAGGGAGTGAACGCAGTCAGGGTCAGCGGCAGAATCAGGAAAAACAGCAACCCTGCCATTAACAGGTAGGCCGCCAGATAGACTTCGACCCGGCCGATGTCTTCCACGCGCATGGTCCCGGCCATTTTTGCGACCAGTGCAAAAATCCCGATCGGCGACAACTTGACCAGCATCAGGGTCAGCTTCGATAGAACCTCCGAGGAGGTTTCCAGTATATTGAGCAAATTTTTCTTGTGATGGATGCCCATGAGCACCACACCGCACAAAATACTGAAAATGGTTACTGCCGGTACCGTATTATTCGCCAATGAGTTAAAAGGATTGGCGGGAATGAATAACTGGATATAGTTGACCGAGGCCTGGCGGTCGAGCAGACTCGGGCTGAAAAACGAACCGGATTCCCATCGTGGAAAAGTTAACGGCAGCAAAGTCATCAGCAGAAAGACCACGCCCCACAGCCCCAGGATCATAATGATGCCGCGTTTGGCCAATAGTTTGGCCTGGTCCGGTTCCAGGCAGCCGAAACTCTGGATCAGCGACACGAAGATATACGGCAATACACTGATCTGCATGATGGCAATGAAAGCCTGCCCGATAAATTCCAGATGCTTGCACCATTCCCCGAAAAACAGCCCGGCGGCCACACCCAATACTACCGCCAGCATAATCATAGTGCTCAACGATATTTTTTTCACGATTTGAAATCCTTATTTTTTGATTTTGCAATCCCAGGTATATCCAATTAATATACACTGAAATTTCAGTGCTTGCAAGGAAAAAATCCATTGCCAAACAACTGAATAAATGGATTTTCATATGATGTGATTTTTCTTAGTTTATTCGCTTGACAAAACTATACTTTGTGGCTATTTTTATTTAAATTTACCGGGGGTAGTGCTGTTATGAAAATATTGGTAAAAATCAAGAATCCGGCAAAGCGCAAACTGTTGATGGACCTTGAGGTCGAACTTCCCGTATCTGTTTCCACTTTGAGAGAATTGCTTACCGAAATGGTCTGCTGGCAGGTGGCCGAATACAATGCTAAAAAACTGGAAACGCCGTTGCAATTTTTCCTTTCCGAAAACGAATTGCAGCAACAGGCCGAGACCACCGGCAAAGTCGGTTTCGGAGCCCGCTACAACGAACGCAATGCCGATCCCGATCAAGCTGTGGAGGTGGCGATACAGGCTTTTGTAGTCGGATTGTTCCGTATTTTCGCCTGAACGGATGAGCTGACCGTGTTGGACGAGGCGCTGACACTTGCGGATGGCGCCGAAATTATGATCTTCTAACTATCCATG
>JAVBRM010000176.1:0-65829 GCA_031548025.1 Victivallaceae bacterium | reverse complement strand
AAAATCCGCTGGCTTACCTACCAGGCATACGGATATCATGATTATGAATATTTCAAGCTCAAAATATATGACCTTCCGAAAACTTCCACTCAAAAGAAACTATGAGTTATGGCACAAACCGACGGAGAGGCGTAAATTGGTACATTTTACGGAATTTGTTATTGCCCCTTCATCGCGTTAATCATGCCACAATCGCGAAAAAATACTGCCAAAACAGGAAAACCACTGCCTCCAATCCGTAAATAGGAATCTGGTGTGACCAGTCACCCGATATTTCAGCCCGTCGAAGTAACCAATCAGATATCTCTTTTACTATAATCAAATCTCCTGAATCTTCAAGACCTTTTTATTTTTCTCCACATGGTTTTTATGAAAGATCAAGCGACGAGTGGTGAACCTTGTGTTATTTTTTTTATCTTTCATCGAAAGTTTACTACCATAGATATATAGAGTTTGCATTTGGGATGATTTGCCATCCTCGCAATTTTGACTCCGCCCCTGAAACTGCCTGATGATGTATTATATCTGATATTCTATTGGTTCATTCTTTGAAGTTCTTTAATAGCCAGTCGAAATAATTGCGGGTGCTCCAATTGAAATGGAATTTCCGGGCTCCGCGTTCCAGTTTTTGAATACAGGCTTCGTATTCCGCTTGGCTGCATTCGTGGGTCAACAGGAAAACCATGGTCTGTTTCCAGATTATATCGTGCAATAGGCCAATGGAACGTCCATCAGGACGACGACGCATGGCGGAGTATACCTCTATGAAATCATCATCCGTCGGCGGTGGGAGAGCGTGATTTCGGACTTCCCGGACAACCGCAGTCTCGATATCAACGAAAAACGGCAGATAATCTTCGGGGTAATCCGTAAATTCCGGTGGGGTTCGATTTCCTCGGAACAATTCCCGGATCGAAGGAATTGTTATTGATACCGTTTTTATTTCCTTGCTGAGGGAAAGAATTATCTGATCACGGATGAATTTTCCGTTCGGAGGCGCATCCAGGAAACAGATGCTTTCCGGGTTGTCCGTCCATTGAGGACACTGTTTCTGGATTTCGGCAATTAACCGTTCATGTATAGAAAATTTCAAAATGACACTCATAATTTCACCATTTCACCCAATTTTTATTCTATTACTATAAACCTGCGACCATGATTTTCAAGAATTGATGAGTAGAAACGTCATCTACGATCTTAACCAATCCAGCCATCAGGGGGAATTTAAAGATATTACCCCCTCCCTTCCTTTTTTTCTGAATGATTTACGTCTGAACCAGAGATAATGTCCAGTCCGGAACATAGAAGTAATAGTGGCGGCAATCAGGGGCGAATAATCTTTGGCGGATAGATATCGTGAATAGGAGTGTTTTTGGCACAGATGACTTTACGTAATGTTTCGGTCAGGCGGGAGAGAGCGTCAAAACAGATGACCGGGAATTCCTGTTTTGGCGAGATGTCGCTTGAATAGCCGATAAAGTAAAAAGCCCGGTTAAGGGTTTTTAATGAAGAATACAATGTTTCGGCATGGCCGCAGTAGGTGTCGCAGACATAGACGGACGGCGGCTGCTGACTGAAAAACTGGAGATCCGGTATCCATTTAAATTCAGGAGCAGCCCCCACTTCAGAGGGAGGTATATCATAAGTGTCCAGCGATAAACCCAGATCCAGACAGCCTTCCTCCAGACCGGCATAAAAATGCCTGATATGCCAGGGTTGGGTATTGAATCTGACATGAACCACTCTTTTCAAATTGGCACTCATGGCCTGAGCAGCTGCCATATAACCTACTTTTTTGAAGTCGAATACCGAATAATTACCTTCGATGGTTTTTCCCGGAGGACGCTCCAGCAACACACAATTGATTCCGGATTTTTTCATTTTCTCCAGAATGGTAATATTCTTCTGAATCGAGTCCGGATAAGGCAGGAGCATGATGCCCCAGACACGGCGGGAAAGCAGGAATTCCAGAGTTTCATATTCAAATTCCACGTCTGAATGCGAGATAGCAATATTCAGAAAATTGAACTTATAGGAAATGGCGAGTTTATGGAGAGAAGTCAGTTCCCGGATAAATAATCCTGCCGGAGAAACGAGTGCTACGGTTTTTTCGAAAGGTTTCCATTCGCGATTTTTTCCCGGCATGAAAAAGCCCGAACCATGGATGACCTGATAATTTTTTTCCTGCGCGACCTGTTTCATAAGCCGGTGGGCCTTGTATTCTGATAACTTGAAATGCCGCGCGATCTGCCGCAAAGACGGGAGTTTTTCGCCTTCCGCGAGTTCCAGGCAATCCAGATAAGTAATTATTTCCGCTTTTGTAACCATGCCTGAAAATTATCACACACTCGCTGAAAATTCAAACAGTATCAAACAGTTATTTGTAAAATTCTTTGATTAAAACGTTGTTACATGCCTTTGCCGGCTGTATAATGATGGTATTGAGCAAAGGATAATAATGATGATAGAAGTTCGGAAAGATTATATTGAGATTGATGGAGTTCCCCGTTTCATTTTCGGAGGCGATTTTTCGTATGGCCGTGCTTGGCAAAGTGATTGGCGGGATAGTTTGAACAGGATCAAAAGCGCCGGAATGAATACGGTAAGCCTCTATGTACCGTGGCTTTTTCATGAACCCCGCGAGGGAGAATGGGATTTCAACGGCAATCACGATCTGGCGAGATTGTTGGACCTGGCGGCAGAAATCGGACTTTGGGTCATATTGCGGCTGGGGCCCTTTGTGCATAGCGAATACCGTAACGGCGGACTGCCGCAATGGCTCCTAGACAAACTCGGGGATCGGGTGCGGACCAATGATCCCGAATATTTGAAATATACCGGAATGCTTTATGAAAAGATCATTGAAATGGCCCGGCCGCGTCAAATCACCCGAAATGGCCCGGTCATTCTGCTTCAGTTGGAAAATGAATTGGGTTCCGCCGGTTGCAAAGGGGATGATATTGCACGCGGCTCCACCAATCCGGAAGAAAATATAAAGCACGTCTTGCATTATTTTGAGCTGGTCAGAGCCCAGGGCATGGATATTCCGCTGATCGATATCAACAATATCCCGGATAAAGAAAATTTGATGGATAAGCTTTGTGATTCAGGCGGCGGCTATCCGGTAAACTGTTTTGGCACGGACGGTGAGCTTTGGGGGTTTTCCACGGACAAGTGGGACAATCATACCCGCCCGTGGGTATCCATCGAAACCGGAGCCGGCATGTTTGCCCGTTATTACGATGTCCCGCCATACCGTAACACCAACGGTTTTCAGGGTCCCCTCGTCGAAGCATCCATGGTTGAGGCCTATATCGAACAGAATATCGCGGAAGGTGCCAATGGCGTCAATACATTTGTTCTTTTTGACGGTTACAATTTCAATGATTCGGCGGAATCGATGCTGCCGAAACAGAATTTCAACTATCAGGCCCCGGTCAGTTGTGTTGGAACGTTGCGCGACTCCTACAAAGCCATCAAGCGCATCGGCTGGTTCATTCGCAGTTTTGAACAAAATATCCTCAAATCGACGCCAAATGGGACCTGGGCAACAGTGGCGAGCTACGGACTGGCGCATCCGGGCGTGGAACTGGGCGAAGACCTTTTCGACGGTTACGGGAAAGACCGCAAACTCATGATCAACACTCCGGCGCCGGTCGAAAATCTGTCGCGAACCACTACCGGGCTCAATCTAAGTGAAAGCAATTTCATCTTTATGCGCAACGTCAAACATCACGGTACTCACTGGAAACGGGATATCAGAGTAGGCGTCACTTCCGGCAAGCTTGCCTGTGAAGTCAGCCAGGAATATCCGAAACGGGTGCAAATGGAATTGCCTCCGGGCAGTTGCAAAATCATGCCTTTTTTCATCAAACTCGATGAGGGATATTTTCTGGAGTACTCGACCGCCACTTTGCTGGACAAGCGAAAATTCGGGGAGCAAATTCAAGTTATCTGTCATGCCTCGGCCGAAGAAATTGTTGAAACAAGATTTCTTTCAAAGTTCGGCAACGAAATCCAAAGCGCGGATTTTCTGGGTCTCGAAGAATCACCATGCGGAGTCATGCTGATCGGGACTCCGGAAAACCGCATCAAAACGGCTGAATTCAACGGTCATATCCGTTATGTGCTCCTGAGCACGGATTTCGCTGGAAATGTCTGGGACTTCGCCGGAGACGTGATGCTCACGGATTTGTCCATTGTAGAAAGCACGGATCATTCCATTACCGTAGTAACGGATCGCAGTGATTTTTATATTGAGCTTTTGAGTCCGGCCCGGAAACGTATCGAGGGTGCGGAGTGGCAGTACGACGATGTCCGTAAAGTCAACGTAATGACCGGCCACTTCGAGCTACCGGAGCCGGATATTGCGTGGCGGCAATCCCGGCGCGGCAATGATATTGAGCTGAGCGTCCCGGTGGAGCCCCGGCTTTTGGATGGTCTGGAAAACCTGGTGATCGACCTTACTTTTGACGGCAGTTTCGGCGAGGCTTATCTGGATGACCGCCTGATCAGTGACCATGTATTCGGGAAATTCATGAAATGGGAAATCGGGCTTGGCGGATTTTTGCAAAACGCGGCGGAGTTGATAATCATTTGCCGCGATACCCGGAAAGTTGACTACCGCCTCCGTCATCTCATGCGTAAAACGTTACACTTCAACTGAAAACAAATTGTATGCATATCAGGTGATATACTTCTCGCTTGAATGTACTTTTGTTTGTATGTATAAAAACGATGCTTTTTTGGGAAAATATTTGAAATACAGGGACCCAACCTATATAATAACTTAAAGGACAAATTGAGGTTTTATGGCAAAGACTCTTTACAGTATTGTGGCAAACAAATTAATTGAAGAAATTCGGGCGGGGCATTATGTTCCCGGTGAACCGGTTCCTTCTTCAAGAGATTTGCGCAGCATGTATGGAGTCAGTCATTTGACTGCGATCCGGGCATTGTCGCTTCTAGCCAGAAAGGGAATTTTAACTCATTATAAAGGCCGGAATTATTGTGTTTCCCGAAAAACGGACCTTTTATCAGCCGGAAGTCAATTCTTGACACTGCTGTTCAGGTATATCTCTTTTCAGGGGGCCGAATTCTATGGAAACAGGATTTTATCCGGCATCACGCTTGAGGCTGCTTCTGCCGCGATCGGAAGTTATTTTACGCCTGCGGCAATACAGTTTTCCCGTTTTCGTAATTTGGAACTGACGAAAATAATAGATGATGCGCTGGCGTTGCCCAAACAGAATATTGGATTTATCTCAGATTTTTTTGTACCGGATGAGATTCTATCTGAAATCAAGAAAGAAACCCATCTTCCGATAATTGTGATAGGCCGCGCAAGTCAGCTCCCGGAGGTTCATTCGGTTGTTCTCGATGTTTTACCCGCATACAGGTCAATGATGAATACGATTAAACGGCTTGGCTATAATGCGTTTATCTGTTCTGAATCGAGTGATCAGAGCAGATATGAAACACAACAGCAGCATGTCTTTTTTGAAGAACTTTCTCTGCAGGAGCAAAATGTGCTGATTCTTGATAAATTCAGTGAACAATCCCGTGCGCAAAGAATTGAAGCCTTGGAAAAATCACTGAATGGCTTCTCCGGAAAACGTACGCTGATTTTTGCTTTTTCCGATGAAGAGGCAAGGCTTATTCTGGATCATTTGTCAATAATCAATATCAAGGTTCCGGAGCAAGTGGGCGTTGTTGGCTTTTACGGAACAAGGCTGGCAAGCGATTTTTCTCCGAAGCTATGCTGTTTGTCTGTCCAACCGGAAGTGCTGGGCCAGGTCGCTGCGCAGTTGCTGATTTCCAAAGACATGCGGTATCAAGTGCATAAGATCGGAATGCAGTTTGAATTTGGAGAAACAATATGAAGAAAATAATCGCGGTTGATTTCTACGACCTTATTTGGAGAACAGAGAATCCATTCAGCAGAGATGACATGGATGCCTTGTTCTGTAAATATGCGGAACATGGAGTAAACGCAGTCCTCTGGCGCGTTTCCGTCTATGGAAAGTTACTGTATCATTCCCAAACTCCGGATCGTTACATGGGGTGTAAGGCACAATGTTCCGTTGGAGAAAAAGCAATGACTGTCATGCGGGAGTATGATCCTGCTGAAGTCGTTGTTGCTATGGGACGAAAATACGGAATCGAGGTTTATTTCTGGCTGACGCTGTTTGATGATGCTTCTTATTCGGTGTTTTCAGAATTGGAATCTTCGATCTGCAAAGCTCATCCGGAATATTCCTGGCGGTCGCGCGATGGAAAAACTCATTACCACGGAGTGTTGTCCTACGCATTCCCGGAAGTCGTGGAATACCGTCTTCGCCAAATACGGGAACTTGCGGGTTATGGCGGTACAGGAATTTATCTCTGCAACAGAACCCATTCCCGTTCACCAGTCATTCGGGATGCGATGAATCTGGCGGGGCTGGATCAAGATAATGTCAATCAATGGTGCCGGGAACATACGGATCTGATTTGTTCGGAATATGTGAGATGCCGCGGGCAATTCGGTTTCGATCAACCTGCGCTGGACACCTATCAGGGCGATCTGAATGACATTGCCGCCTGGCAGCATCATCGCGGCGCTTACTTCACGGAATTCATGAAGAAGGCGCGCGAGGCGGCAAGCCCGGGAAAAATATGGATGGGACTTCGTTACGGAGCCAATCTCGGACCGTATATATACGGCGATCATTTCTTTGACTGGGAAAAATTCGCGGATGGTTCGATCACGGATGCCTTGGCATACGATCTCCAGCCGCCTGACTATGACCGTGAAGAAGATTTCCCGGAGTTTTACCGGAGAACGGTTGCGCGGAAACTTCTCTGGATGTCCTTATCCATGAATAATCCGGAAAAACTGCTGGATGCCTATGCCGAATCTCTGGAGCGCTGGAAACCATTTATGGACGGGATCATTCTGTTTGAAGCTTACCAAATGACGAATAATCCGCCATACTGGCATTTTTTAAAAGCATTTTAACCTTCAGAAAACAGGCGAAAAAATGAATAGTTCAATAAAAACCACGTCTCTTAGAAATTCCATTCATAAGTCATTATTTGTAAGTAATTTCACACTTATTGAATTACTGGTGGTCATTGCGATCATAGCCACCCTGGCTGGGATGCTTTTACCCGCCTTAAATCTGGCGAGAGAAAAAGCGAGAGCGATCTCGTGCATCAGCAATCAGAGACAGTTAAGTCTGATGTTTCACAGTTATATCGGCGATTCAGGACAATATCTAGTGCGGCATGGCTATCTGGGAGACGATACATGGCTTGCGTTTTACTATGATAATGGATATGCTGAGCGTCTTGTAAAATCGTCGATTTGTCCATCTTTACCGTCCCAGTCTGCGAATGGATTGTATAAGGCAAAATCACCGATCAACCATAATGGATTAACTGGTTATTTTTATACAAATTGTTATGCATTCCCAGAAGTATTTGCACAGCCGGTTGGCTCTATGATGAAGATGGACGAATTCTACTATATGTCCGTGAATCAGGTGAAAAATCCGGGAGAATTCTTCTATTTGCTGGAAGCCAAAAGACCGGATAACGGATTTGGAACCTATACCATCCGCCCGAATTCATCCTGGTGTCCCATTACGTTCCACCATGGGAGTGCGATCTGCAATACGCTTTTTCTTGACGGTCATGCAAAGCCGCTGAAGCTGAAAGAAATGCTGGAACTTCCGAACAGTCTGAAAGGCCAAGGAAACAGATATTATTTCTATGATGTCAGGACGGGCGTGAATATTCAGTATTAGGTTATGTCCTCAATACTATCACTGATTGCAAGGATTTTCAATGGGTAAGGGTTTTCATGCGCAGAAGGCTTCTTTTCCCGTATCGAATAATCTCTATTTCAAAAACACAAGGAGCGGAATATGATAAAACAATCAAAAATACTTCTGTTGACGGCTCTGATTTTGGTGGCCGGAGCAACAGGAGCTTATGCAGACGAACATGTGACCTACCAGACACAGATTCTGGGGAAAGGTCTACAGGGAACATTGGCCAGGGAGATCAAGGTCGGGACGAAAACTGCGGTTGAGCTGACTGCGGACAACTCTCGGATCGTGGTTTCCCCGAAAACCGGTCCGACGACCCGTTATGCCGCAACGGAACTGCAGGCTTTCCTGTCGCAGATCCTTGGCAAAAAGATTGAGATCGCCGAAACAGCAGGTTCCGGAAGCAATATCTACGTTGGTTTCAGTGATGAAGTCATAGCAAAAGGCTTTGCCCCGGAGAAACTGGCCCGTGATGGTTTCTATATCAAGACGATCGGCAAGGACATCGTTCTTGCTGGACGGGATGATCCCAAGATCGATATGCTGAAACAAATGCAAATTGGTGGATCCTGGGGCTACCATTTTGAACGAGCCTCCTATTTTGCCGTTTTGGATTTTCTGGAACGCTTCGGCGGTGTACGTTTTTATTTCCCCGGCGAACTGGGAACCATTGTTCCTGCGAAAAAATCAATCGCGGTTCCAGAAGTCGATATTATCGAGCGGCCCGATATGATAAAGCGCTGGTATCTTGCATGGTATGATGGCGAATATTTTGATGAAAACAACCGCAAGTCCTATCCAAACTTCGGAAAAGAGCAGAATCTGATGCGTCATCGCTTTGGTACGATGCTGATCAATGCATGTCACGGGCTCCGGGGATTCAATATTCTGGAGCGTTTCAGCAAAACGCATCCGGAATATCTCTGTCTGATGGATACCGGAGTGCGTCAGACGAACAAGAATATGATTAATCCGATGCAATTGTGCCTGAGCAGCAAGGTCACGGATGTGATCTATCATGAGATGAAAGCCTATTTGACCGGGCAAAAGCCTCCGGAAGACTATTTCTGGTTCGGCGGAAAACAGTGGTCCTCCCAGACCTTCCGGAAACCATATATTGATGTCGGCTTGGAAGATGGATACAGTCCCTGTCATTGCAAAGACTGCCAGGCGGCCTATCAAAAAGATAAGAAAGAATATGCCACAAAACTGGTCTGGGATACCTATATCAATTGGGGAGAACGACTGAAAAAGGATAACCTTGATGCTTATTTGACCGTATGTTCCTATCCGCCGTATGCAGATCTCCCGGCCAGAGACGTTCCCGATAATCTGCTGATTCAGGTTGCAACTGCCGGACCTTGGGTAAATAATTCAGCAATTCGTCAGGAGCAAAAAGATTACGTTGCAAACTGGGCAAAGAAAATTGGACGTCCAGTCATGCTGTGGAACTACGTCAACAAACATGGGTCTACTGATATTACTGGGATTCCGGCATATACGCCTGTCTCTGTCGGAGACTATTACAAGTCAATCGCGCCTTATATCTTCGGCGTCTTCATGGAATCCGAATGCGACAGGTTCCTGTATTTTGCCATGAACTATTACATCTTCGGGAAAGTGACTTGGAACGCGCAGACCGATGTCAAGGCTGCGATGAATGAGTACTACGACCTGATGTTCGGCGCTGCCGCTCCTGTTATGAAAAAGATGATGGAGGATTTCGAGTATATCTGGGTTCAGAAGATTGCGGGAAAAACCGTGGATACAAACCTCGGCCCTGTTGCATCCGTCCCTGCAGAAAATACGCTTTGGAACGACATCTATTCTCCAGAAAAGATTGAGTCCGTCCGGAAGGAATTCGACCAAGCCGTCGCCATGGTCAAACCGGATTCTCTTGAGGCGAAACGAATTGAACTGTTTCGCAGGGAATTCCTGATTCCGCTGCAGACGGCGTCTCTGAAGTATGTTGAAAAAACAAACGTCCTGAAGGGGCTTCGATTCACAATGGGGAAACCGATCCACCTGATCCCCTTCGCCATCAAAAATGCAAAGATCAAAGAGACGGTTGAGACCACGGTCACAGTAAAATGCACAGACGACCAACTGTTGGTTCACTTTGAATGTGAAGAGCCCCTTTATGATCAAATGCTATTCAAGAAAAGATCCAACGATGATCCCGATACCTGGAGGGACAATTGCGTCGAGATTTTCCTTGATCCGGAAGGAAAACGGCAGTCATATTACCAAATCATTGTAAATGCGGGAGGCGCCGTTCTGGATTACCAATACAAAGTGATCGGGAAAAATACGATCAACAATATTGCATGGAATTCCGAAGCGGTAGTTAAACACCAGAAAACGGCAAAAGGGTATACGGTGGACGTAGCAATCCCGCTGAAAAATCTTGGAAAACTGAACGAGAACGGCTTCCCTGTCAACTTTGCCCGCGACCGGATTCTCCGCGATACGACGGATCATCACGAGGAATACGTTACTTCTCCTCTTCAGAAAGGCTATCATGATATTGAAAACTTTGCAACACTGGTGTCCGGCAAGAAGGAACTGATTCATGAAGGTGATTTTGATTCCATCACGACGAGAAATGAAAGAAGCTGGGGCTACTACGACAAAAACGGCATATATTACGGCTGGGGGCTTGGCGGAGGGACCAAATTGACGGACAGGCATAATGTGAAATTGGACAAGGAGGTCTTTTTCACAGCACCGCAGTCATTGAAACTCAGCAGTGATGATAATTACATCCTTGCGGAAGAGCGGGTTTATGCTCAACTGAAACCCAACACTCAGTATCGGCTCAGCTGCATGGTCAAACTCCAGGATGTCGTTGCCACAAAAGCAGGCGGAGGATTCCGCCTGAACATCACAGACAGTACAAACGCAATGTATCCCAGAAATCCTATGACCGGAAACTGCGACTGGACTTACTTGAGTTTTATCCATAAAACACCGATGGAACTCAAAGAAGCAAAGAGTTTTTTCCTGCGGATTTGGCTGATGAATGCCAAAGGAACCGCATGGGTTGACAATGTATCTCTTGAAGAAATAACCAACGAATAGGAGAATGACAATGAGAGCAGTTATTTTACTGGCAATCGCAGCGCTGGGGACCACCGTTTGGGCACAGGAAGCAAAAACGGAAAACGCACCGGCAGCAAAGACAAATCTGGTTTTTGACGGTGGTTTCGACATCATCAAAAAACATGGAAATTCCGATCGGCACTGGGGATATAATAAAGACGGTGTATTCTATGGCTGGAGTACTGCCGCTAATGGGGAAAAAGATATTTCCTGGGCAGAATTGGATGATAAGACTTTTGTTTCCGCTCCGAATTCCATGAAAATAGAAATTAAACAGGATAAAAATCCGATCATACTGAACCAGAGCCTCCACTATTATAATATTAAACTGGAGCCGAATAAAAAATATAAGATCAGCTGCATGGTCAAACTGCAGGATGTCACAAAAAATGGCATTGCACTGAACTTAACTCACGGAGGAAACAATACCTGGTCATCTTGGATAACGGGTACATCTGACTGGAAAAAACTGGAATATAACTATACCGCGCCCGAGGACTCCGATAAGATCAAACAACTGGACCTGAATATTCGTTTTTACGGAACAGGAACGGTCTGGGTCGATGATGTTTGCGTTGAGGAGCTCTGAAATCCATTGTATAGGGAAGACTTCGGCCTTCCATATACATAGAAAGACAATACAATGACCTCATTACGAATTGACGAAAATACTCTGTACTATGGAACTCTGAAATTAGACTTTCCTGCCGTTCGGCTGTCCATCGGGGGAAAGATTTATGAACCGCACGGCGCCGCTCAAATCTCAGGGCCGCTGGCACGCGGGTATTCTGTGGATGGAATCCAGTTTTTCATCCGGGTGAAACCTCTGTCAGGCGGGGGCTGGCGAAAACAGGTCTCCATAAAAAGCAGCCGTTCCCTGGCAACTCCGGATTGGGTCGAACTGGACCGCCAGACTGTTCCTGATCCGACAGTGATACAGCGCGGATATAAAGCGACGGAAGCTCCAGAGGATTCCATAAAAAACGACGAAGACGGCAGTGCTCTCGGCATCATTCCCTGCTGCGGCTACCCGCTGATCGGAACGCATTTTTTTGCTGGAGTGGAACACCCTGCCGCCTTTGCGAATCTGGAACAAGTCTCTGCAAAAAATGTCTCTTATAGCCTTGTTCAGCATCCTGTTTGGGATGAGAACGGCTGTTTGAACTTGGCTGATGCCGTCGTCGGGTGGTTTGAGAATGCCGAACAGAGTTTCTTTGACTATCTCCGGACGATCCGGCTTCCCGCACGAACGGCCCCTTTCTTTTCCATGTGTACGTTCTGGAGTGATCCGTATGTCGGAAACTTTGAATATCAGGGGGATCCGGAAAATTACCGGAGTTTTATCAAAGCCTTTACGGATGCCGGAATCGTTCCAGATGTTTTTTTACTGGATGTGGGATGGCAGAACAGGAAAAGCATTCTGGAGCCGAAGCCAGTGTTTCAAGGATTTTTCGGTATCCAAAAACTTTCAGCGTATGCGAAACGCTGGAAGAGTTCTTTAGGGTTATGGGTTTCGCATAACGGACCTATCGGGATATGCCCGGAATATTTGAAGTCCGCCGGCCTTCCGGTCGGCAGAGGAAACAGTTCTTCTTACGGCGGAAATATGGATTTTGGAGTCCTTTTGGATAAAAACCTGGAAAATGCAGTTGGATCACGGCTGGCGGATTATGCACGGCTCGGAATCCGGCATCTCAAAATCGACTGGGATAATGACTGCGCAGTCAATGCCGATTTCCAAAAACAGTATCCAACACAGAACCATGTTCGGGAAGGTTCCATCAATGCAATGATTCGTATCGTGAAACGGATCAGAAAAGAAAATCAGGAGATTCTTCTGCGAAACGGCTGGTGGCCTTCTCCGTGGTGGCTGATGTACGTCAATCATGTGTTTTTGTCGGACAGCAATGATTCGGAATATACCAGTCTGCCTTCCAGAACACAGAAGGATTCCGCGGCGACTTATCGTGATACCATATACTATTGCAGTTTTCAACGGGACCGCAGTGCGTTTCCGCTGGAAGCGATTGACAATCATGAATTTTCTCACGCTTTGCGAAATCCATTCCATGAAATTCCGGGAACTGCCGCTGATCTTATGATGCTTGCCGTCATGCGCGGCAGCAGTTATTTCCCGTTGACCCTGCAGCCGGAAGCATTGGAACCTTGGTATTTCCGCCTGCTTTCGGAAATGATGCGGTTTGCACGCGCTTGCGGAGAAAAACTCTATTCTTCCAGACCATCTATGTTTGGAGGAAATCCCAACTCCGGAGAAATCTACGGATTTCGGTATGAACAGAAAAACGGCTCTGCATGGTGCGTTTTGCGAAACCCCTCCGCTATGCCGAAAACTTACATCTGGACAGATGAAATCAGATCAGGAGTCTGGATTTATCCGTATTTCTCCCGCTATCAGACAGGAAGCGTCATTGAGTTTCTTCCGCACGAAGTCAAACTGATTATCCTGAGCAGAAAAAATCTCCGCTTGCCGTTTGAGGAGTCTTTCCAAATCGTGGATGGCGATCATTTCTATTTCCCTGCGCACCGGACAGTACAAAACATCGCTCCCGCTGTGAGGGAAAACTATCGAATCAACGACATTGAATACGAGTGCGAAAAGCTTGCGGAAATCGAAGGCGGACTGGAAGTCATGTTCCGGCTCCGGCTTCCGTATCGAATGCGCCGGACAACCATCAATATCGAAATTTACACCGAACAGCCAGAACAAATCCGTGTATCGGCAAGATCTTCCCGTTGTCCTTGCGACGATTTCAGTTGTTGTCAGTTGAGTGTTACCCGGTTTTCAGAAGGTCTGCCCGGAATTGGAGAAAAGAAAAACCCGGATGTCGTTTCCCCCGTGAAAGGGGCATACTTTGCGGTTCCTTGCGCTGAGGGCGGAGAAGCATGGTATTCCCTCTTCATTTTCGGGGTTCGCGACTGGGATCAGGTCAAATTGAGCGTGTCAGGCTATTTTGCTCCGTCTCTTCATTCTCTCCAGAAAAAGTGGCATCCCTCCTGGTTGCTTGAATTTCCGCCCGCTCATCCGGACGGATTTCCCGTTATGCGAATGCTGAAAATCGAACAGAATAGTATGAAAGGAAAGTAAATGAGCTCACTGGAGTATATGCTTTCCTGCATCCGCAGGATTTACGAAAGCGATCATTATTTCTCGTATAATGCGATCTGGAAGACTTGTTCCATCGTGGAAGAGCTGATGCGGGATCTCGGCATGATACAAGTGAAAACATACGCGTTTCCCTCTGATGGAGTAACTGATTTCGGTGGATGGCTGATGCCCCTCGGATGGGATCCGAAACATGCCGTTTTGAATGTGGTTTTTCCCGGCGGAACAGAACGAAAAATCTGTTCCTATGCGGAAGTTCCATGCTCGCTTATGCTTTACAGCCGTTCCGCGGATGTGACGGCGGAAATGGTTTTTCCGGATGCCGAAGATGTTGCCGGAAAAATCGTTTTATTCGCAGATCATCAGGTTCAAATGCAGGAAACAATGGAGCTGGTGAAACGGGGCGCTGTCGGCGTTGCCTGCTCCTGTCTGAAAAGCGCTTATCTTGGCAAGCCGGGGTTTGAATATTTGAACGATACCTGTCAGTGGTGCAATTATCAGATTCCGTTCTGGCCGACCAAAGAAAATCCGTTTGGATTCTCGCTTTCACCGAATCAGGGTCATTTTCTGCAAGAATTGAAACGGAAAAATGGAAAGGTCGTTTTGCATGCAAAACTGGAGGCGGAAGTCAAACCGGGAAACATTCCTGTCGTATCCGGACTTCTGCCCGGGGACACCGAAGAAGAGATTGTGCTGACAGGGCATCTGTTTGAGCAGGGAGCGAATGACAATGCCAGCGGCATCGCGGAATCCCTTGCGATTGTCAGAGACCTTGCCCAGATCAAACGAAAACGGGGAATCCGCTTGCTGTTTACCCATGAGGCAAAAAGTCTTCAGGCATACGCGAATTCCCTGAAGATATTTCCGAAAATGGTCGCCGGATTGAATCTGGATATGGTGGGCGTTTCGCTGGATCGTGTTGCTTCGATCGGCGATGGCGCGCCCTCGTATCCCACGTTTGCAACGCCCTTAATCAAACATTTTCTGGAAAAATACGGATGCAAGGCGCAAATCGGCCAGATTTCAGGAAATGATGCATCTTTTTGCGAACCGTTTTTTGGGACGGCGATGTTGACTCTGGAATTTATGTCGGATCCGAATTATCACAAATCTTCGGATACGCCGGATAAAATTGATCCGGTATTTCTGGAAACCACGTTCCAGTTGGCGAAAGAGTACGTTGCATTTTTAGTGAATGCAGGACTTCCGGAAGCATTTACTCTGGCAAAATTTGCGCGAGAGTATGATCTTGAACAGGGAACGGCATGCCGTATTGCGAATCAACGGCTTGATTCTATCAAATCTCTGATAAATGATCCGGAGGAACGGAAACAACTGGAAGCATTCCTTCACCTAATGAAAGCAGATTTTGAATTGGAAAAACATTCCGAAGAACCTGTTTCAGAACGAATGGAACTGCTGCGGACAATTGTTCCAGTGAAGCAATACCGCGGCTATTTTTCCTTTGAAAAATTCTGGTTTTGTGAAAATAGTTATCCGGAAATATCGTCGCTGCTTGCCGGATGGAGTGCACCGATCTGGGTGGATGATGCTATGATTTGGTCGGATGGCTCCCGAAACGGAGAAAAAATCTTACGAATGGTCAATATCGGAAGGACCCCAAAAATCTCTGCAGACCTCTTTTATCATCTTCTTGTTTTCATGAAACAGGAAGGATATATCACGTGGGAGGGAACATAAAAATGCATACGGCTTGTTACGATCTCAGCAATGCGGAAATCAAAAAAGCAAATTTGGAAGAACCGGTTTTTATATCCGGCTCCGATTTCAGAAAGGCATTGAAAACCCTCGATGTCTTCCCTGGAATCAGGATGGTAGTACATACGCGTTTCAGCTCTCTCGGTAAATTTGAAAACGGGCCGGAAAACTTTTGCGCGATTCTCAAACGAATGGTCACGGAAGATGGTTTGCTCATGATGCCCGGACTGGTGCGTTATCCGAATGATGGCGAAGACTATCTTTTTGATCCGGAACAAACGCCGGTCAATGTAGGGATCGTGGCGGAAACTTTCCGGAAACAACCGGGAACGCTCCGCTCATGGGACCCGACTCATTCCTTTTGTGTTTGGGGAAAAAATAAAGAATATTTCATTCAGAATCATCATAAACTTCCGACGATGCACCGGAACAGTCCTCTTGGCTTACTTGAACAGGCGGATGGCTATTGTCTTCTTGTCGGATGCCAAGAGGCCGCAACGTTCATGCACGTTGTGGAAACGACCAACGGAGCGCCTTGTTTAGGTTCCAGAACAGAAGAATATCCCGCGATCATTCACGGACAGCGTGTGAAACTTCGCAGCTGGGGCTGGCGCAACGGAAACTGCAAAGCCTTGAATCATCATAAACTCTATGACTTCATGCGGGAACAGAGAACACTTTCGGAAATGATGTTGGGACGCAGTCATTTGCTGTTTTTCAAACTTCGTGATTATCGAACAGCATACACCCGTCTGCTGGACGACCCCGAAACTGGATGTGCGGTCTGTTCTCTTGCGCCGCGCAGTGTGAAACAGTCCATTCCGAGTGACTGGGACATGGAGCACGATACCCTGAAAACAACCAATGCCTTTGTTGTAGATTTTTCCTGAATTTTTGAAAAGTTATTTAACGATCAGGTTCCAGCTCGGCGAGACTTGAAAGTGTTTTTTGAAATAATAAAAAATAAGGGTGGAATTGGCGAATCCGCACCAAGAGAAATATCAAATAAACAACTTTGGTTTTGAGGGACCTTGTATGGCTGCCACCCGACATTTCAGCCCGTCGATGTAGCCAACAAGGTTCCTCTTTTTTTCTTACAATTATCCGGAACTTCCTGATATGTACTAATTTTCCCCAATACGGACTATCCGGCGGATACGCAAAATCAAGCAAAATGAAACTGACCTTTTGAGGTGGGATGTGATTGCTGTCATTGCAATCCATACTGAATGGAGAGTGTTTTAACTGGTACAACTCTTTAAAGACCAGGCATTGAATATGTCTGATATTGAACATTTTACTTCAGTCCGACAATTCATGGATGAGAATATGGCCAACCTGTTTTGTGGCTTCAGAATTTCATCGGGGCAATTGCCGCCGGAGAAAATTCATATATTCCCGGACATGAATTTGAAGTTACCGTTGTAATACTTGTAGCTGACCGGTATGAATTTCAGAAGAGTGTAATCCGGATCATCTACTTCGCCCTTATAGTAAATAGTCCAGTTATCCTGCCAAAACTCCTGCTTGATCTTTTGGTCCGCAACGACTTCCGTTACTCCTCTGAGCAACAGTCCTTCAATGGTTTCGGGATTGTAGTAGTAGATTGACGATTTGTTTTCGGCCGCGAGCTGGCCGATTTTCGCAGTGCTGGTATTGGTCGAAAAATATGCAACGAAACCATCCGTAAAAAACTTTTGCAGAGCAGGAAACAGCCTGGGATTCCCCAAATTGATCATTGCCCTTGTCTCCGGCTCGCCATCCGAATTGACAGTGGAAAGGCAAATCCATTCCTGATTTTCGATGAGTTTCTTTAATACTCCGGTCAATTCCTTGTCGATCATTTTTCCGTCTCCTGTTTTTCTGTTGGTAGTTATATTATACTAAATATTTCAAATAAATCAAGTAGTATAAAAATACATACATAGTTCTATTTTTCATACCTTGGTAGTGTTTTATTGCATCTTCCCCAAAAAATGATATAGTATGAAATATTGAACAAGTCGATTGACAGGAGGAAGCGGCCATGAAAAAAGCAATGAGTTACGAGGAATTTTTGAAACGGGTAAAGGAAGGGATTGTCACGGAATCTGGCAACTGCCCGGTGACGCCCGCATTGCTGATTTTTCAGGGGCGCTGGAAAGATCAGGTACTGTACGAACTGTGCATTCACGATACGATCCGCTTCGGGGAATTGAAACGAAACTTGGCGGGAATCACCAATTCGATGCTGTCCTCGATTCTCCGCAGCCTGGAAGCGGACGGGATCATTCACCGGGAGCAGTTCAATGAAATTCCGCCCCGTGTGGAATACTCATTCACCGAAAAAGGGCGGGACCTCCTGCCGATTTTCTACGCCATGATGAATTGGGGATTCCAATACGAGGACAAATAAGCCGGAAGTGTATTTCCCGTTGCCGGAGCACAAACGAAGCGATCCCGCTCTCCGGTTTCCCCATAAAATACCCAAGCCATCTAAAACTCTCCCTATTCAGTAGGATCACAAGGAACGTAATCACGGCAAGTTCAAGGCGTTCATTTTGTTTTGCTTAATTTCACTTATCTTAAATTCACACATGACCTTTATTTATGAAAACCGGAGAATTGTCAGAGAAAACGGCTTCAAAGTAATAGTGAATACCTGTCCAATCACCGCGGAATCTTCCCGCGGTTGAGCGAATTCATCTTCCGGATTGCCCGTCAAGGTAATCCAGAGGACGGTCTTTGCCTTTAAATCCAGATTTTTCGATGCGACCTCCAGTGAGACTGTTGACGGCAACAGATTGACCAGTTTCAGGATGTATTCGCCGGTGGTTTCGTCATAAACCAGTGAGGAGGCGATCCGCCGGATCACCGCTATGGATTTATTGTTCACCGACAACTGGTTGCAAATGTATTCGGTACCGGAATTGCAACTGAAAAGTTTCTGCGTATAATAGCTTGGATGCAGATTTACATTCCGATGATTGAAATAAATCAAATCGGGGACCCATTGAACATGGCTTTCATTGCAGAGCAGCGGCGCGTATGAGCACATGGCCACGACGTCGCCGTTGCGTTCCAGCGCGGCCAGATACAGCGACTCTACGAGAGCGGTTTCGAGGTTGTTCGGGCGCGGATTTTCCGGCAGATGGGTCGCGTATTCGCCGAGGTAAACTTTGGGGCCTTTGCGGTCGTAAGTGTCGTAGAAATCCTGGTTGTGGATGAACCAGCCGGGCGGCTTGTAGTAATGTTCATCCACGACCGGCACACCGAGTTTTCTGGCGAGTGCCCAACCGTCCATGTAATCGGAGCCTTCACTGTTGGGGCCGGCAGTGCCGACGACGATGATTTCGGGATGGCGTTTTTTGAGCGCCTCAAAAATCATGGTGAAACGCTCGACGAAAACGTCCGAAATCAAGTCTTCGTTGCCCACGCCGAGGTAGCGGAAGCCGAACGACTCGGGGTGTCCGGCTGCGGCGCGCTTGCTGCCCCATTTGCTGTCGGCGGGGCCGTTGGCCCACTCGATCAGGTCGAAAATGTCCTGAATATAGACGTCCATTTGGTCGAGCGGGATGCCGCCCTGCTGGCCGTGTCCGCCGCAGGAGGAGTTCTGGCAGCACACGCCGGCGGCCACCACTGGCAGCGGCGCGGCGCCCATGTCTTCGCAGAACTGAAAATACTCGAAATAGCCCAGGCCAAGGCTCTGGTGATAGCCCCAGATGTTGCGCTGCCCCTTGCGGGTTTCGACTGGGCCGATGGAGTCCTTCCAGTTGTAGATATTGCCGAGGCCATCACCGTGAACGAGGCAGCCGCCGGGGAAGCGCATGAATTTGGGCTTGAGATCGGCGATCGCCTGCGCCAGATCCTTGCGAAGGCCGTTCGCGCGATTGCAAAATGTTTCCGCCGGGAAAAGCGAGATGAAATCCAGCGCGATCTGACCGGGCTCCAACGGGCTGAGCGCGAGGACGCAGTCCGCGTCGCACGCAGCGGTCAATTCCAGTTCGTAACGGGTCCATTGATTGGAATCGCATTCGATCGTGCCGCTTGCGATTTTCTCATCGCCTGATTGCAGGGCGACTTCCAGCTTCGTCTTGCCCCTGGCGTAAAGCGAGAAACGGTACCGGGCGTTTTTCGTCGCCGGAATACCGTCGAAACCGCTGTTCACCAGCGCGCCGCCCGGCGTTTTCGTGCTCAGAACCGCATAGTGCGGATTGACGGCGTTCAGCGGTTCCGCCGTTTCGACCGCGAACGAACAGCCGCTGCCCCGGCAGCTCCAGGCGTAGGTGCTGTTCCACTGCGGGTCCTGGAATTCCCGGTCGGCGGGGGTGTACTCGAAGTTGCGGTTCTGAATCAGCTCCGCGTAAAGCCCGCCGTCTGCCGCATAGTTCAGATCCTCATAGAAAACACCGATCAACATATCGCTGATTTTCTTGCGTTGACTGCCGTCAATAACCAGTCTGCCTTGTTGCTCCGGCAGCTCACGGATCAGGGGTTCCTGATACAAGTTCTGACGGTATTCGCGCCGCTCGAGAAAAGCGCGGACAACCTCGATTTCCGAAGGCGAAACCTCATAAACGATTCCGCTGACGGCGCCGGTCGGCAACATCACTTCTTCGCGCGGATCGCGGTAATCCTGCGGAGCTATTTCCACGGCCTCCGAATAATGCTTGAAATCCGCCGTTTTCATGCGGAAAAACCTGCCGGAGGCGGTCCTGAAATCGATTTCGATCTGGCCGTTTTCCCGCAATACCGGCATCTCGAAATTTTCCGTTCCGGCCGAGTAATAGTTCTGGACGTGCCAGTTGACGAGGTCCGGTGAAGCCGCATGCGCCAGCACGGGGTCGCGGCCATTGACGCTCCAAACGCAATGCCACGAGCCGCAATGACGGATTAACACTGGATCAAGCATTTTTTTCTCGCGCTGCCAATGCCCATAGTCGCAGTAAAGCACCCGGTTTTCCCCGGCTGGGATATGCCAATGAATGCGATCAGTGCTCCAGGCCAACTGGAGCCCTCGCCGGAGTTTATCCTCATCTGTTATATAGGTCAGCAAAAACATATCAGTCAAACTCCTCTATTTGTTCAGTTCAGGGCAACCGTGATTTTGTGCCCATTATAGATTACTGTGCCACACTCCGACAGGCTCCCGGCCCCCACTAGGACAATACGGAACCGACGCGTTTCCAGCATTCCCGGAAATGAGTTCCGGCGCTCTCCGATAACCAGCGTCCGGGCATTGTCATTCCATGAAAATTCTATGGTTGAATATAGGCCTTGTTCGTAGTTGTAATTGTCAAATTCATCCTCGTATAAAGTGAACGTGCCGTCTGCGCCGGGATAAATGCGGAGTTCCAGATTATCCCATGCTTTCTGACCGGCGTATTCAACCGGTTCATTGATCGGAATGACGCTGCCGGCTTTGACGAAAAGCGGAATGATATCGATCGGGGTGTCGACCATTACCTCTTGGCCGCCCTCGTATCGCTCGCCTGTCCAGAAATCATAAAACGATGTACCGCACGGCAAATAAACACGGCGCTTGTCAATGTGCGAATAATCGGCTTTGCCTTCTTTGATATATTGCGATTCCACTACTGGCGCAACCAGAAAAGCATGCCCGTAGAGATATTCATCGGCACAAGTGTGCGTGACAGTGTCGGCGGCAAATTCGGCGGCCAACGGGCGCATGAATGAGCCGCGGCGGCTGTTCACTTCATGAAGTACTGCATAATTATAAGCTAGAAGCACATAACGCAAACGGATGCTTTTTTCCAGCGATTCGCGAATGGGAGTGCCTTGTTCGCCGTACAGGTATACTTCACGGGGCAGACAGGTGCCATGACTGCGCATCATCGGGCAGAAAGCACCGAACTGCATCCAACGGGCATAGAGCTCATGGTATTCGGGATTTTCAAGAGGGTTGTCGCCGAAGTCAAAAACGAAAAATCCGCCGATATCGCTGTTCCAGAATGGGATTCCGCATAGGCTCAAGCCGAGTCCGGCGGAAATTTGTGCACGCAAGGTATTCCAGCTCGCCACAGTGTCGCCGCTCCAGGTGTTTGCGCCGGTACGCTGCTGCCCGGCGAAAGCGGAACGGGTCAGGATGCAAACGCGCTTTGCCGGTGCTTCGCGACGCAGATACTCATAAGCGCCGGAGGTATGCACCAGAGGAAAGGCATTGACGACGTCGCGGAACGGTCCCGCCGCCGTCGGGTCGTCGTAGTCGGCTTCCCGGATCAGAAAATGATCCGGCTCCGAGGAATCCATCCACCAAGCGTCGAACCCCACGGAAAGAAGATTCTTCCCGACCCGCGCCCAGTACTTTTCGCGGGCCGCTGGATTGAATACGTCATACACACGTGCACCGGTATCTCTGGGCCAGGTTTCAAAATCGAACAGCATTTTCTGCGCCTGCAGCGTTTTGAACATTTCCGTATCCGGCCCCAACGACGGCCAGATTACGATCATTGCGTGCGCATGCATGGCATGGGTTTCTTCTGCCATACGTACCGGATCAGGAAAGGTATCCGGTGCGAATGTCATATCGTTCCAACGACGGTTATCCTCACCCCAATATTGCCAGTCCTGAATCATCCCATCCAGCGGAATATGCTCATCACGATACCGTTTGAGCACCTCCAGGAATTCCGCCTGCGAGCGGTAACGCTCACGGCTCTGCCAGAAACCGAGTGACCACAACGGCAGCATCGGTGCGTCACCGGTGAGTTTCCGCATCAGCGCTACAACGCCGTCGGTAGTCCCGCCGTACATGAAATAGTAATCGACTTCAGTACCGGAGTCGAATGAAAACACCGCGCTCTCCCGGCTGTCTTCAAACGATCCGGAACCGGCATGGTCGAAGTACACGCCATATCCCTTCACGGACTGAAACATCGGAATAGAGACCGAACCGTTGGAGTTGATGAGCCGGTGTGAGGTGGCGCGCTGAGAGAGCAATCCGTTCTGGCGCTGTCCTAGTCCGTAAATGGCTTCTTCCCGATCAAGTTCAAATGCTTGCCGGATAAGCAATGTAGAGACACACGGATATTCCACACGGACGAAGCGAGTTGGCTCATAATGCCGCTCGGAAAGCAATTTATTCCCGACCGCATCGAGGAAAACAACCGCGCCGGTTGCACGGTTTACGGTGACGGAAACCGCCGAAGAAGTGATCGTGATTTCATCTTTCCCATCCCTGAATCCGACATTCACCTTTTCGGGAGAAAGAGTAACGGCAAAGGAGGAAGAAGATGAAGATTCGTCGAGAAGCGACCTTTTTCGAATCCGGACAATTTCCTGGGTGTAAAAAGAGAGTTCGACGGAGAAATTTTCAGATTGAATCGGAATATTGTAAGTATTCATCTGATGATTCCTCATTTCCATGCATGGCTGACCAGACGTTCGTATTCGAATTCGGTGATTGGCATGATGGTGCCATGTTTCAGGCGGCAATCGGTGGAATACTCATGCTTGGCCGATATGAAGTTACCCTGGCTGAGGTCCGAGGAGGTAAATGCAATGTAAGACGCGTCTTTACCGCCTCCGTAAAAATCCAGCAGCAACAAGGCCCGGCCATCCGGGAGAAACGTGCAAATCGGTCCCTCCACACCGCGCAGGTCGCCCAGGTTGTAACCTGGAACCGCTTGCCATGGACCGGTCAGGGAGGCGGAACTCTCCATCAGAACAGCCTGGGCTTTTTCATCTTTGGTGAAGCGGTAATAAACGCCTTTGTACGGACAGACGGTGGTGTCGATGACGTCCATTTCGGCTTCGGCAAAAATGAACGGTTTTTCGTAGTTCACGAAATCTTCCGTATGCGCGGCATACACCTTGGTTTTTCCATTCAGCCGGGCGGACCAGATGACCAGCGGTTTTCCCTGGTCGTCGATTACTTCCGGGGCCCAGGCGCAAGTAGCGTCCGGAAGCGGCATCGGGATCGCTTTCGGCTCGGACCAATGGACCAGGTCGGCGGACTCGAACAGGATGATATCCTTGCTACCGTGATTGACTGCGTTGGCCCAGTCGTCATTGCGCCGGGCAATGTTCAAGTCGGTTGCCAGGATCACAAAAGTGCCGTCTTTTTTCCGGTAAATGAACGGGTCGCGCAAGCCGCCGTCGTTCCCGTGGTTTTCCAGGACCGGCAGGCTGTTGTTCAGTACTTTCCAGTTCAGGCCGTCGCGGCTGACGGAAAATTGGATTTGTTCCAGGCTCGGTCCCGGTGTGTTGTACATGAAATGGGTAAAGAGATATGCGTTCATTTTTGTCCTCGTTTTTTTGATTTTTTATTGATTGCAGTCCGGTTTAAACCCAGAAACTGAAGTAAAGATATAACACGACCACCATACCCATCACAAACAGCGATGTGAGTACATCCCATTTGTTCCAGCTGGCCCGGATCGCCGCGCGGTCCAGACAGGCGTAAGTCAGGCCGTTCTGCTTGTCCGCGGTTGGCGGGGCGGTGAGCAGCGAGACCACGACAATAATCGCCACGCTGGCGGCCAGCAGCCATCCGGACGCGTACATGGCGTTGAAATCACCGATCCATGCCAGAATTGCCGGATCAGCAATTTTTTGCGCACCGAAAAAAGTCTGACAGGTCAATTTGAACATGCCAAGGGTGAAGCCTCCAGCCAGTCCGGCTACCGCGCCGGCCGCATTGATCCGCTTACAGAAAAGCCCCAGCAGGAAAACAGCCGTAATCGCCGGAGCGATGTAGCCTTGAACGCTTTGCAAATAAAGATACAACCCACCCGAAGAAATCATTTTCATCACCGGAATCCAGAGCATTCCCAGCACCACGACGATGGCGGTGGCAATCTTGCCGACCCGGACATACTCGATTTGCGAGCGCCCCGGCCGCAGTTTCTCATAGATATCGACCGTGAACAGCGACGCGCTGGAATTGAACAAACTGGAGAGTGAGCTCATCAATGCCGCCAGAACGCCGGCCACGACCAAACCACGCAACCCGACCGGCAACAGCCTGGCCACCATAGTCGGGAAAACCTGGTCGCCCATGATCGTGCCGTCGGTGGAAACCGGTAACTGCAGCAAGCCCTTGTGGTGCAACGCGGCGCCGATCAGCCCAGGCACCAGGAAGATCATCACCGGCCACAGTTTCAGGAAGCCGCCAAAAATCGCACTGCGCCGCGCGGTCTGCAGATTTTTGGCCGCCAGGGTACGCTGAACGATGTACTGGTCGGTACACCAATACCAGATTCCAACGGTGACCGAAGCGACAATGACCCCCAACCACGGGAAATTCGGATCGTTCAGCGGCCGCCACAGCGCGTATTGCATCCCCTGGTCCGCGCAGAAACTCTGCAATTCGCCCCATCCCCCGAGCTGCTGTAATCCAAACAATGTGATGAAGAAAGATCCGCCCAGCAGAATCACGGCCTGAGCTGCGTCTGTATACAGCACCGCACGTAAACCTCCGAAAATGGTGTAGATCCCGGTCAGGATCACGGTCGAAAATGCGCCAACCCAGAAGGCGTTTTCCGGTGAACCGAACGTATCCGGCATCAGGGTCTGGAATACCAGTGCTCCGGCATAAACCGTAACCGAAACTTTGGTGAAAATATAAGCGGAAAGCGAGATCAGCGACAGAATCCAGCGTGCAGTCGCATTGAAGCGTTTTTCGAGAAATTCAGGAATTGTATAGACCCCGGATTGATAATAAAATGGTACGAATACCCAGCCGAGCATCAGCATCATCCACGCATGCAGTTCCCAGTGCGCCATTGCCATGCCGGTGGAGGCTCCCTGACCGGCCAGTCCCACGATATGCTCAGAACCGACGTTGGACGCAAACAGACTTGCGCCGACCGCAAACCAGCCGATGTTGCGCCCCCCAAGGAAGTAGTCTTTTATCGAGTCCTGTTTCCGGCTGGCATACCAGACTACGCCGATTAAAATGATGAAGTACAGCCCGATAACGAGCCAGTCGATCCAGTTTAAAGCCATAATGATTTCCTTTATAGTATAATTATTATTGAATCAGCGTGTCATGTACAGACCGAAGACGCCGCCCACAAGGGTACTTTGCGCATTGCCCTGGAACCGCACGGTGACGCTCTTTTTACCGGCGGTCATTTCGTTCGGCAACGCATAGGATTTATCGTAGAAACGGCGTTTGATAGTGGAATTTAGTTTTTCGGTCACCAGTAATTTCCCGTCAATCAAGAGATCGAATGTGCGCCCATTGTCGTCGATGCTGTAGGTCACCACCAGCGTCATCGGCTTGTCCGAATCCACTTCCAGTTCATAGGAGAACCAGCCGTCCGTGCCCTTGGCTTGACGGTATTTCTGGTCGCGGAAGTCGCCAGTCGAGTCATTCTGTCCCTTGTAATTGTGATTGACCTCCGATTGCTGGAATCCGGGCGAGACGGAATCGGTCTTCCGCGCTTCCTGCTCGGCGAGGCGCTTGGCTTGCCGTTCCGCTCGTACTTTTTCCGAGCTCCATTCGGCGGGCGTCCGGAACGGGAAATAAACCGTATAGTGTTCCTCGTAAATCTGATGGAAAGGACGGAAAATCAAATCCCCCGGTTGCAGCAGGCCTTTGCTCTGAAAGGCAATCTCCCCGTCTTGTCCGGTTCTGGTAAAAAGCGGCGACAGATCCGCCGGAAATTTCTCCAGTACGACCGTGGCGGACTGTTCCAACGTTCCTCCGGGTGCTTTCAAATGATCATCCCAGCGCGCCTTGGCCGGATCGGGTTTGTCCGCTTCCGGCGGCACCACGCCGACCAGCACCATGGGGCCGTATAGAAATGCGGCGATTTTGTCATCGGAATGTGGCAGGAATTGTGCGTGCAATGTCATCGGCAGCCGCAATGTGACCTCGTCGCCGTCCTTCCAGTCGCGGCGAAGGGTAAAGTAGCTTGACGGTGTGGATTGAAGTTCCTGCCGCTGGCCATTGACGGAGAGCTCCGGGAGTTTGCTCCAGTAAGGATGGCGGAAATGAAGCGTGAGCGGAACGTTTTTTCCGGCGGTTCCGATTCGTATGCGCACCGTGTCCTCCTCCGGGAAGCGCGTGGTTTGCGTCAACGTCACACCTTGTTCCTTCCATTCGAGGCGGCTCCCCATGTAGAGGTTGGTCCACAGCTCGTTGCCGTGATGATAATAAATCTGATCCGCATAACGCATCGGATTTTCCATTCCGGTACCGACGCAGCACCACCAGGCGCCGGCGGGTGTGGAAAATACTTTGGTCGCCACCGGGCTCTGGCTCAGGAAGTACCCGAATTCACCGGGTTTCCGCCCGATGTTGGTCAGTATCTGATTGATCAGGGCACGTTCCACGAAGTCCATCCGCTCCGCGTTTGGGTCCCATTGAAAAAGATAACCGGAAAGACGGATCATATTGTTGATATTGCAGGTCTCGGAATTCTGGCTGCCCAGCACGCGCGGAAAGTTTGCCGGGCGGAAAAAGTGTTCCCGGTTGCTGTGCCCGCCATTCGCAAAAGAACGCCCGCGCACCACGCTGTTCCAGAAGGTTTCGGCGGCGGTACGGTATGCCTGATTGCCGGTCATCTGGTATTCCAGCGCCAGCCCGAGGATTTTCGGAACTTGGGTGTTGGCATGAAGCCCGTCGAGCTTGTCTTTGCCCTGCTTCAGCGGGTCGAAAATATCGCGCTGGTCAAAATATTTCTGCGCCATGCCGAGATACTTTGCATCCCCGGTGTCCTGAGTGAGCTGCGCCAGTACTTCATTCATGCCGCCCCACTCCGAAATCAGCAGCCGTTGGAGCTGTTCTTCGTCGAGTCCCTTGACCACGGTCTCGTACCAGTCCGCAAACCGGCGCTCGATTTCCAACGCTTTTTTGTTGCCCGCATACCGGTAGGCGTCGCGCAGTCCGGCAAAAACTTTGTGCATGGTGTAGTTCGGCACCCACCAGCGGTTGAGGGAGAATTTACCGGCGGCGATCTCCCCGGCCCGCACCTGGTCGTAAACGCGTTTTTCCACCGGCAGGACATAGCCGTCGCCGTTGGCATTCTGGCAGGATTCCAGCTCATCAACGATATAATCCACGCGCTGCTTCACCGCGGCGTCCCCGGTGACGGCGTAACAGGAAGCGAGCGCGGAGAGATAATGCCCGAGGCTGTGCCCGTTGATTCCATGTGCTTCCCAACCGCCGTAACGCTCCGCTTTTTTCGGCAATTTCGCCTGGTCGCGGAATCCAGCCAGCAGCCGGTCGGGTTCCACATGATTCATCAGATAATCGCGGTCGATGTCCTGAACCGTGCGGAACGGGCCGTCGAGCAGCCGCAAGTCACCCAGCGGGAACGGGCGCGCCTTTTCCTCGACGCCCCGGGCCGTGCCGGCGGCCAGCAGCAGAATCATCATCAACAACCTCATACAATCATCTCCTATTCGATCGGCGACAAACGATACAAACCGGCGGCATGGGATTTTAATGTCCGGGTAAAAGTGTTCTTAAACGCTCCGATATCCTGATTGCCCCAGAGGTCGCGTACGTTGGCGTTGGCCGGAAGACTGAGGACGGCGAAGTCAACGGAGACATCGGCGGCAGCGGAACTTGCGTTGAAAAGCGCCACGTATTTATCCTTGCTCCCGGGCACGTCGGCAGTCCAGACAATCAGGTCATTGTGCCTCGACAACTGCCGGTTGTTTTCGCTCTTCTGATTGACTGTGAGTACTTCGCGGTTGGTCAGGAGCTTGAGCGTCCACTCATCGAGGCGGTTCATATCGGCACCCAGAATTAGCGGCGAACGGGCAATGCACCAGAGCGTCATGCACAATTGCGCCTCATTGCGGGTGAAATGTGTTTTTCGGCCCTTGACGAAGCCGAAAGGAAGCATATCGGCATCCGGCCAGGCGCCGTTCCGCCGGTACGGCGTCCACTTATGGAGCCGCTCGAACATCCCGTACAGCGGCTTCCAGAGGTCCCAGAAATCGTCGGAAATGCGCCACATGTTCGCAAACTGGTTGACGTGTGCGCCGCGTTCGACGGGCGTATCGCCGGGCGACAGGCTCAGCACGATCGGCCGCCCGGTTTTGTCGATGGCCTTGCGAATCGCCTCGATCTCGCGCTGCTGGACTTCGTCATATGGACGGGAAATATCATCCACCTTGATCAGGTCGACGCCCCAGGCGGCATAAAGCTCCAGCAGCGAATCGTAATACTCCTGTGCGCCGGGTTTGCTCATATCAACGCCGTACATGTCGGGATTCCAGGCACAGGTACTCCCGGTGTCGGCGATGTCGGCGGCACGCTGCGTAATTCCCTTGATGGCACTATTCGCTTTTACGGCCTGTTTCGAGATCCCCCGCATCAGGTGAATTCCGAATTTGAGCCCTTTGGCATGTACGTAATCGGCCAGCGGTTTGAATCCCGCGCCGTCCTTGGCGGACGGGAACTTATTGAGCGCGGGAACCAGGCGGCTGAATTCGTCCATTTCCAGCGGAGCACCGGCACGATAATTATGCCCCTGCGCCGCACCCTCATACCACTGAATATCGACGGTGAAATATTCCCAGCCGAACGGTTTCAGGAGTTCCGCCTGGCGGTCCGCCTGTATTTTTGCCTGTTCTTCGGTGATCGTCGTACCGAAACTATCACAACTGTTCCAACCCATCGGCGGAGCCGGAGCCCAACTGTGAAAATCGGCGGCGGCAAGGGGAGTTCCCGAGGCCAATAACGCTCCGGCACATGCCGCTTTGACAAACTGTTTCATACTATTTTCCTTTATTAAATTGAATGGATACTTCTTCACCGCGGTAGCGAACCGATTGTTCCTGTCGCTTGCTGTCTTTTCCGATCAGGATGGCCCGGAAATCGCGCTCTGCGATCATCCCCGGGAACGAGCCCTGGCGCTTGCCGATCCGGAGGCATTTCGCCGCGTCATCCCAGGCAAATGCGGCCGTCGCACGGAGCCCGCGCTCGTAGTCATAAGTTTCGTTATCGTCCTCATACCATTCAAACGTGGCGTCCGCGCCCGCATAAATGCGGATTTCCAGTGGGGCCCCCGGTTTCTCCGTCGCATACTTCAAATCCGCAGGGCCAAGCGGCAAAATCGAGCCGGCCCTGACGAACAGCGGGAAACGGTCCAGCGTACACTCGGTCACGGCCTCCGTGCCGCCGCTCAGGAAGCGGTCCGACCAGAAATCATACCAGTCCGCGCCTTCCGGCAGGTGAGTTGTCTCGCGATTGTCGATGTCCTGTTTTTCCGCACGTTCTTTCAGGAGCATCGACGGTGTTTTCCAGACCATCTGCAGCGTCCGCGGGCCGGTTGAATGGCAATATTCGATCTCGAACGGAAGTTTTTCGTCTTTTTTCAGCAACAGCGCGGTGGTGACGGTGCGCAGGGTATTATTCCGCCACTCATTGATCACCATGCGCTTACCGAACTTGAGCCGGAAACCGCTGTCCCCAGTGATGCCGATGCGGTATTCCCCCGCCTCCGGCACGGTCAAAACGCCGGTTACGCGGCAGGAGAAGTTCTCCCCGTTCTCAAGCCCCTGCGGCCACTCCACCAGCGGCGGGCCGGGCCAGGAAAAATCGATGTTCGGCTCAACGCAATTACTGACGATGCGTTTCAGCCTTGTGTCGGCGAAATATTCCGTCCGGACGCCGGGAGCCAGCGCTTCGGCCGGGATGAGGGATGCGGGCAATTTAGCGTCGTCATGGTACATTGGCCGGGTGACCGGCTGTGTCAGCAGCGCCGGGCCGAAAAGGAATGCCGTTTGTTCATCCTTTGCACCTTTGCTGCCGGGGAAATCCATCACGACCGGGCGCGTCATCGGAGCGCCGGTCACGGTCGTCTGCCAAGCGAGCGAATAGATATACGGCAGCAGCTGATAGCGCAGCTCCGCCGCCTTACGGTAGGAATCGTACATTTCCGGCGCGCTCTCCCGGAACCGCCAGGGTTCGCGGTCGACTCCCGACGAATGCCAGCGGTAAACCGGGTTGAAAATGCCGAATTGATTCCAGCGCGCCAACAACTCCTGGTATTCTTTGTTTTTCTCGCGCAATACCCACTTGAGGAAAAAGCCGCCGGTGTCCTGCGTCCAGTAAGGAAGGCCGGAGAGCGAGGCGGAGAGCCCGCCCGCGATCTGATCTTTCAGGCATTGCCAGCTGGCGGTAGTGTCGCCCGACCATGGAAGCGCGGCATAACGTTGCTGCCCCGCCCAGGCCGAGCGTGTAAGGGTCAGGACGCGCTTGTTGGCGGTGGCTCGTTGCCCTTCATAGCAGCCGCGCGTGGTCATCAGCGAATAACTGTTGAGATAACGGGTAAAATCGCCCATCGCGTTGATTCCGTTTTCCTTGATATCACGCACCATATCCTGAGGCCGTTTGCAGGAACTCCGGGTTTCGACCTCGGTGCCGTCCATCCACATCGCATCCACGCCGACGTCAAGCAGGCCTTTTTTCATATGTTTGAAGTATATGCTCCGTCCTTCTTCGCTGTAAGCGTCGTAAACTCGCGCTTTTTTGGTAATCCAGTGGAGCGGCTCGAAACGGAGTTTTTTGGCGTCCAGTTCACGGGCGAGCTCGCTGTCGTCCCCAACCGTCGGCCAGATGGAGGCCATCACTTTCACGTGCAGTTTGTGGTGAAGAGTGTCGCACATTTCTTTCGGATTCGGGAAACGTTCCGGGCACCAGGTCATGCTGGTCCACAGCCCCGGTTCGGCTTGCCACTACTGCCAATCCTTGACAATCCAGTCGATCGGGAAGCCGTCGCGGCGGAACTCCTCGACAATGCCGATCAACTCCTGCTGACTCTTGTAGCGTTCCTTGCTCATGAAAAAGCCGAACGCCTGTTTCGGGAACATCGGCGCCGCCCCGGTCAGCATCCGGTATTCACCGAGTACCGCGTCCAGGTCTTTGCCGGTCATCAGGTAATAATCCGCGCCTGCCGGCGCGCTTTCCGCCCAGAGAGAGAGTCCGTCTTTGCCGTCATGAAAAATGCTTTGCGAAGCGATGTCCCAGAGGATGCCGTAGCGGTTCGACGAGGTAAATACCGGCGTGAAGGCCGGGATATTCGTCTGGACGACCCATATTTCCTGCCCCCGCAGGTTCAGCGTGGGGCTCACGCACTGACCGAGCCCGTAAAGCCCCTCGTCGGGCGTGGGGCGGAAGTGCTGCTTCACCTCATAAGTCGGCGCATCGGAAATCGTCACTTCTTTGATGCTGACCGGCGTCTCCGTGTTTTCCCGTAGGATCACTTCACCGTCCGGGCGGAAGAACGCCAGCGCGCCGCTTTTCCGGTCCGCGCGGATGGTGACCGCCGGGGAAACAGCGACGATGCAGTGCTCCCCTTCGGCCTTGATTTCCAGTGGAACCTTGGTGGGCCCGGCCACCACGGTGATGCTGGGGTGCTTCGCATGCGAGACACCGCGCAGCGTGGCGGTGACGCGCAACGAATTATTGCCGTAAAACTCCACCGTGCGCGTCAGCTCGCCGCAGTTGAAGCGGAAACCGTTTTCTGTTTTTTCCCACGCCGCCGCCATCCCCACAAACGAAATCAGACACAAAAGAGTTATACGCAGTTTCAGCATGATTTATCCTTTATTTCCAACGCAGGATGGTGACGGAATTGGCCGGGAAGGTGTAGTTGAAATCCTGGCCGTTCGCGGCTTCGAAGGTGCTTTCTTTCGGGGCGATTTTGACCGGTTCCGCGAAGGAATTTTCGTCGTTCTGGCTGGCGGAAGTCAAGGTGATCGCCTTACCTCGGGCCGCGCCGGAGGCTCCACCGCCAGTCTTGACCGAGAGACACACGGCTTCAGTACGAACATTGACGAATTTCAGGATCTTTTCGCCGGTTTTCCGATCGAGTCCGGCCACGGCGGCTACGGTATTTTTCTCCGGCACGGTGTTCGTGTCGAATACTTTCTCGCCTTCGAAATAGCACTTCACATTGTCGTCGCTCACTTCGATTTTGACCTCGTACCAGCGGTCGGTTTCGACCTTGCCGCGTACGTTTTTGACGGAGATATTTGGATGGTTCAGGCCGTGGGTATTGCTCCGGTTGCCGAACCCGACTCCCCCGCTGCGCTCCTCGGCATCCCGCGCAAAAGTGATGCCAAAGCCGTCCGGCCCCCTCAGTTTGCGGGCTTTGACGCTGACGGTGTAATTGCTCCAATCCGGTTCCCCGGCGACCACGATCGCGGGTTTCTCGCGAGTTGAGGTCAGGACGCCATTGCCGACTTTCCATTCGCTGGGCGGGATCAGCCGTCCGCCGGTCGCGGAAATAACGCGGAATCCGCCGAGATCCTTCTGAAAATCCGGAGAGAAAATTACCTTGCCGTCCTTTTCTACCTTGAAATCCTTGAACTCGACGTTCGTGCCCCAGGTCGTCAGGCCCACGCCGCCGCGCAGTTTTCCCGGTTCCTGCGGCTTTATATCCACATTCACGTTCAGGTTGCGGTCCGCACGGTTGAGGGAGAATATCCGCTGCACCCAGTAGGAAGGCGTGCCGTAGGAACGGCTCTGGTCGAACACGATGGCATTCGGATTCCAGGCTTCCCAGCCTACGCGGCGCATGAGCGGAGCATAGGAACTCATGATCACGACATCGCTGTTGCGTTCCATTCCGGTCATGAACGCTGCTTCGGCAAGCGCGCCGCGCAAGTTGCCGAGTCCGGCTTCGCTGGTGACGGCGTATTCGCCGAAGTAGATTTGCGGCCCTTTGCGGTCGGTCTTGTCGAAACGGTTGGCGTCACTGCGGAACCTGCCAGGGCCGGAAAACATGTGGTCGTCAACCATATCGTTCTTGTAATTCGGCGTGTTTTGAGTGGCGATAATCCGCATTTCGGGATATTTCGCTTTGATCGCTTCGGCGAACAGCGGATAACGCTCCTGATAAGGCTTGCCGCCGTTTTCGTTGCCGATCTCGATATATTTCAGTTTGAACGGCGCGGGATGGCCGTGTTTGGCCCGGAGCGCGCCCCACTTGCTGTCCACCGGTCCGTTGGCGTATTCGATTGCGTCGAGCGCATCCTGCACGAAGGGACCCATTTCCTCCAGGGGAATATTGTATTTGTGACCCATGCCGCAGTTGATCACAAAGAGTGGCTCAGCGCCGAGGTCTTCGCACATCTGCAGACCTTCATGGTAGCCCAACCCGTTGCTGACCAGGTACTGCCAAAAATTCCACTGCCCCTTGCGCTCCTCGACCGGACCGATGGTATCCTTCCAAACGGCACGGTCGTCCTTCAGTTCGCCCTCCACATAGCAGCCGCCGGGGAAACGGATGAACGCGGGCTTCATGGCAGCGATGTGCTCCATCAGGTCGGCCCGCAGGCCGTTGGGACGTCCTTTCCAGGTGTCACGCGGAAACAGCGAAACCATATCCAGATAGTAAGTCGCCTTTTCGCCGGAGGAGATCACCAGATAAGCGTCGCTGGCGGTATCGTTCGGCGTTAATTCCAGGGTGTGTTTTTTCCAATCGGTTCCCACCTTGATTTTGGCGGTGGCGAGTACTTTACCCATCGGGTTTTTCGCGGATGCTTTTTCACCATCGTAGGCGGTAGTAATCAGAGAAACGGTCAACGGCAGTGTGTTTTCCGCACGTGCAAAGACCGAAAAGTCATATTTTTTGCCTTTTTCGACAAAGATCTGGCCGGGGGCGTTTTCCTGGCGTTTCTGCCAGTCTGGACGGGTGGCCCGTGCCCGGGTGCCCTGGACGTTGCCGATGAACCCGGCGTTCCAAACCATGCCGTCCGCCTCGGAGATGACTTTCAGTGCGGTCGGATTGTTCGGGTTGATCGGCTTGTCGCGGTCGAGCGAAAGCGCCACGGATCGGGCAAACCACGCGATGGCGAAGCCGTTGTTGTCTTCGAACGAGCGGTTTTGAATCATTTCCGCATAGATGCCGCCGTCACCGGCGCGGTTGATGTCTTCAAAAAACGCTCCGTAGAGCGTGGGGCTGACCTGAATGCCGGGGTTGGCGGTATCGATGGTGATCGAACCGATCGGCTGTTCACTGGCGATACCCGGAAACGCCGCCAGGGAGAGCGAAGCGGCCGCGATGACGGCGAGTTGTCGTTTTTTAAGCATATTATAGTCTCCTTTACTTTTTGATATTGATGACGAAAGTGCGGGCGGCCGGATCGATTTTGATTTCGATGCCCGGGACATATTCCAGAACCGCGGCGAGTTCGCCGACCAGTTCTTTATTGGTTTCGGTGAATTCGAAATTGGTCAGATTCTTGTCTTCGCCGTCGTTGAGGATGATTTCGGTGTTGCCGTTGTAAATCTCCGCCTTTTTGCCGTTGGCTTCGATGACCAGCATCGGATAAGCGTAATCCGTGAGGTGCGCCGGCACATCCTCTTCGCCGAGGTAAACCAGCTCAAAACTGGCGCCCGCCTGCTTGAGAGCCGCCAGTACCGGGCGGAGCGGCGCGACCACTCCGGTCGAACTGTCCGGTTTGTAAGGTGAATTCTTGCCGCAGTCGACGGCCTTGCCGTTGACCAGGATCTTGTAGCTCTCCGTAACGCCGGTCGTGGGTTTCGCCGTGGTTTCGACTACGGCCACCGCCTGAGTGCCGAACGTCATCTGGTTGGGGCGGTTCGCCTGCTGGTCCGGTGAGAAGCCGTTCACGGCCTTGACCGCTACGGAGCGGGTACTGGCGGTGACGCGGAGCTTGCCGCTGGTGGCTGTAAGGGTGATTTCTCCGGCGTTACGGGTGGCGCGGACGAATACGCGGTTCAGCCCGCATTCGGCGAAGACATAATTCTTGTGGATCACGGCGTCCTTGCCGAATTTGCCGGAATTGTAACCGCCGAGGAAAACGCCCGGTCCGGCCAACTGAAAGTCGATCCGTTCATAGTCCAGCGGACAGACACGCCCTTTGGCATCCACGATCCGGACGTCGAAGAACATCACGTCGGACCCGTCGGCGCGCAGCCCCTCCGGGCCGGCCACCGGCACGAGCTCGATCGCGGCGCGCTCGCCGACGGTTTCGATTTTGTCGTCGGCGATGATATTTCCCTTGGCGTCTTTGGCCACGGCGCGGATTTCGCCGGATTTGGTCACGTCGATGCCGGGGAACTCATAATTGTACTGTTCCTTGGCGGCTGAGCAGACTCCCGCGCTCTTGGCGTTGATGAAGAGTTCGATGCTCGCGCAATGCGGGGAGCCGATCACATAGACGGTCTTGCTCTTCGGATCGCGCTGAGCGATCTTGTCGGAGACGCGCCAGTAGCCTTCCTTTTCGTCCTTTTCCTTGACGCGGTACTGATAGGTTTCCGGCGTCAGTTCGGGGTAATTCCAGTGTCCGAGGATTTTGATCCTCGGTGTTTCCGAATGGAATACCTGGTAGACGTAGAACGATTCCTTCGGGATACGGACCGCATCGACGCGCCCGGAGACGCGGCAGTTTTCCGATCCGGTATTGCGTCCGAGCTCGCTGGAATCCGCCCAGACCAGCGCCCCCGCGCCGACATAGTAATTGCCACCGATGCTGCCGACGCGGTTGTTGTAGAAGTAACCGTAACCGCCCTTAAGATTTCCGGCGGCCAGGCAGAAGTCCTCCTGCGTCTGGTCCCATACATCGAAGCCATCGCGCTTGCGCCCGCCGCCGAGCCATTTGTTCACATAGTCGTAATCGGGCGGCGAATAGCGGTCCCAGACCCGGCGGGGAGACTCGTCGCGGTTGTATTCGGTTTCGACCATCGGCAGCTGACGGTTGATGGCGTTCATGCTTGCCTTGGCGGCCTTGTCGTGGCGGTAAATCATGGTGCCGACCCATTCTGCGGCGGCGATCTGTTCCTTGCTGGTCAAGGTGCGGCAGCCCATGAAGCGCCCGCCGGCGGGGTCGATCTGATGCTTGAGTGTGGTCATTTCCTGCATATGTTCGGCGGTAATCGCATTGTTTCCGGCTTCCCAGAAGATGACCGACGGAGAATTGCGGAAATAGATCATGGTGTCACGCATCGCCTCCACGCGCTGCGCCCAGGTACGCCCCTTGACGTCGGCTTCCTTGTCCCCGGCGGGGGCCACAGACACGACGCCGTATTTATCTCCTGCACGAATCAGTACCGGCTTGGGGGCGACGTGCATCCAGCGGATGAAATTTGCGCCGGACTCGCGGACCTGCGCCGCCTCAAAATCGTTCAGCCAGTCGTTGGCCACGCCGATGGCCGCCCAGGAATTGGTGGAGCGCTGTGCATAACCCTTCAGATAAAACGGCTTGCCGTTGATGAGCAGTCCCTGTTTCGCATCGAACCGCACGTCGCGGAAGCCGGTAACGATCTCTTCGCAATCGCAGATCGCGCCGTTGGCATCGCGCAGCGTGATTTCCACCCGGTAGAGCGTCGGATCGTCCGGCGACCAGAATTTCAGCCCGGAAACGACTTTCTCCGCGAGAACGGTTTTCACTTCCGGCGTGATCACCGCTGTCGGGCGCGGATTTTCCGCATAAACATCGCTTTCCAACGCGGTCTGGAAAACCTTGCCTTTATCCTCGGCGGGCGCCACGGTTTCCGCTTTGGATGACTGGAAATTGGCGACCGCCTTCCCGGTGGCGGCATCTTTTACCGTAATACCGAGGGTCAGTTTCGCGGACTTCGCGGATTCGTTGCGCACTTCGCCCCGGACGCGGATTTTCGCTGCGCCACGTGCAAAGTCGAACTCGGACGCGGTGATGTAGCTCCCGGTGGTTTTTAAATTATTGTACAAAGGCAGCGTCAGGTAAACCGGGCTTTTGACATACAGATTCACATTGCCGGTCAGGCCGCCCTGTACCGGATTGAAATCCTTCTGGTTCCACTGCCAGCCGGTGCCGGAGCGGTCGCCGGGGGTATTGCCGGGTTTCGTTTCCAGGGCGATGATCTTCATGCCCCGATTCGCGGTATTGTCGGTGGCGATCGCGACCAGGTTGTCGCCGGCCTTGGCCCAGCGGCTGATGTCGAAGCCGACCGGCGCGACCCCCGCCTCATAATAACCCGCGAACTCGCCATTGACATATAAATAGATCGTCTGGCGGACACTCTCGAATTCGATGAAAATCTTCTGTCCGGCGGCTGCCTGGTCCAGCGCAAAATGCTTGCGGTAAAACATGAAGCCGCGATAAAGATTGGCTTCCCCCGCATCGACATGCTGGTCGTCAAATGAGTCTTTCGCATTGATCGGGTGCGGCACGCTCACCGTTTCCCATCCGGAGTCGTCATAATCGATCGCATAGAATTGTTTGCCGTCTTTTTTCATGCTCTCAAGAGCGTCGGCCAGCGGGAAATTGCGTTTCTCGGGAATCGCGAATTTCCAGTCGACATTCAAGTTATAGCGGACTCCCTCCGCCGCCGTCAACGAAAACGCGGCGGTCAGGAGAAGACATAAACAGGAAATAATTTTATGTTTCATATAAACCCCTTTTGAAATTGGCTCTACTACATAATACATTATAACATCGAATGGAGAATTTAAAATGCTCGATCTTTTAAAAAACATACCCGATTCCGCAAATCTGCCGCCGGACCTCCATGAACGTTTTATCTTTTTCAACAATCTTCAACCCCTTGAGAAATATTACTACCTGCCATGCATCGCCGGATTCAGCCATGTTCCCTCTGGCGGCTATATGATCTATTTGAACAAAAGCCGCTTCGATCAGATCTTGCTGATTCAGGAAGGTACTCTGGATATCCGTTTGGACAATAAAATTCATACCATAAAAGCCGGAGAAACCATCTGTTTTCCCCGCAACCAGCCGCAGATTTACGGTACCGATTCCAATTTGCGTTTTCTGTGGTTTCATCTTTCATTGAACTGGTTGCAATTGCCGGCGGATGCAAGTGCGATAATCAAACCGTCGACATTTTTCTCCGAAATCATCCACCTGGCCGAACTGCTCTACCTGGAGGAACGCCGGAACCCGGCCAAGGCCACCTACACCGTCAATATGCTGATCGAGTACCTGAAAGAGGAACAGGAGGTCTCCCCCCGCCTGAATTTGCATCAACAGCAAATGGATGAACTCTTTGCCCAGATCGGAGCGAATTTGCGGCGTCATTGGACGCTTCAAGAAATGGCCAAAAGAACCAGTATGTCCGAATCGAATTTCTTCATCACCTGCAAAAAATTTTACAATGCCGCCCCTTTGAGCATCCTGACCCGGATGCGTATGGACCGCGCGGTATCATTGTTGTTGCGGGGTGGGAGCAATCTGGAGGAAATTGCGGAATTGGTGGGATTTGCAAGCGCTTTTTCATTTTCCAGGGCCTTTAAGAATTATTATAAATGTAGCCCGAGGGATTTCAAAAAACGCCACGAAACCGGTTTTGCAACGAATGATTCTTTTTCAGACAATTCATGATTTGGATATGTTTTTTATGAAATAAGTTATTCATATTTTTTATTTCCGGGATATATTAATAAACAAGACAACAACTTAAAAAAGGAAGTAGGGAACAATGCATACAAACCGGAAAAAATTCACACTCATTGAACTCCTGATCGTGATCGCCATCATCGCTATCCTGGCGGCAATGCTGCTGCCGGCCTTGAACAAGGCCCGCGGCAAAGCCAAATCAATCAACTGTGCGGGCGATCTGAAGCAACTCGGGGTCGCCTTTCATATGTACACCGGAGATTATGATGAATGGGTTTTGATGCGTTTTACCCCCTATCCAAACGAAGGTATGTTTTATTCCGACAGTGGAGCCCCCCGGACTTATATAGACCCGGATAAAAAGAATGACGTCTTGTGGCTGAGGATGATTCAGTGCCAGCAAAATTCCACAAATACCAATTGGCGCGGCGGCTACATATCCAGAACCTCGGATGGTTTGACCAAATACCCCAAAATATCCAAACCCGAACGCCGGCTGCAACTGGGCTGTGTCGATACCGATGCTCCGTATTATTGGTATGCGGGCACAAACAGCGGTGTAACTTTTCCCCAGAAACTAAGTAATCGCCACAACGGCGGTCTCAATGTTCTGCACTATCCGGGCCACGTGTCGTGGTATCCCAAAACGGAAGCGATGAAGCTGATAGACAACGGCACAATGTGACGCCTCTTTGTCCCTGAAAATTACATATTACCAAACCGGCTCTTTTCGTCATACCGGCTATTATTATGTCAATGCCATACAAGATAATGTCCATCCGTTCTATTGTTCAGGGATAATGCCGGCTGTGCATTAATGGCGAATGTCAAAAAAATATAAAATTAATCTTTCTCGCCTACAGGAAATTGACAAATGAAGAACCAATTATTCGACCTTGAAAACAAAGTGATTGTGGTGACCGGCGCGGCCGGGGTATTGGCTGGCGGTACGGTGCGTTATCTGTTGAGCCAGGGGGCGAAGCTCGTCATGCTGGACTTGCGCCCGGAGGCGGTCGAACAGGCCGTGGCGGAGTGCAAAAAGGAAATTTCGCCGAACGTTTCCGGCTACGCCTGCAGCGTACTCGATAAGCAGATGCTTGACGATATTTACGGAAAAATCATGGTGGAACACGGCCGGATCGATGTACTGATTAATGGCGCGGGCGGCAACATGGCCGGCGCGATGGTCAATCCCGATCAGACGATTTTCGACCTGCAGATCGATCAGTACGAGAAGGTGCTCGACCTGAATCTCAAGGGAACATTGCTGCCCACGATCACCTTCGCCAGGGCGATGGCCGCGCAGAAAAATGGCTGCGTCGTCAACTTTTCCAGCATGGCCGCCGGCCAGGCGATTTCGCGCGGCATCGGTTATTCCAACGCCAAGGGCGCGATCGACAACCTGACGCGCTGGCTGGCGATGGAACTGGCGCAGAAATTCGGCAGCGGCCTGCGGGTCAACGCCATCGCACCCGGCTTTTTCGTCAGCAACCAGAACCGTGCTCTGCTGGTCAATCCGGACGGCACTTTCACCGCCCGCGGCCGGCAGGTGATCGCCAAGACGCCGATGGGGCGTTTCGGCGAACAGGACGAGGTTTTCGGCTGTATTCATTACCTGATTTCGGACGCGGCGAAATTCGTCACCGGCGCGATCATTCCGGTGGACGGCGGTTTCTCGTCCTTCAGCGGGGTGTAAATATGTTCATGGAAGAAACACTGCGCTGGTTCGGCCCGGACGACCCGGTTTCGCTGCAGGATATTCGACAGGCCGGGGCGAGCGGCGTGGTCAGCTCATTGCACCAGATTCCTTACGGCGAGCTCTGGACGATCGACGCGATCATGGAGCGCAAACGCATGATCGAGGCCGCCGGGCTGACCTGGAGCGTGGTCGAAAGTCTGCCGGTTCACGAGGACATCAAAACCCGTTCCGACAACTATCGCGAATACATCGCCAATTACCGGCAATCGCTGCGCAACCTCGCCCAATGCGGGCTCAAGATCATTACATACAATTTCATGCCGGTACTGGATTGGGTCCGTACCGACCTGCAGTACAAACTGCCGGACGGCTCGATCACGCTGTTTTACGATCCGGTCAAAGTGGCCGCGTTCGATCTGTTTATATTGAAACGCAAAAACGCGGAATATTCCGCCGAAGCCGAAGCATATTTCAATTCGCTCAATGATGCTCAAAAAGTTGAGTTGGAAAAAACCATCGTCGACAACTTTCCCGGCTGGAAAGGCTGTACACTCGACCGCATCCGCGAAATGCTGAAAAAATACGACAACATCGACCGTCAACAACTCAAAACCAACCTGAAAGCCTTTCTGCTGGATGTTTGCCCGGTGGCCGACGAAACCGGCTGCCGCATGGTGATTCACCCCGACGACCCGCCGTTTTCCGTGCTCGGGTTGCCGCGTATTTTCAGTACCGCCGAAGACATCGCCGATCTACTGAATATGGTCGACAATCCTTCGAACGGCATTTGCTTCTGCACCGGATCGTTCAGCGGACGCCTCGACAACAACTTGGTCGAAATGTTTAAAAATTGCGCGCACCGCGTCGGCTTCCTGCATTTGCGCAGTACCCATCACGAGCCGACCGGCGAATTCTACGAGGCGAACCACCTCGAGGGCTGCGTCGATATGTATGGCATACTGAAAGCGATCAGCGAGGAACAGGCGCGCCGCATCGAGGCCGGACGTGACGACTGGCGGATTCCGGTGCGCCCCGATCATGGGCATACCATGCTCGACGATCTCAAGAAACCATGCAATTCCACGCCCGGCTACAGCGCCATCGGACGCCTGCGCGGCCTGGCGGAACTTCGCGGCGCCGAATTCGGCATTGTCCACAGCTTACTGCCTCAATATTTGAAATACTGCACGTTACAATAGTTGGAGGGTTGGATGAATAAAAAATGGTCTCCGGGCGTTTCCGGTCTGGTCGGCGGTGTTCTCGCCGCTCTGTTGATTGCTGCGTTTGGCTATGCCTTCTATGTCAGAAGCGCGCAAATGGGTAAAGTCGAGGGCAAAACCCGGGTGTTGAAGCTTGGGCACGGGCTTTCGACCGATCATCCGGTGCATGAGGCCATGGTGCGGATGTCGGTGCGCGTGGCCGAGCTTTCCGGAGGCAATCTGCAGATACAGGTTTATCCCTCCGGCATGGTCGGTTCCGAGGGGGAGTGTTTGAAACAGGTTCAGAATGGTCAGCTCGATATTTCCAAGTGCTCGGTGGCACTGTTGGAATCGAGCATACCGGAGCTCACGGCGCTGAGCATGCCCTATGTGTTTCGCAACGGCGAACACTGCTGGAAGGTGCTTGACGGCCCCATCGGCAAGCGCATCGGCGAAATGCTCAAAGGGATGCGCGGCCTGACCTTTTACGATGCCGGTGAACGCAGTTTTTACACCACGAAAAAGCCGATCAACACCATCGACGACGTCAAGGGGCTGAAAATCCGCACCCAGCAGAGCCGCAGCGCCATGGACATGGTCAGCGCCATGAACGGCGCGCCGACGCCGATTCCGTGGGGCGAACTTTATACCGCCCTGTCGCAGGGCACGGTGGACGGCGCGGAAAACAACCTGCCGAGCTTCGATACCGGACGCCATCTGGAAGTCTGCAAATACTTCATTTTCACTGAACACGCCCGCGTACCGGACATGCTGGTGGTCAGTCGCGCGACCTGGGATTCGCTGAATCCGCAGCAGCGCGAGTGGCTGGAAATCGCGGCCATGGAGTCCAGTATATTCCAGCGCGAATTGTGGAAACAAGCCGAGGCTGCGGCCAGGAAAAAAGCCGAAAATGCCGGCGTTCAATTCATCACGGTGGATAAAGCGCCGTTCATCGAAAAAATCGCTCCGATGTACAATACGCTGCCCAAAAATATCGCAGCGCTGGTCCATGAAATCCGGGAGGTACGATAATTATGTTGCTACGAAAAAGAGTCTTGTCGTTATTAAACATCTGCCTGATCGCAGCAATCGCCGCGCTGGTGGTCGATGTACTGCTCGGGGTGGGTTCCCGCTATTTGTGCGGCGCTCAGGTCAAATGGACCGAAGAACTGGCCACGGTTTTGCTGATCTGGGTAAGCTTCCTCGGGATCGCGGCCGCATTCGAAGCCCGCGCTCACCTCGGCATTGATATCCTGGTCGGATATTTTGCTGATAAAACCTCGAAACGGATGTCGGTGTTTGTCCATATCGTCACCTTCATTTTCGTGTTGGTGGTTTTCGAAATCGGCGGGTTCAGACTGGTCAGTCAGGCGCTGACCCATTGGAATGTTTTACCAGCCTTGCAGGTTTCGGATGTGATTCAATTTCTGCCGCTGCCGCTTAGCGGTCTGTTTATCCTGTTTTTCGAATGCTGCAACCTGCGCGATGACTTATTGAAGGGAGGAAATTCAAATGACTGAAGTAGCGATTGTCCTGATTATTGTTTTCGTGGTATTGATGATGTGCAACGCGCCGATCGCGGTGGCCATCGGCATGGCGTCCTTCGCCGCTGTGCTCGCCAATGGCGGCATGGCCGCCGGCGAAGTCATCGTGGCCGACCGCATGGTCAACGGCGTCAACTCTTTTTCGCTGCTGGCGATCCCGTTTTTCGTGCTTTCCGGAGTACTGATGGGGCGCGGCGGCATCGCCCGGCGGCTGATCGATTTCGCCAATGCGCTGGTCGGGCGCTTTCCCGGCGGATTGTCCTATGTCAATACGTTCACCTGCATGATGTTCGGCTCGATCTCCGGGTCGGCCACGGCGGCGGTGTCCAGCGTCGGCGGCTTCATGATTCCCGAAATGGAACGCAACGGCTACAGCCGCGAGTTCGGCGTAGCCGTGACCACTACCGCCGCCACGACCGGGCTGATCATTCCGCCCTCGAATATCATGATCGTTTACGCCGTGGCCTGCGGCACGGTGTCGATCGCGGCGATTTTCATCGCCGGAGTGCTGCCCGGGATATTGGTCGGGCTCTGCATCATGGCGGTTTGCGTGATCCATGTGCTTCGGCATGGCGGCAAGGGCGGCGTCAAAACCCCTTGGAAACAGGTCTTCATCACGTTCAAACGGGCATTCCTCAGCTTATTCCTGATGGTCATCATCATCGGCGGGATTCTGGGCGGCGTCTTCACCGCGACCGAGGCGGCGGCCGTGGCGGTAGCTTATTCGCTGCTGCTTTCCATGGCGCTTTACCGCGAGGTAAAACTGCGCGATTTTCCGGATATCCTTCGCCAGACCGGCATCACCACGGCGGTGGTGATGTTCCTGATCTCGGTCAGCTCGGCGATGAGCTGGATCATGACGATTTCGAATATCCCGCAGGCGATCAGCGCCGCCCTGATTTCCGTGTCGGACAACCCGGTGGTCATCCTGCTGCTGATCAACCTGCTGCTGCTGATCGTCGGCACCTTCATGGACATGACGCCGGCTGTGCTGATTTTCACACCGATTTTCCTGCCGGTGGTCCGCCAGCTCGGCATGGACGACATCCAGTTCGGGATCATGATGATTGCCAACCTTTGCATCGGCCTCTGCACGCCCCCGGTGGGCTCGTGCCTGTTCCTCGGCTGCGGCATCGGCAAAACCACCATCGCGCAGGTCACCAAACCCATGCTGCCATTTTTCACGGCCATGCTGGTGGCAGTCCTGCTGATCACCTTCATCCCCGCCATTTCCATGTGGCTCCCCGAAGCCGCAGGCTTACTGAAATGATGGAATGAATTCCATAAACCATATAACATAATTATAACTATAACTATACCAGACAATAAAAAATGTTTTTCATCAAAATACTATAATAAAAGCAATATTCAATTCTTGCCTTGTTCTCCATTTTTATAAAGACGACTTCATTGCGTAAGGCACCTCAATGTCCAAACTAACATGATCACAATGACAGCAATCACATCCCGCCTCAAAAGGCCCCAATTATTTTGCCTGATTTTGCGTATCTGCCGAAGAGTCCGTATCGGTAAAAATACATCCATATGAGGGTGCATCTGAGAAAAAAGAGGAGCCTGGTCGGTTACAACGACAGGCTGAAATGTCGGGTGGCAACCGCACCAGGCTCCCCAAGGTCCAGGAAGTATAATGATCAATGATTTGCTTCTATTCTTTATATTTCCGATTATCTATATACTTCTGAAAAAAACACACCGCCTATGATATCATCTTTGCTAATTTAGAAGATTTTCCAAAATGGATTTCAGTTTTTATTCAGGCATCTTCGAACACTAGCAGACAATAGCCGGAGAATGGAGGAACATCCACCTGGCAATAGCCATCATTTTCCTCAAATGATAATGCCGGTCCGTCTGGAGCGCAGAAAGCCCGGCTGATTTTTTTGCCGTCGAGCCGTAAGCTCACGCGGGCCGTCCGTACATCCACCCGGTCTTCGACCACGATTGAATCGCAGCGTTTTTCCGGACAATATGCCAGCAGATGCACGATTTCGCAATCTCCTTTTTGCTGAACGACCGCACGGGCAAATGAGGGCAGTCCGGAGGTCCGCAGTTTTGGTTCCGGATCCAGGTGCTTCAATACATTCGCCAACAAATCTTTCAATTGCCGGGCTCCGCGGTGTCCGTATCCGGCGAAAAGCTCTCCGGCTATGTAAACAATTCCGTTTTTCTCCAGCAGAAACGGTTCGTCTGTCGAGCTTTGCGGCGGTACATAGCGATTTCCATGAAGTCCGTCCCATCCGTAATTCATATACGGCTTGACACAGAACATTTCTGTTTTCGTTCCTTCCGCGGCACGTACGCTCGTCCCAGAGGCATAGACGGACAGCGGCATGTCCGGTAATCCTTCAGCATAAATTTCCGACGGTTGGAAGTACAACGGATCGTGTTTCGTCGGTCCGATATAAAACGCTGGCCATTCCGGACAGGAAAATGCTTTGCCGTTCGGGTCCAGCCCTGATTTTGCCGTTGCGAGAATGCGTCCGCCGCGAGACAAATGCGCCTGTACCCGCTGGACAATTTCCAGGTTGAATGAAACATCGTCCGGGAAAATAAGCAGACGGTATTTGTCCCACGAAGCCGCTTCGGAAACATAATCGAACTGGACCTTGAGTTCGTCCAGCATGCGGACAGCGGCCCGGGTGGATGGTCCTTCCGGAATATAACGGAGCGGGGTGCGCGGATACACCAGAGCTACATCGCATTCATTTACCGCGTCGAGCACCCATTCGTCGTACCGGCGCATATGATTGAAAATGGAACGGATTCGGTCAAATACCGGCCGATCGAGATCGCCACGCGGATGGCAGTGCCCGCCGATGTCGGGGCGCATACCATGCGCCGCGCCGTAGAGCAGATCAAATTCCAGACTTTCCTCGGATCGTAAGCCGCCGAAATCACCCCAATTATTGAAACGTCCGGTCATGTTGAGGATGCACCTTCCGTCCGCAATCGTCCGCAAATAATGCGCAAACGAAGGCAGGCAGTCATATCCCCAACCCGCCGTGGGGAGGCATTCGCACTCGAAATGACTTTCCATTCCGGCGACCTCCTCAAAGGGGCGCCCGTTGAAAAACAGCAGGGTATCCGGCTTTTCTTTGCGAATGGCGTCGTTCAGAAAACGGCACATCCGGTCGGCGGAAAATGCGCTGAATTTCAACACGTCGTCCAAGTTATTCCAGTCCAGCTTGTTTTGTTTCATTTCGGCAACGCAACGTGGACAAACACAATCGGATACGCCCAGGCAGTCGAAGAAAAAACCGTAGAACCGGTAAGGTCCGCGAATCAGTTCCAATGCCATATCGCGCAGATGCTCCCGAAACGGTGAATTGTAGCAGACCTGATGGAAGAACGGGCTTTCTTTGCGGGGGCGCGGCGCAAACGGCACGTCCGCCCAATCCGGATGAGCCAGCGTTTCCTCCTCGCTGAGATGCCCATTCAGGTAGAGGCTCAGGCGGATATTGCGTGCGGCACAGGCGTTGCAAAGGCGTTTCACCAGATCGTAATGCAAAGAAGGGTGCCGTTGCCCGATTTTCGTGTCGTAGTAAGCGTTTCCCTGATTGCACCGGGCGTGAAACGTCAGGAAATCCACACCGCAGGATGCGATCTGATCGGCAAAGGCTTCGACGTCGAATCGTTCTCCCACGTCCGGAATGGTGACCAAGGTATGAAAATCGAAAAACAGTGCATACTTGAATTTGATCATGGGCGTCGTTTCCTTTCTGTTTACAGATGAAGGCGTATGCCGCCTCGTGCCATATCCGCCTGAACCTTTTCTGGCAGTCCGGATCGCGAACCGGCGGCTTGGATCGCCGCGCCGTATCCGGCGGCTTCTCCGGTTAAGGCGGCGCAGGGAATGACACGGGTGATTTCCCATGCGTCCCCGACGGATGAAATACAGCGGCCGGCGGCCAGCAGATTCGAAGTCATACGCGACTGGAGAGTTGCGAATGGTATTTCCCAGACCGGACCGCTTTTTCGCCAGTCCGCCGCCAATCCGATGGAATCTTCAAAACGGCGGTTATTCATGGCGTCTGAGAGTTCGAACTCCCCTTTCATCGCGGCGATCTTGCGGAACTGCGGCATGGACGGCAGAACCAGCGGCCAACGATTGAAACGATCATATTCGTCCGTCTGTTGTTCCGCATAAAACTTCCGCAGCAGCGCACGGGTTTCCAGCATATAACAACTGACGTCTTTTGCCGTCGGCGCGGTGAATGTCCGTTCCGCGCAACCGCGTGTAAGCATATTGATTTCCGGCGCCATACGGTCGCGTCCGGGCTGACGACTTCCTTCATATTCGAGCGCCCAGAGCGATAGCACGTTCTTTGTAAAAGAAACTTCCTCTCCCGCCATTTGCGCCAGGTATGCCCCGCCGGTGGCGTCCACAAATGCCTTTGCCCGGATTTCCGAACGCCCATCCGTATTCTCCACGGTCAATGACCGCAGTTCGTTTTCCTCTTTATGGACTCCGGTCGCCAGCGTATCGAACCAGATTTCCACGGCGTTTTCCAACAACAGTTCATCCATAGCCAGAATCAGGGCGGCCGGCGCGAAGACGCAGCGGAGGCGTTCAACCTCGGGCGCATTACGTTTCTCCCGCCAGTCGGAGGGAATTGTTCCCGGCCCGTATTTCAGGGCACGATGCATGAGTTCCTCCGCCAAACCGAAAGTAACCTGATTGCCATTGCCGTCGCACAGCGGCAGATAGATGTTGATCAGGCCCGAGGTCGCCAGTCCGCCCGGAATACAGCTTTTTTCGATCAGAATGGTTTTCGCACCCTTGCGGGCGGCGGCCACTGCCGCGGCCACACCCGCCACCCCGCCGCCAACTACGACAACATCACAGACATGATAACGATCGGACATTTTCATTTTCTCCTCAAACATATTCCCGAACCGGCATGCCGCGATGCTTTCGCGCTTCGATCCACGGTCCATACCATTCCGGCTTTTCTGATGCGACACCGGTCAGGAATGCGTTCGTCTCTTCCTCGGTATTGGAGAACACTTTAATATATCCGGCATCGCGGCATTCTTCCAGCAGTTTCAAGCCGAATTCACTGCGGGCCACAATAGCCGACAGCCCCTTTTTCGCCGCTTCTCGGATACGGGGATCGGCGGCCATTTGCTCCTCCGTGGGCGGGAACAAATCGAAATTCGGTGGCAACGTCGGATGACACCAGGTATCACCGAAAACAACATCCCCCGCATATCCGACTTTTTCGAGGCAAATCCGGCATTCCTCAGGTGTGAAACGCCCCAGAGCGGCCACCCCGCCGCCTCGGACAAACGCTTTCTCGTGAAGCTGCCCGTCCTTGGTCCGCACCCGCATGCAACCGGGGAATGCGCCGGTACGGTAATTCATTTCTCGGACATCCTCCATTTCAACGCCGAGCCAGGTTTTGAGCAGCCATCGGGTACCGGCAAGCGCCCAGTGCGCCGCGCAAAAATTACAGGAAATCAGCTTGATGATTCCCGCGATATCGGAAAAATCTTCGTTCATCATCATTTTCCGCAGACTCTGCGCGTGACACGGCGTGGCGGAGACCGCGATCTTTTTCAATCCCATTTCATAGGCTTCACGAATGCCGAGCAGTTGCGGATGCGGTTGATATTTCGACCCGGAACAGGCAAGAATATCTTTGCGGGACGTGGCGACATACGCCTTTGCCAACCACGGTTTTTCCGTATCCCAGCCTGCCAGCACACAACCGTCGATATATCCTTTTTCAAGGGCGAAAATCATCAGGGAAGTCGCGACTCCACCGGACACGCCGATCTCACGGATTTCCGGATCGACCGTGCACCCGGTACCCACAAAACGACAAACTCCGCCGACTTTCTCGACCGTATCCATTTTGCGCCCGCGCCCGAAAAATTTCTTTTCCATAGCGCTGACCGGCACGAGTTTTGCCGCGCAGACATCATAGCACCGGGTACATGCCTCATCGGTGCATTTGCCGACAAGCTCGGGATTACGCCCCCAATCGTACAATTTCAGTTCGATTGATTTCGTCGGGCAAACCGACGCACACAATCCACATTCATAACAAAGTCCGGAGTTGATGCACTCCCGCTGCAATAATCTGAAACCTTCCTGTGACATAAAATTTCCTTTCATTTTTTTTTGTTCAAGCTTTATCAAACCATTCATATTCAGGATCAAATACGGGAAGCGAAACGTTTGCACTCTTCAGTTTTTCAAGTGCCCGGCGACCGCGACGCATATCGTTCGGCGAAGGCAAAGAGCGGATCGAGATATTCCTGCTGCTCAACGGGAAAATATTGCTCCATGAGATTTTTCAATTTTCGGGTGGCTTTCCGCTGTTCAGGAGTCAATTCAGCATAAATCTGCGCTTCACCGCTGAGTTTCAGATGACCGACTTTGGCCCAAAAGAAATTTTCTTCTTTCAAAATATAAGCCAAACGCGCCGGACTCCATTCCATCATATCTTCTACCGCCTGGAAAAGCTGAGTCTCCGTATAACGCAATACGGAGGCCAGCCGTTTTGGCGGGACCAGTCCCCTGTTACGCCAGACCGCGGCCTGCCAACGGGCCGGGAAATGAGGGTAATCAATTGGTTTGGGGGCATTGCCGACAGGCAAGTCTGCAATGGACAGAAAATTTTGTATCCGCATCTGATTACTCCTGAATTTATTTTCTCAGTTGTTCTTGACAAATTTGAATTCCGCGGCATTGCTGTACAGTACATCGTCCTATTGTCCCCGTCACGATCCATTTGCCGGAGATGTCGAACACCCGATCGGAAGGACCGGCGGTGATGTTTTTGGCGATTTCTTCAACGCGGTCGCCTCTGATTTTAATGTCCATTACGGGGGTGTCTTTTTTCCGCGGATCGACGATGTTGCCGAATTTCAGGATAATATTTTTCATGTAAGTCCGGCAAGCAGGTTATTCAGTGAATCACGAAAATATGTGATATGCTCCGCATACGGTGAGGCCGGAAGCGAATTGATTTCAGATAGACATTCAGCCAATTCGCTACGAATTTCCCGCAATAACACTTCCGGCTGCCGGTTCAGGGAGTGATGATAATCGCAGCGGGTCAGGGCGCGATATATTTTGTCAGCGATGCAGATCATTTTTTCACTCAAAGGACCATAGAGCAAGACGAATAATTCCCGGCGGATTCGTGCCGGGTCATTATCATGCTTGTTCCACAGGATACGCCCGGCTCCGTAAAGCTGGAGATTGGCCGGCTTGTCCCAGGAACAATGGCACTGGCAGTCTACCATGCCGTCGAACCCAAGGCGGTCAAAATCGTTCAACGAGTCCGCCAACGGGGTGAGATTATAACTCATGAAATGTCGATCAAGGGCCGGTGCAAGCGTGATATAATTGAACATCAGGCATTTAAGTTCACTGCCCACAACATTGCGCCAAGCCTCGTATGCCAGGAAATGATCATAATTGATAATGCGGAAGCCATTGGGAACATCATGTGAAAGATTATGCCGGTAATCCGGGATCCACCCCGGAATACGGCACGCGGGATCGTCCAGTTTGTGGGAATAACATTGCCGCCATACAGCCAGATTAAGGATCACATTGTCGAGTCCTTCCAGCCAATTGCGGGTGGGCGGTTCCAGGGTTTCGAAATACATGATGCACTCGAGGGTAAGCTCCGGAATACTTTCGGCCACCCATAACGCCACCCGGCGGAAGACATCCAGATAAAGATCACTGAACGGCTGCCGCAAACAATCATCGCATTGGCATTTGTTGTCGTAGCCATCGCCCATCCAGATGGCGGCGATATCGAATTCCCCACGGTGTTTCCGCAGATAATCGATGATATGGGAGACATAGATTTCGCGAACTTCTTCTTTCCCGAGGCAGATCTGGAACCAGGTGGAAACAGCGACTTCCGCCTGCTTGTTCACCCGTCCTTTGGCCTTGAGGGCGGTGCAGGCTTCCTCGGGGGAAAGCTGATGGAGAAGTCCGTAATGCTCTGGGACCCCGTAGTTCCAACCGTGCCCGCCGCGTTCGATCAACATGCCGTGGCACCGCGCTTCGTCGACCATGGTTTTCTGCTTCAATGCGATTTCGCGGCGTTCTTCCCAGCTTTTGCCCTTCAACTGATGTTCCACATGCTGCAGGGGACGAACCCCGTTGACAATCGAATACTGGTCGCCGGGGCGGTCGTCGTCATAACCTTCCATAAAGAATAGATTGTATTTATTTTTTGCCATGAAGCTGATGAGCTGTCTGCCTTCTTCCAGTCTATCCGGTTCCGGGCGTGCGGCGATTCCGCGAAACGTGCGGTCCGCCGTTTCCTGATGGTCAAAACCGGACAGTGCGAAGGCCGGATTTTCCGGAATAACCTCTCCTTCCGGTCCCGGATAGAGAAAGGCGAACCCGAAGTGTTTCAGGTATTCATAAACGCCATAAAGCACACTGCGCGGGTTGGAGCCGGTGATGAAAAGTTGATTCCCCCTGCTTTGCAGATGAAACGAATCACGGAAACGGTCGGAATTTTCCGATTTCAGGATGATATCGGCCTCCCCGGCCCGATCCGTGGAAATGAAAGCTTCGCGTCCATATTTGATCAACTCGCTTCCGGCCAGTTCGACTGCAGGTTCACCCGATTCAAAAAAAACGTTGTAATTCATGATTTATTCCTTATGATAAAAAATGCACCCCGGCAAAAAGCATCTGCCGGAAAAATTCAGTTGAACAAGCGGGAACGTCGTGTCCGAGTGCCAAATAATAAACCAGACCTTTGCCCCAGCCCTTGCTCCAAGCGACGGGCCACATTTCGCCGTGACACGCCGCGCTCGCCGCGATGTCCACACGGCGGTCATAGTGGATCAGAAATTGTTCGTCCCCCACCATGCATTCGTGAATCGCCCAATTCGTCCACTCTTTCGGCGCCCGGTAGTTTTCAAAATGGCGGCTCATGGCCGGATGCCGCATATCCACATAAACACTGTATTGCCGGTACGGCGGATGTTTCCGGAAACGTCCTCCCAGCATCGCCTCGTATTCGGGGCAATCCCGAAAAGCGGTGGCGGCGCAATGAATCCCGATGAACTTACCTTTTTCCGCGCACCAGTCGAATAATCCGTGTTTCTGTTCCGGTGTCAGGACGTCTTTGGTCCAATAGAAAACGATGATGTCGTATTCATCGATTTTCGGGCGGGTCAGAACGTTCAGATCATTGATCACCGTTTCCACTGTGTATCTGTTCAATTCGGAGAGATGCCGCGCGATTACTTCGCAACAGCCGGTGTAATCGTGAAATTCACCTCCGCCCATCAAGAGAATTTTTTTCATAAGAGCATACCTGTGGCTGACACGGTACGGTTGGAACGTGCCGATTCGTGCATCAGTTCGATACAACGGATCGCGTTGCGCGCTTCTTCGGCGGTGACCGGAAGCGGCGTACCGTTGGCCCAGCTTTCATAGAAGGAATCGAAATAATCTTTTCCCAGGTTTTCGAGGAATTCAGGCCGGGTAAACGGGCGGGGAATATTGTCGAAATAATAATGCCGGTTACAAGTCAGTTCTTCCGGATTTGGAATATGTCCCAGATCATCAATGCCGAAGGCATCCAGTGTCCCGGCAGTGTAAAAACGGAAATAATCCCGTTGGACCCTGTCGTCCGGAACGATCTGACGCCGCGGCTGCGGCTTGATCGATATGCGGATGACGGGCGGCTCCTCGAAACGGAGCCAGGCGTCGCCGTAGCCGCATGTTTCCATCGGATCTCCGGGATGAACAAACGTGGCGCTGACTTCTTTCAGAGGCGAGCGGTTCAGTGTCAACGCCTGATCCACCATATGGACTGCGTAGTTACTGAAATCATCGTGCTCGTACCATGAACGCGGCGAGGTGATTTCCACCAGGACCGGATCGCCGATCGCCCCCTGCCGGATTACTTCGAGGGTGGCTTTCAGGCAAATGCTGTAACGCAGGTTGTGATGTACGGAAAAAATCACCCCTTTTTCCCGGCTTTTCGCGATCATAGCGTCGCACTCGTCGCTGCGATACGCCATCGGTTTTTCCAGGATGACATTTTTTCCCGCGTCCAACAGCCTCATTGTATTTTCGAAATGAGTTTCTACCGGCTTGGTGGCTACGATGATCACATCCACATCCGGGTCGCGGGACAGTTCGTCGAGAGTATCGTAAACTTTGAATTTCCGGTTGGCGCACGCCTCCGCGCTCTCTCTGAAGATATCGTAAAATCCGACGATTTCATAACGATCATTCTTCTTCGACAACTCCGGAATGTGATGATTTTTCACCCATTTGCCCGCCCCGCAAAATCCGATTCCGCATGGTTTCATGAATTGCTTTTTCATCCTTTATTAAGATCTTTTTCCAGAATCACTTGTCCATTCCGAACCGCCTGGAACCAGCCCCCGCTGCCGTCCGCGTCGAACAACACCGTGTATTTGGTATTTTCATAGGTGAAGGTTACTCCTTCGCGAGTGCCGTTTTTCACATAATCGGAACGGACCATTTCTTTGAGTTCACCGCTCATGCCGACCTGAATCAGGTTCAGGAAACGGACCGATTCGGCGGGCTTATTGGCAGTCAATTCGATTCGCCAGTTACCCCAGAGCGGGTTGATGATTCCTCTTTTGGCATACTCCTCCATCCGGGTTTTCCCCATGGGGTAATTTTTGCCGTCCACCCAGAATTCTTTGCCTGGCCCACCGATTTTTTCCCGCTTGAAATCAACCGGTAGAAATGTCCGGCAAAACAGGCGTCCCTGGCCTTCGTCAAACCGGAATTGGTCTCCCGATTCGACGGGCTCGTTCTGCGAATGCAACAGCCAGGTTTTCAACTGCCCTTTCTCAACTGATTCGACCGTATCGCAAACGACGAAAAAATCCGGACGGATGAAGACAAACTGACGGATCATTTTCCGGCATTTTTCCGGGCGGTAACAGGCGGTGGAATCACCGGAGACATAGGTATAGAGGTCATTGTTCTCAAACGCTTTCACGACGCCGCCGGTGGTTTTGTACATCCCGCCGTGATTGGTTATCGCATATTTCTGTTCTGGCCAGCCGCTAAAAGTTTCCCCTTCCATGCGGATGGTTACCACGTTATGCGCGATACTGGCGGTGTTGTAATTGTTGTCATGCCACATATCGTCAAGCCAATCCTTGTAGCCCGAGGCGCTCCGAGTACCGGAATCGAGGGCCAGAAAACCGCTCTTGTAAATGATGAAATTATTCTCGTCATACTGTTTGTGGGCCGGAGTTTTCGAGCCGCAGGTGAACAGGGCGTAAGTCGAATCCCGGTCGCGGCCGCTGAACATATAAGTCTGCCCGAGATTCTTGAAGAAGCAGGCTTTCGGCAGGCTTGCAAAAAGCGCCTGGTCCGGCCGGTAATCCGCCTGCCTGGTATAGTTGTACTTGAAAGGCAGCCAGGGGAAATAACCGTTGTGGCTCCATGTGCCGGAGGCATAGACATGCTGATCGTCTTTAAACTCATCCTGGGTTGAAATGAAATAATCGATGAACTTTGTCGTCGATTGGTTCGGGTAAAAATTCCGGTATTGCGCCAGATAACGCAAATTCATTCTCACCCGGTTGTCAAGATGCCAGGCGCTGCCGCTCCCGTGCTCGAGCAGTTCTTCGTTGCGGCCGGAAAAAGTGGCATAAAACAGCCAGTGCGGCAACAATCCGTTGGCGGGAAAATCCGCCGCGATGTTATGCCCGGTGAGTGTTTGCCAGGTGTAATAAAAAATCCATTCGCAGACCGGGGCGTCGCCAAAGGCATAGCCCAGCGTAGCACAGTTGCTGCCGCCGTCGGCGCCGGCCATTTTCGCCCGGTAGTCAAGCATCCGGATATGATCCCGGAGGCCATCCGCCAGGAATTTCGCCGCCGCCGCGTCATTGATGCCGGTATTGCAAAAAACCAGCCCGGCGTAGAATTTCAGCAGAGGCGTTCCGTAAAAACTGGAATTCCAATCGCTGATGCCTTCTCCTTTGTTCTGCATACCGGATTTTCTGATCCAGGCGGCATCCTGCGCTTTAACGATATGGGCCAGCAGTTCCCGCCCGATCTCCAACTGCTCGGATTCGGTCATTTCCGGATACAGCCAATCATAGGCGCACAGGGCGGAAATCCGGGAAAATGAAGTCCAGTCGACCGGCTCCTCCGCCGCGTATTGCCGGTTATACCATGACGAGGCGTATTTCAGGATGGCTATGGCTTTTTCCCGGTACTTCTTTTCGCCGGTGATCTTGTAGGCGAATGCCGCCCGCATGGCAGTAGGGCCGAATTTGTCTTTTGCCCAAAAGACCTTTTTGAAAGTCTCCTCGTTGACTTCTTCCGGATAGGCGTCGATTTTTTTGCAGAGCTGATCGAAAGAATTTTTCAGCAGGGCATTCTCCGCCAGAGGGCGGCGCATATCCGCGAACATTTCGTTCGTGAAAAGCAGACGCGGGCGTGGAAGAGGACGGTTGATTTCAGCCGCGTATTTTTCGTAAAGTCCCTCCAACGGATCAACCTTCGGGACAGGCGGGGGCTTGGTTTCCGGCATGGCGATAAGATCGATTTGGCCGTTGATTTTTTCCAACCGGATATCCTTGAACGCGACTCCGGGAGCCGAGGAAATTATGACTTTGGCGCTCGCGGTTCCCTTCCACCATTTATTGAGCGGAGCCCCATGCTCGGCGATTCCGGAAATGGTCCCGGACACCTCCTTCCATTCTTCTCCGGCAACCTGCCGGTAACTGGCCGCAAAATAGCATCGGCCCGGGCCGTGCGAGTGCTGGCGCACTTTGGTTCCAGCCTTGAACCCGGTACTCGTGGGCCCCGCAAGGGTAATGAGCCAATTTCCGTCTTTCTCCTCAATCTGCTTGATGTTCGGGGAGTACTGGAAATTCGGAAGATCCGCGAGGTTATTTTCCGCATTGAAGGCAATCACACAGGCGTTCGATTTCGTATTCCACTTCGAAGCATCCTTAACTGTGGCGGAAATGGCTCCCTTGGGCATGTCCGCAACCAATTCGGTCTCGGTTCCCGGATAAATGAACACCGTCGGCGAACCGATGGCGCGGCCTTTTTCAGTCAAGGCCTCCGCTCCAAAAAACAACAGGTTTTTACCGCCGTCCGGCGCGGTCCGCCGGAATTTACCGGAGAGCCGGTACGTCGCCTCCGGATCGACCTTGAAGGTCGCTGTCGAAATGACCCTCGGAATTTTTTCCGTGAAAACGATTTCGCCGTTTTGGACTTCGGGTTTTTCGCGCCAGCCGCCGTCGCGCTCCGACATGAAATCCGCCGCCCCGGAGGCCAGCAACATTCCCGGAAGCATGAGGAACAACGGTTTGAAGAAGTTGCATTTCATATTTATTTCTCTCCTATGGTGTGGATGCTATCGACATTCTATTGACCCAGTGTTTCCAATACAGTCTGGCTTCGCCGGAATTCCAGGCGGTCCAGTTTGAATCGGGCGCGGCCTGGTAGATTTCATATGGTGAATGCATTCCGGCATGCCCGTCGATGAAGGCAAACGAGGCTCTGCTTTGGCTCTGCCCCGGCAAGGTCAACTTGGAAGTGCCCTGGAAATAAATGAATTCATTTTTATTGCCATGGCGGAATCGCGAGAATGAACCTGCAGACGAGTTGCTTATCATATAGGGCACCTGCGACGAAGGAGTCCGGGAACCTGCCTCGGATGATGTTATCCAGACATTGTAATCCTCTGAATGGCTGCTGTCGGAAAAGGCGATCATATTGTGCGGAGTAAGAATTCCAGTAATTTTTGGTGCTAGTTTTTTTTCTCCTCTACCGCTAAAATCGGTCATTCCATAATGGACATAACCACGCAGCGCTGTTGCCGTCGAATTTGGTTTGCCCTCGCCGCAGCCAAGCAGCAGTGTTCTCGCAACATCGAGTTTCCCATACCACATATTTTCCGGGTCGACAATCGACGCATCCGGCGAGTAATAAAGGGCCGGCAGTTGCTCCATGTGTGAGTCGGTGTAAAGCATCAGTTTATTGCCCAACTGCTTGACATTGCTCAGGCATTTCACCGCATAAGCCTTTCCGCGGGCCTTGTTCAAGGCAGGAAGCAATAGTGCTGTTAATACCATTATAATAGCAATAACTACCAATAACTCTATAAGAGTAAAAATGTATTCCAGTTTTGAATCGCACCTTCGGTTTTCCATTCTTCTTCTCCTTTTTTAGGTACTATATTCATTCAAGATATCACATGCGTTGATCATTTGGCGGTTCAATTCCTGATTTTGATTTCGGCTTTAAATATTTCATTAGCCACGGGCGCTCTTTCCTTGAGAATGAGCATCTGGCGCAGAGCCTCCACCATCCGTTCGCCGATCAAGCGGAGAGGCATTTTGATATAGGCGATTCCCGGCCAATCCAGTTGCGGCCCTTGCAGGTCGTCGAAACAAAGAATCCGCAGATCATCCGTCGTGGAGATTTTGAGCTTGTTCATGGCAAAAAGCAAAGGCGACAGAATCGGTGCCAGAGCCACAAATACGGCATCGATATTGGCATGGCGCAAAAAATTGACCGGACGCGTAAAGCGTTCATCATCAGAAATGTAAAATAGAACATTGCGCTGTTCCGCCTTCAAGCCGGCTCCGGCCAACGCATCGAGATACCCCTGATAACGAGAGGAACTTGCGTTCGAGTTCGGTTGATTCCCGTAAAAACCGATCTTCCGATACCCTTGGCTGATCAAAAACTCAACTCCGCGCTTACTTTCTTCGTAATAATCGACTCCGATGAAACCGACATTTTTATTGATCCTGGCATTGAACCCGACTGCGGGCAAAATTCCTTTCGAGACTGCCCGGTGCAACTTCGAATTGGCTTCTAGTTTTTGGGAAAAGAGATAACCGTCGATGCCATCCGGCATATGCTCCACATATTCGCTGGGAGGCATGACCCGTACCGACATATTGCGTTTTTCCGCCTCGGCCAAAATTCCTTCCGTCAGGGGACCGTAAAAATTGCTGGAAGTGAAATTGGCGAAGAAACTGATTCCGATCAGGAAATGGGGTTGATTTCTACTTTGCCCGAGCGTATGATTAATGAACGTCCCTTTGCCGGGAAAACGCACAATCACCCCCTCTCGTTCCAGACCGACCAATGCGCGTCGGATGGTCGTCCGCGATACCTGGAAAGTATTGGCCAGTTTGCTTTCCGTATAGAGACGGTCCCCGGGATTCAGTTCACCAGAGGCGATTTTGGCTGTAAATAAATCTCGCAGTTGTTTATAAACCGGGGAATTATCTACTTCTTTGATTAATGTGCTCATATAAAAATACTTTTCATTATATTGTATACCTATTTGTATATATTATAGTTCCCCGGATATGAATTGTCAATAGCCGATTTGAAGTTTATTTGAAATAAGTGCTGACAAGAACAAACCATGAAAAATAAGGATTTATCGAATTTCCGACTGGCCTCTTGAAAATCCGAAAATGTTCGGGGTATTGCGTTTTAATAAAATAGATCGTCAATTTGCGGAGCTTGACGATTCGAAGGGTGATGGGATCTTGCTATTTTTGTTTGGGGATTGTATCATGGAAATAGTTTCAAATTTTGTGTGGCAATTTTCAAGGAAGGTGATTGTTTTGTTTAATATGACGAAAATCAGGGCGACTAATGGAGGTGGTAAGTCTTTTTATCATAATCATCTTTCGTGCAATGATTATTATTCGGAAGGTGAACGGGTTTTGGGGCGGTGGTATGGGAGTCTGGTTTATGATTTCAATTTGTGGAATGCGGAGGTTGAGTCGGAGGCGTTCAGTTTGTTTCAGAAGAATATCAATCCGAAGACTTTGGGAAAATTGACTCAGAAAAATGTGTCGGGAGGGCCTCGTTTTTTTGATTTTCAGTGTGCGGCTCCTAAATCGGTATCGGTAATGAGCATGTTCGATGAGCGGTTGATGCGGGCGCATACGAAAGCGGTTATGGTGGCGATGGGGGAACTGGAGAAATTGGCGGCGGTGAGATTGCGCAAAGGGGATCAGGCGCGGACGAATAATTATGAAATTACGGGAAATATTATTTATGCGTCGTTTCGGCATGATGCGAGTCGGGCATTAGATCCGCAGTTGCATACGCATAATGTGGTTTGTAATGTGACGAAAACGGCGGATGGAGAGTTCAAGGCTTTGGAGAGTTTGGAAATGGTGCGTGCGATCCGTTATGCGGGGAAAGTTTATCATAATGAGCTGGCGAGGCTGTGTCATGATCTGGGCTACAAGACAAAAAATCACTTGGATGACAAAGGACATATCGTCTGGTTTGATATTGATGGGGTGTCGGATGAAGTGATGGAGGTCTTTTCGAAACGTCGGGCTCAGATTGAGGAACTGGAGAAAAAATTTATCGAAGAGCATGGGCGGAAACCGACTTTGACGGAGAATAATTTCATTTCAATGACGACGCGGGATCAGAAATTGAAGGAGATCAGCGGCAAGGAAGTAAGGGAATATCAGTTTGAACAACTTACGCATGCGCAGAAACATACGTTGAAATTAATGGCGCACGAGGCTGAAATCAATTTCATGAAAGTGAAAGCAGCGAATCATGCTGCGACGGTAGAGATGATTCAGGCGGTACTGCCTGCGGTTTACGAGCGTGACAGCGTATTGAAACTTGATAAAGTATTGGCAGAGACATTGAATCAGAATCTGGGCCGAATTGAATTGAAAACATTGAAAAAGGCAATAAAAGATGTACCGGAACTGCGGAATCTTGGCGGTTTGGAGGCCAATCCTTATTATTCGACCGAGGAGATCATTAATCGGGAGATTTACGCAATCGAGGCGGTGGAGGAGCAGAAGGATCTGTTGAATCCAATTGCAACTGATTTTGTGGCATTTCCAGGGCAGGAAACGCGACAAAAACAGGCGGAACTGATTCATGGGATGCTGAGTTCGAAGGATCGGTTCAATTTGTTTCGGGGCGTGGCCGGGGCCGGAAAGACTTCGACGCTGCAGGAACTTTGTAATGGTTTAAGAAGTGGCGGGATCGAGAGTATTCACTTGATTGCTCCTACGAATAGTGCGGTGGATGTGCTCAAACAAGAGGGATTTGAACAGTCACAGACGGTCGCAAGTTTTTTGTTGTCGCCAGAAAAACCTCCGGCTGGGAGTTATGTGATCATCGATGAATCCGGGCTGAATTCTCTGCGTGAGGGCGTGGAGATTGTCAAGGTCGCGCGCGCGAATAAATACTGGGTATTGTTCGTGGGGGATGCCCGGCAGCATAATGCGGTGGAAAGCGGCGATTTCTTCCGTTTGTTGGAGGAGCATTCGGAGATCGAGCGGTTTTCGCTTACGGATATTCACCGGCAGCGAAACGAGGAATACCGACGCGGAATTTCGGACTGCGCATTGGGGCGATTTGAGGAGGCTTTCGAACGTTTTGATCAGAATGGATTTATCCATGAGGGCAAGAATAAATATCTGGACCAGGCGGCGGACAGTTATATGGAATACACGGAAAACGGGCAGTTTATCGACCGGGCGATATTGGTGGCGCCTACGCATGACGAGGGTGACAAATTGACTGATACTGTACGCTCAAAACTGAAATCCAACGGCACAATCAAAGGCGATGTGGCCTCGAAGGAAGTTTTCCGTTCTTGGAATTGGGCAAAGGCGCAAATCCGGAACCCGGAAAGCTATCAGCCGGGCATGGCGGTGGCGTTTATCCGCAACATGAAAGGTATCGCCAGGGCTGGAGAAACGGCCAGAATCATTGGGATCAATGATTGCAACCTGGTCCTCGATAACGGCAAAACGATCTATGCCAAACGTTGCGCCGAGTTCATTGAGGTCGGTGAACGGCGCGAAATCGAGCTGTGCGAGGGTGATTTGATTCAGTTCAACGTGAACTTACGTGACCAGCGTATTTATAACGGCAATATCGCCATGATTACCGCCAATCCCGGTAAGGTGATGATGCTGTATTCGGACGGCAAGCCGCGCGAGCTGGTCGATCTGCCGGAAGGATACGACACATTCAAGTACGGTTGGGTAACGACCTCACACAAAGCCCAGGGGCGCACCGCCGAAAATGTGGTGGTCGCGGCGCAATCGCTGGACCGCAAGGCGTTTTATGTAGCACTCAGTCGAGGACGGCAGAACATGGCGCTGCATTGCCCTGAAAAAGAGTTTTTGAAATCGCGGCTGTCGCTTACTTCCGATCGCAACAGTGTTCATGATCTGATAAAATCAGGCGAAATCCGGCAGGACGCCGTCCTCAATCTCTCGCAGGAAGCGCGGGATGCCAAGGCGAAAACATTGCCGAACACGACCTATAAATCCATCAAAGGTCGCGCAGCCAAACTGGTGGAATATCTCAAAGGCGCGGTAGTCCGAGTATATGAAACTGCCCGAAAGACAGCTGCCAGACGCAGGCATTTCAGAAAATACGGCTATGGAGTCATCACGGACAAAACGTATTTCGAGCAGGATATCAGCTTTGCGGTTGAGGCTAAACCGGAACCCGTGGTTGAGGCCGAGAAAAGAAGTGGTTCGCCGTATGACAACAATCCATATATGGAAAAACTCCGGAATTTCAGTGATTCATCAAAATCCTCAAAAACATACACGGAAAAATATCCGGCAACACCGATTTCGACTCCAGCCGCCCATTCCAAGTCCGATGTGAATACGGCATCAACCGATGCCCAAAATCCATATATGGAAAAGTTTTGGAATTTATCCGGTTCGCCAAAACCCGCCAAACCATATGTGGATAAGTATCCGGCGACACCGATTCCGATTCCCCCTGATCGTCCGAAATCAGAAGCACCAGAACCGGCAAAAGCAGATCATATCACGCAGGCGGAGCTCCGGATTGAACCGGAAATCGTGAAAATAGAACCATCAAAAACGGAGAATATCAACCATGAGAAAGAACCACCAAAGATCATCATTAAACCGCGTATCATTAAAAAAACGTCTCTACCGCCGAAGAAAAAGCCGCCGCGCGGCATGGACCGCTAAGTGGAGGATTGACTTATGAGCTTAAACTCCAAACCCTGGGACGTCCTGAAAAATCCCTGTCCGCGCATCTGGCTGCTGCTGGAAGAGAAAAATATTCTCATCAAAACCGATAACATCGACAAAGTCACCGCTTCGACGGACTTTCTGACGATAACGTTTGACTGTGAATACGGACAGGTAAAAATCGCCTCAAGCGAAAGCCTCCAGCAACTGTTCGAGGAGCTTCAAATGGAACGAATCCGCCTGATCGACGGCCGCAAACTGAAAATAAAGGCAACTTTCGTTTGATATATGAAAGCCTATCCCCGAAGCGTATTCAGATACTTGTTGTAGTCATAAGCCGTCATCATGTCGTCCAGTTCGGAGATGTCGAAATCTTCGAACCGGCAAAGCCAACCTCTGTCTTCCGGGGAACTACCCAGCAGCCCCGGATTTACATTCAGTTCTTCGTTGATTTCGCTGACGGTGCCGCTGATCGGCGCATAGATGTCCGAGTCATTGACGATGCCAAAATCATCGCCAACGATGTAGTCCGCGCCTTCCGCCGGAAGATCGACAGATAAAATATCGCCCAGCTCCCGGACGCCATATTTGGTCATTCCGACCGTAATTTCGTCATCGGCAACATCAAGCCAGACATGGTCCTCTGTGTAATATCTCATTATACATTTCCTCCATGTTTGCGATTTTCGTTCAGAAGTCGTAATATAACGGCAATGAGCTTGTAATCAAATAAAACTGGCTGTAAATTACCGTGAAATTTTCAAACAGATTTTTCGGAGGTTAAATCAAGTAGGGAAAGACAAAAATAAAGTAAAAACTAAACATAGATACTGAATTTTCAGTATTGCGCGTCCTTCTAAAATACCACATAAAGAAATACGTAGCGCAGTAGTGAACCGCTTTTTGGCGGCTTCGCTTGTCGTTACGTATACGGGCAGTGGTATGACCCAGAAGGATGCGGCAGCGAGGCCGCCTTTTTTGTTGCGGCACAAGGAGTTTTCGTGAGAAAAATATGCGGTTTGCTGCTGGTGTTTATGGGGCTTTTTAGCCTGAGTTGTAGAACATCTTCCGAAGATTTTTCTTATCCACCACCTGGGCATCTACCTCACGGAACTCCCGGCCCAGCCGATCACATAGCTATTCGCGAGGGCTATGCGGTCGGTTTATCCTGTCGACATAAACTCCCATTTATTATTGTTGTATAAGATTACGTAACAATATTATACAATGGGAGGAGATAGTGATCAATTATTTCCAAGCCATGAAATCGTCAATCTCCGGAGACTGACGATTTATTTCTGTGCCGCTCAATGTAACTGGCGATACTGGCTTCTGGGATCAGAACCTTTTTTCGCGAAAAATGAATCTTCTCCAGTTCGCCGGCTTTGGCAAGTTCGTGGATACTTTTTGGTGTGGTACGCAAGGTTTTCGCGGCCTCTTCGATAGTCTTCAAGTTCAGGATTTCATAACTGTCTTTATCGGCGCAGTTCTGAAGTTCTTTGAGCTTCTGTACTTCTTCCAATGAGATTGCGCCGCATTCTATCAATGGCTGGGCGACTTTGATGATAGTTTCTATGGTTTTCGGTTGAATCATATGATGTCCTCCTGTTTGGTTTTACTTTACAAACAGCACCGTGCTGCTGCAAAGTTTAGGAGGATATTATACGACAAGTTCCCATCAATAACCACAGAAATTCATTTCCAAAGATGAATACCTATATTAAAGTACACAGCTTTTAAGAAATTCCCTGACTGCCAGCAATTTTCCCTCTGAAGCCGAATCTATTACATTATGCAGTTCCTGGCGTAATTCATGCTGAGGACCAGCAATCTGCTTGATGTCGCCAAAACTGCTACTGATCAGAAGCCCGTTCATCATCGACAAACCTTCCTGCTTGGCCTTGCGGTCAGCATGTTTCTGATAATACATCGTCATCTTCGGATTCATATGCCCGACGATACTCTGCACAATCGGCAGCGGAACTCCACGCAAACCCGCATAATAGCAAAAGCTGTGCCGCAACGAATGAAAATCCTTCACGCTCTGTTGACGTTTGCGCCCCGGAACTTCAATCTTCGTTTTGATCCCGATTGATTGCAAATACTTGATGATTTGATAGCTCAACCGCTCTTCCCGATGCAGCTTCGCTGCCTCCGGCAACACATATTCCTGATCGCCGCTGATTTCCCATTGCTTGCTCAGATAGTTGGCCAGCTCTCGCTCAACCGGAATGGATACCGTCACCTTGGTTTTGCTCGTTCTGCGCTCGATCTCTGCTTCGTAGAAATTTGGTTTACCATTCGTATCCTCATTATAAGTGAAAATTTCCCGCCAACGCAAAGTGGCCACGTCACCCTCGCGCAACCCCGTGCATAAACCAATCGTGAACAGTCCCTCCATCAGTGGCGGCGGATTCAAGAATATGTTACGCAAATCGCCGTCCGTAAAAACTTCCCGTTGAACCGGATCTTCCCGCAATTTGATAATACCATAAAAAGGATTATCGTCTTCCCGGTACCCCAAATCCCGCGACAGTTGCTTGAACACCCAGCGGCAATTGATCATAACCAGATTGATCGTCTTAGGCGAAAGAACCTGACTGTCCGGATCATCCGGATCGTTCAAACAATTTTTTCTCTTCTTTTCCCGCTGCCAATACCCCTTACTCTGCAAATACGAGATATATTTCTCCGTCATTTCCGGCGTGACTTCATCCAATGTTATAATCCGAAAATTATCTTCCAGAAACCGCTGAAAATCCACCCAATGTCCTCTCTTGCGCGCGAGCCATATCGGCGCAATCGCCAAAGCATTCGGCTTCCCGATCGCCAATTCAAACGCTTCTCCGATGGTAATGGTCAACTTCGCCCGAAGCTGCTTGACCTTAGCCACCTCATGCAGATACTGCTCCCGGCTCTCAATAGTCTGCAACGCCTTCTCCTTCTGCAAAAACTCGGCCGCCGCCGCATCCGCTTCCCGGAAATCAGTAATCTTCTCTCCGGCCAGATTTCGCAAAGTCACCGCCTTGCGCTTTCCCGTCTCCGGCGTATACTGCAAATAATAATACCCGCGAGCCTTATAAACCCCGCCACTACCTTTTTCGCGCCGCAACGCCTTCTTAACCTTAGCCATAGGACCTCCTTTTGTTGGCATTCATCATCATCATAATCACTTGTGATGATGAATGCCAAAGGAAATCCCCCTTAAGAATTAACACTAATATTACTATTCATAACTCACTGAAATCAATAAACTTGTAACTCAACACCGTGTTTGCGTATTTTTGCTTATGAATCAGAATAACGATAACCGCCAGCCTCAAACCGACAGCAACCATAACAA
>JAVBRM010000207.1:0-5858 GCA_031548025.1 Victivallaceae bacterium | reverse complement strand
AATGGGAAAAACGCTTTTTCTCTGCCGCAAACTCCATAGGGGTGCAACCAAGGACTTTCCGGAACGCACGGTAGAAGTGGCTCACATCCGAAAAACCATAATCGGCCGCGATCTGCTTTAACGATTCGCACTGCCCGCTGGCCAATACCACGGTTGCCGCATGAATTCTGCCCCGCATGGCAAATTCGCTGAACGAACTGCCTGTCTCCTGCTTGAACAGCAAGGAAAAACGGCTGCGGCGCAGTCCGCAGGCTCCAGCTGCCTCATCCAGCGGGATGACCCGCATAACCTCGTTTTTCGCCAGCGCAATCGCCGGATAGATCTTCCTGACCGAATTGGTTGAACTCCTCTGAATGCTTTGCCCCTGAGCCTGAATATGCCAGAGCAACCGATGGATTTCTAGCCATTGATAACTGCGAAAACCAGGACAAGAAAGCTTCTCCACCCGGAGCACCTGCCGGGCAGCCCGCAAAATCATGGTACGTTCCGCCCGGGATGAAAAACGCGGACGTTCTTCCGGTATCAGCAGAAACGGATGAATCCAGTCCGCATCATGGAAAGGGGATACAGCTCCGGTCAGTGCAAGATCCAACGTAATGACCATGTAGCGAACCTTTCCAGGCAACAAAATAGCGCGGTGCGGCTCCCAAGGCCCGGTCAGGCAGAATTCTCCACTCCGGCAGATAACTTTAAAAGAACGGTAGTGCATCTCCAGTTCGCCGGAAAGAACCAACAGAATTTGAGGTGCAAAGTGCATATCCCCGGGAGGAGCAAGCGGTCCCGTCTCCGTATTGTCGAAAATCAGGAACGGATGAGCAACATCCAGTGTATGAAAGACCTTTTTGAACCTGATACGCTTCTTCTGTTCCAAAATTCTACCTCCTAATGCTATCTTATTTTTGTGTAAAGATAGTTCCTACAATAATTTTTACAAGAAAAAAAGGAAAATAATACAATAGTTCGTTTATGATAAAAATCAAAAAATAAGTCCGCCCAAAAGCGGCAAGTCGCCCCATTGAATGATTATCATGAGAGTTGGGCGGATAGTGTTGAACATGGCTACCCATAGACTTCATTCTTGAGAAAAACAGACAAATCTCCAACTGACCTGCTTTTGAACTCCAATCGATAGATCGGGGTATTGCGTTTTAATTAAATTTAAAGACGAAAGTTTTTGAACTTTAGTCTTTGGGGATTGGAAAAGTGTTGCTGTTTGGGTCGGGCGATTGTATCATAGAAATGTTCTCGAAATATCGAGAGAAAATTTCAAGGAAGGTGATGCGATTGTTTAATATGACGAAAATCAGGGCTGCTAATGGAAGTGGTAAGTCGTTTTATATGAATCATCTTTCGTGCAATGATTATTATTCGGAAGGCGAAAAGGTTACTGGATACTGGCGGGGAAATCTGGTGATGGATTTGAATTTGTGGAATGCGGAAGTGGATGCGGAGACTTTCAGTTTGTTTCAGAAGAATATCAATCCGAAGACTTTGGGGAAGTTGACTCAGAAAAATGTGTCGGGTGGGCCTCGATTCTTTGATTTCCAGTGTGCGGCTCCTAAATCGGTATCGGTGATGAGTATGTTTGATGAGCGTTTGGTTCAGGCGCATAGCAAGGCGGTTTGGGTGGCGATGCAGGAATTGGAAAAGTTGGCGGCGGTGAGGTTGCGCAAGGGAGATCAGGCGCGGACGAATAATTATGAGATTACCGGGAAAATTATTTATGCGTCGTTCCGGCATGATACGAGCCGGGCTCTTGATCCTCAGTTACATACACATAATGTGGTTTGCAATGTGACGAAAACGGCGGGTGGGGAGTTCAAGGCGTTGGAGAGTTTGGAGATGATTCGGGCGATTCGTTATGCGGGCAAGGTTTATCACAACGAGTTGGCGCGGGAGTGTCATGGCTTGGGATATAAAACAAAGAATCATCTGGATGACAAGGGGAATATCGTTTGGTTCGATCTGGCGGGGGTATCGGATGAGGTTATGGATAAATTTTCGAAGCGACGGGCTCAGATCGAGGAGTTGGAGAAAAAATTTATCGAGGAGCATGGGCGCAAACCGAGTTTGAGTGAGAACAATTTCATTTCAATGACGACGCGGGATCAGAAATTAACGGAAATCAGCAAGGAGGGCGTGAAGGCATATCAATTTGAACAACTGACACACGCGGAGAAACATACATTGAAACTTCTGGCGCATGATTCGGAAATGAATTTCTTGAAAGAGAAAGTCGCGGGAAATGAAAAAACAGTGGAAATGATTCAGGCGGTATTGCCGATGATTTATGAGCGGGACAGCGTACTGAAACTCGATAAGGTGTTGGCGGAAACATTGAATCAAAATTTCGGTAAGATTGACCTGAAAACATTGAAAAAGGCAGTAAAGGATGTACCGGAATTAAGGAATCTTGGCGGGCTGGAGGCGAATCCGTATTATTCGACGGAAAAGATAATTCAGCAGGAACTTTATGCGATCGAGGCGGTGGAGGAACAAAAGGATTTATTCAGGCCGATAGCAGAAGATTTTGAGGCATTTTCGGGACAGGAATCACGGCAGACGCAAGCGGAGTTGATTCACGGGATGTTGAGTTCTAAGGATCGGTTCAACTTGTTTCGAGGGGCGGCGGGAGCGGGGAAGACTTCGACTTTGCAGGAGTTATGTAACGGATTACGGTCTGGCGGGATTGGGAGTATTCATTTGATTGCGCCGACGAATTCGGCAACGGATGTATTGAAACAGGAGGGGTTTGAACAGAGTCAGACGGTGGCATCATTTCTACTGTCGCCGGAAAAACCTCCGGCTGGAAGTTATGTGATTATCGACGAATCCGGGCTGAATTCTTTGCGCGAGGGCGTGGAGATTGTCAAGGTCGCGCGCGCAAATGATTATCGGGTGTTGTTCGTCGGTGATGCGCGGCAGCATAACGCGGTCGAGAACGGTGATTTTTTCCGTTTGCTGGAGGAGCATTCGGAGATCGAACGGTTTTCGCTGACCGATATTCACCGGCAGCGAAACGAGGAGTATCGGCGCGGAATTTCGGATTGCGCGCTGGGGCGATTTGAGGCGGCATTTGAGCGTTTTGACAAGAATGGATTCATCCATGAGGGCAAGAATAAATATCTGGACCAGGCGGCGGACAGTTATATGGAATACACGGAAAACGGCCAGTTTATCGACCGGGCGATATTGGTGGCGCCGACGCATGACGAGGGGGATAAGTTGACTGATGCGGTTCGTGCTAAACTGAAAACAAATGGAGCAATTAAAGGTAATGGCGAAATAAAAGAAATATTCCGTTCCTGGAACTGGCCGAAGGCGCAGATAAGGAATGCGGAAAGCTATCAGCCTGGCATGACGGTGGCATTTATCCGGAATATGAAAGATATCGGCAAGGCCGGCGAGTCTGCAAAAATCGTCGGAATCAATGACGGCAATCTTGTGCTCGATAACAACAAAATGATCTATGCCAAACGTTGCGCCGAGTTCATTGAGGTCGGAGAAAAGCGGGAAATCGAGCTGTGCGAGGGTGATTTGATTCAGTTCAACGTGAACTTGCGCGACCGGCGTATTTATAACGGCAATATCGCCATGATTACCGCCGATCCCGGCAAAGTGATGATGCTTCATTCGGACGGCAAACCGCGCGAGCTGATCGACCTGCCGGAGAACTACGATACATTCAAATACGGCTGGGTGACTACCTCGTACAAATCCCAAGGCCGTACCGCCGAAAACGTGGTAGTCGCGGCGCAATCGCTTGACCGTAAAGCCTTTTACGTGGCGCTCAGCCGGGGGCGGCAAAACATGGCGCTGCATTGCCCGGAAAAGGAATTTCTAAAATCGCGGCTGTCACTTAATTCCGACCGTAACAGCATTCACGATCTGATGAAATCCGGCGAAATCCGGCAGAACGCCGTCCTCAATCTCTCGCAGGAAGCCAGAGATGCCAAAGCAAAAACATTGCCGGACACAACCTATAAATCCATCAAAGGCCGTGCGGCCAAACTGATGGAGCATATCGCCGGCGCGGCCAAACGCATCACCGAAAGCGCAAAACAGGTCGTCACCCGCCGCGCTAAATTCAACAAATACGGTTATGGAATCATCACCGAACAGACGTATTTTGAGCAAGGAATCAGCTTTGCGGTCGAGGCCAAGCCGAAGCCGGCAATCAAGAAACAAGAAAGAATTCTTTCGGCGGATGAGCGTAATCCATTCATGAAGAAGATCCAGGAATTCGTCGAGAAGCGGAGGAACGGAGTATTTCAGCCTCAAACAACTCCATATGTTGATAAATTTCCGCCATTGCCGATCCCCGAACGTCCGGTAGCGAACCGTTCAAATTCCATTGCCTCCAAACCGTCAATTGATGACAATAACCCATATATGGAAAAACTCAAGAATTTCACCGGCAAATCAAATTCTCCCAGAACATATGTCGATAAATTTCCACCATTGCCGATCCCCGGGCGGCCAGCCGCGGACCGTTCAAGCTCTATTCCGACCAAGCCACCAAGCGATGATAACAATCCGTATATGAAAAAGATCAAAGAATTTATAGAAAGGCATGCCCCTCTCCAAGCGAAACCACCGATGGTATCGGAACCAGAAGTCACCAAAATTGAAAATCCAGCCCAGGAGGATATTTACCATGACAAACAACCGACAAAGGAAGTCATCAAACCCGAAATCAAACAAGAACCGCCATCGCCGCCCAAAAAGAAACCGCCACGCGGCATGGACCTTTAACATTAAGTAGAGGAATTATTTATGAGTTTAGACAACAATGGATGGGATTCTTTACGAAACGAGCACAGCCCCCGCATCTGGCTGATTATGGAAGACAACAGTTATTTGCTACGCTGGGAAGACATTGAGCTGATCACCGCTTCCGCCGATTACCTGACCCTGAAACTGGACTGCCGGATGGGGCGAGTGGTAATCACGTCCGCTGGAAGCCTCCAACGCCTGTTCGAAGAACTCCAGCTCGAATGGGTCCGCCTGATCGACGGCCGCAAGCTCAATGTGAAAGTGAATTTCATCTAAAATTCGGTCATATTGCGAGATTTCAGAAATGTTCTTGTAATCAAGGTGGATTGGCTGTACATTACCGTAGAATTTTCAAACAGATTTTTCGGAGGTCAAATCAGATAGGAAGTAGATAATAACAAAGTAAAAAATTGACATAGATACTGAATTTTCAGTATTGCGCAAACTCCAAAATACCACAATGAATTACGTAGCGCAATAGTGAACCGCTTTTTGGCGGCTTCGCTTGTCGTTACGTAAGGGCAGTGGTATGCCTGGAGTTTGCGGCAGCGAGGCCGCCTTTTTTGTTGCGGCACAAGGAGTTGTCGTGAGAAAAATATGCGGCGTACTGGCATTTGTGTTTCTGCTGTCTTTGGGCTGCGGAACATCTCCAGAAGAGTTTTCTTATCCACCGCCCGGACATTTGCCTTGCGGGACTCCCGGTCCAGCCGATCATATTGCCGTTCGCGAGGGTTATGCCGTTGGCTTATCCTGTCGATACAAGGTTGCCATCTGGGTCTCGTATCGCTTAACGAAGGATCAAGTCCTTGCCAAGAATGCTACCCGGTCTGACCGATTTCGAGAAGACCGCGAATTCCCTTGTTGTTCCGTGAAGCCCGGCGATTACAAAGATTCTGGCTACGATCGCGGCCATCTGGCGCCCGCCGGAGATATGACTTATTCCGTCAAAGCAATGGAAGAAAGTTTTCTGATGACCAATATCGCCCCTCAAACACCCGCGTTCAATCGCGGTATCTGGAAGAAACTGGAAACGCAAGTTCGCCAATGGGCTTTGATGGAGGAAGATATCATCGTGGTGACCG
>JAVBRM010000204.1:0-8122 GCA_031548025.1 Victivallaceae bacterium | reverse complement strand
TCCATTTGACTTTTGCGCTTCAACGGGTTATTTTTTCTTTGCATTTGCGACCTCCTTTGCGGTTTTGAGTTAGTTTACTCGACAACGAAGGTTTTTTCCATCCTATTCGGAATTTCCTCGCTCTATATACATGGTATCTTGTCATCTTTCAGGTTCTTGACGTGGGCGTTATGTTCACTGTTTCGAGGCGCAATGTTAGCGCTCCGTGTTTCGGGCAATTTTTGAAATGGCAGTGGAGACGATGTTCGGCGCGTCAAGTGAGGAAGCGGTCTTATTGAGAATCGCCATCATGGATTGGTTGCGAATTATTCTTGGGAAGCGGGGGCTGCCGGCTTTCAGTAACAACGATTTTGAAATCGTGATTGGCCAGTGTCAACTGTTCCAACAGGGTTGATTTGCCGCGCAGGCGTTCGAACCATGTAAGTTTTCGCGCGGAAGGCCCGATTACAATGTGCCCGATGCGGTGCTCCCGGGCAAATTGAAGAATCGTCTCGACGATTTCGTCGCTCTTGAAAGTGAATACCGTGGCTCCGACCAACCTGGCTAATTCAAGGGTATTGGCCAACCGGCGTTGGGTTTCGGCATCGATCCGGGTAGCGCTTTCTTTCGAGGTCTGGACGTACAAAGCATACCAATTGCGGTTCAGCCGCCCGGCCAGCCGCGAGCCGTAACGTAATAGAGCGTCAGCATTGGGACTGCGCGAGCTCAGGCAGACCAGTACCTGGTCGGGGTTGGCGCTCTCCTCGCGTTCCGCTGGATCGTTTTTTTCGCGGAACTTCAGGTCAAGTTGGGCCGCAAGCTCACGCAGGGTCAGTTCGCGGAGCAACTGAAGGTTGCTGTCCTGAAAAAAATTGGTCAGTGCGGCATCTATCCTTTCTTGCGGGTAAACCCGGCCGGTCTGGATGCGTTCACGAAGGTCGGCGGTTGAAACGTCTACGTTGATCACTTCATCAGCCCGGACAACCACCCAGTCCGGAATCCGCTCTTTGACCTTGACGCCGGTAGTTTTCTCCACAATTTCATAGAGGCTTTCGAGATGTTGGACATTCAGGGTCGAGATCACATGGATTCCTGCTTCGAGCAGTTCTTCCACATCCTGATAACGTTTGGCGTTTTTCGAGCCGGGCACATTGGTATGTGCGAGTTCATCCACCAATACTACCTGCGGGTGGCGTTCCAGGATTGCCGGAACATCCATTTCGGTGATCTCAATGCCATGATAAACGATTTTCCGTCGCGGCACTTCTTCCAGATCGCCGCGGCGGGCGGCGGTTTCCGCCCGTCCGTGGGTTTCAAGAAGGCCAATCACCACATCGAGTTTTTCTACATTCCGAAGTCGCTGGGCCTCCTGAAGCATCTGAATGGTTTTGCCCACTCCAGCGCAATAACCCAGGTAAATCTTGTGCCGTCCGCGCCGGGCGGTGCGGATCATAGACAGGAATTTATTGGACGAGTTATTCAATTCAAATTATCCAGTTTCAGGTTAAGTTCGAATACATTGACGAATGGTTCCGTACGAATGAAACCGCCCGGATAAGATACACTCTCCGATACGAGTTTACCAATTTTTTCTTCCGCAATGGACCGGGCCTTGGCGATACGCGGAATCTGATATCGGGCGGCGGCGAGCGTGATATCGGGGTCAAGCCCGCTTCCCGAGGCCGTGACCAGATCGACCGGAAGCGGATTTTTTTTGGTCGCGCCGTATTCGGCAATCCGTTCTTTGGCTCTCTGGCGAAGCTCCGGTGAAGCCGGGCTCAAGTTGCTTCCGCCCGCCCCCGCTGCATTGTAATCGACCGCCGACGGACGGCTATGGAAATATTCCGGCAGGGTGAACTTCTGGGCGATCTGCCTGCTTCCGATCACGACTCCGGCAGAATCTTTGACCAGGTGTCCATTAGCCGTCCCGGGTGTACAGAGTTGCGCGATACTCCAGATAAAAATGGTATAAACTCCGCTGCAAATGAGAAGCGAAAACGCCGCAAGGCGCAGTGCTCCGAAAATATAGTGCCTCATAAGTATATCCTCCTAGGTCAAGCCGACGGCAACAAGCGCCATGTCGATTATTTTGATACCGATAAAGGGAGCGATCACGCCGCCTAAACCGTAAATGAAAAGGTTGCGGGCCAATAATGCGTCCGCTCCCATCGGGCGGTATTTCACACCTTTCAGGGCGATTGGAATCAGCAATGGGATAATAATTGCATTGAAGATCAACGCCGAGAGAATCGCGCTCGACGGAGTGGCCAGGTGCATTACATTCAGCACTGCGAGTTCCGGAATCGCCAGCATGAAAATCGCCGGGATGATGGCAAAATATTTCGCCATGTCGTTGGCAATGGAAAACGTAGTGAGTGAACCGCGCGTCATCAACAGTTGTTTACCGATTTCAATGACTTCAATGAGCTTGGTCGGATCGCTGTCCAAATCGACCATATTACCCGCTTCCTTGGCCGCCTGAGTACCGGAATTCATGGCGATACCGATATCGGCCTGTGCCAGAGCCGGAGCATCATTGGTGCCGTCGCCCATCATCGCCACCAGACGCCCCTGTGCCTGTTCTTTGCGGATATAGGCGAGTTTGTCTTCCGGTTTCGCTTCGGCGATGAAATCGTCGACGCCCGCTTCTTTGGCAATGGCTTCGGCGGTTAATGGATTGTCGCCGGTAACCATTACCACCCGCAAGCCCATGGCGCGCAGCCTGGCGAAACGGTCCTGAATGCCGTTTTTTAAAATATCGGAAAGCGCGACGACACCGAGAATGATACGGTCCTCCATTACAACAATCGGGGTACTTCCCTTGCGGGCGACTTCTTCCACAATCTCGCGCAAATCATCCGGTACGCTTTGGGCCTGCGCCATCACCGCGTCGGAAGCCCCTTTGCGGTATTCGTGCCCGTCTTCGTCTACTCCGGAAAGCCGCGTCTGCGCGGTGAATGCGATCACCTTGCCTGTATGCCGGTCCACCGGGGCTTTCATCCCCAGTTCGTCATTGCCCAGTTTGACAATGGACTTCCCCTCCGGGGTGACATCTCCGAAACTCGCACGAATCGCGCTTTCGATCAAACGTTGCCGGGAAATTTTTACTACGGGATGAAACTCACTGGCCAAGCGGTTTCCTACCGTAATGGTTCCGGTCTTGTCCAGCAGAAGGGTGTCGATATCGCCGGCCAGTTCGACCGCTTTGCCGCTTTTCGCCAATACATTAGCGGAGAGCGCGCGGTCCATGCCGGCCAGGCCGACCGCCGCCAGCAATGCGCCGATCGTGGTGGGAATCAGACACACCAGAAGAGCAATCAGAGTCGGCAGCGGAATCGTCACGTTGAAATAGCGCCCGATAGGATAAAGCGTGGCCGTGACCAACAGGAAGCCGATCGTTAATCCGGCAAGCGTCACGGTCAGCGCCAGTTCGTTCGGGGTTTTCTGGCGTACCGCGCCTTCAACCAGGCCAATCATTTTATCGAGGAAGGATTCGCCGGCTCCGGCGGTGATCTTCACCTTGATTTCGTCGGAAAGAACCCTGGTGCCGCCGGTCACGCCCGAACGGTCAGACCCGGCCTCGCGGACGACGGGAGCGGATTCTCCGGTAATGGCGGATTCGTCAATACTGGCTACTCCTTCGATCACCTCGCCATCGCCGGGAATGATCTCCCCGGCGGCGACCATGACGATATCTCCGGCCTTCAACTCGTCTGAACCGATGGACCGGATTTTGCCGGACACCAGAAGCCGGGTCGGCGTCGCCTTGCGGCTGTCTTTCAGGCTGTCGGCCTGCGCCTTGCCGCGCGCCTCCGCCAGCGCCTCGGCGAAATTGGCGAGAAGCACGGTAATCCAGAGAATGAACGTTACCGCGCATGTGTAGGGGTTGGTTATTTCCAAGCTCCAGACCAGCATGGTCAGCGCCGCGCCGATTTCAGTGACGAACATTACCGGGTTGCGGACCATGTTGTGCGGGTACAACATCAGAAACGACTGCTTGAACGCCACGCGCAGCAATGGCGGGTCGAAAATTGTTGCTTTACGGCTTTTTTTACGGCTTAATTTACTCATTTTCGCTTATAATCCTATGGTTGTCAAATACTCCGCCACGGGCCCCAGCACTGCGACGGGCAGAAAAAGCAATGCGCCAATGAAAAGAATAATTCCGGCCAGGATGCTGCCGAAAAGCATGGTATCGGTTTTCAACGTACCGGTAGTTTCCTGTGCAAATTTCTTTTCATAAAGACTTCCGGCAATCGCCAGGGAAAGTATGATCGGGACGAAACGCCCGACCAACATCACGATTCCCGTAGCAATATTCCACGGCACGGTATTGTCCCTCAATCCTTCAAAGCCGGAACCGTTGTTGGCTGAAGCGCTGGTGAATTCATAAAGTATTTCGGTGAAGCCGTGGAACCCCGGATTCAGCACCGTATCCCGCCCCCATGCCGGAATCATGCAGAAGAGCGCGACCCCGCCGAGAATGCACAATGGATGCAGCAGCAGGATCGGCAGGGCAAATTTCATCTCCCGCGTCTCGACTTTTTTGCCGAGGTATTCCGGCGTGCGCCCAACCATCATGCCGGAGATAAATACCGCGACAATGATATAGGCGAACATCCCCAGAAACCCCACACCGATACCGCCGAATGTCACATTGAGCCACATGCCCGCGAGCGGGACAAGTCCGGTCAAGGGATTCAAACTGGAATGCATGCTGTTTACCGAGCCATTGCTGGAACAGGTGGTAAAGGTCGCCCAGATCGGACTTTGCGTCACACCAAGCCGCAGTTCTTTGCCTTCGAGGTTACCGCTCTCTGTGACCGCCAGGCCATGCAGCGCCGAAGCCGGCTCCTGTTCCAAGGAAACAGCAAACCCGATCTTGATGCAAAGAAATGCCAGCATGACCAGGAAAATGACCAATGCATGGCGTTTATACTTCGTGATATGACCGTAAAGCCAGACACAGGCCATCGGAATAATCACCAGTGAAATACATTCCACCAGATTACTGTAGAAGTTCACATTTTCAAACGGATGCGCGGCATTCGGCCCGAAAAATCCGCCGCCGTTGGTGCCGAGCTGTTTAATCGAGGTAAATGCCGCCACGGGACCGCGGGCGATCGTTTGGACCGCACCTTCAAGGGTATGGGCAACCGCCGCGCCGTCAAAGGTCATCGGCACGCCGCAGAATACCAGCAGCACCGCGACAATTACCGCAAGCGGAAGCAATACACCGAAAGTCGAGCGGGCGAGATCCATATAGAAGTTGTTCGGCTGCTTCGAACCGCCAAGCCAGCGGGCCAGCGCGGTCAATGCCGCCATTCCCGTCGCCGCACTCACAAATTGAAGCCACATCAATCCGAAGAGTTGCGAGCAGTAGCTCAATGTGGACTCCCCGGAGTAATGCTGCAGATTGGTATTGGCCACAAAAGAGGAAACCGTATTGAAGACGAGATCCTGGCTCAGCGCTCCCATATGATCGGGGTTCAGCGGCAGGAACTGCTGAAACGACAACACCAGCCAGACAAAAACGAACATCATCAGATTGAACAGCAGCAATGCGGCACTGTATTGTTTCCAGTTCTGGTCGGCCTGCGCAGCCCTGCCGATAACGCCATGCAGCAGTTTTTCAAATTTCGTTTCCGCTTCCGGGCATAGGATGCGATACATCCATTTCCCGAGCGGGATGGAAAGTGCAATCGCGATTCCGAGCGTACCGATAACTAAAATGATACTCATCGGGCACCTCAAAACCTTTCCGGTTTGTAAATAACATAACACAAATATCCCAGGCAGAACAAGGCTGCCCCCAATGCTGTAATCAACATGTTTTTTCTCCTTTGGCCGCAGGCAGAGTAAAGGTGAATACGGTACCTGAATTCTCCTTGCTCTGCACATCGATCGTACCGCCATGGGCGGCAATGATTTCTTTAACTATGGAAAGGCCGAGTCCGACCCCGCTCGCGGGATCTTGTCCCGGACCGCGATAAAACGGTTCGAAGATATGTTTACGCACCTCATCCGGCATCCCCTTTCCGGTATCGGAAACCGTAAATTCAATGGCATTTTGCAACGCTTTGGCACAAAGCCGGATTTTGCCGCCTGGCGGGGTAAACCGGATGGCATTGCCGATCAGGTTATCAAAAACGTAATTGATCCGGTTGAGTGCCACGGAAACCGCCGGAATCAATGGATTGCACGCCGTCTCCAGAATGATGGAATAATCCTGGCATTCCGCTATAAAGCGCCCTTTCGCCATCACCAGCAATGCGCACGGGGCGTATAGCTCGGTATCCAGTTGCTCGGATTTAGAGGCTTTGTTTAACTCAAGCAAATCGCCAATGATGTCGGTAAGGCGCTGACTGTCGTCGCGCATGGTCAGGACCAGGTCGAGTTGATCAGGATTGAGTACTCCGCATTTTTCTTCCAGCAACAGGTAAATCGACATCTGCAAGCTGGTGAGCGGCGTTTTCAACTGATGCGAAACCGTGGAAATCACGCTGCGTTTCAGCTCCTGTTGTTCGTGCGCCATGGTGAAATCCTTGAAAATCACGATTACATCGGTCAGCAGTTCCGGCGGAGCCCCCGAAGGAAGCGGCACGGCCGTAGGTTGAAAGAAAAATTCCTTGCCGCCGATGAATTGCTGAATGATCCCCCCGTTTTTATCGGCAATACAGCTGATACCGTTCTGGCGGACACGGCTGAAAATTTCCGGCAGCCATTCGTGGTTGAACTCGTCGAGCTTCCGCCCTTCCTCCATGTCGAAGTATTGACGCGCGCTTTGCGTGGCCAGTACAATGCGTTCCGTATGGATATCAAAGACTACAATCGGCGTGGGCAGTTCGTTGAACACATCTTTATTCATCTGCTCAAAACGCTGAAGTCGTCCTACCAGTTGACTCTGTGCATTACGCAGGGCAATCGCCATCGCATTGAACGATCTCGACAACTGGCCGATTTCATCGTTGGATCTGGAATCCAATGCCAGGGAAAGATTGCCGCCGGCAATTTCGTTGGTCATCAAAATCAGTTTTTGCAGCGGACGCTGAATCCAATTTGTAAGGATGAGCAAAAACACGATTACAAAGGCGAAACATCCGAGAAGAAGCCCAATTCCCTGGCGAAACAGATGGTCCGCTTCGGTCCGGGCAAGATTATTGGCCACGGTCATCTTGTTCTGGTTCAGTTCGAGGATACTGCCGATTTCCTTTTTCAGTTCCATAAAAAGCGGATATGCCTTTTCCCGGTAGTTCTTCATCCGGGTTTCCGTACCAATGTGCGGGTCTTTGATCTCCGGCAGCAATGCGATATAATTATGGAGCAATTTCGCCACTTTTTCTGCTTGTTCATCTTCGGACGGAACGGTGATGTTATCAAGTTCGGCTTTCCAGTCCCGGTTGATTTTCGCGATCTGTTCTTCGAAAAAAGCGGGATCGGCGGGTTGTCCGGTAAATGAAAACAACAAGCCGCTGTCGATGCGCTCCAACGCTTCGTTGACATTCTGGCAGAGGATAACGCTCCGGTAATTTTCGCGCAGGATCACATCCACCGCATGGCCCAGTTTATCCACCTGCCGGAGAATCAGGACACCGGAAACGGCAAGAGCCAGCAATAAAATGCCGAAGGAAACTAAAAACTTCTGTCGGATATTCATAAAATCGCACCTTCTGTATGAATGATCTGTAAAAGCAATATTCATGCCAATACAGTTTTGAGCGGGGGAACAGAACGGAAGCCATCAAATCCATTGCAAAACGCAATGAGCGTAACCCTGGTTTATTGCAATTTACAATCCATATTGTTTGCGCTTGCGCCATAACGTCGCCTGATCAATGCCTAATCTATCCGCCGCCTCCTGCAGCGAAGAAGTCGCTTTGATCATGCGTTCGATATGTTGCTTCTCCAATTCCTCAAGTGTGCAAAGGCCATGATTTCTCGGAAATTCTTCAGACCTCAGAAGTGTATCCGGAAGGGCTTCGGGATGGATTTCCGGTCCCGGTGAAAGGATGACGCCGCGCTCCACCGCATTGCGCAGTTCACGCAGATTACCCGGCCAGGCATAAGCCAGCAGAGCGTCACGCGCCGCACCGGAAAATCCGGTAATCTTTTTATGATTGACACGTGCGAAAAACGCAAGCAT
>JAVBRM010000053.1:0-5146 GCA_031548025.1 Victivallaceae bacterium | reverse complement strand
TGGTCGGCGGTCCATTTTTTACTGAAGCTTGCCGCGTCCGTTACTGGCGGTGTGGCGGCCATTGAATTCTTTCAGGTCCGGTTCCCATACATAATTGAAACGTCCTTTGGGCGACTCATGGGTGTAATAAAAGTTTACATTCAATTCCTGTGATTTTGGGCAGGGGATGGTCAGCGAGACGATTTCGCTGTTGCGGCTGACTTGCGCGGAGGGAGAATTATCATCCTTCCGGTAATTGATGGCGCCGGTCTGCGGGTTGCTGTCTGTCTGCCGGTTGACAAAGGCGGTTTTGGAGCCGGGACGGAAATTATAGCGGCAATCATTGAGATAGATGAAAAACATATCTTTATTTTCGGCCTGGGGGCTTTTAAAGGAAATCACCAGATTGGCGCCGTCGCGTTTCGCCTTGACTGAAATAAGTTCCCGGGGAGCTTCGGGGTTGAAGTCCACCGGCAGCAGATATTGGAAAGTGTCATTGGCGGTAAGAATTCTGCCGCCGGGATAAATTTCGTTATCCAGCAGATATTGAAAATCCCAGTTGAGGGGATAAAACATACTCGCTTTCCAGGAACCGTTCCGGCGGATGGTTTCAAGGCTCTGGCGGCCGAGGAGGGGGAGGCCGGCGACCTGATCCGGAAGGTTTTTATCTTTCTTGTGGGAAAGGGCGTTGATAAAACCGTCGCGCTTGACGACTGCCTGGCGGAGTGTTTCCATGTGTTGGCGGTCCGGAGTTTTCAGGTACTCCAGGAGTATGGATGCCATTCGGGCTGTAAGGCTCATAGAATCAAATTCCAGCCGAACCAGTTTCATGATCCGCCGGTCCGGGGCCATGCTTTCCGCTTGCCGCAATAATCCATCCAGCTCGGAAAGGATTTCCTGCGGATAGCGTTTGTGGTAAAGCTGATAATTGGCGAAGCCGCCCGGCATGTTGTTGTTCAGCCTGCGGTAATAATCGTCGTGTTTTTCGTCCAGTATCAGGGTTTGGCGCGAATAGAGTAAGGTATAGAATTTGGCCATCGTTTCCGAGGCCGCTCCGAAAACGTCTTTACAATATTCATTCAATAAGGCGTCGGCACCGGAGCGGCCGAGCATAGCCTGCCCGTAGGCGTAATAGTCCGGTCCTTCAAGACCGTAGATTTCTCCGAAACCGCAACGGTAAACCGCATTGATTCCATGACGCTTGAACAGTTCAATCTGGGTTATTGCCTTGGCCGGGTTGAACTTAGGAGAAAACCCCTCGGGCGAATAGACGCCCCAGTTGTAGACATATACCGTGAATCCGCCGGGAACTTCGTATCCGGACCAGCTTTTCAGCTCGTCCTCCGAATAGCGGCATATTTCAATAATGGTATTGGGCGGAAATTTTTTAAAGGTGGCCGGAGGTTTTTGGGTGGGATTATAGCTGAGGATTACTACCTTTTGGCCAGGACGGTCATGCAACAGGCGTTCCGCCAAATTGCGATGGAAGATCCAGACTTTTTCTCCGGCGTCGCTGGTTTGATAAAGTTCCTGACACGGCTTGCACTTGCATAAACCGAAACCGTCGTTTTGTGCCAGCTGAACCCATTCATAGCCCATATCCAGCGATTTCAGCATTTCCTGATAGACCAATTCCTGAAATTCCGGGTTGGAAATACAGTACTGGCTGCCCTTCCAACGTTTTCCGGCAGCGGTCATAGTAAAATATTCGGGATGTTTGTCGTACATTTCCTGCGGTACGGCGGCGGGCCAGGAGTGGCCGCCGTAACTCTTATACCAGGGGGCCGGCAGAAAATTATTGGCGATATCGTAGATGGCGTTGGCGGACGGCCTGCCGTTGCAGTAAATGAAATCCGGAGTGATTTTCCGGCTCGCATTTTTCTGCAGTTTTATCTGCTTGTGTGCGGTATAATAGCGTTGCGTGTTGTTCGGCAGGCTGACCCGCATTCCGGTGTATTCGCGCAGAAATTCGCAGACCCCACGCAAGGAGCCGAGCTCATAGTAGCGGTGGTTGGTGCTTTTTTCCTGTCCGGGAGCGGCGATATCCCGGCCCCGGATATAAATGTTGCCGGAAGCGTCGCATTTAAAATGAGATTCCCATTTGCCCAGATCGTCCGTTCCCGGCGAACTGGCGGTTTTCCCGAGGTAAAATGCCGGGGTGGAACTATTTGCCTGGTCTTCGTGGACTATTGGCAGCCGGGCGCCGGTTGATTTCTCGATTCCCTCCTGAAGTAATTCGGCGGCGGTTTTCATGAAGTGATCAATCGGCGTGCCGGTCTGGGCGGGGATGACGATTCGATAGGCCGGAGCTCCGGCCCCGGCGACGATGCAGTCTTCCGCATGGATCGCCAATATTCCGGCAAGGAACACGATGACAAGGATGGATTTCAGCATGGTTGACTCCTATTCAAAAATTATTTCGCCGAAGGTTTCCCGATCCAGCAGGGAGAATGTTTCCAGATTCGGAGCCCAGGCTTGGATTTCCGGACGTTTACGGTCCTGAATATAATATTCGCGGCAGACATTGCCGGTCCAGACGGTTCCCGGCTGCGGCGGTTCCGTGTTCAGCGTGGTAAAGGGTATTTTGAACAGTGCGGACCATTTGCCGGGCGAGAGGAAACTACGATACTCCCAGGCACCGTTCCATGAACGATCCTCCTGGCCGACATTGGGATCGAGCGGGTCGGTAGCAAAACCGAAATTGGCGTCATAACATGAATTTTCCACAGGGTTGAAGATGAAGTGAAAATACTTATCCCGGTTGCCGAACGGATCCAGAAGCACTTCGTAGCAGTCTTGTTGCCAGGCCGCGCCATCCTTGCCCAAAGCGCGGTACAGGCGGCCGCCGTCATGGGCTCCTTCCAGGGCGATATACAGATGGCTGCGGTCGCGAAGGATTTTGAAGCGGGTCGGCACAGAGGCTTTGCCGAGTTGGATTTCGGCCAGATCATGCCAGGGGGCATCTTTCCAGACGGCGCTTTCAAAATCTCCGGATGCCGGAATGTCCGCGGCGGCCTGTTTGACCTTGAGTTGTTTGGTCGATTGTCCGGGAAGGATATTTTTCTCGCGCATCAGCTTGAGATTCCAGTTGAAAGGGGCGCTGATTTTCCGTGGGCCATTCTGGGTCACCACATCCCGGGTATAAGCACCCATGAACCTAACCGGCCAGCCCGGAAATGATTTTATTTTGCCGCCGGAACCGTAGAATCCGTCGATCATGGCGGCGCGCGTCTCGATGGCGGCGGCGAGTTGATCGAAGTTGACGGTATTGGGAGCCAGCCGGTAGGTGTTGTAATAGTGGAGAGCGGTGGCGGTGACCCGGATATAACTGAATTCGGCGCGAACCAATTCCAAACGTTTTTTCACTTTGGGCTCTACTGCCCGTTTTTCGGCTTGTTCCAGCTGCCGGTTCAGGTTCGACAACAATTCCGGGGTATAGATGAAAGTGTACATTGCCCGGGGATTCGGCGGCGTGCGTTTGGCCGAAGTCGGGATATTCAGATAGAATTGTTCCAGCTGTGCATGGAGCATGTCGAAAAAGTTACGCATGGGAATCTCCGCCTCACCGTAGGCCTGACGATAGAAATCAGCCATCAGATTTTCGATTTTCAGCGCAGGATTTCCGGCCAGCTTGCCGAATGCATAGTAGACCGGGGCTTCCAATCCCGACAAATCTCCGTTGACGCCGCAGAGGTAATAAGCCTTGACGTTGTGTTCGGTAAACTGCCGGCTCTGGTCGTAGATATAGCGCGGAGTGCGTCGCGGCGAAATCCCCAGAGGAAGATAACTGCCCCAATTATACAGATAGGTGCTGAATCCCAACGGCACCTTGACCTTGCTCCAGGCTTTGAGGTTGTCCGGCGTGTAGTTGCACAATTCGATCATGGTGTTGGCTGGAAACTCATTGAAAGTTTTCGGCGGATTCCAGGTGGGGTTATAAGCGATGATCAATACTTTTTTGTCCGGGCGCTCATTGGAAAGACGTTCGGCCATCTTGCGGTGCAGAATCCATAACTGCTCCGCTTTGTCTTCGATTCCGAAAAGCCGGGCGCATTTATCGCATTCGCATTGCTGGTAATCGTCGGTTTGGCCGAGTTCCATCATTTCGTAGCCGGAGTCAAGAGTGGCGAGCAGATGGCGGTAAATCAATTCCTGTACATCCGGATTGGAGATGCAGAGGTGATTGGCGAAAACCGCCCGCGAACCGCCTTTCTGGACGAAATATTCCGGGTGTTCCTGACCGTATTTGTCTTTGGAAACGGCATAGTAATACGAGTGTCCGCCGTGCAGTTTTACCCCGAAACTGGGAAAATAGTTATTGGCGATGGCATAAAACATTTCAAGGGAGCGCGGGCGGCAGAATTCCACCCTGGCTTCGGTCCGGCGGTTCAAGTCACCGGGGATATTCAGTGTTTTTTGCCGCGGCACATAGATTCCGTTCGGACCGGGCATCAGAAAACGCACTCCGGCATATTCTTCCAAAAAATTGGTTACCGCCTTGACGCTGCCGAGCAAACATTGTTCATAGCGGTCGGGTAAACCCGCTTGCGGTGTTTTGTCCAACCCGGCCAGGATCAGGTTCGGGCCGGCGGCTTTCATCCAGGTTTCCCAGTTTTTCAAAACAGAGGTGTCGATTCCGCTGCGGCGGGCGAATTCGGTATTGCCCAGATGAATTCCCGGCTTGGCCGAGTCCATTATATTTTCGGACACCACCGGGAGTTTGACGTCGGTCATTTCCGCCAGAGTATTCGACAGCATTTGCGCTGCCGCTTTCAGATGCCGGTTGGCGTCGGTCGGCAGCACGATCTGATAAGCCGAGTGCCCATCGTCAATAATCGGGAGCTCGGCACTCATGCCGACCGCGCAAATAGCGGCGAGTGAAAACAATAACAGAAACTTCATTATATATCTCCTTTAGTTGTAGTCGAATCTGATATCTGTCGGATGCCATAAACTGGAATAAAAAGCATCGGAGCCTTTGTTCCCTTTGTGCGGGATGTCTTTATATGCCATCCACCTTACGTGCGAGTCGACGAAAAGTATATTGGCTCCGTCGCTGTGACGCCGGGCCAATGGACTGCATGCGGTACTTGTATTGTGCTCGTCAACCGAGCTGTAAGATATGCTGCGTTCACTGACGGATTCGGTTATGTGCAACAGTTTGGAA
>JAVBRM010000221.1:0-29388 GCA_031548025.1 Victivallaceae bacterium | reverse complement strand
GGAAAAACAGGCCGTCGGCGTCTGGCGCAAAGGAATTTGGGAATATATGCTGAAAGGCAAACAGATATTCACCGACAAACAGAAAGCGCCGATTCCGTCACTGGTCTCCCCGAAGCAGAAAAAAGATGCCAAGGGCGATGTCACACAGGTGGATTGGAGCAATTCCGTGGCTCTCGACAAATGGTACCGCAGCGGCTCCATGAATCCTTCGTTGCGGAAGCATTCCGGCAAAATCACGCACGACAACGAGTATCTTTATCTGGAAGTAACCGATCCTGTCGATCCCGCCAAACTCATCTCCTCGCCGGTCGTGTTCATGGTCGATGACTGGGAAGTATTCATCGGCAGACAGCGCGGCACTCCCTACCGTCAGTACGCTTTCAATCCGGCCGAGATGATTGTGGCGTTGGCCCTGGGAGAAATCAACATGTTGAGGAGCGCTCCGATTGAACCGACCGGGATCAAGGTCAAAGCCATCAAGGAAAAGAACCATTGGACCTCTCAACTGGCGTTCCCGCTGGCAACACTGGTCGAAAAACCGGTCAAGCCCGGCGATACTCTTTATTTCAGCATCAACCGTGTAGAAAACCCGAATATTGAAAATGTGAAGTTCCGTAATGAAATAAGCACTCTCGTTCCGTATTGTTCACTGAATGACCCGGACCGTTTCGCCGAATTGAAACTGGAAAAATAATTCAACAGGAGAGGAAAAATGATGCCCAAGAAATTACTATCCATATTATTGATGTCAGCAATGTTTCTCGCATTGGAAGCCGCGGAGTATGTCCTGGTTAAGGACAAAACCCCGCAGGCGGAGATCGTCCTGCCGGACACTCCTAGCCGGGCCGCCCAATTGGGTGCGCTTGAGCTGAACGAACACATCCGCATGATTACCGGCGTGGAACTGCCGATTGTTTCCGAATCGCAACCGGGTACGGCGGAACTGAAACTGTACATTGGGGACACCGCAATGGCACACAAAAGCGGCTTGACCCAAGACGCTTTGAAATCTCAGGAATCGGCCGTTCGCTTCCTTCCGAAAGCCATCGTTTTCGTCGGTAAAGACAAGCTCGACACCACCAAGGTGATTTATCGCGCCAAGAATGGCAACTATGCTCATCATACCTGGCCGGGACTCTACGATGAGCGCGGATCCCTGAACGCCGTCTACCAGTTTTTAGAACGCTTCTGCGGCGTCCGCTGGTTTGACACGACGGAATTCGGAACCCATACGCCGTCCTCCGAAACCATGAAAGTCGAGGGCAAAGATTTCAATCATATTCCGGCTTTCCGTTACCGCGACGTCCTCACCGGGACCGCGGAATTCTACAACAAAGGCGTTACGCCGTTCTCGTCGAAGAGCAAGGCATACGCCGCCTGGGAAGAAATGGCTTATCCGACTATTTTCAAGAAGGTTAACAAACGCCCGGAATTCGGTTCGCTGCAACGCTTTGAAGTCATGACGTTCCTGCTCCGTAAACAGGCCGGCGGTGAATATTACAAAGCCAACCATTCGTTCTACGGCTACTATGACCGTTTCTGGGAGAAGAATCCGCGTCGGCCGAATCTATTTGTGGAAAAACATACCGACTGGTTCGCCCAGGGCTATCCGCTGGCCAAAGTCCCCCCGCAGCTCTGCTACTCCAACCCGGAAGTTATTAAGCAAGTCATGACCGATGCCAGGACTTATTTCACCACCGACGGAAAAAAGGAGTGGGGCGAAAACAATTATTCACTCTGCCCCATGGACAACAACTCCTGGTGCAAATGCGAGCGCTGCCAGTCCCAGCTCACCAACGAAACGCCCAAAATATGGGCCAACGGCATCGCCTCCAATTACATCTGGGGCTTTGTCAACACCATCGCCAAAGAACTCGGCAAGGAGTTCCCCGGCAAGACTTTCTCCGCTCTCGCCTACAGCCAGTATACGTCGCGTCCCAATTTCCCGCTCGAGCCCAACATCCGTCCCATGCTCTGCCTTGACCTCCGCAATCCGGTTTGCAGTCCGGAAGCGGAAGCGCTGTATTTTGAATTTCTCGACGCCTGGTCGGACCTGAAGCCCTATCTCTGGCTCTACTACTGTTTCCCGCGCGAAAGAGTCGTCCGAGGCTGGAAAGAAGACTCGCCTCATTATTTCCCCGGATACTGCTCCCGTACCATCGCGAAAAACTTCCGGATCTACAAACAGAAAAACGTCAGCGGCATGTTCTTCAACGGCTTTGACCTTGAAACGGACTGCTACATAACTTTCGCCATGCTCCAGGATCCCGGGCAGGACGTGGAGGCGCTGTTGAAAGATTATTACACCGGCATGTACGGCGAAGCCGGAAAAGAACTCCTGAAATTCTACAACCTGGTGGAAAAACAGCATGCCAGCCCGTCCAGCTTCGCGCCGGGACTCCCCCACCAGACCATATTCTGGGGACGCCGCGGCAATGAAAAAGCCATGGCCGAGCTCAAAGGGTACGTCGACGCCGCCCAAAAAATCATGGATGCCCAAGGCACCGAAATTCAGAAAAAACGTTTCGAGCTTTTCAAGTTCAGCATCTGGGATTACATGGTCGAAGGACGCAAGCGCTATGTCGCCGGTCAGAGCGCCGTTACCACCTCCCCCAAGTATGTCGTCTGCCCCGCCGCCTCCAACGAAGCCAACGGTAATCTCGACGAAGTCAATTGGGCCGAAGCACGGGTTCTGAACGATTGGAACACCCGCAATGCCGAAGGCTCGACCCGCAAAGTCAAAGCGGCAGTCCTCCACGATTCCACCTATTTCTACGTCTATCTATATGAAAAAGACTGCCTCCGTGAGCCCATGGCCGGCGATATGCTCCAAGTGATCGCAGACACCCCACAGGCCGACGCCGCATCGTTCTTCGTCAAACACGACGGCAGCGCGAGCGAGGGCGTCATCGGACGCTCAGTCTGGAAAGACGGCGTATGGAATATTTACGCCGCCATTCCGCTGAAAGCACTGAAACTCGACGACCGCAACCGCACGTCGTTCAACGTGTTCCGCCGTTCCGCCCCCACCGACGACCTGAGCATTCTCGACGAGCCCGGCTGGAAAATAACCGGCGGCGAATACAACGCCTATCCCGGCAAGATAACCATGGAATCCAAGTCGCAGGCCGTCCCGAAATCCCCGCAAGCCAAACCCATCGCCGACTGGGATCTGAATACCCTGAAGGATCTCTCCGGCAACGGCAACGAACTCAAAATCACTCCGCAGGTTACGAAAGTGGAAAGTCCACTCGGCCCCGCACTGCATTTCCCCATATTCAAGCAATACACCGGGCAAGACATCTCCATTCCTTCACTGAAAGGCCTCGAAGGAAGCACCGAGTTCTCTTATCTGCTCTGGTTCAAACCGGTGGAACGCTGGCTGAACAATCCCGGAACCTACGGCATCCTGTTGGCGGATGAAGCGGGCAACCGTGCCGGCGGATATTTCCTGCGTCACAGCGCCGGGGTCCTCTGGGGAACTTTCCCGAAAACCGACGGCTCCGGCAAGCACACCGTCACCACGCAGGACATCAGCGAAGGCAAATGGAATTTCGTCTGCGTTACTCTGAAAGACGGCAACCTGCGGATTTACTTGAACGGCAGACTGGCTGTCAGCCGGAACGACGTCGCATTCAAGAACCTCGGCGCGGAAAAACTGACCATTGGCGACGTCTCCCAGAAAGTGCATCACATGAATCAATTCCGCGGCGATATGGCCGGGATCAAATTCTATAACAAAGCCTTGACCGAAGGAGAACAGAGATGGTTCTATCTCGAAGGCATGACTAAACTGAAAAACTCAAGCAAATAAACTATGATTGCAAAAGTACAACTCGCTTCCCGAAGCCAATGGTTCCGGGAAGCAAGGTTCGGAATGTTCATCCACTGGGGGCTCTATTCCATCCACGGCAAGGGCGAGTGGCAAATGTGGCGGGAATCCATTCCGCCTCGGGAATACAATCAACTGGCTCGACAGTTCCAGCCGCCCGCCTCGTTCAGCCCCGAACAATGGGTGAAACTGGCGCATGAAGCGGGCATGAAATATGTGGTATTGACCACCCGCCACCACGATGGGTTCGCGCTGCATGAGAGCAACGTGAATCCTTTTAATTCCGTGAACGGCCCGGCCCGGCGCGATTACGTCATGGAATTTGTGAAAGCCTGCCGCAAATACGGCCTGAAAATCGGCTTTTATTATTCCTTGATGAACTGGCAGTTTTCCGCCACCCAAACCGGGCCGCTGGCCGATCCCGGCGGCTGGCAGGAGATGATCGACGAAATGTTCGAAGAGTTGCGTGAGTTGATGAGCAATTATGGCAAAATCGACCTGCTCTGGTACGACGGAGCTATGGTCCCCGGCGGCAACAATGCGGTCAAATATTTCCAGTCCCGCAAGCTGAACTCCATGGTCCGCAGCCTTCAGCCGGATATCCTGATCAATGACCGGTCCGGTCTGAAAGAAGATTTTTCGACTCCGGAACAAGAGATCAATGTCCCGCCGCGCGGACGGCTCTGGGAGTGCTGCATGACCATGAACAACAGTTGGGGCTACCGTCACAATGACCATGCGTTCAAAAGTCTGGAACTGGTCGCCAAGTGCCTGATCCGTTGCGCCCGCTACGGCGGCAACCTGCTATTGAATATCGGACCGCGCGCCGACGGTTCCGTACCGGAGGAATCCCAGGCTTTGCTTCATGACCTCGGCGAATGGCTAAAAAAATGCGGCCCGGCGATTTACCGCAGCCGACGGACAACTTATTCGGAAAGCAATCATTACGCCGGACCGGTAACCATGGTTGCCGATAAAGTATTTCTGCATGTGTTTCATCGCAATTCGGATTGTATCCGGCTGGACGGCATTACCGCGCCACATTCACTCAAACTGTTGAATTCAGGACAACGTCTGAAAGCCGAAACACCTGGCGGTTCTACGCTTGAAATCGGCGGATTCCGTTCGCCGCCACCGGAAAACCTCCCGGAAACCATCATGGTTCATCCAGCCGGAAGAATTTCCCGGACCGCAAAAATGCTGGGTAGTTGTTATGAAATCAGCATCTCCAAAGGTGACGCGCCGATCCTGGCTTGCGAAGAAAACCGCCTGAATTACGCCCTCCCCGAAGGCAACATTATTCAAATGACCGGTGTTCCGGGCGAACAGTGGTGTCCCGGGTTTCAGCTTCCGGTCCGAACTGGAGCTTTCACCGCGGAATCGCCCGGCGACGGTTATTACAATATCGAAATCGGCATCATTGGCCACTCCCCCGGCAACATCGGGGCGGAGATCAGCGGGCACGAGTTTCCGGACCAATACCGGATAGTCAATCCGGGCATTCCCGATACTTTGATCCTGAAGAAAATCCTCATGGAAAAAGGCCCGCTGAAAATCGCTCTGAAATCAGAGGATTCTATCGGTATTTATGCGATCCGATTCGTTCCCCGCTGGCAGCCCCTCCCTGCCCGGCACTGGCTCTGCATCGGGCCGTTTCCGACCGACTACGAAGACCGGAAACCGGTTCAAATCCTGATCGACTCGCTCAACAAAAGCTGGGGATACGATGAGCACCCGGTCGAAGGCCGGGAATTCACCACTCCGGAGGGCATCACCCGAAAATGGCAACGCGTCTCCGGCACACTCAACAAAATCGACGCGGCGGGAGTCGATTTTCTGGCCCATTGCCAGGATTGGGGCAAAGGTATCTGCCTGGCGGCCACCACCTTGAATTCACCGCGTGAACAAACCGTCGAAATGGCGTTTTTCTGCGACTGGTGGGCCAACGTCTATCTGAATGGTCAGGAAGTAAAACCGCAACACCCGGCGGCTCCGGGAGTTTCGGGGTTCTCCACCTACGTAGTCAGCACCGTAAGCCTGAAACTGAAAAAGGGCGAAAACCAATTATTGGTAAAAAATCACTCCGGCCGCGGCGGCAGCTATTTCCAAATGTACCTCAATCAATCGGACATAACGTAGTTAAAACTGCCCAAAGAGTTCGCCTTCCGCGCAAGTCAGCGTGGCGCCGTTTTGATCGATCCGGATAAAGTCGGAGAAGCGCTGTCCTTCTTTGATGGTGATCGAATAGACCTTGCCGGATTTCAGGGGAATATAAACAAAATGGGTCTGTCCGGCAGGCGGAAAATCGCGTTGTCCGGAACGGTGATCGAGTTGAAAACGGCTGGGGTGACGGTAATCCTCCCGAGCAAGGGAGCCGTTCCCGGGCAAAAATGTATTCCCGATGCGCTTTCCGGAGAACTGGAGCTGCCACTGATGTCCGTTCCACTCAATTTTTTGCGGGTAAACAATCCTGTATCCCGTAAACTCCTGTCCGGCGAACATTTCTCCCCAGAAACTATCGGCTGCGGGATTGGATCCAGAAAAGGAAAAATGCTGAAGTTTCCATTTCGCCAACGGCGAAAAATCATCGATTTGATTGTCCTGAATGGAAATCCTTGAAATCTTCTTCAGTTTATCGAGCGGCGAAATATCTCTTACCGCCGTATTCTCAAGTGTCAGGGTGGCCAATTGCTTGAGTTCCGTCAACGATGAAATTTCACTCAGGTTCGGACAATAACGAAGCGTCAGCCTCCGGCAAGCTGTAAAGCGCTTCAAAAACGAAATATCCGCTAAATCGGATTCATTTATTTCAATCTCGAAAAGTTCTTTCGGATTGAGCGACTCCAATTGCTCCGACCGAAAATCAGTAACCTCCAATGTAAGTCCGGATAGCATCAAAGGGGGCAGATCAAGATTATGGCAACCGCGAAGCTTCAGACTTCTAAGATTTCCCTTGAATCCCCCGCTATGGAGAAAACGGTCTGCGCCCTCGAGCTCCAATGATGTCACATTGGGAAAACGCTCCATAACCCGCCAGTCAAAAGCGGCATTGTCCGGATGAAAGGAAACCCGCAGCATCGTGACTTTTTCCTGAACCGGAAACGTCAGCAGTTCCTGGCTGGAGCCATTAAAAAAGGAAAAATAAGGATCCGGGATTTGCCCCGACACCCGTACTGCAAAAGGCTCCTTTCCCGGAAGTATCCGCTTCTCAACCGAACAAAAGCCTCCAAAGGAATACTTAGCGGTTGTTGGTGGCAGCCGCGGAAATGCGGTAATATCCAGGTTTCCTTTGGCGACAACAATAAACTCATCGCGCTGGATGCCGTCAAAACAGGAAAGATCGAGCTTTACTTCGGTGGTTGCTATCGGCGGCACGATCAGATATTTCACACTCGACAGACAACCGGTCAGTTTTTCCACCTCGGGTAATTTGTCGTAATTATTGTTTTTCATCAATTTACCGGCCAATTCCGACTCTGCTCTCCAAGCGAAATTGCTGGTATAGATTCGCGGTCGGTCCGGGTCCGGATGGGGATTGGGAGAGACATCCGCCATCAAGCAGCTCAGCGAAAGCGACAATGCCAGTAATAAAAAGCATCTCATTTGAAAATCTCCTTGAATTTTGCGATTACCGGTTTACCCACGATGATCAGCGCCACGGCGAAAATGATCAGGGCAATACCGGAACAAACCCGAAAAGTCAGTTTTTCGCCGAATACCGTAACTCCGAAGAAAACAGCGGTAACCGGTTCAAGCGCCCCGAGAATGGCCGTGGTCGTAGCTCCGACGTAGCGAACCGCCAGCGCCGTACAAAGAAGCGACACCACTGTCGTTACCAGGGCCAGTGCCCAAACATTGCTCCAAGCCGTCCAGGTGGACAGCATCTGCAGATCCAGCCCGAATTTCAGGCGGACCCAAAATACGGAAAGCCCGAACAGCAGTACATAAAAAGTCAGCAGTTCCCCCGATAGCGCCTTAAGCCGTGAATGTTTGACCCCGATGATGTAAATGGCATAGGCCAGCGCGGACAAAATAACCATGATCACTCCGACAAAACTCAGGGTTCCCCCCTCCCCGCCTTTGTAAAGGAAAGCAATTCCAGCCAGGGCGCAGACGATACTCCAAACGGTAATGGAAGTGATTTTCTCCCGGAAAAACACGGCCATGATCACCGCCACCATCACCGGATACACAAAGAGAATCGTTGAAGCGATCCCGGCCTCCATCCGCAGAAAAGAGAGAAACAAAAGAAGCGAAGAAAGCGCCACCAGAATCCCGGCAATAAACAGCGGCATAATCTCTTTTTTGCTGATACGCAACGATTTTCCGCGTATTTTCATGATCGATCCGAGTAGGAGAAGCCCAAACGCGTAGCGGTAAAAAAGCACAGAGTCCGTGGAGATTTTCTCCTGATAAAGCGGCAGTGCAAATAGCGGATTCATTCCGTAAGTGACCGCCGCCACCGTTCCGGCCAGAAATCCCTTGATTTTATCGTTCATAATTACCTTGCAGCATTAATTCGTAAGCTATCCAATATAACACCAAATCCGAAAAATGCCTGTAGCAATTGTAATTTTCTGAACGTTACAACCTTTAGGGTTCGCGGGCGGTTTCGTCGAAGGCTTTGATCAGGGGATACAGGATGTATTCGATGACCCGACGGCGTCCGGTTTTGATGTCGGACTGAGCCTCCATGCCGGGAATCAGCCGGAAATCGCTGGGGACCCGATCCAATTTGCCGCTGACCGTAATTCTGGCCCGGTAATATGTGCTGGAACTTTCCATGGCCGACGGCTGCTGCTGTTCACGCTGCAGGGTGTTTTCCGAAATATGCCTGACCACGCCATTCAAGGTGCCGTATTTCTGGAACGGATAGGCGCTGAGCTTGACCCGGGCCTCGGAGCCGACGGCGATTTTGCCGATGTCCTGAGGCCGGATTTCCGCTTCGAGTTCGATTTTTCCGGTCAAGGGCACCAGGGTAATCAGCGCTTCGGCCTCGCGTACCGCAGAGCCGGGAGAGAAAGAAGCAATCTCGTGGACCACAGCCTCGCAGGGCGAACGCAGATAGACATACTCGATCAGCTGCCGGATCTTTTCATAATCCTTGTGGGTCGAAGTCAAGTCACGCTCAATTTTGACCATTTCTTCGGAAATGCTGTTTTGCCATTCCTGAATAAATGACTGACGGGTGGCCAGGGTGCTGCTGTATTGATGTTGGAGTTCGGTCAGGTTGTTCTGCAATTGATCAACCGAGGCCTCCATCTCCATACGGGTAATGGATATCTGCAGGAGTTCTTTCAACGAAGAGGCTTTTTTCTCTTCAAGCGACCTGAACATGTCTTCGATTTTCATGACCGCCGCCAGGCGCTCACGTTGTTTGGTCAGGGAATCGGTGCGGGTTTTCGAGGAAGCGTCGATCTGTTTCAGCGAAGCGTCGAAATAGTTGATCCGCTCCTTGAAATACTCCCGGCGTTGTTTGAATATCGCCAATTGCCACAAGCGGAACTGATTTTTGTCGTTTACCGGATAATCGGCGCCTTTGAATTCGGCCTGCAATCGGTCAAACTGTGCGCTGAGTGTCTCGAGTTCGTTTTTCAAACGTTCCGCTTCGGCGTTGTTGATCGTGGGGTCAAAGGTGATCAGCACCTGGTTTGGCTTGACGATATCGCCGATGCTGACGTTGATTTCCTTGATCACGGAGCGCTCCAGGGGCTTCATGATGATGGTCGGAGTATTGGTAACCAGCCGCCCATGACCTTGGACAATGACGTCGACCTGCGACAAACAGGCCCAACCTATCGCCAGAATGATCACCACCACCGGTACCCAAACACACAGGCGGATGGCAAGCGGAAGGCGCGAATTCTGGATTTCCAACGCACCGGGCTGGAACGCAACTATTTCTTGAGGTATCTTATCGGTTTTCTTCATGCGGTGGGTCCTCCCATTTGCTGCTGCCAGAATTCACGATAGATTCCCGGCATATTGACTAATTCCTGATGTGTGCCTTCCGCGGATTTCGCCCCCTGGTCGATAACCACAATCCGGTCGGCATGACTGACTATACTGAGACGGTGGGAAACGATCAAAACCGTTCTTCCCTTGGCAATGGCTTTCAGGTTTCTCCTGACCACTTCTTCGCTTTCCGGGTCGAGAGCGCTGGTGGCTTCGTCGAAAATCACAATCGGCGGATTGGACAACAAAGCGCGCGCAATAGCCAGGCGCTGTTTCTGCCCTCCGGAGAGGTTCGAAGCATTTTCCTCCAGAACGGTATCATATCCCCGGGGCAACTTCTGAATAAACTCATCCGCACCGGCCAGCTTCGCCGCATGAATGATCTCATCCAGATTGGCGCTCTGCTTGGGCAGACTGATATTGGCCCGGACGGTTCCGCTGAAGAAATAGTTTTCCTGCAGCACCACCCCGATATTCCGCCGCAAATGCGCTTTGTCGATTTCCCGGATATCGATGCCGTCTATTTTGATGAGCCCCTGGTTTACCTGATACAACCCCTGCAAAAGCTTGGTCAAAGTGGTCTTACCAGATCCTGAACGACCGACAAAACCGACCGTCATCCCCTGTTTGATGTCCAACTTAAAATTCTTAATAACCTGCGGCAAATCCTGACGGTACTGGAATGTGACATTGTCGAATTCGATATCGCCTTTCAACTGGTTGCGGACGCCGCCGCCGGCCGGTTCGGGCGGGGTGTTCATGACCACGCCGAGCATCCGTACCGACAGGGCGATTTGTTGGTATTCATGGATCAGTCCAACCATTTTCACCAGCGGCCCGGTTACCCGGTTCGCCAACATCTGGAAGGCAATCAGGGCCCCGATAGAAATCGTGTGTCCGAACACCAGATAAGCCCCTACCCAGATCACGCAAATAGTCATCATCATTTCAAGCATCTGGCTGATGCTCTGCGCGGTCATGGAAATTTTGCCGACCCTGAAATACGAATTGATCGCATAAGCAGTGGAATCGTTCCAGATCTTCTTTTCGACCGGCTCCAGAGCGAGGGATTTGACCGTCTTCACCCCATGAATGGACTCGACCAACATACTCTGTCTCTTGCCCTCCGCCTGATAGAGTTCGTCCAGACGCCGCTGAAATGGCTTGATCAGACAGGCGATCACCAGAGCCATCAGCGCGGAAAACCCGAGCACGATCAAGGTCAACTGGACGCTGTAGAACAGCAGGAACGGAATAAAGATGCACAAGGCGAAAAGGTCAAGAATGGTGAAAAAGAGATTTCCGGAGAGAAATCCGCGGATCTTTTCGGTCTGCTGCATATGTTTCAGCAACACCCCGGAAGGAATCCGTTCAAAAAAGTCCACCGGCAGTCTCATCAGGTGCGTAAAAGTCTTGGTGGCGGTGGAAATATCGATTTTATTGGTGGCGAAAAGCAGAAGATAACTCCGGACATAATTCACCAGCGCATTGAACAATATTGCCAACAGAATGCCGATCCCGAGGACATTCAGGGTGTTATACGCCTGATTCACCAGCACCTTGTCGACAACCACCTGGAAAAACAGCGGCACGATCAGGGAAAATACGGTAATCATCGCGACCATGACCGCGATTTCGCCAAAAATCGCCTTGTTCTTGATAAACTCGGGAATAAACCAGCGCAAAGAGAAAGGTTGCGCCTCATCGGCGAGTTTATAGATTTTCTTCAACAGGATATACCGGCCTGAGAATTTTTCGGTAAACTGTTCCTGGGTTAAAAATTCATAGGGTCCGTTCTGATTCATCTCCGCACCGGGATCCCGAATGACCATTTCCATATGGTCTTCCTTTTCACGAATGCCGCAGAGGATGACAAATTTACCGTCCTTCTTTTCGGCAATGCACGGGAATACGGAAGAACTGGCGAGAAGCTTGTTCCAGGGCAGACGCAATGTTTTAATCCTGAACTGATAGTCGCCGGCGATATGCTTGAACAACGGATCGCTCACTTCCTCCTCGCCGACAGCGTATTCATGCATGATTTCCTGAACACTGACCGGAGTATTGTGATGCCGCGCAATGGCAATGAAAGCATAGAGCCGCGTATGTTTCGTCAAATCGACTTCAACCAGATTTTGAAATACGATGATCGTATCGGTCACTTGCTCCCGTATTTTATCGGAAGGAAATTTATCGATTTTCTGCTGCCCCTGAGGAGAAGGCACGTAAACCGCCACCTGTTCCTCGGCATAAAGCTGGGCACTGTTCAGCACCAGGATCCAGACATTGTCTTTCCGCAAGGTCATAAACGGGCCGGAATAGTTCTTCAAGGATTCCGGGTTGGAGATTTTTTCCGGCCGCAATTGCTGCTCTGCCGCGAGCTTCAACAGTACGCTGCCGGGATCATTCTGGTATTCTTTTTGCACATCCTGGGTTACCAGGGCGGCAAAATTCACATTGCGCCGGAATCTTGCAAACAAGGTCTGCAAGCACATCAGTCCGCTGGGGTTGCTTTTTTCCACTAGTACTATATCCTTATGAGTTAATAATTTTCATTAGTTCAAATTGAAAACAGGAAGCGGTGAAACGGGCGGTATTCTCCTGAAATTTCGCTCTGGGGAAATTCATCGATTTTACCCTCTCGACCGCTGCCGCCAATCGCTCCGGTCCGTCAAAAAATATTCCGGTTTCTTCTTCCGCCACCGTTTCCAGGGCTCCGCCGGCCCGCAAGGCAATGACCGGACATCCGGCCGCCTGGGCCTCGACCGGAACAATGCCGAAATCTTCGATTCCCGGAAAGATCAAAGCTTTAGCCGATGCGTAAAGTTCCCGTAATTTTTCCCGGCTGACCCGGGGTTGAAATTCAATATTGGGAGTCGCCGTTCGCCTTAACTGCTCCAATTGCGGCCCCTCCCCCACGACAATCAGCTTTTCGTGCGGTATTCCGGCGAAAACCCGGACCGCGATTTCCGGCTGCTTGTAGCAAACCAATTGGCCGACAAACAAAAAATGCCTGCGTTCCAATTCCGGCGCCTGCTGGAAATATTCCACCTCCACCGGAGGATAAACCACCACGGAATCGCGCCCGTAAATACGTTTGATCCGTTCGGCCACGAATTTCGAATTGGCAATAAACTGGTCGACATTTTCCGACGACTTCAAATCATAATTTTTCAAATATCCCCTGAATGCGCGCATAGCCAGCCGTCCGCCCAATCCGGTACTCCGATAATATTCGTCGTACAAATCCCAGACATAGCGCATGGGCGAATGACAATAGCAAATATGGCGGCACCCGGCGGGCTTGCGAATTCCCTTCACCGGGCCGGATTCGCTGCTGATAATGAGATCGTAAGAGGAGAAATCCCAGCGTTTCAGCGCCGCCGGCATCAATGGCAGATACCTCTGGCAATGCGTTCTGCCAAGCGGCAACCGCGCAATCATGGATTCCCGGATACAGTGGGAGGCAATATCGGCAGAGAGTTTTTCCGGGCGGGCGGCATGGGTGAATACGTCCGCCTGCGGGAACATCCGGCACAATTCCTCCAGGACCATTTCCCCGCCGCGCATCCCCAGCAGCCAGTAGTGGAGAAGCGCTATTTTATGTTTAGAATGCTCCACGTCCACTGATTACCGCTCCTAGGGTTTTATAAAGAATCCACAAATCCAGTTTCCATGATTTGTGCCTGACATAATAGATATTGATCGCGATCCGCCGATGATACGTCGTGAGATTTCTTCCGGACACCTGCCACAATCCGGTAATGCCGGGTTTAACGGAATGAATCAGTTGACTGTATTTGCCGTAACGGGCATCTTCCACACGGGTGATCGGGCGTGGCCCCACCAGCACCATGGAGCCGTTCAGGACATTCCACAATTGCGGCAATTCATCGACACTGAAGCGGCGAAGCCATTTGCCGACCGGAGTAATCCGGGGATCGACGGTCAACTTCTGATTGCTGGTCCATTCTTCATGGTCAAAAATACTGGCCATAAATTCCAACGCCGCCGCCGCATCCATTGTACGGAATTTCCAGACCCGGACCGGTTTCCGGTATTCCCCCAGTCGAATACTGCTATACAAACCCGGCCCCCGCGAAGTAAACCGGACCAGCATCCAGATAAGCATCATCAGCGGAAAAAATACGATTAAAAGAATCAATGCTGCGATTCGATTCAAGTTTAATTCCTCCTCTGATAAATGATATATTTGAAATTTTGCGCATGAATCGTGGCTATCTCCACGGTATCCGTCGGATATGGCGCCTTGTCCGGCAACACATAAAAATCGGGTTTTTCCTCAAACGGCGACGGCTCGGAACGCCCTCCCGCCATCAGGCCCACCGCGGGGAATTTACACCAGACCACTGGCCGGAAAGGCGAACGATATATCAATTTATGCGGCGGCGGAGCATCCTCACGGACTCCGGTATAATGCTGCCGGATAACCGGAGCGGCCATTGCGATAACCTCCGACTCGCCTTTCTTGCGCTTGGAATAAAGCCCTTTCAGCGAAGGCGCTATGCCGTCGTACAGAGAAAACAATACAAGCGCGGCAATCAATGCCATCCAGATACCGCGCGGGATTTTCACACGGTATGCATGGTAAATCCGACTGGCACCATAAGCGGTCCAGACAAAAAGCAAAGGAGCCACCGGCAGCAGATACCGACGGGAAATACTCCACTTGCCGTCTCCGACGACAATCTGAAGAATTTCCAGAATAAGATGCGCCAGAAAAAAGGCCAGGAGCAAAGACTCCTTGCGCGTCCACGCCTTGATCCGGATCCGCCAGATAATCACAATCAGGGCGATCACTGAAAAATAGGGATAACACCCTTTGATGACCGATAGAATCATTGTTTCTCCCCCCAATATTTTTCCAGCAACAAGGCATAACGTGAATTGGGCACCGGATAGCCGCTCCAACGATAATTGAGATACAGTTGCGGTGCGATCAGCAATAGAATCAAGCTCCCCAGGACCAGGCTCCGCCCGCATCGCCACCGGTGTGAAATCATATCCCATATCCCAAAACAACCGAACCCCAGAACGGCAAATACTACACAATCCACGCGAAGCATGGCCAACAACGCCGCCCCCAGTGAAGTAAGGATTACCGCCTTCCAGGAATTTCGCTCTTCATAGAAAATCAACAATCCCAGCACCAGCAAAAAGAACCCCAGCGAACGGCCATTGTCCCGAATCCCATCATAAACATAACGCTGCAAATGGGAGCAGAGCAAATAAAGCACTCCGCAAATCCAGGCCGTTTCGCGGTTATTCCACATCCGCAAAGCGATGAAATACAGGGGAATCACCGCCAGCGCCCAAGTCAACAGCGCCGCCAACTGGCATGAACGGAATCCGTCAAGCCCGGTTATCCAGGCTATACTACCGGAAAGCGTGGAGAAAACGATTCCGGAATGAGGATGAAAAGCATAAGTCCAGTTGCCTTCGGCGAATGCCCGCGCCATCGGAGCATACCTTCCCGTCGCATCATCGGCCGGAACGGTATTCACCCACAACGCCGGCAGCATGACCAGCATTGCGAGAATCGCTAAGATGTATGGCATGAGATTTCTTTTCATCAATTCCCTTTTTCCAACTGTTCGATTTTTTGCCGAAGCTCAAATGCTTCGGCACGCGGTACGGACAATCTGGACATTTCCAGTTTTTCATACAAATGCGCATTGCGCAAAATCAGTTCGGCCACGGGATTGCGATTGATTCCGGCAATGTCCAGATAATACAACCGGCGCTGGAAACCGTTGGTGGCGACCGTCCGGTTGATTTCAATAATATTGAACCCTGAGCAATATTTCTTCATGAACCCATCGGTGTATGTGATATCGAACCCCGGTTCTTCGAGCGGCATTTCCATATATATTCCGACGCGCGCCCGTTCCCGCATTCGTTCAAACACCCGGTGAATCTGTTCCTCGCGGTAAATCGGCCGGCCATTTCCGGCATATCCGGCTTCCCAATGATGGGCCACACTCAGCAGCAGAATAAAATCCCATTGTCCGGTGGACTCCATGAGATAATCATAGATATCGGCTTTTTCGACATTGCTCAAGGCGTCGTAACGCTGCTGGCCCTCAATCACTCCGCTGTCAATGCCATGGGCCGTATTGCCCAGCACCGCCAACGCGCGCCCGATCAGCCCGTTGTTGCACCCGGCGTCCAGAATGGAAAAACCATCGCACTTGCCGGTTCTCAGGGCAATATCGGCTGCGATAAGCAATGCCCGGTCCAACCCGGTCCGCTCATGGTTGTCCGCTCCCAGCCCGACCAGGAATCCGGAATCCGGCGACAAGAGTTTCGCTTTCAGTTCATCATCGCCGATTTCCGGCAGATATGTATATTTCATGATGTAGCCTCTCTGATTTCAATCGTGTTCGGGACCTCGATCAACAGCGGCGGCAGCAAAGAACCGTTCGCCGGGGCCACATCGAACACCATCGCATTGAATACCTTGTCCACATAGTCACCTTGTGCCGGGGCCCGAAGCCCGAGGTCAACTTTGAAAAAATAACCGGGCAGCAAATCAACTTTGAACTTAAAATCAATCAAGTATTTCCCCCGCATCAAAGGACGGGCTTGAAATTCCGAGAAAAAAGAATTCAAGGCAAAGAGTTGAACCCCTTCGATCGTACTGATGACACACCCCAGCTCATAATTGTTGAGCGGTTCATCCAATTCCAGAACCGCCCGGATGATGCATTCGGAATGATGATGCGGCTGCTTGACCTCGCATCCATTCTCCAGCAGCAGACAATCGACGAATTTTCCCCGGGCGCCGCCGATACGGTCGGTAATCCTGGCTTCAAACGGCGGCTGAAGAGCAGAATGCGAGGAACTCATGACGCATGATGAATCATTCGCCGGTTTATTCAAGGGCTCGACACTGTTGCGCTTCATGTAGAGATCAAAAGCGGAAGCCGGATCGCCGTCATATCGCATCTCTCCTTTTTCCAAAAAGATACAGCGATTGCACAGCGCGCTCACCACCGGCTGGGCATGGGACACGAATAAAAGCGAAACCCCACGATCCAGAAGCTTGCGCAAATGCGAATAACATTTCGCCTGAAAAAAGCAATCCCCTACCGCCAATGCCTCGTCGATAATCAGGATATCCGGTGACAACAGCGTCATAACCGCGAACGCCAGGCGCACCACCATCCCGCTCGAATAAGTTTTCAAGGGTTGATCGATAAATTCGCCGATCGCGGCGAAATCGATAATTTCATCGAATTTATTTTTCAGATCATCAGCGGTAATTCCCTGCAACGCGGCGGCCAGAACAATATTTTCCCGCCCGCTGTATTCCGGATGGAATCCACTCCCCAGTTCCAACATGGCGGAAATCCGGCCGAAAGACCTGACTTCTCCGGTCGTCGGCCGCAAAACCCCCGTAAGCAACTGCAGCAGAGTGCTTTTCCCCGAACCGTTGCAACCAATGATGCCGATGCTTTCCCCGCGGTGAAGCGTCATGGAAAACTCGCGGAGAGCCCAGAATTCTTTGTAAAAACACAGTTTGCCCATAGACAGAGTCTGCCACAGACGATGCGACGGTTTACCGTAAAGTTCGTAGCACTTGGAGATCCGGGAAGCTTCGAGTAAGATTTCAGATGACATCGGCGAACCCCCGTTTCGTAATCATAAACCAGGCAAAACCCAACTGGAAAAATATCAACCCCAAAATCAGCATCAGGACCAGAGACTCCCAGGAAGGCCATAAGCCGTAAAGCAAGGAATTCCGGGCATGATCGACATAAAGCGAAAGCGGATTGCAATTCAATACCCACCGATAACGCTCCGGCACCGCGCTGGCCGGGTAGAAAATAGGAGTGATGAAAAACAACACCTGCAGAACCATGCCCAGCAGAAATTGCATATCCCGGAAAAATACCCCCAGCGATGCGACCAGAAAACATATCCCACCGGTAAACAGCAGAAAACCCGCCATCACCGGCAGAAAGGCGGTCAAAGCCCACGTATAAGCATCAAGTCCGCCGAAAAAGAAATTGGCAACCAGAATGACTATAAACCAAATGGCGCCAAGTAATGCCGAGTTGATCAATTGTATCAGGGGCAGCAATTCCAGAGGGAAAACCACTTTTTTGACGAAATTGACGTTACCTGTGACAATGCCGCAGGATTGATTCAACGCCTCGCTGAATATAATGAAAAAAGCCATTCCGCAAAACATGGTGATGGCAAACATTGAATTTGAAGTATCGGCCTCGTTTCCCCAGCGTACTTTGAATACTTCCCGGAATACATAAGTATACACCACCAGCATGAAAAGCGGCTGGATAATACTCCAGACCCGCCCGAAAGCGGAAGCCTGATAACGCTGAGTGAACTGACGTTTCAGCATATGATGAAATACATTCCAGTGCTCAGACACAATCTGCCAGGGCAGCAACGGATTCAACAATGTCATGCTCGTCAGGATGGCTTTACGCATAATGCCTCCGAAGACCCCAGTTTAATAAAAATATTTTCCACATTTTTCAAGGTATAGTTACTCATAATTGATTTTTTTAATTCCGCCGGCGGCGGTGTCCGGTATGTGGCGATAATTCTGTCTGCATTGATTCCATCCGGCCGGATATAAGTTGCCATTTCCCGGAAATATTCCCGAACGGGAGCTATGTCCGGCAAGACCAGCGAACATCCCAGTGCCGCGGCTTCAAGATTGCAAATCCCGGGAGTTTCCACGAAACTGCAGCAGATCGCCAGGCGGCTTTGCGCCATCAGTTCCAGAGTCTCCCGGTGAGCCAGGGCGCCGGCGAATTCATGCTGTCCCATCGCCTCGTCGACACACTGCCGGAAATATTTTTTGTGCATGGGCCGTGCCGACCCGACAAAAGTAATTTTTATATCACGGCCCGACAAGGCCCTGATCAATCCCAGCTGATTTTTGCGTGGGCAAAAATGTCCGACACAAATCACCCCTTCCCGTTTTTCCCACGGCGTCACCAGAATACTTTCGACTAATTCGGTGTCGATGACGTTGGGAATAACTTCCAGTCTGGCCTCCTCGGCGCCGTCGTCCAACAGCATTCTCCGCTCGGCCTCGGAATTTACCAACAACAACGAACTATGTTTCAGCAAAGCATTGCGGCACGTTCCCCAGGAACGGAACAGCATGGAGTGCAAGGTATCTTTCTGCCCCCGATACAGCCAACGCGCCCAGATTTTACCCTGTTCTTTCACCGAACGCACCATACCGGCCGGGTTGGAATCCCAGCAGGTGGGAACCAGAAAAACCGGGATATTCAACTGCCGGGCCACTTTCCAGGGCTGAAAGCTTTCGTGCAAACGCTCCAGATGCCAGACAAAAACCGCATCGGCGCCACGCAGTTCCGCGGCCTTGACCGCACCTGAACAAATCATGACCCGGTTTCCCAATGCCTGCAGACTTTTGATCCAGCTCTGCATCTGGATAACATCGCCGCCGGGCTTTTCGGCAAAATCGGCCCGAAGACAGAATATGATATTCAAATTACGCATGAGTAGTTCCCCGGTTGATGGTTGACACCAGCAATTCCGCGCGATCCCGCCAGGTATCATGCGAAACAGATCCACGGCACACATCTTCCGCCGGACAGTGGCTCAACAACTCCCGCAGTTCATGGATAAAAGATTCGGGCGGAGCATATTTTATATACGGATTGCCATTCTCCGGCGGCACGGTGGTCAGAACCGGCTTACCCAGACTCAGATACTCATAGGTTTTCAAGGGATCGGCGCATTTGGACACCTCATCCGAACGAAACGGTATAATTCCGACTCTGAATGAATGAATCAATTCCGGCAATTGGTCGAAGGAACGTTCCGGCAACAGTTCCACGTTGGCTTTTCGCCGCAATGCACTCACTGTGTTTTTTTGCCGCACCGGACCGGCCAGACGCAACTTGCACTCCGGAAACGCATCGGCGATCTGCTCGAGAAGTTCATAATCCAGCCACTCATACAATGCGCCATGAAAACCGATCACCGGCTCAATCGTTTTGAACAAAGGTATTTGCAGCCAGCTTTCCGGTACCGCGTTGGGCAGCAGTACACATTTCTCCGGCTCCGCAATCATCTCCGCCAAACGGGGCGATACGGCAAAAACATGCTTCGCATTTTTGATCAGCCAGTTTTCCCGCTGAACATAATCAGTTAATTTCTGTTCCGAGCCCGGACAATGAATGGCGATATAATCCAGGCAGTCATAAGCAAACTTCAGCTCTGGAAGCTCCTCCAGTAACGGCTGCCAGAATGGATTGGATACCAGAGCCGTCGCATTCGTCACACCGATTTGTTTCTTGAGATATCGCGCCACCCCGCCGAACCAGTTCCGCCCCAAACACGGCGGAAGCGAATGAACGGCAATACCATCGCAATTCGACTCCGCCGCCCGCAGACGCGGACGCCGTAAACTGGGAATTTCGACAAAATGAATTTCATGTTCGGGAGCCAAGGTACGCGCCAGTTGCACCGTCCGCCCCCCCAGAACGGACGAAAAAGAGACTCCAGCTAAAAAAATCAACTTCATACCAGCCCCATTCGAATGCATCTCATGTTTTTTCACCCCTGTTTAAACATTGTGCCGGATTGCCCCAATGGTAAATCCTCCGGCCAGATAATTCATTGCTTTTAAATAACGGCGGTATGTATCCTCCGCCGAACGTTCCGAAATTCCCCATTCGTTGGATTTCGGATAATTGCCTTCCGCCAGTGCCACGATCCCCACAATCAGGCGCTCCACGGTTTCCGGATCGGGCTTATACAGCCAGTTTCCGCAATTTTTTTCCGTCAAATCGGTCAGATAAGACAGCGGCAGATCGTACAGTATGCAGTTCACTCCGCCGGTTTGCCGCTCGATGTCTCCGACCTTGGAGGCCAGAATCGGCCGGCGCATCTGCACCGCTTCCGCCACAGCCAAACTGCATCCCTCCCACCAGGAAGGCAATACCACGGCATCCGCGGCACTGTAAAGAGAAGCCATATCATTGAAAAAGTCCAGTATTACCGCTTCTTCCAAATGCTGTTCGGCAATTACGGCGCGAATTGCATCGGCGTAAAACTCTTCCAGAATTTTCCCGGCCAGGATCAAACGCAACTTCGGGTTTTTCTCGTATGCCGCCGCGAAAGCGTGAATCAAGTTCAATTGTCCCTTGACGGCATAACAGCTCGCCGGATTCAGCATGGCAAACTCATCGGCTTGCAGCCCCAGCTCCCGGCGTTGCTTCTCCCTGGCGGTTTCCGAATAAGTGAACTTATCGAAACTCACCCCGTTTTCAATAATCATGATCTTTTCCGGCGGCAGGTTCATTCGTTCCATTGCATACCAGGCGACATTGCCCGATACCGCAATATAACCGGCCGTATAAGCATCGGCATCAAGATACTGCTTTCGCGCGTCATCGTCGAACCAGACATAAGTATTATGTACTACCTGATAATATGGAACTCTCGATTCCGAGGCGGCTTTCGCTCCCCAGGTCGTATAATGTGCAATTACCGCCTCATAGCCCTCCTCGGACAACAAACGCCGGAAATCTTCATCCGGGTTGTCTTTATCCAGAAAACGGAATCTGACATTTTCCGGTTTATTCATATTCGAGGCGCTCTCATGCACACAGCAGAAAACAACTTCTTTTCCGGATTTAACAAACGTCTCCGCCATATCAAAAGCCACCTGCTCCATGCCGCCGGTTCCCATCTGCTCAAGCAGTATCACGATTTTGCCGGGAATATTCCCCGGAATTTCCGGCAGAACCCGCGCGGTTTGCTCGGCATTATGGGTAGCGTCGAAGAATATCCGGTTATTAGCCATGGCCAATGCCAGTCTGCCGAAATCGTAAGGATAGCATTCCACCAGATTGGAAGTGAATACCCCTGCCCGCCGCGCCGCGGCGGAATCCGGCCGGGCAAAACATTTGACCAGACCCGAGCGGATAAAATATGCATTTTTCCCTGTCTCATTCTCTTCGTTCAGGTCAAAAAATGCGGCAACAAAATTAAAACGCTTCAATTCATCCGCCGAATATTTCTTCAAGTCCGAACCTTTGACCAGCAGAATCTTCTTGCCTATCAGAGCCTTTTCTGAAGGCATTTCATTGTAGAATTCAGTTTTGAAATCAGCAAAATACAGGTCTCCAGGCCGATAACTTCCGTAAACTTCGAATGACTGCAGGTAAAACGCATATCGTTGTTTTTCATATTCCATCAATTGAAGGGCCTTCTCCAGGATTCGGAATTCAGCGGCCTTGCCATTCAACGAATTACCATGAACCCGGTATTCATAAAGTAATTCATCACTGCCGAGATGGGCAATTTTCAGCAATGAATTGATCCGCATCCAGTAATCGTAATCCTCAACTCCCAACTGCGGATCATATTCTCCGACTATCCCCAGAGTCGAACGGCGATACATGAAGCTTGCCCCGATAAAATTATCCCGAACGATGTTCAGCAATTCCGTGTTGCGCGGCAAATGCAATTCCGGGCTGTCGGCGCGGAATTTATTCTGCGGCCGGAACCAATCCGCAGTCAGGGGAGCTCCAAGATCATCGATTGCCATATAATCGGCATAAACCATTTCCACATCCGGATGCAAACGCAGAAATGCCGAGAGTCGCGTCAGCATTTCCGGCCTCATATTATTGTCCGCGCTGGTCCAGGTCAATAATTCACCATTCACAAAACTGAACCCATTGCTCAGGGCTTTCGGCAGTTTCTGATTGGCCTGTTCCAGATAACGAATTCGCTTGTCATGCAGATAAGGTCCTACCACTTCCGCCACATTATCTTTTGAACCGTCGTTGATTATGATCAACTCCCAGTTACGGTAAGTCTGAGCAATCACGCTGTCGATGGACTCGGCCAGCAAGTCGGCCTGATTATATACCGGAAGTATGATCGAAATCAAAACCGACTCATCCGGCGGCACCAACCTTTCGGTCGTTTCGCCATTATCTTCCCAGGCTATTCTGCACAGACCATCGTCAATCATGTTGATCGCATTACTCAGGGCAAGATATTCCGGATAAAACGGCTTGCCGGACAGTTTGCTGGCGATCATTTTCTTCGCGACCTCAAACTTTCCCGACATTCCACATAACGCCGGTTCACGAATGATCTGCAAGGCCTTGGCGACCCGGAAACTGCTGTTTTCACTGCTTGAGCGAAGCAATAACCTGACCTCGTTCAACAATTCCCGTAAATTCTGTTCCTTCCGGGCCAACTGTGCGGAACGCATTTGCAGTTCCGGCAGTTCCAGATCATACCGCTGCAGCCTGTCCGCCAATCTGCCGATCCGGTCGATTTTGTGTTCGCCGGCATGATTCAGCATCATCAGATCTTTATTGGCTGCCTGGGTTTTCGCCAATTCTATATTGCTCAAATCCAGGGCTTCCGTAACTCGCCGCCGTTCTCCGGCATGATGTTCCTTTTCGGAGTGAAGCAAATCACATTTCTCCCGTAAGCTTTGACTTTCACTCAACAAAGCGGCATTCTCAATTTCAACCTGTTCCCGAATTTCCAGCTCTGTTTCCTGTTCTTCCCGCAGCTTGTCATGCAGTTTTCGCAACAGTTCATTGCTTTCCCGCAGCCTGACCGCCTCCGGCTCCAATTGACTCAATTTATCAATTTCCACACGCTGTCTGGAAATATTTTCACGCAGACCGGCATTGCATTCGCTCTGCTCCTGTAATTTGCCGGTCAACTCATCATATTTCTTCTGAAACTCACCGACAATTTCCATGAAACGTCGATCCGAGTCCGCCTTCTCTTCCTCAAGCAGTTTTCCGGCTTGATTCAAGCGCTCTTTCAAGTCCGCATTTTCGCGGAACGATATGTCCTGCAACTGATCACACTGAGCTTGAATTGAAGCTTTTTCCGCTTCAAAACGCTGTTCGGCCTGTTTCAAGCCGGCAGTCATCATTTGCTCATGCCGAACTTGAATTGAAGCTTTTTCTGCTTCAAAACGCTGTTCGGCCTGCTCCAAACGCTCTCTCAATTCCACGTTTTCGCGCGACAACGCGGCCTGCAGTTGATCATGCTGTGCCTGAATTGAAGTTTTTTCCACCTCAAAACGCCGGTCTGCTTGCTCCAGGCGCTCCCTCAACTCCGCATTTTCACGCGACGACACAGTCAATAGCTGTTCCTGTTGTGCCAGGATTGAAGCCTTTTCTGCTTCGAAACCCTGTTCGGCTTGCGCCAGACGCTCCCTCAATTCCACGTTTTCGCGCGAAGAAGCCGCCAATAATTGTTCCTTTTGTGCCAGGATTGAAGCCTTTTCCGCTTCGAAACCCTGTTCGGCTTGCGCCAGACGCTCCCTCAATTCCACGTTTTCGCGCGACGACACAGTCAATAGCTGTTCCTGTTGTGCCAGGATTGAAGCCTTTTCCGCCTCAAAACGCTCCTTCAACTCAACATTTTCGCGTAAGGATGCCGCCAATAACTGTTCCTGATGCGCTTGAATTGAAGATTTTTCCGACACTTCCGCCGCCAATTGGTTCAGCTCACGATTTTTTTGCTCCAGATTACTGGTCAAATTATTTACCGTCTTATTGGCCATGGCAGTACGGTCATTCAGGCGCTCCATCTGATCATAAATGTCGAAAATGCTGCGTTTTTCGTAATGCATTACCTTCATATTGTAATTGACCAGCCAGAGAAAATCCTTTTGAAAGTAAACATTTCCCCGGAATAATTGCTTGGTGAAATCGGTATAAAAGGAATTATCCTTTCCAGTCACCAGCTCCGCCAGACAATTTACCAGCCCGAAAATCGCCATGTGATTTTCCTGTATGGAAACTTCATCCGCCTGCCCAGCCTGTTCCAGAGTAGCCAGCAATCCTTCCAATATTCCATCGCCCGAAACCGCGGCGGTAATCACCTTTTCCAGATTGGGAATAAAGTCTTTTGGCGCTTCCAACAGCAATTCATAGGAAAACAACAGGACATAAAAAAGAAAAGAAACCGTATCATTATCGCGTTGGCCGGCATCGAAATTAAGATTTTCCAAGTCAATCCAGACCGCGTTCCCATCCGCGTCAATGATTGCATTGAATGCCGTGACGTCGCCATGGGACAACCCGAGCCGATGAAGCTCCAACAGCCCGTCCGTCAATTCCACCATCCATTTCCGCCAGTCCTTCCACGCCAGACACGTTTCGCGTCTGACCAGAAATTCATGTTGCGATGCGCGCAAAGCATCCGGAATCGTGTTGGCGTCAAAGAAAAGCTTGCCGTTGAGCTGACGTATTTTGTAAGCACACCCACACAACTCCTCAACCTTGACGACATGCGCCACAGGATTCTCCTGCAGCAGTTTCAAGGCCTCCTGGTGACGGTTCTCATAACTCCCCAAAAGGCGGTCCCCCGGCGGAGAAACGGTTTGTACCGGAAAGTAAAAAAATTCCCCATCCCCACATGCGGTGAAATTATTATCCTTTTTCCCGATCTTGATCTTTTCGCTTTCTGCAGGAGCTGAATGCCAGAGGCACTCACTCCCACAAAATATCTCGTTATTATTTTCCTGCATATCCCCATCCATCATTTCATTTTAAGCAATTATTGAAAACTTGCTTTCCATATCAGTTTCAACGCGGGCATTCAGGTCGGTCCAGTTGTCGGCGTTGGCCGCCCCCCAGTAACCCAGGCCGCCCCAGCCGCTGCTCAACTCGCGCAGCAACAGGTCCTCCTTGCCGTCGCCATTGTAGTCGCCTACCGCCGCCACTTCCCATTGCGAGGATTCGAGCGCGCCCACCCAGCGCTGGTTCGAAGATTTCCCGTCTTCCCACGCATACATGTTGCCGGTCGACTTCTGCCACATGATAATGTCGTCAATGCCATCACCTTGGAAATCGCCGATCGCCGCCACCGTCCAGTCGTCGTCCAAACTACCGATCTGAGTCTGGTTCCAGCTCCAGGTATTGAACGTCGGATCTTCGTTGTGCCACAGGAAATAAGCATTATTATCCGTATTCTTGACCAAGATTTCACTCTTGCCATCCGCGCGACCAAAATATCCGGCCCCGATCACTTTCTGTACATTGGTTGCGGGATTAACTACATGCCAAACGTCATGATAAGTCCGCGCATCGGATACAATCCCGAACGAACCATTTTCGTCATAAATAATCACATCATCCAGTCCGTTACCGTCGAAATCCGCCAGCGTCAATGTCTGGAAATTCCCATCCACATGACACAACGAAATATACCCATAATCCCCCCGCCCCAAATCCGTCCAGGCCGCAAAAGTATTGCCGATACCGTTGTACAACAATATCCCGTGATGCTCGACATCCGCCGAAAACCGCCCAACCCCGACCACTTTCCACATTGCGGCCTCGCTACTACCCCACTCCCAGATTCCCGCCCACGCCGGAGCACTCTGACCATTGGTCGCCACATACCCGACCTTCCCCTCCGCCGCATCCCAAGCCACAATCTGTGAATAACCATTCGCCAGCAGGTTCGTATTGGAATCAAATTGAACCGGAGCAATCGTACCAGGCAATTCCTGATCTAGCCAGTCGTCCCCGTTCTGCACTTGAAACTGTACGTAATAACCATTTTCAACGTTCAGCGTGAGACTTTTGCTCTGATTGTAAAGCTCAATCACGAATTCAAAAGTATTGAACATGGCATCGCGGGAAACCACCAGCCGTACATTCCCAAGATCGGCAATCGAACTCCAATCCAGCGTGACTTTATTCATCGCGGTGCTTTCGCTAGCAAACACGCTCAGAGTATTTTCCGCCAAAACCGCTCCTTGATAAATCACCAGCCGGGTCTCTCCACCGGCAGTCATCTTGATGCCTTTCGAAATAACAGCATTACCGGAAACACCAATTATATTTTTCCCGCCCCCCAGGTCGATCACATCGGAAAAAGTCGCGTCGCTTGACAACATAATGGTATCATTCCCCGCCCCCCCAATCAGTTTTCCGCCGAAAGTCGCCTTGGCGGCGGCATTGATCACATTATCGCCATCTCCCAGGTCAATCGTCCCGTCCAAACGCGATTCCCTGGTAATATTGACGGTATCACCCATTTTACTTAACTGCAATACGCCGCCAGCCTCGATCGTCCAGTTATCCAATAGGACAGTCCGAGCGATAGTCGCCAGATGAAGCACTCCACCGGAAACAGTCCATGCCCTGTCATACTCGTTAACCTCCGAGTGTATCGTCATCGTACCTGCTCCACTTTTGGTTATCGAGCCGCCACCTTCAATACTGTCCATATTTGTTCCATTGGAGGTACTCCCGATCGTCAGCGACGCTCCGGAAGCAATGGAAAAAATACTGCTCGCAGTTGATTCCATATAAAGAAAACCGCCCTCCATTGCACTGTTCCCGGTATTTGTCAACTTATTGCCCACCGTCACGGTATAGGTCATAACCGAATTCCCGGCCAGATAGATTGCGCCTCCTTGGGCGGTATCCTGTGCCGCTACTCTATTATCAACAAATATCGTATCCTGAATATTTACAATGGAAGAAACGGCATAAATCGCCCCGCCATAGGAATAGGTGTCGTAGAGGTAGTAGGAATAGCCGTTGTATGAGGAGGTGGAAGCACAATTGCCGCTGAACGTCACGGAAGTCAATGTTAGATTTCCTCCGTTCTGGTAAATCGCTCCGCCATAGGAGGAGGCGAACCGATTGGTGATGGCAGATGCATAATTACCATTGAAAGTTGCCGAGGTCAAGTTTAAATCCCCGCCATTTTGACAAATCGCCCCTCCCTTGGAGATTGAATTAGGAGAAACCGAAGAGGTATAATTGGCATTGAAAGTAGCGGAATTCAGTGTTAAATTTCCGCCACTTTTATAAATAGCTCCGCCATTGGAGATGGCGTTGTAACCAGTGGCAAAGGCGTAATTGCCGCTGAACGTCGCAGAAGTCAGCGTCAAGCTTCCTCCATTCTGGCAAATCGCCCCGCCATAAGAGGAGCAGGAGGCGGAGGAACTGGCATGAATGGAGGAAGAGGAAGAGGAAGAGTAGGCATAATTATCGCTGAAAGCCACAGAAGTCAATGTCGAATTCCCGCCATTTCGATAAATCGCTCCACCATAAGATACTCCAACTGAATCGAGACCATAAGCGGAGGCAAAATTACCATTGAACGCCGCGGAAGTCAAGATCAGGTGCCCATCATTTTGATAAATCGCCCCACCATAGGCGAAAGCGGAGGAACCGGCATAGGCAAAAGTATAATTACCGCTGAAAGTCGCAGAAGTCAATGTCGAATTCCCACCACTTTGATAAATTGCGCCACCGTAGATAAAGGATGTCGAGTAAGGGTATGGATAAGTGGAGGCAGAGGCATGATTGCCGTTGAATTTAGCGTTTGTCAACGTAATATCTGCATTGGAATAGATTGCTCCGCCATTGGACGTTTCCCCCGCATTGGTCCAGTTACCGGAAAATGAGACATCACTACCGGTCAAGATCGTTTTGCCCAACCATAGCGAAATGGAAGTTTGGTTGGAAATGTCAACATTGGTCAAATCCAATGACCCGCCGATCAGTTTTGCTGCAGAATATTTATTATTGGAAAAGTTGCTGTCCTTAATCACCCAGACGGTATCGGTGCCGGTAATACCGCCGTTGTTGTCACTGGCTATCAGATCATGCAAAGTCACGGTGGAATTTGTAGCATAAAAAACATATCCGGAATTACTACTGATTTCCAATGTGCCGCCGCTCTGATGCGTGAATTTGACACCAGTACTGATTTCCAGCGTTCCGCCGCTCTGATGCGCGAACACTGTATCGCTGATGGTAAAGGCGACGTTGGTTCGAATGTTGCTCGCGGTGGCTAGTGTCACCGTACCGCCGGCAACGACAATACCGCGGCCGGCTGTATTTCCGGTCAGATTTCCGCCCAGGGTAATAGAGATAGCCTCGCCGGTCAGGGTCAGATCGCGCCCCAGGGTACCTCCGGCTGTCGTCACAACCAAATGATTCAAGTTGGTGATCGTTCCGGTAGTCAACAGCGAACCGCCATTAAAGCGCAGAGTGTCGCTGCCGGTACCGAAATCGATATCGCCGTCGCCGCTCAGAATCGCGGCCAGTTCCAGAATATCGTTGCCATCACCGAGCGACAAGGTCGCCACATCTTTCCGTTTTTTCAGAGTCACGACACTTTGGGCGTCGCCGGTAATCAAGACGGTGTCCGCTCCGGTTCCCGTCGCTATCGGCGCGTCGATGGTGGAGGAAGCGAGGCTCAAGTAATCATCGCCGCTGCCCAGGAAAAAGGATAGCCCATCCGCAGTGGCCGTAATGGTGGAATTGACCACCGTCACCACATCAGCCCCAGCTCCGGTAAACAAATCTCCGGCGGGCGCCGACAGCGTGATGGTGGCGTCGGTGATATTCAAAATATCATCGTTAGCGGTAAGTTCCAGCTTGTCCGTCAGCGTCAAAACTCCGGTAATGTTTTTGGTAATCCCATCTGCCATAATCAGAATTCCTTTTTTATCTTAAATTTTCTATAATTAAAAAAATCATTCAATTATTGCAAATTTACTTTCCATATCAGTTTCCACGCGGGCCTTCAGGTCGGTCAAGTTT
>JAVBRM010000055.1:0-27076 GCA_031548025.1 Victivallaceae bacterium | reverse complement strand
TTGCGAGGGGATTTTTCTCAGGGAGACGAAGGGCGATGCGGGCATCGTCCGAGTATTCATGAGAATAAATCCACCGGAAAGACGCTTGCCGCAGGGCGGTTGCAATCTTCCGCGCTTGCTTCGAACCCGCCGGAAACCTTCTATAGCTCGCTATCGAAGGTTCCGTCGAATTCAAACCAAACCCGGAATCTTCGCAATCCTTGTTACAAATTTGAGCTTGACAGGACACTAGTGCGCTGTTTTTGCCGTTTACTGCTGTTGATGATCTGCTTTGCCGCCGCTGTGGCGGAGGTTTCCGGAGCGGAGCCTATCCGTTATACCTGGATGCAGCAGCGGCGGTACGTGTACCTGCGGGATATCGCCGCTTATTACGGCATGAATTGTTATGTCACTCAGGAAAATACCTTTTTGAACAGCAAAGACGGCAAATGGCGTGTCGTTTTCACCCACCAGAAAACATTGGCGAGCTTCAAGGGCATCCGGATTCATATGTCGCTGCCGGCGCAAGTCAAAGGAATTCAGTCTTTTATCTCCGAGGATGATTTTATTCTGACTCTGGACCCGCTGTTGCGGGCCAACAGTCTGCAGTCGCATCCGATGCGGCTGATTGTGCTTGACCCCGGCCATGGCGGCAGGGATTTCGGTGGCAATACCGCATCGGCCAAAGAAAAAATCATTACTCTGAGTACCGCCCGGAAAACCGCTATAGCCTTGCGCAACAAAGGATACACCGTAGCCATGACCCGCACCGCGGATACCGAAGTTTCCTTGAAAGCCCGGGTTGATTATGCGCGCCAGCTGGGAGCGTCGCTCTTTATCTCCATTCATACCAATATGGCTAACCCCGGGGTTGATGGCCTGGAAACATTATGCATGACTCCGGCTGGAACAGCTTCCACCCACGGCGGTTTGAAAAACGACCGCGAACCCGGCAATACATATGACAAAAATAATATGGCGCTGGCCTTTGAAATTCACCGCAGCGTCTTATTTCGCCTGAAATCCAATGACCGCGGCGTGAAGCGGGCCAGATTTTATGTCCTCAAAGAACTCGCCTGCCCGGCTATCCTGATCGAAACCGGATTTCTGTCCAACCCGCAGGAAGGGCGGATGCTGCAGACCGATGCCGCTCAATTGGCCATAGCCGACGGTATTACCGAAGGTGTCCAGCGGTATCACTCGGCCGTCAACAGGTCCAGCCGAAAATGATTTACGACGCACCTTTATCTGCGGCTAATAAAAGGAAGTCGCAACGTAACTATTGCTTTTTCAGCGCCTTCAACGGTTTTGCCTACATGTGCGTGGGCGAGAGTATGCTGATCCTGCTGGCGGTCAAAGTCGGTTATCCGGATTATTTCGTCTCGATCATCGGGGCGCTGATGTATCTCGGTTTTCTGCTGTTGCCGCTGGGCAAGGTGGTTTGCGCGCGCCGGGGCGCGGCTTATACGCAATATTTCTTCTGGATCGCCCGCAATATTTCGGCGCTGATCGTGGCGGTAGCTTCGGTCATGGCGTATTTCGACTGGTGGCTGCCGTCGGTTATTTTATTTTTTACCGGAGGTTTTCTGTTCTATGGTTTCCGGGCGGCGGGGGTGGTAATGTCTCAGCCGCTGGTCGGCAGTTTCACCGATGCCCACGACCGCTCACAAGTGATTTCCCTGAGCAACGGAATATTTTATATCTCATGCTCGGCGGCCTTGCTGGCGATCAGTCTTCTTTTCAGTTTCAGCTCCAGTATCTGGGCCTTGAATGCGGTGATTATCCTGGGGGCGGGAACCGGGATTTTCGCTGCTTCGTTTCTGCGCGGCATTGACGAACGGGCTACTTTGCGTGCTTCGGCGCGCCGTCCGCTGCGGCCGGAGTTGCCGGGGGCGCTGGCCAATCACACCTTGCGGCGTCAGTTGGGCGCGACCTTCATGGTGAATCTGTCGATTATCCTGATGGTGCCGATCTCGATGTTGACGGTGAAACGCGGTTACGGAGTGTCAGATACCCAGGCGCTGGTTTTCGCCTTAATTCAGTTCGGCAGTGCGGCGATGGTCTCGCTGATTTCTTCGCGGATCGCCGAAATCGTCGGCCCGCGTAAAATGATGAGGTCCGCCTATCTGGCAATGCTCTGTATTGCCGGTCTCTGGCTGATGGCCGGTGAAGAAAAAAATATCGCTCTCCTGTCAATCATTTTCGCCCTGGCCGGCGGCAGCCTGATTTCCATGGCTAACTCCAATACACACTATTTTCTGCAGTCTACCGAGGAAGAACACCGCATTACTTTCGCCATCATCATTCAGACGATTTCGGCGGCCGGGGCAGGGGTGGTCGGCATGCCTTTGGCGACGCTGCTGCTGAAAATCAGTTCCTGTTTCGGTACGACTCCGCTGCATAATTATCAAATCTATTTCATGCTGGCGGCTCTGGTTCTGCTCCCCGGCTACTGGCTGATCTCCCGCCTGACGCCGCTGCCCAAAGAAAAACGCCGCCTCGGCAAGCTCTTCTGGCGGATTTTCACCAATTCGTTTTAATTTCCTGGTTATCAGGTCTTGACAAAAGCGCCATTTGACGTTATAATAATAAAAACAACCAGTTGGTTTTATTTTGGAGATTTGATTATGAGCTTTATTGAAACGGAAGAAATGTTGGATGCTTTGCTGTCCGAGCCGGATGACGCTTTGATCGAGATGATGAAGCGTTTGGAAGGCGATATCATGATTCTCGGTATCAACGGCAAAATGGGTTTGACCATGGGGCGCCAGGCTGTCAATGCGATCAGAAAGGCCGAAGTCGCCAAAAAAGTTATCGGCGTATCCCGTTTCGGGGATGCTTCCGGGCGCGAAAAACTCGAAAAGTGGGGTATTGAAACGATTGCCTGCGATTTATTGAATCAGGAAGAAGTCCGGAAATTGCCGCAGGTAGCCAATATTATTTTTATGGCGGGCAGAAAGTTCGGGACCGATGGTTCTGAGGATTTGACCTGGGCGATGAATGTCCTGGCTCCGGCCAATGTTGGAGCGCATTTCCGGAACAGCCGGATCGTGGTGTTTTCCACCGGCTGCGTTTACCCGCTGGTTGAGGCGCTTTCCGGTGGCTGTACGGAAAAAATCAACCCGGAGCCGATCGGGGAATATTCGCAATCCTGCCTGGGACGTGAACGAATCTTTGCCTACTGTGCCAAGGAATATGGCTGCAAGGTGTTGTTTTTCCGGCTGAATTACGCCATCGACCTTCGTTACGGGGTGCTGCATGACATTGCCACGCCGATCTGGCAGAACAAACCGGTCAACAATACGGTCGGTCATTTCAACGTCATCTGGCAGGGCGATGCCAATAATTATGCATTGCGTTGTCTGGAACACACGGAGTCTCCAGCGGCGGCTATGAACGTAACCGGTCCGGAAATCATTCCGGTGGAATATATTGCCGAAAAATTCGCCGAGCTTCTCGGCCGGCCGCTTTCCTACACCGGCGAACCGGGAAAGAAGTGTTATCTGAACAATGCCGCCAAATCATTTTCTCTGTTCGGTTATCCCCGGATGACCTTGGACAAAATGATCGAAATGCAGGCGGACTGGATCAGACAGGGAGGGCGCTCTCTGAACAAACCTACCCATTTCGAAGTCAACAACGGTAAATTTTGAGGTCTCAACTATGAATATTCCCACATCGATACTTGAACAATTCCGCAAAGGCATGGTAATTCCCGCTATGCCGTTGGCCCTGAATGAAAAACGCGAATTCCAGCCGCGCAACCAGCGGGCTTTGGCCCGGTATTATATCGACGCTGGAGCAGGGGGGATTGCGGTTGGCGTCCACTCTACGCAATTTGAGATCCGCGATCCGGAAGTCGGCCTGTTCGAACCGGTCATGGCTCAAACCGCGGAATTCATTGACGAATGGGGCCAAAAGAGAAATCGCTCCATCATGAAGGTCGGCGGCATCTGTGGCCGCACCCCGCAGGCGCTTAAGGAAGCGGAATTTGAGCTGAAACACGGATACCATGCCGGATTGTTGAGCTTGGCGGCCCTGAAAGATCGTTCGGTGCCCGAACTCCTCGAGCATTGCCGCAAGGTGGCTTCCGTAATTCCGGTGATCGGTTTTTACCTGCAGCCGAGCGTCGGCGGGCGGGTGCTCCCTTATGAATTCTGGCGGGATTTTATGAAAATCGATAATATCATCGGGGTCAAAATGGCACCTTTCAACCGCTATCAGACCTTTGATGTGATCCGGGCGCTGGCGGAGTCCGGCCGGGAAGACATTACCCTGTATACCGGTAATGACGACAACATCGTCATTGACCTGCTGACCGAATACAAGATCGGTGGCAAATCCTTGCGGATCAAAGGCGGACTGCTGGGCCACTGGTGCTGCTGGACGCAAAAAGCGGTGACTCTGCTGGATGAATGCCACAAGCTCATCAAGTCCGGCCAGGCAATTCCGGCGGAGATGCTGACGCGGGCGGTGGAAATCACCGACAGCAATGCCGCGTTTTTTGACCCGGCCCATCAGTTTGCCGGTTGCATCCCCGGGATTCATGAAGTTCTGCGCCGTCAAGGCTTGCTGCCCGGCACCTGGTGTCTGAACCCGAATGAAGTGCTGTCGCCGGGACAAGACCGGGAAATCGACCGGGTTTGGCAGGCTTATCCGCACTTGAACGACGATGAATTCGTCGCTTCGATGAAAGACGAATGGTTTAAGGATTAAATATATATGCAGCAGCGAGCGAAAGAAACCCGGGACAAGATCTTGACTCAAGCGGTAAAAGCTTTTGCCGAAAATGGCTTTCACGGAACCAAAGTGGATGCTATTGCCGACTCGGCCGGAGTGAATAAACAGCGGATTTATGCCTATTTCGGCAGCAAATCCGGTCTATTTGAAACCTGCCTGGTCAAGGTCTTCGGCGAAATGAAATTGATTTCCGCCGCCCAGATCGCCAAAGCCGCTGAAAATCCGGCCTCACTCAGCAAAATTCTGCTGAGTGAGTATATGTCTGTCCACGAACGCAATCCGTATTTCTGGCGAATGCTCGCCTGGGCCAACCTTGAAACCGACCTGACCCTTCAACAATTGCCCGGTATCAATCAGGAGCATTTCGATGCCCTGAAGGAAGTTTTCCAACAGGCAAAACAGCAAGGATGTATTCCTGAACCGATGTCGTTTGAGGTTTATATCTTCACCCTGATGGGAATTTCATTCTTCTATAACTCCAACCGAAAAACCTTATCCAAAACCTTATCTCCAGACTTATTTACCGAAGCGGGCCGATCGGGATTGATTTCGCAATGCCTGACGCTGTTTTGAATTGAAGAATTGGTGAATTGGTGAATTGGTGAATTGGTGAATTGGTGAATTGGTGAATTGGTGAATTGGTGAATTGGTGAATGAAGGGCCTGCGGCGCTTACTTCCGGCTTCGCCGAATATTTACAACAATCACTCACAACCTTCCCATAATTCACCAATTCACCAATTCAATAATTCACCAATTCTTTTTTACTGGGTATTGACTTTTTTGATGCATGCCGGTATATTAGTGCTATAGCCAAAAGCAAAAGGTATGCCTTATGATAGTGAAAGCAAAACCATTGCGCCGCGATGTCATAAAAGATGAAATCTTGAAAATGATCGCAAATTCCGGCATGAGGGCTGGTGACAGATTACTCTCGGAGAAAAAGCTGAGTGAAGCTTTTGGCGTGACTCATTTGACTGTGCGCGCCGCATTGGCCGAATTGGAGGAAGGCCGGGTGATTGAGCGCATATCGGGCAGCGGCACATTCTATACCGGTTGCTTAGCGGGTCATGCCGATAGCAGTAAACGGACGCGAACAGTGGCAATCATGATGAGCAATGCTCCTCACTTCTACAGCGGTTTGCATTATGAAATCGGATTGGCGCTGCAAAATGCCGGATTTCATGTCAGCCCATATTACATCCATTCCAAACAGAATTTGCCTGAAGCCGAAGAGTTTCTCAAGAATTTTTCGATTGATGCCGACTTTCTGATTATTGATCAGGCGGAAATTGAAAATGACGACATCCTGTTTGAAGCTTTCAACCAGTATGCCCCGAAGTTTAAACGGATAATCCGGTTACTCGGCAATGGTTGTCGTCAGTGTTACTTGCCCGGTCACCAGATTACCATTGACTACGCCGCCGCTTACAATGAAGTCATTGCCGGTTTGAAAGCCATCGGTCATCGCCGGATCGCCTATTTCGGCGGACAGTGTGACAATAGTTATCCGGCCGGAAGTGCCAACCGTAAATTTATCTCATTTTACACAGAGGCGATGATAGCCAATGACTTATCTGAACATATCACAGTCCGTAACGGTTCGGACAATAAACTTATTGTGGAGGCCGCGCGAGAGCTTCTTACCATGACGGAACGTCCTACGGCAATCCTGGGCATGAATGATTATCGCGGGGTAATTCTGATGGATTGTGTACGCGAGCTGGGAATAAAAGTCCCGGAAGACTTGAGCATTGTCGGTTTTTACGATACGCCTTGGGCAGTACATTTTGACATGGATAGTCTTCGACCGCGCAGTACGGAATTGGCTGCCGAAATCGTCAGGTCATTCCAGATTCCAGCGCCATTTACTGGCGTCACCGCGATTCCGGCCGATTATATCAAACGTAATACGGTTCAACCTCCTGGAGACAAAACATGAAAACGAGGCAAACATTTACACTTATCGAGCTTCTTGTTGTGATCGCGATTATCTGTATTTTAGCCGCCATATTGTTGCCGGCTTTGAACAAAGCCCGTAACAAAGCCAAGGGAATTCATTGCATTTCAAACCTGAAGCAGATTGGGTCGGCCCTTAATTCATATATAACGGATCATGACGATTGTTCCCTTGGTGCGACTAACGCGTATGACCGGCACTGGATGTATACGGTCGCGCATTATTTCAATTATTGCATATCCCCGGCTTCCAGTACCTGTTGGCCGGATATACAGGCCAACTATTATAATCTGGCAAGAAAGAATCCTTCGCTCTGGCGGGTAACGCGATGCCCGGCGGATACCACGTGGCTCAATGGCAATACATACACCAACTATGGATATAGCGGACATTACAGATGGAGTGAAATCGTCGCCGGCAACAAGCCGATGGGAATGGGGTGGCGTAAACTCAACCGGATAAAAAATCCCTCGCAACTCATGTTTGTGATGGATCATGTGGAGAACGGGACGGCGGGCGACGGCACTTCTTATCGCGCCACTCCCAGCGATTTGTCGCTGGCTAATCTCAATTCCATTGTTCGCCATGGAAAAATGATTAATGCATTGTATTCGGACGGTCATGTCGGGACTCTGGAAAAAGCGGTGGTTCAGGTATACCGTGCTTCCGGGAGTGGATATCCGTTTTTTGATACTTCGCAGAAATTTTAATTTATCAGGAAGGAAATCGTCATGAAAAGAAATCTTATCTGTATTATCTTGATTATACTTGAGGTTATGACTTTGACTGCATCGGATGTTTTCCGGATTCAGGAAAAATGGAACGGTAATCTGCTCTATGAAAAAAATGTCCCGTTTTTGCAGACCGAAGTGTCGGTAAATCTGGAGAAAAAGGGTCTTTTTGAGCTTCAAATAATCGGCGAGGGCAGTGGAGTTCTTCGGGTTTGGACTTCCGGTTCCAAAGAGCGCCTGATGGTGCTTGGCGACTCCGGGATATACGGTTTTCTCTTTGAATCCCAGCCGGGCGATTCCCTGAAAATGCAAGTAAACAACGGCAAGATGAAATTGCATAGCATCGACTTGGTGCCGGCTATGCCTGAACAGGAACGAAAATACCGGGAAGCAGAAATGAGTTTTTCCGCATTGGGATATTATGGGGTTGATCCTCAACGGCCCATTCCCGGCAAAGTATTGCAGGCATCGGATTTCTCGAACCCCAAATATGCAATTACGGAAAGCGCTTTGCTGCTCGATTTTGACTATGATTTCGCATGGGTTGCCAATCCTGAAAATATCCGCGTTTTTTTTCAGTCCCGCAATATTCCGGTTCTGGATGTGAAACAGGCGGCGGCATATCTCAAGGAAAAAATAAGCCGGGGGGCGGATAAAAGCTCGTTGATCATGGCAATGGGAGTAATTCCGGAAGCTCTTTTGAACGAACCATATGATAACTCTCTGTTGGTGCAGTATTTAAAAAACGGAGGGCGCATTGTCTGGGGAGGCGATGTTCCGTTTCATTGGCTGCAGGATGAATTTTCGTCTTTGCGCGGAGTGCCCGGAGGCTCTTTCAGTAATGAAAGTTCGTTACGCTGTGGACGTCTCCTGGGGCTGGAAACCGACCGCCGGTACTGGTATGGTTATCCCGGAACCAGTCGTCAGACCAATGAAGCCAAACAATGGGGGTTGGAAAAGACCTATCCTTTGAATCGTCCGGTGGTGAACAAAAACATGTCATGCGTCTTCAGTATTTCCGGCAAAGGTGAATTTGCCGGTTCCGGATTTGTAAACTTGAAAGCCGAGAATCCTCTCAGCGGTTTTATCTTCATCTCCGGAACCTTGGACGGTAACGATAGAAGCATGATGAGAGATCTCTATCGTCTGGCTTTTTACAGCGGCAGCCCGATCAAGGTGCCGGAACCGGCGGTTGCGAAGAGTGAAGCAGAAAAAAAGAATGCGGAATTGTTGTTTGGAGATAACGATATACGCAGAGTGTTTCTTCGGGGAGAAGATATCGAACTTGGAGTCCGGCTTAACGGCAAAGCACCCGGTTCCGCCTCTGTTCAGTTGCTTGATTCAAAGGGAAAATGTTTGAGGGAATTCAAGGGGACGGTCAAGGCGGAAGGCTCCTTCGGATTTTTTAATTTGTCCGGGCTCAAACACGACGTTTACACGGCCGTGTTGAAACTGAACGGAAACGAAGAAATCCGCCGGGAACTTTATATCGCTCCGCCTGTCCATACCGAAGGATTGGTTATTGCCGAATGGATTAATTTTTCTCCTAAATGGAAAAGAAGCGAATATTTGCTTCGTAATTATTTTATCAAAAATTCAATCGAACCACTGATTTGCGACTCCGGAAGCGCGGCTCGCGACCTGGCGTTATGGTTAGGGATACCGTTTCCTTCCCGGAGAATGGCTAAATCGGAAAACGCTTTTACTCCGGAAGATTATGATAACTGGCGGCGCACCCCGGATGGCGAAATCCGGCCATTGCCCGCCTCCAACAACCGCCCGATCACCCAGTCCTATGACAATCCGTTCCGGCGCAAACTGGAGGCCGAGCGATTCGGAAAACTGGTCGAATTCGACAATCTGTTTCCCGCTTTCCGGCAGGTAACTCTGACTGCCGACGACTACAGCCAGTGGTTCGGAACCAGTTATAACCGTTTCGCCAAGGAAAAATTCTTTCATCAACTCGGTAAAGAACTTCCGGTTATCAACCCGAAAGAAAAGATCTCGGGGATTATACCGGACGACGATTTGCGACTTGCTGCCGAGGTTCAATGGGCCGAAACCCATGGTTCTTTCGGTAAAGAAATGAGCCGCCAGATGTTGCGTTATACGGACGGGGAAGGGAAGGTGGGGCCGATTCCGGGCGCGATGATGATTCCGATGAACGCTTGGTGCTCGATGTATCCGGCATTCGGGTTCGGCCCGAACGGTTACAACCTGTCCAGTTTTTATTATTACAACAGTTACTGGCAGCCGCTTGCCGCTTGTTTGTACTGGGTCGAATGCGCGGCAATCGGCAATCGAAATCAGGATGTCTGGGCCATGCCGGACAGCTACGTTTCCCGGAATCCCAGTTATCATGAACAGGTATTGTGGCATATGCTGGCCGGTGGCGTCAGGGGCTTGGCCTATTTCAGGTATGTCGAAAATCAAAATCATGAAGCCGCTTTACCGGTTTTGCGGCAGGCTGGACAAATCGCCCGGCGCTATGGTTTACTCCTTAACTCCCTGCAAAGGAAAGAGAAGAAAGCCGCCCTCCTGATTCCATTTGAAAACTCGATGGCCGCTCCCGCAAACTGGTATCAAATCGTCATCCCCTATGCGAATTTATTACTGGCCGGAATGGACGATATCGAACCGGCCGCGCCCGAGGAATTGCGGACCGGCGGATATTCTTCCGCCATCCTGTTGAATATCCAGGTGCTTCGGGAATCCACCGTCCGGAAGCTTGAGGAATTCATTGCGGACGGCGGCAAGGTTTACTGCGACGCCCAAACCGCCCGGATCATTCCGATAAAGGGCGCCAAGGTACTCGACGACAAAATCGCCTCTCTGGGAAATTCGTCCTATTTCAAGCCGGAGCTTATTTCATCCATCAAGGAAAATTTTGCCGGAAGCGGCTTGAATTCCGTCGAATGCTCCGGGGAGGGGATTATCGCCCGTCGGTTTCATGACACCCTGGGCAACGAATATTTATATTTGATCGACAGCATGAGCTCCGCCGACTACGCTGCGTTTCAGGCGGCGCATCGCCGGAAAATGGCAAGGCCGGAGCTGGAAAGCGAACGCGGGTACGGCTCAGTGGTTGTCAAAACAACTGTAAATAGCCGTAACTCTAAGGCAATAATTGCTTTTGACGTATTGGCCGGTAAAGAAATTCCCGTCGAAAAATCATCGTTTGCGGTTGATATCGGACGTTGGAGCGGCAAACTGATTGCCCTGTTGCCGGAATCTCCTGCGAACTTTGAAGTTGAAGCTCCGGAAAAGGTTGTCCCGGGAATCCCGATGGAGCTGATTATTCGTACTTCCGGACGAACCGTTGTTCCATTCACTATTTCCGCGGTTCAGCCGGATGGTACTGAGAGTAGGGAGTATAAGCAGCGCTTGCTTTCCAATGCTTCCGGTAGGGAAGTCGGAAAATTTGAATTTGCAGTAAACGATCTTAAGGGAAAATGGATATTCCAAATCGTCAATGAATTTACCGGAGCCGTGAAAAAATGCTCCATCGAACTGAGGTGAATATGTGTATTATCGATCCCAATCAGGTTCGTGATCGCCGTGAGCTTTTTTTTCGCAAAGTTCGCGAATTTGTGCCGACCGTATTGAATGCGGATGGTTCGGGAAAAATTCCGCAGTTCAATCCGCCATGGCGTGAAGTATTCTGGATCACTCCGGCGCTATATCGCGGCGGAGATGATGATATAAAGCTGGCCAACCGCATGATCGGACGTTATTTCACAGCTCCGCTCGCCTCGTCCAATGAAGTGAAGGAATGCGTCGGCGGCAAAGTTTTCAATATTTTTCTGTCGACGATCAGCGCCGGGCTGCTGAACGAATTCGATTCACTGCTCAGTCCGGAGGCCCGGGAAGTTCTCACTTGGCATACGGAACAGGTTTTTAAAACCTTTGCCGGGGCAGGGCAGCCGGATGTGAAATTCCACGGTTGCAACGATAATATGCCGATGATGGCCACCAAGGGGTTGATTATTGGCGGCCAGAAGCTGCACAATGAGTACGCGTATCATCAGGGAGTATGGAATCTGAATGAATTCCGCCGTCTGCTTTCGCGTTCGGCGTGGGCCAGTGAATTCAATTCTTCAACCTATTCGCCGATCACCATTGCCAACCTGGCACAGATCGCCGAACATGCCGAAGATCCGGCAGTCGCCAAATTGGCGCGGGATTGCGAAGAACGGTTATGGGCGGAAGTGCTGCTGCATTTTCATCCCGGCATCAAACGCTCCGGCGGGCCGAATTGTCGCTCGTATGCCGTTGATCTGGCTGGACATCCGCATTCATTGCAGGCGCTTTTCTGGTTGATTTTTGGCGAAGTGATTTCCGGATATGACATCATCGCAAGCTTTTTTGCCGAAAATCCCGATCCGCTGCAGGTGATTCCATTCTGTGGCAACATTATGCAGAATGTTGCGGAAATGAGCGACTTGCTCAACCCCGAATTTCATATTCCCCCCCACCTGGCGGAGCTGGCGGTCAATCGCAGCTATCCCGCCGTCACGAAAGGACGCTCCGAAAGCATGATGCGCTTCAACGGCATGTCCGGGGAATACAACACATACAGCTATATGGAAGAGGAATTTTCGCTCGGCACAGTCGACACCCCATTGGGGAACGGTAACCAGACGACACAGCTTTATGCGACTTATAAGTTACGCCCGAAAGTCATGAACTACCGCGATTCAGGCAGTGTCTTTTATCGCTGTTTCGCCTCCGAAGTGGACATGGAAGCCTTGAAAAAATCGCATGACGGCGGTTCCTGCAGTGAACCCGGCACTCCCAGTCATGGCTGGCATTATACCATGCAGCACAATAACTGTGCCGTTATGCTTTCAATCGTCGAACCGAAAATCGCCCCGTTGACGACTCCCCGGATCGAGCTGGATGTAATCTTTCCGGTACATTATGGACGCATTCTTTCTTCCATCATCGGCACTCAGTCGAAACGGGCAGGGGCGGTCGGCGAATCTTCGGAAGTCGCGCCGGTATCGATTGAAGCCGGTGAGGTATTTATTCATATTCAGGGATTGCTGCCGACTGATTACCCGCGCCGTGCCGCTGTCCGGTTTATCGGCGGGCAACGTTACGAAAGACTGGCGCTGATCAATTATGAAGGTGAACCGCGAACATTCAGCACGGAAGAACTTGCCCTCATGCAGAACGGCTTCGTTTTCACCATCGACGCCAAACATAAATGGCATTCGCTTGAGGATTTCCATCGGCATTACAGTGATTCACTGATCATGGATTACACGATTGCCGGACACCGTTTTTTCCGTTTTATCCGCCATGGACATTCATTTGAAACCTGTTATACGCCGGCGGAATTCGGAGTACAAACCGCCGCGATAAACGGACGCAATATCGCCAAACTGGTTTTCGACAGCAATCAGCTGAATATTTCCACCCTTCCGTTCACGACTGGAGAGGTTGCGGAAAATGCACCGTTCTGGGCCTGGGGAGACAGCATGGAAATGCACCATTACCCGGGAATGCCCTGGCTGATCGGCGCCCGCGGCCTCCCGGACGAAGCCCCCTACAGCAGATGCCGCAGCCACAAACCGGATAGTAATACCTGACATAAAGTCAAATTCAATAATTCTCCAATTTTTTTAAAGGGGGCTATTGACTTATTTGAAAATTCCGTTATAATATACGTTAATATTATACGTTATTAAAGGGATTTTGCATGGCTACTACTTTAAAGGAGATCGCGGAGCAGGCCGGAGTCAGTCAGATGACGGTTTCGCGGATTTTGAACGGCAAGGCCGCCGGGCAGGTATCGCCGGAGGTTTTGCAGCGGGTCAATGAAGTCGTGAACCGTTGCGGCTATCTGCCTCGGGCAACGCGTCGCGACCGGATTAGCCCGCCTGTCGTCAATGAGCCGCGAAGCCGAACCGTTACCATGCTGATACCTCATCCCGATTTTTTGAATAACCCGCCCTATCAATTTTCCGCCAAACGTTTTAACGGAGCGACCCGGGCGGCGGCGGAATTCGGCGGCAGGCTGGAAACTTTGCCCATTTCTAAAAACAATACGATGGATAGTATTGCGTGGGAATGGCTGGAACATTTGGGGCAGGGGGACTTGATTCTCGGTTCTCTCTGGACGATCATTCCTTTGGTTGAGTTGGAGCGGCGCGGCTGCAAGATTGCGGCCGTGGCGAAAGACGTGTTCTGGCGTGATATTTATGCGCCGCAACTGAAAAACTGGGCTGTTTTTACCGCAAATTCCCGTGGCGCGATGATGAAACTGGTTAATCATCTGAGTTCTGCCGGCTGCAAGAAAATCGCCATGATGACCCCAGGGGAATTCATCAATGAGCCCAATAACCCGTATAAAATCGGCTATGAGCAGGGCATGAGCCTGGCCGGACTTGACTATCGGCATATCATCCTGATGGACGACAATCCCGAAGCTGCCCCGGAAATTGTGAGCAAGGCATTTCACGACAAACCTTTCGATGCGCTGATCTACCGGCAGATGCATTTGATGGACTTCGACTTTACTCGGACGATTCAAGCCAATATCGGCGTGCCGGACGATGTCGAAGTGGTTTCTTTTACCGATGACAAGGAGTTTTCATTCTTCCGGCCGAAGCTGAAATATTTATCCCATCCGGATGAACAAATCGCTTACGACGCGGTAAAATTATTATTAAGCAACGATTATCAACCAGGAGAACGTTTTTATGAATGTGAGATCGTCTAAGTTGCGCGGTTCCGGCATCTTTACACTTATTGAGCTTCTGGTAGTTATTGCTATTATATGTATACTGGCGGCACTACTGCTGCCGGCTTTGAATAAAGCCAGAAGCAAAGCTCGTGAAATTTCCTGTAAATCCAATATCCGCCAGATGTACCATGTCGACATCGGATATCAGCATGATTACAATGCCATGCCATATGATTGGACCCGTGCTCCATTAGCCGTCACCGACCGGTTTAAGCCGCTCGTGGAAGTCGGATATACCTACTTAGGCATGAAATCATGGAAAAAAATACCGAAAATATCTTTCTGTCCAGGCTTGCCAAATGTAATGTCACTATTGCCGACTGTCATAGATCCTTCTTCCTACACGACTACCTACACTTATAATACATGGCTTTTTTGCGGTAAGCAGGCTAAAAATTACTTAGATTATGAAATGTTGCCCGCCTCTATGGACAGAGTTCGTAATCCCGGCAATACCTTATTGCGTTTTGAGGGGACAAGCTCCCGCTGGACCTCGAATTCCAACCCTGTCGCATATTCTCAGTCCGTCGCATACGATATGCTTCCTTACCATGATAACGGAGTTAAATATACCGGTACCGGCGCGAAATTTTCCGCCCCTCCCACGGCTTCTATCAGCTATCTGCTGTTCGATGGACATGTCAGTTCGCGGAAATATTATTCAAACACGAGCGATCCCAGCACTTGGAAAAAAGATTATGGTGTGGACTATGGATCGAAACAAGTTTTTTAACAATACGGAGTTAATATGAAAAAAATCACAAGCTTGCTTGCAATCATGGCCTTATCCATGAACATCGTTTATGCCCAGGTGGCGTTAACCGAGGAAAAGATCAGTATCGATGGGAAGCTGGATGAAACGGCCTGGTCGAAAGCACCGGTACAGAGCGGTTTCACCCGAAAACAGGGAGATACCGTCCGGAAATCCATAGTTCCTACCGAGTTCCGGGTTCTGTCCGATAAGGATAATATTTACATCGGTATAACCTGCAAAGAACCGCAGATGGACCAGCTCAAGACCAATCCGCAGGCGTTATTTCCATGGCAGTCCGACCGGATCGAAATTTTCGCAGCTCCCACCGGGTTGCCGGATGAATATTATCAGTTTGTGATTTCCGCCGGCAATGTCCGCTGGTGCATGTATTATGGGGAAGGAGGGGTCATCCGTCCCGACCCGTATATGCCGCTCTGGGAAACGGCGGTTCACCGCGACAAGGATTTCTGGTCGCTGGAAGTTAAAATTCCGCTCACCGCCTTTTATATGACTGGTACCGCGCAGTGGCGCCCGCAGTGGCTGTTCAATATCAACCGCATGCGTTTGGCCGGTGAGCGCGAATCAACCTCATGGAGCCGCCTGATACTCAATAATCATGATGCGAGACTTTTTAAAACATTGGGAGATTTTCCGGTCCGTCCTGCTCGTGAAGATGTCTGCCTGAACTCGGTATTTGCCGAAGTTACCGATAATAGCGGTGACCGTTACGCGGGCGGTCTCGACCTGAATTTTACCTGCAATCAAGAGGCGACAGGCTCTTACTCAGTTCAAATCACCATGCCGGACGGTAAAAAATACGATCGGAACCTTAATTTGCGGAGTGGGGCTAATCGCATTCGCCTGAATGACTTCGAGTTCCCTGCTCTTGGTGCTAACATCATGAAATTTGAGTTTCGGCATAAACGCGGCAACTCCTTTGGCCGCGAATATCCGGTTCAGGTCAGCTATGAACCACTGAAAATAGCACTGATTAATCCGGTATATTCCAATACTTTTTATCCGGGACAGGACAACAGCCGGATCAGCGGACAAGTACAGGTCCGGATGTCACCGGAAAAACTTGCCGGAGCGACTCTTGAGATCAGCCTTGAAGGAGCCGAAACTCTGAATATTGCCGCCGCTACCCCAGTGGTCAAATTCAATATCGACACCCCCGAAATGAAATACGGCAAAATGAATCTCGCAGTGACTTTGCGCCAAAACAAAAAAGCGCTCGCCACCGCCTCGGTCATCGTCAACAATCCTCAGCCGGTCAAAACCCGCATGGTATGGATTGAAAATTCCAGATTCAACATTGACGGCGAAGCCGTGTTTGCCCGGGACATGGGAGCGCGAGGATATCGCGGCGGCGAAGCCTTCGTTGATAAGTTCGCCGAACTTGTTCCGGTGCTTACCCTTGATAAAATCCAGATGGTCCACCTGGAACCGACGCGGCTGGTCGGTAAGCAGATTGCTCCGGAAACCATGTTGGACGCCAAACCCAGTCAGATTGTTTTCGACAAAATCCGGGAAACCATCGAAAAAAATCGTAACCGGGATTTTACCCAATATAAACTCTCGGACGAACCAGAATGCCGCAATATCTCACCGGTTTACCTGAAATATCTGTATGATTACGTCAAGGAGCTTGATCCTTTCCATCCGGTCATGATTTCTACCCGTGAAGCCAGGCGCTATCTGGACTGCGTCGACGTTTTCTTCACCCATCCCTATATCAATCCGGTTTTCGATGGTAAGGGCGGACGCCTTCTGACCATTCCGATTCATCGGGTACGCGACTATGTCCGCGCCATTACCCGGTTTACCGGACCCGACAAAATGGCCGGTGTGGTCCCGCAATGCTTCAGCTATGGCAACCTGACCAACCGGATGTCCGATTACCCGACCTTTGCCGAAATGGAAAGCTCCACCTGGACCGCCATTGCCAACGGCGCCCGGACTACTCGCAGTTATGCCTATCACGATCTAGGCGACCGCCCGACACTGTTCGAGGGCACCCGCTACATCTGTGAATCGATAGCGGCGTTGAAAGAAATTATCATGAAGGGAACTCCGCTGAAAATCGACGCCCCGGAGGAAATGCTGGACGCCCTGTATCTGCAGATCCCCGGCCAGGATATGTTGTTGCTGGTCAATTTGATGGAGGGCGAACAGAAAGTTACCGTTTCCGGCATCCCCGCCATCAAACTGCAAGAATTCCGTGGAGACCGGACCTTTACTCCTCAGAATGGTAAACTGGAATTAACCCTGTTAAAATACGAAGTATTGATCATGACCACCAAGCCGGTCGGGGAAAACCTCAAGTCTCACCGCGAAACTGTTGCCCTGATCGAGAAATTGGAAAAAGAACGCGTTTCGCGCGGTAACGTGCTTGCCGGCAAGGGTTATGATATCGAAATCGATTCTTCGAACCCCAACGCCAGTTTTAACGGCCGCCTCTGGCAGCAGAATAAACTATTTGACGGCACCACCGACATGCAAGCCTGGTTCCATTCGAAAACCAAGCAACAAGCCTGGTATGAATTGAGCTTTCCGAAGTTTGTACCGAAGTTCAGCAAAGCACGGATTTTCGGCAACCAATTGGAAGGTGTGTCGGTCCGCATCTGGAAAGCCGGTGAGTGGTTGTCGCTGGAACCGGTCGCGACAAAAACGGATAAGTACATGCTGGAAATGGATTTCGGCAAAACTCTGAGCACGGTTAAATTCCGGATCAATTTCGCCCCGCCGCCTTACAAGAAAGATATTGAACTGTATGAAATAGAGTTACTGCCATGATGAAATCTATCATTTGTCTGCTGTTTGCCGCAACCATAATTCACGCCGAACCCTTATGGCGTGAAGATGGCAAAACGATCGACGCCTGGAACAGCCAGGTAGTCAAAATGGCCGTCTTGCCGGATGGCGGGTTCAGTATTGGCGGCACCGGTATGAAACCGTCGCCATGCTGTTCCCGCAAGGTTCCGATCTCGCCTGATTATCCGTGGCTGGTATTCAAGATCACCAACATCATCAACAATCCCGGCCAGTACCGGGCTTGGCTGATGACATTTCCCGGCCGCAAAATCGGACAGGCCACGGAAGCATTCACCGGTTACTATGCGATCAACTGCTATGAAAATAACAACTCTAAGGATCTAACGAAAGATACCGCCACCCTGCGGTTCTATGCTTACAGCATGGGCTTGCACATTTCTGAGCTAAAAATGGTAAAAAAGCCCGATTACTATGTTGACACGGTAATCACCCCAAATAAAATCAAATTCACCGCCTACTGTAAGGAACCGGTCGAGGATGTCACAGTTTCACTTTACCTGAGTCGCAATCAGGTCATGTTGAACGGCAAAGCCAAACTACAATTGAAGCCCATCAATGAGGAAAGCAAAATCTGGGCCGCCGAATTCCCCATCGAAAAATTGATTTCAGCCAACAAGAAATCTTCTTTCAAAACCAACGAATTGTCGACGAAAATGGTTATCCTTGGCGGCGAGATCACCGAGCCGGTCTGGTCCACCGTCAATTATCCTTATTCGCCAGAATAGAAAAAGCCGGGCAGGGGCCCCGGCTTTATTATACTCAATTAGGGTTAAAATTTGAAATTGGTTGCATGGATCGCCGGTTTGGATTTTCGTTTTGACGGTTCGCCGATACTGTAGTATCGAAGAAACGGCAAGGCGGAAAGCCAGGCCAGCGAGACTGCAATCCCTCCGGGACGAGGGGCTTGAACAGCGCTTTTTTCCGCTGCTCATTTGCTCGATGCTCGCATCGGGCTTCATTCGTATCGAAAAAAATCACTATTCAAATCCTCCTCGCCAATTTCAAATTTTAACCCTAATTGAGTATAAACAGTCTGTTTATTTGGCTTGAGTCAAGATTGGATTACGGAAAGAGGCTTCACCGGTCACATTGCGGAACAGAATGTAGTAATTTACGCGTTTGATCGGTTTTTCGGGAGTGTAAGTGAGTTCGGCTTTTTCCCAGTCATGGGTGCCGCCTTTAAAAACGGCAGTTCTGCCAAAGACATTGGTGCCGTCCAGCATGCCCAGGTCAAGATACACGCAATAGTTGCTGAGAAGCGTTCCCTGGACGTCAGTCGCTTTGCTTTCCACGGAAAACGTGATGGCCTTGGGGGCTTCCTGGTTCAACATGACTGTTTGCACTACACCGGAAATAGTTTTCGGAGCTTCATTCTTGCAGGTGATTTCTTTGGTCTTTTCATCGATCTGCGTAGTCGTCGATTTCGCGTAGATGTTCCACTTTTCTGACAACAGGTTACCTTCCTGAGCCATTATCGCCATTGTAAGTCCTGCGATTACTGCGGCTGCCATGATTTTCATGAATATTCTCCTTGTTGGGGTTGTGGATGACTGAATATAATACCCGTATCGGTTAAAATCAATTTCTATATGATTTTTTTTCACGGATTCAGAAAAAAAATGAATCGGGCTCTTGACAAAATTGTCGGCGTACGATATAATATAGCTAATGCGATAGTTGTTTAGCAAGGATACTATGACAATCACTGAAAAAGTCTCGAATTATTTTGACCGGCAGATCGCCGCGGGACTGCTTCGCCCTGGTGACCGGTTACCCAAATACGAGGAAATCTGCCGTATTTTCGATATTCCGTATTCCTCGGTGCAACGCGCCTTCAAGGCCATGGAACATAGCGGAAAAATAAAAATCATCAACGGGGTCGGGTCGTTTTTAAACGGTGGCGATACTCTTGCAGTCGATTTTTTTGCTGTGGCTACAACCTTTGAATTGTCTGAGCTTCAGCGGATTCTGAATGAAATCTCCGAAAAAAACAATTTGTATCTGAATATTCGGGTAAAGGACATCAAAGGGAAAGATCTGGTAACGAATACCCGGGAACACAAGGTAATTATTTCGGAGAGTGACCGGTGGGCCAATATGCCGGGGTGCCTGATGGATTATTCCGAATTTGAGGACTACGAAGAGTTTATCACGCAATTCAATCGTTTTCCCGATATGCTGGACAACAATCTTCAGTTGCCGTATTATGTCATGACGACTCAGTCGGTCGTCAATCCGATACTGTTGAAGAAGCTTTCCTTGGAAAATACGATTACTTCGGTCTCGAATTTCGAATGGTGGGATGAACTGGTGGAGCAATGCCGGAAACATCACCTGGCTGCGGCCTATAAGTGTTTTGAAACCAAATATTTGGGCGATTTTCCCATGTTTGACCTGGCGGTTTTGCTGATGATGCAAGGGCATGAAGATTTTGAATCATTGTTCAAAGTGCCGTTTTTTGCTACGCCGACCGGTTTGCGGATGTTTCAGATTTGCCGGGATATGAAAAGCGTTCCTTGGAGTGAAGCGCCTTTCCTGAGGGGAGAATCGGTTTTTGAAATGGGAGTCGGTTCCTGGATTACAGTTCAGCATCAGCGGAAATTCAACTGCGATGATGCTGCTTTTCAGATTATTCCCTGGCAGGTAAATGGCAGAAAGCTGCTGCGGGCAGACACCAAATCCCTGCAGACATTTGTGAATCAGACCATCAGTGACAACGAGAAAAAACGGATCTGGGTTTTATTGAAAGAATTGTTGTCCCGCAAATACCAGAAAAAAATAATGGCGCTGGGGGGAATGGTTTCGCCGCGCAAAGATATGAAACCGAAAGATCATGAATGGTTCTACCGGGAGGATTTCGCGCATTTCTTCCCCGGCAAGAATGATCTGCTTTTTTCCGGGGCGTTGCTGACTGAGCCCAAGCTGGCGGTATTGGCGACATTGTATGAGCAGTATGAAGTTTATGACGCCGATCTCGATATGATCAGAAAATGTATGGATTTGAAATTGATAAGCAATTGACAAGGAGTAAAATATGCGAAGCAGAAAATCAACCGTCCGGGAAAGTGGAGCAAAATTGAATATTTTTACACTTATTGAGCTTTTGGTCGTGATTGCGATTATTGCAATATTGGCTGCTATGCTGTTGCCGGCGCTCGGCAAGGCGAGGGACAAGGCCAGATTGACATCCTGTCGGAATAATATCAAGATGATCGTTGCCGGCGCATTGAGTTATTCGACGGATTATGAAGATTATATATTACCCAAGCGAGGTGAATTCGACGGTGAGAAACGGGCCTGGTATATTATCGTCTGGAGTTACGTCACAGCCCAGAAGCATCCGCATCGATATGGTCCGGATGGCATGTTCTATGGAAATTCCCGGACCTGGTGGTGTCCAGCCACCGTGCGATACAGTTATTATATCGACCAATCCTATATGTATCATACCTCTATGAGTTATGGCATCAATACGAATGTCGGCGAATCTGACAGCAATCTCCTGAAATTGCTCCGGATTAAGGATCCTTCCGGTAAATTCTTTTTTGCGGAAAAGAAGAGCGAAGCCTGGGATATCCGGAACCTGTCCGCCGCCAGCTACAATTATACGCCGGCGCTGCGGCACGGCTCTCCGTATTCGGACAGCGTCAATCAGGGCACAGTATTTATGGCCGGCAATCCGGGAGTGGCGAATACCGCGTTTTTTGACGGACATATTAGTTCCTGGAAGTATGCGGATTTCAAAGCAAAAAGCAATTATTCAATTTCTTTACCATAAGGATTCATGATGAGGACATTTTTTATTCTGATAGTATTGTGTAGTGGCATTCAGGCCATAGACGTCAAAGTGGAGAATATTCCGCTGCGGAAAATCATCATATCGGAGAAACCTTCCGCGAAAGACCGGGAAATCGCTCAGGAAGCCGCGCGGATCATCCAGGTCCTGACCGGAAAAAAGCTTGAAATATCGCAAAAGTCCGGGCTTGAAGCTTCCGAGGTTAAAGGCGCGCTGATCATTGGAAACAGGGTATACAAAGCCGATGAAATCAAAGAACGGTTGAAGGAATTTTCCTTTGGCTATACGATAATGGTGATCAACGGCGGTGTGATCATCGGCGGCACGGATTCCAATATGCGGGCGGATGGCCTGTATCGCCTTTTCGAACGGCATGGAATGAAGTTTTATCTGAAAAATCTGCGGGAAAGCCGACTGCGGCCCGGCCAGGAAAATCTGGAGATCCTTCCGGATTCCAAGGAAATCGTTTTCCGGGATTCCTATTCGGAAAAGGTGCGTTTTGCCGCCACTATGGCGTATGATGAGGACGGGCTCAGGGCCAACCCGCGGACAACCCGGGGTATGAATGAAAAAGTGTATACTGCACTGTACTCCGGTCACGCCCACGACCTGATGGTTCCGTATTCGATTTACGGCAAAGATCACCCGGAATATTACGCTCTCTTGAGCAACGGCAAACGGCTGGACAAGCGGAAGAGCATGGGGATTCATCTCTGCATGAGCAACCCGGAAATCCCGGCGATTGCCGCCGAACGTATTTGCCGATGGATCGAGGAACAGCCATGGGCGGTTTATTTCGACATCTCGCCTGGCGACGGACCGAACTGGTGCACTTGCGATAAATGTCAGGCGTTGGATGTGAAGGGCCACGGCAAGGCGGACCGGTTGTGGCAGTTCAATAACAAAGTCGCCGCGCTGGTCAAAGAAAAACATCCGGATAAAAAACTGGTTTGCCTGGCCTACACGCCGAATGCGGAAATGCCGCCGGCCAATGCCGGAATCGCGGACAATTGCATCGTGTCATTCGCTCCGTATTGCTGGGGCGGAGCCCGGAGCCAGAATCACCTGCTGACCGACCGGGTGAACCGGGTGGCGTATCAGAATTTCCAGGATTGGATGAAAATCCTGAAACCGGACCAGATGATCGGCTTCGAATACCCGCCCTCTTATTTCCCGGTTCCGTCAGCAGGCATGCGCCCCATGTTCGAGAAGATCAAGTTGATGGCTTCGTATCCGCAAGTTTTTGCATTCGACTATTGCGGATATTCCAGGCACTCGTTTTATAAATTATCCAGATATGTACTGGCGGAACTCGAATGGAATCCGGAGCTGGACACCCGGAATCTGGTCGAAAATTTCATGGTCAATTATTACGGATCGGCGGCGCCTCATATGCAGGCTGTTTACGATCTCAATGCCGCGCTTACCGAGAAACAGCCGCATAATCAGCGCTGCGAATACTATGCGCCGGGTTTTCCGGCACATGGCAATGCGGATAAATTTTATGCGCTTTTCGACAAGGCGGAAAAGGCCGTCGCCAATGATCCTGTTATCCTGAAACACGTTCAAGTGGAAAAGGTTCCCTATCTCTATGTTGACCTGAATGAATACAATCCTGCAAACGGCAAAGCTCCGTTGACCGATGATTCCTTTCCCCGCAAACTTCAGGAATTTCTGAATCTTTGTGTCAATGTGAAAAATGCGGAATATCGTGCATACTACGGGGCGAGCTTTCTCAAGACCCGCACCGAAAGCATTGCCCAATGGCTCCGCAATATCTGTGGATTTACCCCGGACCAGGATGACATCTACAAATCGAAGCTGATTGCTGAATTCCTGACCTCGGAAGACCCGGCCGCGTTCCTGAAACAGCACTGCCGGCCGGAGAATATGAATCCTTATGGCATTCGCATCGGCCTGAAAAGTGCTGACAAAGTAATCCGATACACCCAGCGCGAAAGCCGAATTCAGGAAGCCGCCAACGACGCGCCGCAAAGCGAATTATGGGGCGGCGAAAAGGACTCAAAAACCAATACCTTTGACGTTATCGCGCTTCGCGGCGGCGAAGAATCCAAGGTGGCAATTGAATTCATCGACAATCCCTTTGACGGAGAATTGGAAATAACGGCAAAAAATGAAAACACCCCTTGCGAGGCGACCATTTCCATCAAATGGAATAAGGAATTTCTCCAACAAAAGGTAAAATTTGAATCGCCCGAACAATGGGTGGTATTCAAGATTGGTACCCCGGCCAGCGCCATGAGATATGGCCAGAACAAGTTCGTCATAAAGAATGAGTCTGCTGCAAATAACAACCGTCTATTAATTCAAAGCTTGAAACTGCTCTACTGAGTATAGCTTTACTGTCGGGCCTCGGAAAATTCGGGGCCCGGCTGGTTCATCTTGGTTACTCGGTCAATACTTGATTGGCGGATATCAGCCTGAAGTTTTTCGGTCCGCCCGATTTCTTCCATATATTTATTATATTTTTCCTGATCGGTTTTCCGCTGAAAAACAATTTGGTCATTTTCAAGCGTCCAATGTCCGGTGGAGTCTTTGAATAAATTCATTATTTCACGAATATTAACCAATATCTTCTCTTCCAGCTCCATCATTCGATCAACCTGGGAAAATCTTTGACCGGTAATGAAACCTGTTCTAAGGCCGGCCTTATCCTTTTCCGATAAATCCGACTTGGCAATCATCTCGAAGACGCCTTTTTCCAACCATTCTTTGGTGTCCCGGCGATAATCGGCAAAAGCTTTGTCCATCGCATCCAATTGCCGGAAACTCTGTTCCATACGGGTATCCATGGCAATACGCTTCGCTGATAGAATTTCATCCACCCCGGCCTCTGTCAGACGCTTCTTATATTGTTGGGCTATCGTCACCGTTCCAGCAAGGATCTGTTTGCCGACCTGTTCAATCTGCCCGTATTGTTCGGCATTACGTACGGAAACCAGGGGATCGGCATCGGCGATCATATCCTGTTTTCCGGCCTGGTTGCAATTTTTGTATGCAATCATTATGATCAGAAAAGCCCCGACAAAGATAACAATGGAGGCCCAGATAATGCGGGATTTCTTCTTTTCATCATCGGGCTTCAGAATCAAATTACCCCCATCATTGTTCATCATTTTTTCCTTAAATTTCGGTTGATTTCTTAATATACCTTGGATTAGCGATTTTAAAAGTCCAGTGGCGTGTGAAATCTTATCGATTAGTTTAAACCAACGCCAGACTTTCGGAATCCTTGAACTGCCGAATTGCGTCGAGATACCCCGTGCCGTTGATCATGTCGGGTTCCAGATAACTGCCCTCGGTCCACTCGTTCCAGGCGTTGATGGTGATGATGCGGGGAGTGAATTTTCCGGCAATGTCCAGTGCCTGGCGGAATTCATCCGGCGAACCATACATGGTGGCCCCATACTCGGGGGTAAATGGCGTATTCTGGTTGGTCCGCGGCGAATTATCCCAGCCCATCGTCACATTCGGGTAGAACGGAATCGGACAGCGTGCGTTCAATTCGCGGTAAAAAGCGAAATATTCATCGCGTGCCTTGCTGTACGAAGAAACCGGGAACTGATCGAGACGACTATGGTGAACCCACACATAGGACGTGATACTGTCAAAATGCCGTTGCCGGATAATAGCGTCAAACGGCACCGGGCCGCCTTCGCCGGGCAGGATGGGCTTGCCCCAGTAAACCATGTTCAAATGCAGATCCGGGAAACCGGCCGCCCGGGTCTTTTGCCGGAACAGTTCCAGACGGCTCAAATCGCCGAAGCGATGCAGATCATAAACCGAAAAATATGGGCAGCCGTCCAACTTCCAATACGCCGGATGATGAAAATATTTTTCAATGACATAATCGCACATCCGCTCGTATGCCGCATCGCTGAGCCTGCCCGGATAGAGCAACTCAGGCTTTACGCCGTTGGTTCGGGGATGAATGTCCACCCAGTCGTGATTGGCCCACATCAGGGCGAATTTTAACTTTGAACCTTTTTCTACCGGCATGAATCCTTCTTCCAAGGCACGTTCGAGAAATAAACCATCCTCGTAAAAATACCAGTCGAAGATGAAGGCATCGATACCGGATTCGGAAGCCGCGTTGATTTTGCGTCGCATTACCGTCGGGTCGGACTCATCCTCGTAGCCCCACAGAGGCACCTTGGGCTGCTGGTGGCCTTTGAAACGGGGCTTTGCCTCTTTCATCAGTACCCACTCGTTCCACCCCTCGCCATGCGCCAATTTATTGCGGCGGTCCTGATGATAATTCGGGAAATAATAGACTGCGATTTCCGGTTTGTTGTTCATGAAGTCCTTCTTTTACTTAAATTTAATAAATCACTGTCAGTGAACCGGGAGGCAAAGTAATCTCTCCCGCATTCAATGTTTCAGTTTGTTTGTTCGCGGATTGCAATATAGTCCCTTGGGCATTATACTTACGGGACTGGGAGGAATGATTGAACAGCAGCTGGAACTTGCGGTCCCCGCTGATGACTTCCATTTCATAAATTCCGTCTTTCACCACGCTTCGACTGACGGCGATACCTTGGCCGTCGTCAAGAACTATGGCGGGGGTTATGGAGAAAGTTTCACCGGCCTTGAAGCCTTCGCTTTCTTTGATGGTGCTCTCGAAAAGATCAAGCGGATAGTTCGCCCAGGTTTTACCAAGTTTTTTGATGGGAGCCGAATGTTTATCCAATTTCAATGTCAAACCCTGCAGCTTGATTTCATTGCCGTTTACTTTGAAATTACTGGAGACATGCGGCCATGCCGCCACTTTGATGGATTTGTTGTCTTTCAAGGCCTTCAGTTCCAGGACACCGGCGGCGCCGTTACGGTCCGCGAACCAGATATCGGTCCGCTGCCAGGGCGAATCATTGCTCAATCCGGCCTTGTTCGGCAAGGCCGGGCCGCCAAGGGCAGGGCGGAACGAAACTGCCCTGGCGATAAAGTCTTTACCAATGATTTCGCCAACGGCGTCCGGTTTGTTTTTTAACTGCTCCACTACCGAATACGCACCGGGGTAATAACCGCGCTCCCGGCTGTCGACTGCGGTCAGGATAATGGACGGAATATGGGATATGCTTCCCTTGGCGGTCGAATAGTAAACCGCGCAGCTCGATTCGCACCACGAGTGCCACGGCATGATCACGTTCAACTTGTCCATGCGTAACGCCGGACCGTTTTCATTTTCCGCATAATAAGTCCCATTGGCGAAAGGCGGCGCGGGCTCGATCGTCACCGGCGGGGTCAGAGTATTGTAATAAACAATCAGCCAGTCACTTGGTTGCTTGGCGGCTTTGTGCTCGAAATCGGTCAGCATAAGTCGGGCATAAACCGGATCGCGGCTGTACTCGAGGATCGAACGCAATGGCATGTACGGGCTATTGGAGACATTGTACATGTGTTTCCACCAGGGCGAAGACGCCGACAGAATATGTCCGTAACTGGAGACATTGTGGGCGACTGAGGAATATCCGGCAATCATCTTCCGGGCGGTTTCATCCCCGGTAATCAGG
>JAVBRM010000059.1:0-16104 GCA_031548025.1 Victivallaceae bacterium | reverse complement strand
ATTCCTTTGCGCCAGACGCCGACGGCCTGTTTTTCCTGCGGAGTTTGGGCGAGTTTTTCGGCCTCGTCCATGCAGGCGGCGAGTTTGGCCATCACTTCGTCCGTGCCGAGCATACTCCAGGAAATAACGAATGAATACCATCTTTCGAATCCGGCATAGTTGATCGGATTCTGATAGGTTTCTTCCAGGATGCGATAGAATTTTTTCATCGGTTCCTTGGCCGCGCCGTACATCGAGAAATATTCATCGAGCAGAGTATCGATTTCGAGCGTGGGATCATTCATCAGGCGGTTGGTCACATAGGCTTCGACATCCTGACCGTAACCGCAATGGTACATTCCCTGAAGCTTGAGCTCATGGAACAGCTTGAACTGCCTGTCGACAACATGGGCGAATGCACCGGGGAAGGTGTACCAACGGCCGTTTTCTGCAGTTTCGCGGGGGAAACAATAATACAGCCAGAGGTAAAGTGGCGGACCGTCTTTCAAGGCCGCCCATTTTTTCAGCAGCGCGATCTGATCACGGTAATGAGTGGAAAATTCAGGTTCGCGGTTGGAGTTAAGACAAAAATGAACGTCAATATTCTTTTCCAGCGGGAAAGAGGGTATGTAGAGATAATCAAGATAAGCCAGAATGGAAATGCGTTTATCGGGATTGTTCTTGGCGACTTCCCGCGCTACACGGTTACTGAAATCAAAAAGCTGTTCGCCGGGGAGGTGCGAATCGCGGTAAGCCACGCATTCATCACAGAGACAGTAACTTGCATTGTCCTGCGGAACCACGGCGAAAACATCCTTGCCCCATTGGAATTTCGCCACATGAGTAAATACTTTGCCTTCGAAATACTCTTTGGCGTCTTTGGCGGTCTGCTTGACCAGCGTCTCGCTGCTGTAACACATCTGGGGCGGTTCGCCATCATACCCTTTGGCGAAATAATCCGGGCGGTATTCTTCGAAATGTTTCGCACGGCGCGGATCTGCATTCTTTTTCCAGAAGCGGTTGTAGTAACCGTAATACGAGTGATTGCAGTTCCGGTTTTCACCGCCGATGCGGCTGCGGATCAGGAACAGGCGCTGCTTGGTCTGTTTGGCGCGCTTGAAGGCTTTTTCGTCCGGGTATTGGGCTTTCAGATTGGAATAGGCGAACTCCAGCATTTCCAGTTGTTCGGGGGCGTTTTCCTTCCACATGGCGATGGCGTCGTCATAATTGTTCGGCGTAATGTCGCGATAGCGGAAAAACGGTTTTCGTTTGATGTCTTCGCCATTCACGGACAAGGTTGTTTTCTGGGGGATGACCGTTCCGGAATCAAACACGTTGATCCAATGAACTCCGCAGAAACGTTCCAGAAAATCATAAACGGCATAAAGCGTGCCGATCTCACTGAACTTGCCGGGAACCCAACTGTTTTTGTTCACATCGTCGTAGTCGTAGCGGACATCGCCGAAACTCTGTTCGTCCAGTCCGCACATGATCATGCCGGCTTTCTGGAAAACAATGGTGTATTCCTGCGGGGCGAAGGCCAGACCGAGTTTTTTGGCCGCCTCGGTTTCGCCCACATAGATCTTGTATAGCGGCGAACTGGAATTCTCCTTGACGATCGCCAGTTCGGCACCGGTCATGGCTTTGATATGGCCTTGTAGTTCATAGGCGGCCAGTTGCGCCGCGCGGGTCGGCTTCTCCGGCAGGACGATTTCCGCCATTGACTTTTTGTCCTTGACCAGAATATACTCATCGGCGCCCAGTACGAACAGCATCAGCGATATTAGAAGTATAGACAGTAATTTTTTCGGCATGGTTCTTTCTCCTTTTGCTTATTTTTCGAGTTTCAATTCGGCGAAACGGTCCGGGTCGTTGATCATACAGAACGACACGAAGGTACTGACTTCGTTGCGGAATTTTACCTTTTCGATCTGCGGGTTTTCCACCCGGCTGATGCTGAAATAAAGGGTGTCGCCAGGCTTGACCGGTTTTTCGATTATGGTCGCCAACGGGAAGGCGGCGCGGGAAATCCATTTGTCCTTTTCCACGATCGGCGTCACCTTGATTCCAGTCGGTTCGATTCTGGTAATGCGCAACATGTTGATTTCGCCCAGGGCCATCGCCACGATCAGCCCGGAGGGGCCAAAAGCGTACTGGCGGTACGGAACGCTACGCTGCGCCCCGACGAAAAATTCCCAGTCGTCGTATTCGAATACCGTGGCCGAGGTCTTCAATTTCGAGGTGTCCACCGGGTCGGTCAGCTCAAGGTAAAGATGGGTATCGTCATGGGTGACGCGTCCGCTCAGGGGACGTAGCGAGGGATTGGACGAGCCGCTGCGGTACCATTTAGCCAGCGGAACGGAATTCTGCCAATCGACTTTTGATACATCGCCGTTCGCATTGACTTTCTGCTTGGGCGAGACCAGGGACGGAATCGGGGCTTCCTGTTTAGCGATGAATTCTTTTTTGCCCCTTACCATGTAGTCCCAGATGCTTTTGCGCCAAACGGCCACGGCCTGTTTTTCCTGCGGGGTTTTCGCCAGTTTTTCGGCTTCGGCGATATAACCGGCCAGCTCTTTCATAACCGCGTCGGTACCCAGTGACTGCCAGGAGTGGACGAATGAATAGATCCTTTCGGTTCCCGGCGGATAATTCGACTGGGTCTGATATCTTTTTTCCAACAGATCATAGAATTTGCGGATCGGCTTGGCGGCGACGCCGTACATCGAGAAATATTCATCCAGCAGGACTTCGATATCCAGCGAAGGATCGTTCATCAGGCGGTTGGTTACATAGCCTTCGACATCCTGCCCGTAACCGCAATGGAACATGCCTCGGACATTGAGGTCGCGGAACAGCTTGAACTGTTGGTCGATCACATGGGCGAAAGCGCCGGGGAATGTATACCAGCGGCCATTTTCGGCAGTTTCGCGCGGGAAGGTGTAATAAAGCCAGAGGTACAGCGGCGGGCCGTCGTTTTTCAGCGCGCCCCATTTTTTCAGGCCTTTCAGTTGCTCTTTGTAGCCTTTGGTGAATGTCGGGCCGCGGTTGGTGGCCCAGCAGTAATGGACGTCGATATTCTTTTCCAGCGGGAACGACGGGATATTCATATAATTGGCATAAGCCAACATGGAAATGCGTTTGCCGGGATTTGTTTTTTCTACTTCACGGGCGACGCGGTTGACAAAATCGAAAACGATTTCGCCGGGTTTATGGTTTTTGTCATAGGCGATGCATTCTTCGCAACGACAATAGCTCTGGTTGTCTTGCGGCACGATGGCGAAGTTGTCTTTGCCCCAGCGGAACTTCGGACAATGATAAAAAACTTTGCCGGTGAAATATTCCCGGGCTTCATTGGCGACCTGTTTCACCAATGCTTCGCTGCTGTAGCACATCTGCGGCGGCTTGCCTTCATAACCTTTGGCAAAATACTCCGGATGGAATCCCTCGAAATGCTTGGCACGGCGCGGGTCCTTGTCCTTTTCCCAGAAACGCACATAGTAACCTTCGAAAGAATGGTTGCACTGGTGCATTTCTCCACCGAGACGGCTGCGGAGCGCGAACAAATTGTTCCGCTTGGTCCGTTCACCTTCAAACTGCTTGTCATTCGAGCATTGCTCTTTCAATCCGGCATAGCCGAGGTTAAACACCTCTTTGAATTCCGGAGCCCTGCTTCCCCACATCGGCAGCGCTTCGTCGTATTTTTTCGGAACAATCTCCCGATAACGGAAAAACGGCTTGCGTTTGACGTCTTTGCCGCTTACCGCCAGGGTTTTCTGTTCGGGAATAATCGTGCCGGATTCGAGTGGATTGATCCAGCGCACCCCGCACTGTTCCAGAAAATCATAAACCGCATAAAGCGTGCCGACTTCACTCCAAATGGAGGGCAGCCAGTTGATCTTCGTTGTATCGTTGAAGTCATAACGGATATTGCCGAAAGTCTGGTCATCTTTTCCACAGAGAACCAGGGCCCCGTCCTGAAAATTGACCGCATACTCCTGCGTTTCGAAATCAGCCAAACCGAGTTTTTTAGCCGTGGCGGTATCGCCGACATAGATTTTGTACAGCGGAGAGGTTTCAGTTTCCTTGATGATCGTCAGCTCGGCGCCGCTGATCGCCTTGAGATATCCCTGCAGTTCATTGGCGGCAAATTGAGCAGTCCGCGTCGGCTTTTCCGGTAGGACGATTACCGCCTGCGGCTGTCCGTCTTTCACTAAAGTCGCTTTTTTCGGCTGATCGGTACGGCTCACGCAGGAGAATAAACCCGCGCACAGAAGTAGAGCGAAAAGTCTTTTCACATTCAGTTTCCTTTTTTCAGATTGTGGAGAAATATGATTTAGTTATTAATTGTGCTTCTTACTCGCAGGTTTAGGAAGCGCTCTGAATAACATCTGTAGGCTAGACTCGGATATGTGATTGCCGCTCCGTTGTAGTTGTGGCGGGAGGCGATACGGGCCATATCCTGTATTTCGACGAGTCTTGTAAAGTTGGCTGCTTCCGCGTGACCGTCGGCAAATCCCGCGTTGAGCCGTTCCGCATGGCGAAGGTGTGGGCGCGACAGGGTTGAATCTCCATCGCCGAGAGTCAGTTGGTGTATTTGCCGGGGTGGAGTGGTATCGATCCTGATGGAGTCAAGCAGCAGAAAATTGGATGACGGATTGCGTAATTTTGGCAGGTAAATACAGTGCTGTTTATCGCCGCCCCAGTAATAAATATCATGGGTGTCGGGTGGGTATTGCTGGCCTTGCAGTATTCCATATCCGACATCGACTTGCCCTGCATTTGACTGCCAGCGGGGATCCGGGCAATAAGTATATTTGGGAGTTGGGGATTTGCTGCGGATATATCCATCTTCATAGTATTTGTTGATCCATGAATACGTGTTGGATATGGTATTGTAGCCGAGCCTTACGCGGCCATCGTTGTCGTCGGCGTAAAAATTGAGGATCGTCAGGCATTGTTTCAGATTGTTCATACAATTGATCGCGGCGGCTTTTTTTCGGGCCTGGTTCAATGCCGGCAGCAGCATGGCCGCCAATATACCGATAATCGCAATCACCACCAGGAGCTCAATAAGCGTAAAATTCTTTCTTATTTTTCTCATTCTATACCCCATTATTAGAGAATACAACCTTTAAGTTCAGTAACTCCCCGGTTGATCTCCGGGTTGTTATCAATAAGTCCACGCATTTTTTCCGCCGCCACGATCCCGAATTTATCCAGCGGACGAGTGATAATCGGGTATTTGCCCTGCCATTTCGTCCAGTCCGGCGTGTAATGTTTGAAAAGCACTACACTCAAATCTTCCGGTATCCGGTATTTCAGAAAAGAAAGCACAGCGTCTGCCAGCGGTAATAGCTTGTTGGAAATAATCAGGCAACCAGCAGGGTCACGGTAACGGCAAATCAGCGCCAGCAATTCTTCGAACGAAGGATTTTCCATGCGCATTGACGTATACTTAATTCCCAGTTCACCGGTTATTTTCTGAAACATATCATGGGTACGCATCAGCGCGAAATCTTCCTGCGAACCCAGCAGCACAAACTGATTTATGCCGTTTTTCGCTGCCGAATCCACATATTCGTGTATCGACGTCAATTCATCGACGATCACCGAAGGGCTTTTTTTGATTTGGCGGACTACTTTTTCATCATTGTATTCCGACTGGAGCAGACAAACGAATGGGATGTTTTTTTCTTTCAGAAATTTTTCTATTTCAATCAGGTCCGGCATCATCGACAGGAAAAATCCGTCGACCAGATTACGGGCCAGCAGATCTTCCACCACCGGCAAGCCCGCCGGAGTCTCATCGGACAGAAAAGGAAACAGACTCAAGGTCGCTCCCCATTTTTTCAGCTCCCTGATGATGCTGATGGAAATCGACGGCAGGTCCGATTCCTCCGAATTGACAATCGTCGAATTGCCGAGCAGAGCGAAATTCAATCCCCGGCGTATTTTCTTTTTATCGGCGGGTTTCTGAATCAGGACACTGCGTTTGCCGCGTTCACGGGAAATGATGCCGCCGTCCACCAGCCGCTGCAGGGCGTTCCGGACCGTGATCCGGCTGACCTGAAAACGCTCCATCAGTTCAACTTCCGTAGCCAGCGGCATGCCTACCATCCATTGCGGACTGAGCAATTCGGTGCTGATATTATCGGCAATTTCTCTGAATTTGATATTTTCCTGAGTCATGCTTGTCCTAATTTTTATAACATTGATATTATTAATTATATGACATTGTGATGAAAAAGTCAATAGATGAATGAAAAAACTTTGAAAGATTTTTAAATGTTGTATTTAAAAACATGACTTCTTTTTTGTTGACGCTTTAACCATGGAGTAAGATTTTTTTGCCGATTAAGTTGAATTTATGTGATTCAATGATACCTTATCTATTATTTCATTGTAGTGGATGAATTTTCCCTGTCGGACTGGAAGGATATGTTTGATAAAAGGCGGAAAAGATATCTTGGCTATCATGTTTTGATGGCGGCCGAGAAACGAATTGCGTTAATATTTGACTCGTTCTCTCGTATCTATCTGTCGTTTTCCGGCGGAAAGGACAGTACGGTGATGTTCCATCTGTGCGCGGAAGAAGCACGGCGGCGCGGGCGAAAATTCGGATTGCTGTTTATCGACTGGGAATGCCAATATCAGTTGACCATCGATCATATAACCGAGATGGTCAACATGTATTCGGATTGTATTGAACTTTACTGGTGTTGCATTCCCATGAAAACGGTCAACGCGGTCAGCGTGTTCGAGCCGGAATGGGTGGCTTGGGACCCCGACAAGGAATGGATTCGGGACAAACCGGAAATAGCGATTAAAGACAGTAGTTTTTTCCCTTTTTATCAGTCGCTGATGACTTTTGAAGAATTTGTCTGTGAATTTGCCCGCTGGTATGCCGGAGATGAATTGACCGCCTGTCTAGTCGGAATCCGTTCCGATGAGTCATTATATCGCTGGATGACTCTCAAGGCAAATAAAGAGAAAAAGATGTTCATGGATCAACATTGGACCACGGGTATTGGGCCGAATATTTACAACGCATATCCGATTTACGATTGGAAAGTCAATGATATCTGGACGTACTGCGGACGGTTCGGCAAATGCTACAATCCGCTGTATGACCGTTTTTACCAGGCAGGAATTTCGTTGGCGAAAATGCGGATTTGCGAGCCGTTCGGCAATGAGCAGCGGCAGGCTCTTAATCTTTTTCAGGTGATCGAGCCGCAAACCTGGAGCCGGATGGTGGCGCGGGTGAATGGAGCGAATTTCGGCGCGACCTATGCCCGGGAGCGCGGTATCGTCCTGGGAAATTACCATATCAATAAACCGGAGCAGCACAGTTGGGAGAGTTTTACCAAGCTGCTGTTGGATTCAATGCCGCAAAAGACTGCGGAACATTACCGTAACAAGATCGCGGTCTATATGCGTTGGTGGATGACCAAAGGAGGTTTGGAGGGGGTGTTTCCTGACGAACAATACAAAGACACCGGCGCCCGGGATGTGCCGAGTTGGCGCCGGATCTGTAAGTGTGTGGTCAAAAATGACTATTGGTGCAAGACCTTATGTTTCGCGCCGACCAAAACGGATGCTTATGACCGCTATTGCGAGCTGATGAAACAGCGCCGGGATGAATGGAAATTGATTTGAGGAAATTGAATATGAGGAGAAGTAAATGGAATCGGAACTGAAGCGTTTTGAAGAGGCGCCGCGCTGGGCGGTGGAACATCCTGTGGTTCAAATATATTGGGTACCGATCGGCATGATCGAGGCTAATGATTATAATCCGAATGTCGTCGCTCCGCCGGAAATGGCTTTGCTGGAGCGATCCATCGACAAGGACGGTTTCACCCAACCGGTGGTGTTGTGGTTTCGGGATGACGGTATTTTTGAAATTGTCGATGGTTTTCATCGTTTCCGTGTTGCGGAAAAGAAGGGACTATCGCATGTGCCGGGAGTCGTAGTCAACCGCAACTCACCGCGGCGCAATGATCGGATCGCCTCGACCATCCGGCACAATCGTGCCCGCGGCAAACATCAGGTTACGGAAATGGCCAAAATCGTCACCGAATTGCGCAAGCGTAACTGGAACAACGAAAAAATCGCCTTGAATCTTGGCATGGAGCCGGACGAAGTTCTGCGCCTGTCACAAATCGGTGGCCTTGCCGAGCTCTTCCAAAGCCGCCATTTCTCCGAAGCCTGGGACTAAAGCTGGGATTCGAGAATTTCGATCTGTTTGGCGATGCGGGGGGCGTCGAACTGATAGGCGTGGGCTTCGATGTGGAAGCCCATGCGGGAATCGCGTTCCACCAACGACAACAGATTCTTCAAATTGGCAACTTCAGCCTTGATGATCTCGCGGTATTGCGGAAGGTGCTGGGCATGCCAATTTTTCCGGAGCTTAAAAACTTGACTGAAATGGAGTGCGCTGGTAAACAAGTGACCGCAGACCCGGGCATTGTTGATCTCCTCGTCGGCATGGAGCGAAGGCGAATTTTCCAAGCCGGATACCAGCAGCTCCACTCCAAGGGGCCATAATTCACTGATTCGACCGAAGCCGGTAATGACTTCATCAATGGTGTACTCGCCAAGAGAATCGCTCATGTCGTCGCCGCGTTCATCGTCCAACCAGGAGCGCCCGGTGGATTTGCCGGTCAGAGGAGCAGGAGCCATCGGCAGGATACAGGCGTAATTGACCGGTCCCATATAAATGAATGGAATCGAGAAAGGATAGAACCCCATGGCTTCGGCAAATTTACCCCAGGCGGCTGCCACGTGGGCGGTATTGGCGCCAGGGAAATACTCACCGGCAAAATCCTTCAGAGCCTGTTCCTGATCGGAAGAAACATTGTTGCCGAGGAAATAATTCAACGCGGCGGTGTTGGCGGTGATCATGTTGCCGAAATTCCAGGTACCCATGAAACCGGCCAAGTCCATTTTGCGGACATTGACCGCTTTGCGGTAGACGTTGCCGATAATCGGCAGATTGGCTACTGTCGCCATTTCGTGAGTGGTGCCGATCTGCAGCTTGGCCATTACTTCCAAACCGCTGTTGGTAGCCAGCTCCCAGGACTCGCTGAACTGTTGGGAGGGACCGGCGTAGCCAAGTGAATATTCATCCATTGAACGTTCTTTGCCGAGGATTGTACGTTTGCCGCCGCGCTCGAAGTCGACCAGCAGGATGACGTCTTTGGGTAAATTTGAAATAATGTTCCAGCAGGGTGGTTCTTCATACATCTTCCACGACCAGTTCCAGGCGATGATCTTATAGCTCTGGCTTTCCTGGCGGATACCGTCCCGCATCAGTTGGATGACTTCGTTTACGACTTCCGCCGGACGGCGGTCTTTACAGAGCGGACAGGATACCGGTTCGCCTTTGCCCTGGTAGATTTTACCACGCCGCGACCAGCAGTGGGCTGGATATTCAGAGGCGGTAATCATGATGACGCCGCCGAGCCCCGGCAGCTTGCGCGCCAGTTCCGCCGCCGCGTCAAACAGATACTTTTTTACGGACTCGGTCGAAGTACACATGGCGCAGACCCGGAGTTTTCCTCGACTGTCGCTGGTCAGCTCTTCATATTGCCCGCGGATTTCCGGATGATTGAGAAATACCGGATGATCTTCAGGCAAAGCGCGCGGCGGCTGCATGTACAGAAATACTTTCAGGCCATGCGCTGCCGCGTGTTCGATAAGTTGATTCAGACGTCGCTGGTTTTCGGCGGCGTCTTGTCCGAGTTCCGGAAATTCCGGAACCTGAACGATATTGTGGAGCAGGGCATGAACCCATACCGCGTTAAAACCGGAATCGGCGATCGATTGCAGTTCCTCATCGGTATAAGCAGTGTTCACGTTCCAGGTTTCTTCTCCGGCAGGGTTGTAGTCCCTGCTGAATTTCCCGAATGCACTGCGAGGGGAACGCCAGATTTTCAACATCTCTTTCATGTCCTGCTCCGTTATTGGTATTTAGAGTTCGATGATCTGCATGTACTTCTGCGAAAGGATCTCGACGCCCTGTTCCTTGATGGCGATACCGTTTTCCCAGCGAAGACCGAAGTCTTTGTCATAGAAGAATGTATCGACCTGGAAAGTCATGTTCGGCACCAGATTGTAGGTGGAGACCGATTCCATCCAGGGACGTTCCACTTCCATCATGCCGATGGCGTGGCAAGGACCGTAGAGCATGAATTTGGCGTAGCCCTGTTCGGCAACCCATTTTTCATACTGTTTGACGACGTCCGCCGCCGGTTTGCCGCCGCCCATCAGTTCGATGGTTTTCTTGTGGGCTTTCAGGCCGAAGGTCAACAGGTCTTTCTGATTGGCGGGCAGGGCGCCGATGGAGAACGGCAAGCCGACGCTGGAAGAATAACCGCAAACCCGGGCTCCGATATTGAGCTGGATCATTTCATTGGTGTTGATGACTTTGCTGGTCGGACGGCAGATCGCGTTGTTGGTGCGCTTGCCGCTGAAACAGTAGAGTGCGTGGCCTTCGTATTCGCCGCCGTGCTTGTAAATTTCGCGTTGGGCGATACCGATAACCTGGAATTCGGTCATGCCGGGCTTGATTTCGTTGAGGATCGCTTCGATGGCGATTTCGCTGATTTCATAGGCTTTGCGCATGCAAGCGAGCTCGTCGGCGCTCTTGACGAAGCGGAAGGACTGCAGAGTGTCGTCAGACTTGATCAGTTCAACACCGGGAAGCTCGCTTTTGAGAGAGTCGAGTACCGGGAGCGGAGTGATCGCGGAGCTGACGATGCCGAGCTTCTTCAGGTTGGCGATGCCGGAGGCTTTGAGTACATCCTGCCATTTGGCGACCTGGATACCGGGATACTGCGGTTCCGCGGATTCGCGATACGGGATCATTTTCAGAATGGTCGGAATAACACTGCGGGCGCGGGCGTATTCTTCGCTTTCCGGGCCGATCAGCAGTACTGGCTGGCCTTCGGCCGGCACGAATACCCCGGCTGACTCGAAAGTCGGCCAGTATTCGGACAGATAACGAACGTTGGCGCAATCGCATTCAATACCGTGAACCAGAGCGGCATCCAGTCCGGCGGCCTTGATATTGGCCTGGAATTTTTTCATTCTTTCCTGAAATTCGGCGGGCTTGATAGTGGGGATCATAATAACCTCCTGTGGTTGATTTATTAGTCTATGGTTACTTGTTTGCTTTGCAGAAAGATCGAACCGCGGTCACGCAGCAGGTCGATCAGGACATCAAGTTGTTCTTTGGCATAAATGCCGCAGTTCTTGATGATAAAAGGATCGGGCAGGACCGCGCCTTCGCCGTAGTGCAGCAGGCCTTCGGGCATCTTGGCGAATTCCCACGGATGCATGTAGAAACAGATGAAAGGCTCGACACCGCGTTTTTCGCAGAACTCGATATAGCCGTCGACGTGTTTCATTAAAGCCTCGGCGCTTTCGGTACGCCAAAGCGGCCACTGGTCCATATCGCGGCCGTACTCGTCCTTGGAATCCATGGACAGGTCGGCGAAATTCGGCAGCTGGATCAGCTTCATGTCGCCTTTTTTCGTCCAGTCCTCGCGGGATGGATGGTAGGGCTCCAGTTGTTCGCGGTAAAAATACATCGGGTAGGTGGCGTCGGTCACATAACCGAGGTCTTCGAGAGCATTGCAAACCGCGGTCGAACCCCACAGCCGGGGGCAGCGGAAAGAGACCGGACGGACTCCGGTGGCTTTTTCGACTTCTTCGGTGGCGCGTTTGATCCGGTTCGGCACTTCTTCCGGCAGCAGCGGCATGGCGCCGGGAATTTCAAAAAGAGCGTCGCCCACGGTTTCATGATAAAGGGTATGACAGCCGATTTCATGGCCGGCGTCGATGATTTTCTGCGCCCACTCCGGGTTTTTCTTTGCGGCATCGGCGGTAAAGAAAAAGGTTGCTGTAATCTTTTGTTTTTCCAGGACGTCCAGAATCGCCTGAGTCCCTTCCGCGAAACCTTTGTACCAGGGAGTCCAGCTCCCGATATCGGTTTCCATGTCGAATCCGAATACTGTTTTCATACTATTACCTCTACTTTGAAATATTTGCGCAGCAAACATTCGAGCTGTGATGGCGTGCCTTTGAAAATCATGGTTTGCGAATGCAACCGACTGCCGGTCAGGATGCCGTTTTCGCTGTTCATGGGGGCGATGGTTTCCAGCTCATGAAAATTCAATTCGCCGGCGCCGTTGAAAATACTGAAACTGTCGGCGGCGGAATATAAGCCGTTTTTCTGTTCATTGTCGGCGATGTTGAGATACTTGCCATCGGTCCGTTCCGGGGTCATGCGGATCGCCAGAATGCCTCGGGCAGGGGAATAGGAACCGATCAGTTCCGGACGAGATGCGGCCTTGATTCCAATCTGCAGCCGTTCCGCTCCGCCGAGCTCGAACTTGAAGCAGTTGCCGTGATAAGAAAGCCGCGGATGCGGGTTGCCGTAAAAATCATCGTTGATACAACCGGCGGCTTCACCCGTGAGCCGGCCGAAAGCAGTCACGCCGTCCGCTCCGGGGAATTGTTCCAGCGACCACGCCGCGATCACGACCTGGTCGATCGGATATTGTTCCTGCGGGGTCAGTGACTCATCGGTTACATATGAAAGCCCCGAAACTTTGAATTCGCTCAAAAGCTCTGAGATATCTGCCGGAACGATCCGGCGCTGATAACGCATTTTGATGTCGGCTCCCCGGTTGTTGGACAACTTCAGGTCCTTGCCGATTTCGATGGCGTTCGAATTACAGGAAACAGTGGTCGAGAGCTGGCGGTTGATCGCATCCTGGACCTGCCATTTGCCGTCGCCGAGGTAATTATAGGCGAATTGGCCGCCTTCGGGAGCGGGCCAAAGGGAATTGCCGCCGATATTATTGAACTCGTTCGGATTGGGATTGCGAGCCAGATCGTCCCGTAACTGATGAATCAACTCATCGCCGATAGAACAGAATATCCGCCCGTTGAGCTTGTTGGAAACCAGGATGGCTCCATCATTGGTACAAAGTTTTAAAATATCACTGTCAATTTCGAATAACCGCTTCAGCATCGTCAAACCTCCTGGCTGTTAGTTTGATTATACCACCGACAAGTTAACATTCAACCCCTTGGAATATCTTTTTTGCATATTTATAAATATATCGATATATAGTTAAATGCTGTATAAATGGTTCATATAAATATATCGATATGTTTTATTGAGGCAAAAAAATCGACGGCCTTTTTGAGGGGCCGCCGCATTGAAGACGAGTATTAGAAATTATAATATTCGGGAGAAACGTCTTTCTGGGTTTTGCCGGTGTAGATCTGACGCGGCCGGCTGATTTTGGTGCCGGTGGCGGTCATTTCTTTCCAATGAGCGATCCAGCCGGGCAGACGCGCCAAGGCGAACATTACGGTAAACATATCTTCCGGAATGCCGATCGCGCGGTAAATAATACCGCTGTAGAAGTCGACGTTCGGATAAAGCTTGCGTTCGACGAAATAATCGTCGTGCAGCACGATATCTTCCAGTTCCATGGCGATATCCAGCAGCGGATCGCTGACCTTGATCTTATCCAGGAACCTATGGCATTCAGCCTTGATGATCGTCGCGCGCGGGTCATAAGTTTTGTAAACCCGGTGCCCGAAGCCCATCAGCTTGATGTTGTTTTTCTTGTCCTTGACGTTGGCGATCAGCTTCTTGATGTCCCGGTCTTTTTCAATCTGCCGGAGCATATAGATCACTTCCTGGTTGGCGCCGCCATGCAGCGGACCGGAAAGCGCGTTGATGCCGGCGGCAATCGTCGCATACAGGTTCACCTGGGCGCTGCCGATTACCCGGACCGCCGTGGTCGAACAGTTCTGCTCGTGGTCGGCATGCAGGATAAACAGCATATTCATGATTCTGACGACTTCCGGCCGGATTTCATAGGGCCGGACCGGCGATGAGAACATCATGTTCAGGAAGTTGGCGACAAACGGCAGGTCGTTGCGCGGATAAACCACCGGCTCGCCGATCGATTTCTTGTAAGCCACCGCCGCCATGGTCCGGATGGTGGAAATCAAGCGGGCGGCCGAGAGATCGATGTCTTCGGTCATGGAGGCCGAGTCGACGTTCGGGTAGAAAGTCGAGAGCGCGTTGATCATGGTCGCCAGAATATGCATCGGGTGAGCCGAGCGCGGGAAATTCTCGAAGAAATGACGCATGTCTTCATGCATCAGAGAGTTTTCCGTCAGCAGCCGCGAGAATTTGGCGTTCTGCTTCTGGTTCGGCAAGTTGCCGTGCAGCAGCAGATACGCAGTTTCCACAAAGCGGGTATTCTGGACCAGGTATTCAATCGGAATGCCACGATAGCGCAAAATGCCTTTTTCGCCGTCGATATAAGTAATATCGCTGAAGCAGGCCGCAGTATTCATGAAACTGGGGTCAATTGTAACATAACCGGTGTTTTTGCGCAGATTGGCGATATCGATTCCTTTTTCGCCTTCGGTCCCTACGATGATCGGCAACTTGACTTCCTTGTCGTCAATGATCAGTGTCGCAAATTTTTCATTATCCATTATAATCACCATCCATCAAAATGTTTACAAAAAAAATAATATACATCCGGCAGCCTGTAATTTCAAACACGAAACCGAAAAATAAAATTAATTGTTTAAATTGTGTTAGGTGGAACTTTCCGGCATTGATAAATATGGGTTATGGAGCTAAAATATTATGATAATAATGAATTAGGAGTTCCAAATTGACTGCAAGTGACAATAAATATCGTGGTTTGACCGATGCGCAAGTGATTGAAAGCCGTAAGCTTCATGGCGAAAATATTCTGCAGCCACCGCCCCGGACGGCCTGGTGGAAGCAATTTCTGGGCAAATTCAATGATCCGGTAATCAGGATTTTGATGATTGCCGCCGCTGTGGCTATGCTGACTGGAGAATTTATCGAAGGCGGCGGGATTATTATCGCGATTCTGCTGGCTACCGGCCTGGCTTTTTTGAACGAATTCAAGGCGGAGAAAGAATTTGACATCCTCAATAAGGTGAATGACGATATTCCGGTGAAAACCTTCCGCAACGGGCAGTTGCACATGGTACCCAAGCGCGAACTGGTAGTCGGCGATGTTATTTTAATTGAGTTGGGCGAAGAGATCCCCGCCGATGGCGTCGTGTTGGAAGCGATAAACCTGCATGTCAACCAGTCCAAGCTGACCGGCGAGCCGGAACCTGTTCCCAAGCTGCCGAAAGCCCATCCCGAATACAGCCGCCTGGAAGATTCCACTTATCCGGGACATCTGGTTATGAATGGCACGCCGGTGGTCGATGGCTATGGATATTTTGAAATTACCGCGGTGGGAAATGCCACTGAAATCGGCAAAACCGCCACCGCCGCCGCCGAAGATACCGGCAACGACACGCCGTTGAACCGTCAATTGGAACGGCTCGGTCAGTTGATCGGAATTGTCGGTTTCAGCGCCTCCGGAGTCACTTTTAGCGCACTGGTGGTATTGGGGATTATCAACGGCAATCTGGTGCAGAGTATCGGACAGTGGTGTATTTTCGGTTTGTTGCTGCTGGCTTTGCTGGTAGTGACGGTTCAGGTTTGGCTGCCGGTGCTTTTCGACGGTATGGAGCTTGCTTGCGGCAAAAGGCCCCATGGCAAACTGTCGGCGCGCGGAGTGAAAGGATTTATGTTGTCGTTGTTGGCCGGAGTACTGATCGCAGTGATCGGTATCGTGGTTTTGCGGATGACCGGATTTCTGCCGGAACATGAATGGCTGGCGCCCGAAGCTTTGCCGCGTTTTATCAATTTCTTTATGATCGCGGTGACCCTGATCGTGGTGGCGGTACCGGAAGGCTTGGCGATGAGTGTCACCTTGAGCCTGGCTTACAGTATGCGCAAAATGACCGCCGCCAACAATCTGGTCCGTAAAATGCACGCCTGTGAAACCATCGGCGCCGCCACGGTGATTTGTACCGATAAAACCGGAACTCTGACCATGAACCAGATGCGGGTGGGGAATATCGAGTTTGCCCGTCCGGATTTTATTCCGCTGGCGATTGCCGCCAACTCCACCGCCAATTTGATGTGGCCCGAGCCCGATCGTCCCGAACCGGCCGGCAATCCGACCGAAGGGGCTTTGCTCCTGTATC
>JAVBRM010000020.1:0-24409 GCA_031548025.1 Victivallaceae bacterium | reverse complement strand
ACGGAGTAATTCGTCATGCTGCCTTAAACGGTTTTCGAGCAAGGAATTTTCACATTTCAATTGCCGGAGCTCTCTTTTCTGCGTTTCATTTTCTTCGTCCAACAAGCGATTCTTCCGCCGCTCCGGCATCAAAGCATTGATGGCCTCATGCTCCGCCTCCATGCTGGCCATCAATGCATACCCCAAACGAGCAACCTCATCCTTTAATTCAGTAATTTTCTGCTTGTAACGCTCGACAAAATGTTTCAATCTTCAACCTGCTTTTTGGCAGCTTTCGTCGCATTCAAATATTCCAAACCAAAGCGCGTCATCAGTTCCTCCAGCTTTCGCCCGTTCTCCAACGCCGTCCGCGCCAACTCCAGTTGCCCCTTCTGAATATACTTCGAATGCTGCTTGCCATCCAGATAATACGTCATCTGAAACGCCTGGTGCCGCTCTCCGGAAAGACATTTCTTACACTTCTTGCTTCCGCAAACCGCCTTGATCTCCTTGATCGAACCCTTAACCACCGGGCCCAACTCATTCACTGCCCTCAGCCAATCTTCTCTCACTTCCTGTTCGGTCATTTTTCTGTCCTTTATTGTGAAATCCTATTTGGGATTTCAATAATATATCGCCCAAAAATTTATTTACAAATCATCTTTTCGATTATTATTCAAAAAACTTTGACTGGCCGATTACTTTTCTTGTGAAAATTTATTTGAATAAAATACGATCTTGTGTTGATTTTTTAGAAGATGCTTGTATAATAATCTTTGTAATACAAATATTGGATGATTTATGGATATACAAAAAAGCGAGCAGATGGTTGATCTGATACTATCGCATATTATTGATAATCGGTTGAAGCCAGGAGATAAACTGCCTTCGGAGGAGGAGATGACTCGTCTTTTCAAGGTAAGCAGAGTCAGTATTCGCGAGGGATTGCGTGGCTTGAAGTTTCTTGGGCTTTTGAAGTCAACCACCAGTCGTGGAACGGTAGTGCAGGAGATGGATTTTTCGATTCTGACCCGTTGTCTGGGGTTCCAAATCGCGATCAGCGATGTTTCTTATCGTCAACTTCTTGAGGCGCGGCTGGCGATTGAGATCGGAGCGTTGGAATTGATCTGTGGTAAGCTTAAGCCGTATCAAATTAAATGTTTGCGGGAAATGACCGATTGCCGGCGCCGAGATAATTCCCCCGGAGAAATTCAGCGTGATCACAATGCAGACCGGGAATTTCACCAATATCTACTGCGCTGCAGCGAGAATGCCGTTTTGATTACTTTTTCACGGTTGTTGCATATTTTTTTCTCACATTTTATTGATGAAAGTATTGAAGACAGTGATATCGCTACTACTGATCACGAGATATTAGTTTACGCCTTGGAAATAAATAACCTGGAAATGGCTCGCGGGGCAATGCGGGAACATTTGTTCAAGTATTATAAGCTGCTTGAGAATCGAAAATTAAAAAGTGCTGAAGTTTATAATCAAAAAGCAATCAAGAAAGATTATCAGCCGGTTGGCTAAAATATATATAAGCCGGATCCCGGTTTATTTTTGGGAAAATTGTTTGTAATACAAAGAGAAGTACAGGTATGAGAAAAAACGAAATTACGAAAAGTCTGGCAATGCAAAGAAAAGCGGCACGCCTTATCCCGGGGATGACACAACTATTGTCAAAGCGACCAGATATGTTCAGCCGCGGTGTCTGGCCCGGGTATTTCAGAAAGGCCAAGGGAGTGGAGATCGAAGATCTGGACGGCAACCGTTATCTGGATTTCAGTATCGGTGGAATCGGTGCGACCGTGCTCGGCTATGCGGATGATGAGGTAAACGCAGCGGTAATACGGGTAATAACCGATGGTTCGGCTTCCTCCTTGAATGCTCCGGAAGAAGTTGCATTGGCGGAGAAAATGATCGAGTTGCATCCTTGGGCAGAAATGGCGCGCTTTGCGCGGTCCGGAGGCGAGGCCATGGCCATGGCGGTACGAATTGCCCGTGCCGCTACCGGCAAGGACACGGTGATTTTCTGCGGTTATCATGGCTGGGAAGACTGGTACCTGGCAGCAAATATCGGTACAAAAAATGCTTTGGGCGAACACTTGATCGCCGGATTGCAGCCAAATGGCGTACCCCGAAAACTGGCAGGGACGGCGATTCCATTTCACTTCAACAATATCGAGGACTTTAATGATGCGGTTCAGCGGGCCGGCAAGGATTTGGCGGCAGTGGTAATGGAGCCCACCCGCAATTTCATGCCGGAAGCCGAATTCATGAATACAATTCACCAAACTGTACATGAGTTGAAGGTTCCATTGATTATGGATGAAATTTCGGCTGGATTTCGGATATGCTGCGGCGGAGCGCATCTGAAGTTGGGTTGGCAGCCGGATATCGCCGTTTTTTCAAAGGCACTCGGTAACGGTTTTCCCATTTCGGCGGTAATCGGCAAAGAATGGGTCATGAAAGCCGCCCAGGATAGTTTTATCTCCAGCACAAATTGGACGGAACGCATCGGGCCGGCGGCGGCACTTGCCATGATCGAAAAATTTCAACGGGAACATGTCCATCGGCATCTGGTAATGTTTGGAGAAAAAATCGAGGACGGATGGAAACAAATCGCCACCCGCCATCACTTGGATATCAGTATCAGCGGCATTAAGCCGATGCAGCATTTCAAATTTGCCGAAAACAACAATATCAACCGCGCCTATTATACTCAGGAAATGGCTAAACGCGGTTTCCTGGCCGGCGTCTTGTGTTACGCCATGTACGCCCACACTTTGGAACAGGCCGACCGTTATTTGGCCGCCACCGATGAAATATGGGCGGAAATAGCCGGTGGAAATATCGAACCCAAGCTGGAAGGAAATCCGGCGGTAACCGGTTTTCAGAGGATCAATTAACGATGAATGTATTGAAAAGTTTTTCATTGGAGAACCGGATTGCCATGGTAACAGGCGGCTGTCAGAATTTTGGCGAAGACATTGCGCTGGGATTGGCGGAAGCGGGAGCGCGAGTGATTATCACTTCGCGCGCCTATGACAAAGCGGCACAGGCGGCCGAAAAATTGAATCTTCTTCATCCGGAATCATTTATTCCCAAAACTATGGATTTATTATCGGAACAGAGCATCATAGAACTTTTCGAGGAAATTCGATGCGAATTCGGCAAGCTCGATATTCTGGTAAACAATGCCGGGGGGCATTCCAGGGAAGCCTGCGGTTTTCTGGAAAGGGAGACATTGCCCGGTTGGAATGCTTTCATTGAAAGCAATCTGACGGGGACGTTTCTAATGATCAGGGAGTACAGCAAATTGATGATGTCGCAGAAAGAAGGAAATATCATCAATATCGCTTCGATTTCTTCGCTGCTGGGACGCGACCGCAGCATTTATCCGGCCGGAATGACACCGAATCCAATTGCTTATACGGCCGCCAAGGCCGGGGTCATCGGTTTGACTTACGATGCCGCCGCGTATCTGGGAGAATATGGCATCCGGGTCAACTCCATTTCACCGGGGGGATTTCAGAGGAATCAGCCGGAAGAATTTATTCAGGCATATTCACGACGTACCATGTTGGGGCGAATGGGGATTCAACACCGGGATTTGAAGGGAGCGGTGGTATTTCTGGCTTCGGATGCGTCGTCCTATGTGACCGGACACAACTTATATGTCGACGCCGGTTTTTCAAGATACAAGTAAGCGAGGATTGAGGATATGATCAACATCGGTATGATTGGAATGAATGAAGGCAACGGACATCCGTATTCATTTTCCGCCGTATTCAATGGTTATAATGAAGAGGCTCTCGACAGATGTCCGTTTGAAATTATACGCAAGTATCTCAAACAGCATCATCGCAATCAGACATTCATTGAAAATGCCCGAATCTCACATATTTGGACGCAGGATCGCGGACTTTCTGAAAATGTCGCGCAGGTTGCCAATATCCCTTTCATTGCCGATTCAATCGAGGAGCTGGCCGAAAATGTCGATGCGATTGTGTTTGCCAGAGACGATATCTGGAATCACTGGAAAATGGCGGGAAAGTTATTTCAAACCGGTAAGCCCATATATATGGACAAATTGCTGGCGCACGATCAGACAGAGCTGAAGCATTTCATCGCGGCGATCAGCCCGGAATACCCGCTGATGACCGCGTCATCGTTCCGTTTCGCCCCGGAGGTGGAGATTGCCGAACAAAAACTTGATATTCCGGCAGTCAAAACGGTTCACGGCATCAGTCCGGTGTCGTGGATACGGTATGCGCCGCATCTTCTGGATCCATTGTTTCGTCTTTTCGGACGCGATATCGCGAGCGTTCAGAATTGCGGCGCGGACGGCGCGGACACGGTTTGCCTGACTTACCGTAGCGGCTTGCAAGCGGTCCTGCAGGTAATTGACGGTGTCAGCCTGCCCATCGGGTTGACCTGTCATTCCGGTAAAGGTATTCCTCCATATCCTGTGCTTTATACTGATCCGACGCTGGTGTCGTATTTCTACAGTATCGCGAACATGATGAAAGCATTTACGGAAATGGTAGAAACCGGGCGACGGACCGAGAATTTTTCCGACACCGTTTTCCTGAATAAAATTGTTCTGGCCGGCATTGCTTCCAGAGAAGCAAACGGTCATAAAATTATAATCGATGAAATTATTTAAAGGAATTTGCGATATGCAAAAACAGTCGTGGCGCATTGACGGAAAAGAATATGAATATTTAAGTGCAGTACTTGGAAGTGGATTTCCTGGAAGCAGTTCTGTAAGTTTTACCGCCAAGTTGGAAAGGCTCTTTGCTGAAAAATTTGATTCAAAGTATGCGATTTCTTTTACCAACGGAACGGCTACGCTTCATGCGGCTCTGGCCGCGGTTGGCGTAGGCCCTGGCGATGAGGTTATTGTACCGCCTCTGACTATGGCGGCCACCACAATGGCTGTGATGTTTGCGGGAGCGACGCCGGTTTACGCCGATATCGACCCGGATACGTTTGTGATATCCGCTTCCGCCATACGTAGGTGTATTACCTCAAAAACAAAAGCCATTATGCCGGTGGCGCTTTATGGTCTGTCTCCGGATTATGATGAAATCACTAAGATCGCGGTTCAAAACGGCTTGGCGGTCATCGAAGATGATGCTCAGTGTTTTGGCGGAAAATACAAGGGAAAGACGGTCGGCACGCTGGGGGATATTGGCAGTTTCTCTTTTCAGAATTCAAAGCATATGACTTGCGGCGAAGGAGGAATGGTTGTAACTTCCAATCCCGAATACGCGGCTTTTATGAGACGTTTTTCCAGCCTTGGCTATGGCAGTGTAAGCGCCGAGCCGGGAAAATCAAAAATCGATAAAAGCGAACTTGTCAAGCCGGACTTCAAAAGGCATGTTGGATTAGGATATAACTACAGGCTTTCGGAGTTGTGTTCCGCGGTTGCTTATGCTCAACTGGAAAAACTGGAAATGTTTGTCGAATGGCGGAAAAAATGCGCCGCCGCATTTGCGGATGTAATCCGTAATGTATCATGGTTGCGTCCGCAGAAAAATCAGGAGGGTTATGAAAATTCATATTGGGCGTATACTGTAAAACTGGATAATCCTGAAATCAAATGGACCAATTTTTACAACAAATTCAAAGAATTCGATGGCGATGGTTTCTACGGCGCATGGCGGCTGACATATCATGAGCCGTTCTTGGATGGTATGGTTTCGGAGCATCACCGGCAATGTCCGGTGGCCGAGAGCACCCAGCCCTTTCTGATGCAATTCAAGACCAATTATGGGACGGAATCCGAAATCGCCCGCCAGGCTGAAGCATTGCAGCAGACAATTCGTTTTTTTGATCGATAATTTTACAACTGAGGGTTATTGAATGAAAAGAAAAATTATTGCCTTTGGAGCTCATCATGATGACATTGAAATCCGGGCGGGCGGAACGATTGCCAAATACGTCAAGGCCGGTTATGAAGTGATTTATGTGGTTGCGATCGATGCGGCTTCTTTTGCCGCCAATTGCACATATTTTAACGAAAACCCCGGCAAAGAATATCGTGTGGAAGATATTCTGAAAGTCAGAGAAGATGAAGCGAAGCGTGGCGCTCAAATCTTAGGCGCTTCCGAAGTTGTGTTTTTTCATTTGAAACCGGCCTATTACTGGACTCAGGAATTCGGGCCGACATTGAATGTGCATTTCAATGAAGGAGAAGAATCAATCATCGAGGGCATGAAACGCTATCAGGGTAAGTATTTCTCTCTGGCGGCAGCAGACACTCCGGAATGCGTGGGAGAGATTGCCCGGTTCATAAAGATGCATGACCCGGAAATTGTTCTGACGCAAAACATCAACGATCAGCACAATGAACACTATGCTATTGCATCATTGGTTTTCAGCGCATGCCGGAAATTGGCCGCGGATGGAATGGAGCTTAAATTGTATTCGTGGCAGATGGGGTCGAGCGGTCCCATGATTCGGTTCAATCCCGATGTGGTTATCGATATAAGCGAATTCATGGAAACCAAACTTGCCGCAATAAGGGTGTTTATGAAGTCACAGGTTCCGGCCGATAAACAAGATGATCACATCAATACCGTTATTGCTTCGGCGCGCTATTTCGGAGGAAAAGCAGGAGGCCTTTATGCGGAGCCGTTCAATGCAATGCTGATAACGCAGAAAACCAAAGGGCATCCGGTAGATCCTTCTGTATTTGACGAATGGTGCGGGTATTCCGATAAGTTCAGAACTGAATTGTGAGGTTTGAGTTTGGAAACAGTAATATCAAAGGAAATCGTAATTATGGAAAAAGAACCAAGAACATGCATTCTGTTTACACTGATTGAACTTCTGGTTGTGATTTCGATCATCGCGATTCTGGCGGCAATGCTGCTGCCCGCTTTGAACAGCGCGAGAAACAAGGCGAGAGAAAGCAAATGCCTCGCCAATTTAAAACAGGTTGGCACACAACTGATGTTGTATACCAGTGATTATGACGACTATTATCCATCTGTCAACGCTCAGCCCAGTTTTTACGGTCGAAGCAGATATATTCAAAATGTATTATACTGGCAGTTCAATAACGGGCAGAAGTTCATGGATCAAATGACCGAGGATGAGTTGCTCAAGCATGTCCAGCATTGTCCGGCAGATGTGATTTCGCCGACAAAATGGCAAATAAACAGTACCACGACGGAAAACAGTTATGGTATGTCGTACGGCTTCAACTATCAATTCTGGACCACTACGATCACACCCAAAGTTTCGCTGCTGAAAAAACGCGGAATGTTTGCCATTGATGACGAGTATTGGTATGCGCCGTCATCACCGAGTAATACCCGATTGGCGCTGACTTTCATGGAAAGACATCGCTCTCGGGGAAATATGCTGATGTCGGATGGTTCTATCGAAAGCGCCGGGCAATTGCAATTCAATGCCATGGCCACAGATGATTGGAAAATCTTTCGTGAATAAGGAGAATGCAGATGACTTTCCCTTGGACAATTTTAGATGATTTCGGAATTTTGAACCAACCGGACTTCTTAGCCCGTGAATGGGAGGAGTCGCTGGAATCCTATCGCGGCGGAAAGAATATATTCTTTCTTCAGAACGATTTCATCGAAAAATATGCGCGGCAGACTGGCCTTGATTCCGATATGGTTGAGTATCTGAAAAGCGAAAGAGACAAATTCATCAATGATGATGTAGTTTGTGCTTTCCTGTGGCATGTTCACCGGCTTTTTTTCATCAGCAAAACCGGCTTGAGATCGCTGCCGGTCAAAACACCGTTTCCGGTTTGCGGCTGCTCCGAAACCGGCAGCGCCAGACTGGTACTTCTGGCATTGAGTGGTTGCCCGGTCGGAGAAGAACTTAATAAGAAGAGAAATATTCCGGAAGCGATATTTCACGAAGGCTGGAAGGATTTGCGCATTTGGGCGGATTGTTTCCGGCGCGAAATTCAGTGGCCCTGCGGAATTTCTCCCGATATTTTGAATTGGTTTCTTTATCATTGCCGGGGAGAAATCTACAATATCGGCCGTTTACAGTTCAGACCGGGTTACAAGTTCCCGGAGTCGCTGCGGATGTACCGCCGCAGGAGTGATGGGAAATTGTTGATTTTCATTGCGGCAGGACAAAAATTCAACCGGCTGGGACTTTACGAAAACGGCGCTGATTCCATGGGATCGACCTTTGGGGAAAAAGAAGGCAGGATTACCGGCAATGCGGTCAACGAACACGGATTTGTCGAGCAAGCTCAAATTACGATCCTTTTATCTGAATGGGAGGAATATATCAAACCCGGCGATTTGTTGTTGGATATTCATATTCCGGAAAACGGCCCGATGACCCCGGAAGATTGCATCGAGGCGCTCAAAAGGGCCCCGGTATTTTTCGAGAAGTATTTGCCGGAACAGGAGTTCAAAGGTTTTGTCTGTATTTCATGGCTGCTGGATCCGCAGTTTGGAAATATTCTTGCACCAACATCCAATATCATCCGTTTCCAGCTCTTGGGACATCTTTTTCCGGTACCAAATGAAAGTGATGCGTTCTGGCGGATTTTCGGAATCAAAAATCAGAAAATCGGGGTTCCGGAGAATCCGCAAACCTCGCTGCAGCGGGCAGCGGCTTCCTTATTGAAGGCAAACGGGCGGTTTTATTGCGGAGGAATTTTCATTCCGTTGCAGAAAAATATATAAAAACAGATTTATCAAACAAAAACAGGAGAAGTCTATGAAAAAACATTTTTACACATTATTGCTGGCCGGCCTATGCTCGATTGCAATGGCCGAGGAGATCATCGCGAAGAACAATATGTTCATATTCGGAAATCTCAAACCTCAGCAGGCAACTGAGGATTCACTGAGATTCAAAGCCGAGTTGAAAGACGCCTCGTCGGCCCAATTGCTGAAGCCTTCAATTGACCCCGCCAAGGGAGTCAGGGTTGAATTCGACTTCAAGGTTGACGCACAACAAACCAATGTTTTCCCGCGCCTCCTTGAAATCCATAAATTTTCCATCATGCTTTCTCAACCGCCGAAAGAATACCAACCGGAAGACCCGGTAGTAATCAAGATTTTGATTTCCGGCGAAAACGAAAAACAGTTTGCCCAGATCAAGATGGTATTTCCTTTCAAGCCCGACGAATGGAACCGTTGTACCGCATGGTTCAGCGCGGCGGATAATTCCTTCGGCATGCGCATCAATGACAAGGAGGAATTCGGAAAAATCAATTTCCCGATACCGGAAAAGCTGAGCCGGATGTTGCTCGGAGCAAATGCCCTGAACGGATCTCCACGCGGATTCAGCGGCGAAATCGCCAAGCTGAAAATAACTGCGCCGTACAATGTTCCGGCGCAGGCGAAAGCGGAAACCGGCCGGCGTATTCCGATGGAATACCGTGCGATATGCGCGATTAAAGGTCGGCACCTGGCGTTTCCCGGAGTCGCCAGGATGCCGAACAATGATCTGGCGGTCGTTTTTCGTGAGGGCGAAAAACACCTCTGCGCATATGGCCGGATCTGCATGGTTTTTTCCAAGGACAATGGCTTGAATTGGTCCGCGCCAAAAACCATTGCCGACTCAGTAACCGATGAGCGCGATCCTGGCATCACTGTTTGCGAAAACAGGGTATTGGTATCCTATACCGCCTGGAACAGTTTTGCCGCCTATCCGGAACACCGGAAAAACTATCAGGGGGCCACCAATTATATCGAGCAGGCCGGCGCTGCCCGATTCGGGGGCACTTTCTGGATGTTTTCCGGAGACAACGGCGAGAATTGGGAAAAACCGGTGAAAGTTCCGGTCTTTTGTCCACATGGACCATTTTATTACGAAGGCAAAATTTATTCACCGAAACTGCTCAGCGACAGGGTCAACAACAAACGGCTGGCGGAATTCTGGAAAGCGGATACCAGTGCTTCCAATTTTGAGAAAATTGCTGAAATCGCAACTTCTGGATTGGGCAATGAGGAAGGAACAGTTGTTCTCGGCGAACCCTATACCGCCGCGCTGGCGGATGGAACCTTTGTGACGGTATTCCGGGTTGCCATGGATGGTTTCATGAGGATATCTTTTTCCAGCGATCAGGGAAAAACCTGGAGTGAACCGAAAAAAACGGAAGTCCGTGGCTACCCCCAGCATTTGCTGGCGTTGAGAGACGGCCGTCTCCTGGCCTCTTACGGCTATCGGTTTTATCCGTATGGAATCCGGGCCTGCCTGAGCAATGACGGCGGGAAAACCTGGGATATGCAGAATGAAATCATTATCCGGGATGGCGGTACGAGTGATGACCTTGGTTATCCGACTTCGATAGAACTTGAGCATGGTAAGATATTGACGGTTTATTACTACAACAGCCAGGAACGCCCCGATCCGTACATTGAAGGCGCGATCTATACGCTCTGATTAATTTTTCATATTTAAGGATATATTTACATGGGTTTTCTTGATTATGCAGTGATCGTGGGATATTTACTTTTGTCCGTTTATATCGGGTGCCGTTTTTCCGCCAAACAAAAAAATACCGAAGACTTCTTCCTGGCGGGGCGCTCTATGAACTGGTGGCCGATTGCAATCAGTATTTTTGCATCGTTATTCAGCGCGATCAGTTTTATTGCGATGCCGGGGGAAGCGTACAATTTCGGCTGTAATATGTGGCTGGGCGGTTTTGTCGGAATTATTGCGTTGCCGGTGATGTTGTTTGTGTTTCTGAATTTTTTTTATCACATGCGGATGTTTACCATCAATGAATATCTGGAAGGGCGTTTTTCTCCACGGCTCAGGACGATCAACAGTTTGATTTTCCTGTTGATCCGGGGAGTTTATCTTGGGGTTGTTCTTTATGCCACCGGAATTCTTTTGAAATCGGTTTTCGGTTGGCCCATGTGGCTGTCCATCCTGATTATCGGCGTTGTGTCGACCGTTTATACTTACTTCGGAGGTATGTCGGCGGTTATCTGGACGGATGTCATGCAGTTTCTGGTGCTCCTGGGAGGAATTCTCGGTATTATCATATTTATCGCGCTGGAAACGCCCGGAGGACTTGCGGGCATTTGGAACCTGGCGGCAGAGCACAATCGCGCCTTTGATTTGAGCATCGACAGCGGAATATGGAATTTCGATTTGAAACAACGGATTGTTGTCTGGGTTTGGCTGCTCAGTCTGCCCATAGCTATCATCGGCCCCTCGACTGACCAGATGAATCTACAGCGTTGCTTTTCCTGTAAGGATTACCGGGAAGTTGTACGGGCAGTGGGGGTTTCGACCCTCGGGCAAATGCCGATATGCTTCATTTTTTATTTTGCCGGTATGGCCTTGTATGTATATTTCAAAATCCTGCATGCCGATACGCTTCCGCAGGATCTCAACGGAGATGAGGCTTTTTCGTACTTTTCCGCCCGCTTGCTGCCTATCGGCCTGCGGGGACTGTTGATTGCGGGGCTGTTGGCTGCGGTTATGTCGACGATAAGCGCGGTGATCAATAGCCTGGGTGCAGTATTCGTTAAAGATATTTACCAGCCTTTAATCAAGCCGGGACAAGAGGAAAAGCATTATTTGCGTGTTGCCCGTCAATTCACCTTATGGAGCGGCATATTTTCATGTCTTTTCGGTATCTCAGTCGATTTTATTTTCGGCGGACGGAAAGTACCCCTGCTGGAAGTGTCAAATGTATGCCTGGGAGTTCTCGGCACATTCAGCATGGCCATGTTTTTCATGGGACTGCTCACTTACCGGACCAATTCCCGGGGAATGTTGGTCGGGTTGGCCGCCGGAATACCTGTCGCGGTTTATCTGACTTTTTTCCGCTATCTATGGGTTCCCCCGGAGGAAAGAATGGGATTTATGTACTTGAGCATAATAACATTGTCGGTGATTGTCGCAATTTCTTATCTCTGCAGTCTGATTTTTGGAGGTAACAATCCGTCTGCTTCAAAATATGTCATTTGGAGCCGTTATTTTAAACGCCGATAAAAGGAATTTTATAATGAGTTTGTTTTGGGAAAAAGAAAAAGTATCGCCTCAACTTCAAGGCATGCTTGAGGAGTTATCCGTTGAATATCCCATTGCTTCCGAGCAGGGAACGACGGAAGTTGAATTCGTTGCAACGGATGCGGACAGAGTCGCGATTAGTCGTCAATCGGGTAAGATAATTATTGAATATAATACTACGCAGGAAGCAGCGAAAGGCCTGGCTTTGGCTATGGCTGAGAATTTCCGCGAAGTAAAATGTGAGTTCAAAACTCTTGGAGTAATGTTCGATTGCTCCCGCAACGCGGTATTCAAATTGGAACCTTTCAAAAGCTATTTGCGAAAACTGGCCCTGATGGGGTACAATATGGTGATGCTGTATACGGAGGACACCTATAAACTGCCGGGAGAGGAATATTTCGGATATATGCGCGGGGCTTATACTCTTGAGGAAATGCGGGAGATCAATCGATGTGCAATGGCACTAGGTATAAAAATAATCCCATGCATACAGGTTCTGGGACATCTGGAGCAGATATTTAAATGGGATGCATATGGAAAAATCAAGGACAATGGACTGGTTCTCCTGATCGATTCTCCGGAAAGTTATGAGTTGATCGAAAAAATGATCCGGTTCTGGCATGAGGCACTGGGCTGCGACCGAATTCACATCGGGATGGACGAAACTCACGGAATGGGACGCGGAAACTATATGGATCTGCACGGATATCAAGACCCTGTCGAACTCTATGGTCGCCATCTTCAAAAAGTGAATGAAATTTGCCGTAAGTACGGAATGAAGCCGTTGATCTGGTCGGATATGTACTGCCGCCTGGGGGCTCCGGATCATCGGTATTTTAATTTGGACACGCAATTTACACCGGAAATTATCGATTCAGTTCCTGATGATGTCGATATTGTTTATTGGGACTATTATAATCAGGATGTCGAATTTTATGACCGTTTTATTCAAATTCACTGTCAGCTGGGCGTCAAGCCGGTCATGGCCACCGGGCTATGGACCTGGACGCGCCTCTGGTGCGATCACGACATGAATACCCGGACTGTTGTTCCATGCCTGGAAGCCTGCCGCCGGAACGGATTGGATGAAGTGATATTCACTTTGTGGGGCGATAATGGATGCTGCTGCGATATCGGGTCCGCACTCGCCGACCTCAATTGGGCGGCTGATATGATTTGGGACAATAACGATTTCACCGCGAAGAACTTCTCCGTTATCACCCGTGGTGGAAATTACGAAGATCATCTGGAGGCCGCACATCTATTGGAAGGATATATTTGGGCGGGATATCCGGAAAACTGTTCCCATCATACTTCCATTGGAATTCAGTGTTTGTTATGGGATGATCCGTTACAGGCTATTTTGTGCAACAATGAAAGACTTTTCAATCCAGGATATGGACAAACAGTCTGCGAAAATCTCAAGCATGTTTGTGAAAAATTCCGGAATAACCGTGCGGATCACCAGGCCGGGGATTTTAATCATCTTTGGGTGATCGCTGATTTCCTTTACCGGAAGATCAAATTCAGAAACGAGCTGGAATACGCCTGGAAACATCAGCGTCGCGATATCCTTCAGAAACTGGCGGAACAGGATTTGCCGCAACTGATGAATGCATGTTCATTGGTAACGGAGTCCTTCCGAAATGTATGGCTGCGTTATTACAAACCCTTCGGATTGGAAGTTATTCAAATCCGTCAGGGGGGGCAACTGGTGCGTTTGCAGGAGGCTCAAACCCGGCTCAAGGAATACCTGGATAACACAATAACGGACATACCGGAATTGAATGAATCCGTCAAAACCGGTATCCGGAATGCATATTGCATGGAACCGTCGTGGGCGTCTCTTTATCAGTTTTGGTCCACTGGATGTATTACCATATAAAACCAAATACAAATCATCAGGAACAGAAAATGGACACATTCTCAATCATCCCCCAACCCGTCCGGATAGAAACTTCCGGCAGCCGATTCCAATTGACAGCCACCAGTAGAATCTTTGCAAGCTCAAAAAACGCTTTCGAAGTTGCGCTCCTGCTGGCTGAATATTTACGCCCCGCAACCGGATTTGAATTGCCGGTCCGGGGAGGCGATACCGCGACGACTAATGACATTATCCTTGACGAAAACGGCAATGAATCCGAAGTTTATACCGGTCTGGTCCGTGAAGATTATAAGATTACCACAAATGCCGGAATCTTGAATCTCCAGGCGGAAAACTCAACCGGTCTGGCCAGGGCTATTCAAACGGTCCGTCAGCTTTTTCCCGAATCGATTTTTGCCGACTCAATACAATCCGGCATTGACTGGAGTTTCGAAGCGGTCACTATCGAGGACAAACCGGCCTTCCATTGGCGGGGAATGCTGCTCGATGTGGGAAGATATTTTTACCGTGTTGCTGAAGTTTGCCGGATGATCGATCTTTTTGCACTTCATAAATATAATGTTCTCCATTTGCACCTTACCGAAGACCAAGGCTGGAGAATTGAAATAAAGCGTTATCCGCGCCTGACGGAAATCGGCTCGACACGAAAATGTACCCTCAAGGGATATCACGATGTCACCCCGCGCCAATACGACGATATTCCGCATTCCGGTTTCTATACGCAGGATGATATAAAGACCATCGTGGAATTTGCCTCGAGGCGTCATATCATGATTGTTCCCGAAATCGATATGCCGGGACATATGCAAGCCGCAATCGCCTCGTACCCGGAATTAGGAAATCATCCCGAGTTTCAACATGAAGTACGCTGTATCTGGGGAGTCAGCAAACATATTCTGAATGTACGGGACACCACCGTTGAGTTCATGAAGAATGTCATTTCGGAAGTATTGGATCTGTTTCCCGCTCCATTTATCCATATCGGCGGAGACGAAGTCCCCAAGGAAGAATGGGAATTAAGCATAGAAGCTCAAGAACTGATGGCGGAACGAGGCCTGCATAATGAAAGCGAACTGCAACGCTGGTTTATTCACCAAGTCGCCCAACATATAGATTCCCGTGGCCGCAAGCTAATTGGCTGGAGTGAAATCATGGATGGTGGCTCACTGCCGGATAATGCGCTTATCATGAGCTGGCACCATGATAACAGCGCCACAGTCGCGGCTAAATCCGGATACGATGCCATTGTTGCCGATTGCAAGTATACCTATTTCGATTACTACCAGGCAAATCCGAAATTCGAACCACTGGCGATGGGCGGCGATCTTTCCTGCGAAATGGTTTATCGCTTCAATCCGATTCCCGATCATCAGAGCCAACAGGAACAGAAACATATCATCGGAGGGCAAGGAAACCTGTGGACCGAATATATAAGTAATCTGAAGCATCTCGAATATATGGCTTTTCCGCGAACCTGCGCTCTCTCGGAAACATTATGGACAGATGCGACTCAACTCTCCTTCCCGGACTTCTGCAAACGTTTGAAATCGCACAGAAAACGCCTGGACGCCATGAATGTAAACTCTCATCCTTTACCTTAATTGTAAATAAACTCTTCATTTTTGGGGCCCCCGATACGATGTCACCCGCATTTCAACCCTTTGGTGTAATCGGTCGGGGTCTCCTTTTCTTTTCCCCAATATAGACCAATTTCCCCACATAATGACTTATCGACAGATACGCGAAAAAAGGCAAAATAAAACAGGCGTTTTAAGCTTGCAGTAATTACGTTCCTTGCTATCACTATATGGCTTTGAGCAGCGCTTGCCAATGGAATTTCAATGTAAGCGTCCGGCGGTGGTCAAGCGACAGAGAAATGACATATTGATTGCCGGGTGGTTGGCGGTTGCCAGTTGGGGGGAAGCAGAGTTTCAAGTTGCGAATGAAGATGGGAATTGATCCTGGCGAGGACGTCTTTGAGTCTTCATTTGCAATATGACCGGAACCGGACAAATATCAATAAAACAAGGCGATAACCCATTGATGGATTATCACCTTCGAAGTTTTGTTCAGGTATTATTTGACCAGAACCTGCAAACGCTTGAATTTGTATTTGCCGGAATTGTTGCTGAACGTGTAGTCGGGATTTCCCTGTGGCTGGTTGCCGATGCCGAGGTCCATTTTGTCGGGGCCGTTCGCTCGCCAATTATTGAGCGCGAAAAGGACTTGCTTTTCTCCCGGGTTATGAACCTGCATGCTGCCGTAACCGGCGCCGGTGGCGGCGGCCGGAGTGTCGCCCCAATCAAACGTGGTGTCGCTGGCGTTCGGCACATTTTGGGAGTTCTTCTGGGTATAGTTGCTGGGCCAGAACTCGACCCAGCCGTCGAAGCCGCTGCCGTTCTTGATCGACTCCACAGTGCTCTGGACGGTCATGTTCTTGACACCCTGATGGAACAGGGTGCCCAGCATGTGTGACGGAACACCGATCATGGCGGCGTCCTTGGTAAAAGCATCCATCGACACCCAAATCCACTGCGTGGGGGTTTCGCCTTCGCCAAGTTCCAGGAAATAGGCCACCCTGGAGAATTCACCGGCGTCGCGGCTGACGTCGGTGGTATAAGCGGTGCTGTCGCCCTTGAGTTTATTGAGGTCGAGGTCATAGATCAGGCGGTACTGTGCGGCTTCGGGCACAGTGGAGATATCCGACTTGACGACGACCGGTTCGCCAGTGACAGCCTTGACGGTGATCGTGTGGTTGACGGGCTGGAATGCCGCTTGGACGGCCTTATTCTTGTCGGCCCAGCCTTTTTCAAGCAATGCGTTCCAGAAGGTATTGAAATCGTCTTTCATACCGGCATCGGCAACGAATCCGGCGCGCATGTTGGCACGAATGCTCTTGATCATGAAGGTTTCGAGTTCCTGCTTTTGAAGAACCGCACTGTTGAGTTTGCCCCAGGCGGACTGGAATGGAGTGATCCCGGCGAAGACCTCGGCCAGGTTGATCCCTTTTTCCAGTTCTTCCCTGGTGAAACGCTTCTGGTTGCCGCCCCAGGATACATCGGCGAAAGGAGTATTGAGCCCTTTGACGGTCAGCGTGAAACGGTTGAGCGTTTCGTTGAACGGCAAATAGTGACTCATGGCAAGGGTAGTCCAATCTTTGGCTCCGCCGGTAAAGCAGAAGGGCCAGCGGCGGCTGGTGATTTTCAGCGAACCGTCTTCCGCCACCTTGGCATCGTGTTCACCGGTCACGGCTACGCGGTCATTGCCGCTGGCGGCCATGTTCACAGTGATGCTTCCGATATTGCCGTCGAACCCCATTTCCTTGAGGAATGCGAAAGCCATCGCCAGCTGGCCGTTCTCGCCGGGGTGCACGCCGTCGCGTCCCATCACCACATAGGCGTCGCCGAGATCGGCCTTGGCTTTGGTCATGGCGTCCATACAGGTTTTATGCACATCGGCAAACGGCATATTGTTCTGTTTGGCAAGCTCCTGCGCGATTTTAGAGAGCTTTGAAAGGGTATCGTTGTACATTTTGGCCGTATCGGCATTGCGGTAAGTCTTCGCATCGACCGCGCCGGGGCCGCCCACCAGGACCGTGACTTTGGCGTCAGCCGCTTGCTTGATCAACTTCGCCATGCCTTCGGTATAGGGCTTGCGGGTGGCTTCGTCAAAAGCACGGTAGTTGCCGTCATTCATGCCATAACAGGTCGTCATCAGTGTCGGCTTGAAAAACGACAGGCAGTCGTGAACCATGCGTCCGGCAAACCCGGGCGCCCGGTCCCCGCTCCAGCCGAACTGAAAAATCGCTTCCGGCTGTTGCGGCGCGCAGGCCGTGAGATAAAGCTCAATGAAGCGGCTGTACATTTTCTGCTCAGTGATACTGTCGCCGGTGATGGCCAGCCGTGTTTTCGCGTCCACGATCGGGTCCGCCTGTACGGAAATTATGCCGAGGCTCGACACAAATACCGCCATTGCCAAATACTTACTTAGTTTTCTGCTCATCGATCGATTCCTTATTGTTGTTGATCTAATTTCAGGATTACAGCCTAATATAGCTGTCTTTTAAGTCATTTCCATTTTTTTAAAGACTGAAGTTTCATGATTTCCTGCGCTATGGCCCAGCGGTAAACATCCATAGTACTTCCCTCCCAGGCGTGTTCGCGGTATATGTATACATGATACGGGATAGCGTTATTGATTCCTTTCAAGACTTTACGGGCATTATCAGCCTCGGCTTTATATCCCGCTGCCTCCGCCTCGGAAATCAGTTTCTCCAAGGTGTAAATATAGCGCCCATCATCAATTCCTTCACGCATTCCGATCCAGTTCGGAGAGGCGATCGGTTTGCCGTCCCGGGCGGTTTTATTCAAGGTATCCGATGCCGGGCCGTCCAGATGATTCCACTGGTCCCCTTCAATGTGCTGGTAGACCCACGGCATCAATCCTGCAAATTCCGATTTCCAGAGCGAGAATCCGAAGGTCATGCGGGCCGAAACAGATACCACATGGTCATTGGCGCCGGTGGTATTGTTCGGATATACCCAGAACCGCATATGCGGATACCGCTTTTTGAGTTCCTTCATTTGTTCCGGAGTTCTGGAGAAATCCTGAGTGATCCAAACATCGACATAAGGATACAATGACACTAAAGTACTTTTTGATAAATCCGCTGCAATGGAAACTTTACCGCCTTCTTCCCGGACAATTTTCATTAGCCGTATCATAAATTCAATCGCCACTTCTCCGCCGTCGGGTTCATCCGCAACATAGAACAATAGTTCCGGCCAGTTTTCACCCTCTGCGTTTTTGACTACTTTCCGGATGTATTCGCGGAATTCGGCAAAATATTCCTCAGGCGGCATAATGATATTATTCAAATGAGTAGTGATTTCCTTCCCCATATACTTTTTGTACAGGGCCCTCGCCGGGGCAACTACCGGCGCTTCCCGGGTGATTCCATGTTCGGCCAGTTTGCTGACCGTTCTTTTGGCATGGGCCTTATTGAGGCCAATGCCGTTCATCAGCATATTGAAACCGGTATCGCGCATATCGTTCAGTTCCGCATCATAACGGTTTTTCCACCAGGTCAAGGAATAAGAATCCACATCGGAACTGAAAAAATTGGCGGCAGGCCGGTAATATAAACCGAATACGAATCTCGGATCTTTGTACAATTTTATCGGCAGGACTTTCAGGCTGACAGGAATTTCTATCACTTTACCGTCAAGGTTGAGCTCTACATTTCCCCGATAATTGCCGGGCACGGCATTTTCCGGTACCTGAGCCGTCAACCAGATACGCAGATTGCGTCCTTTGTCCAAAGACTGCGGGGACCATGGCATGACTACATCCGGCCCTTCAAAATAGTTGCCTTTGATATTATAAAAAGAACGGATCAGCATATAGCGGATATAATGTACCTTGAGTTCCGGCAATGTGTTTCCGGATTCATCCGTCAGGCTGCTGACGGTCAGACTGATCTCCTTGAAATTCTTCAACGCATGAATTGCGAAACTGGTTGTTTCGAACTCATCCGGCGAAGCGAACATCCGTACGGGAGCATTCAGCTCGCTCTGACGGGGAAATTCTTCCGGCCAGACAGGCTCGCACCAGTTACGGGCAAAAATCGCGAATCCGTCATTCAGGTTTTCCCGACTCCATTGGGGCTCGGGATGATGCATAAGGATAGGCGGTTTGATTTTTGTCCAGTTTTTTGCTTCCGCCGACGGAAATGTCATGATTTCATCCCAGAGGGGAACGATAAAGTTTTTGTTAATCTTGTCAAATTCCTGCTCCGGAACGGCAATCAGGGCATTAATCAGCCAGCGGCTTTTGGTGGAGATGTTCAGCTTCAGTCCTTCCTCTCCGGCTTCAGCAGCAATAGCGAATGCTTCCATGCCCCACTTACTGGCCATGGTCGCTTCCTTCTGTTCAAGAGAACTGGTGACAGTTGTATTCCAAACTTGAGATATATGACCATTGGGATGCCCCATGGCAATCCAGACCCGGTATTTGCCGGGCGGAACGCTTAATGTGAGATCGGTGGGCTTCGTGCCGGAAACATAATCACAGGTCAGTTCATTCAGGAAAACCTGCGGTGTTCCTCCTTTGCCCGGGACCGGTATTGCCTGGTCGTGAGCGGTCAATACAGCTCCTTTCTGCCAGGCGGCGTCTTGCCCCCCGGAAGGGGTCAGGCGCTGGAATCCCGGCATCAGCGGAGAGGTCTCGGAGCCGAAGTCGTAGCGGAAATCCGCTCCCGTGACTCCGAATGCCGCCATCATTAACAGTATTGTAATATATCTATGCATATTTCCTACTTATTATTAACCAGTTTTTCCAATTTCATAATCCGTTGGGCCATCTGCCAGCGTACGACGTCGGTAGATTCGGCGCTCCATACATCCGGATTGTAATAACGGTGCAGGACCGGAATGGAGTCTTTCTGACCTTTCAAAAACGCTTCGGCTTCGGCCGCGTCATCTTTGAAACCTGCGCGCCTGGCTGTATTGATCCAGCATTCCAGGGTATAGATGTAGCGTCCGTCATCCATTCCTTCGCGGAGGCCGAACCAGTTCGGAGAGGGCATAACCGAGCCGTCGTTTCCGGAGCGGTTCATGGTATCCGCCTCGTGACCGTCCAGTGAATTCCAGGGGTCGCCATCCGGATACGAGAAATGCCAGAGAAACAGACCCTGGTAACCGGATTTCCAGAAGCCGAATCCATAAGTAAACCTTGCGCATTGAGCGGCAACATGATCATTCCCCGCGATCCAGCCCGGATAGCACCAGTATTCGCCGTTCGGGTATTTTTTCCTCACTTCCGCTATTTCTTCCGCGGTATTGGAAAATTTGGGGCCGCACCAGACATCCAGATAGGGCCTGAGAACATGGGTCGGAATATCTTCCGACTCTGTGGTCACAAAGGATTTGCCGCCGCCCGCCTTAATTGCCTGAAGACACCGGGTGAGAAACTGCATCTGCAACGTACTTGGACTCGGCTCATCGACCGGATAAAACAGCAGTTCGGGCCAGTTGCGGTTTCTGGCTTCGGTCGTTATTTCGCGAATCATAGAAGTCAGTTCCGCGAAAAACTCTTCGGGGGGCATCTTTTTTAGGTTATTCAGATGCTCTCCCTGAGATTCCTTCATATATTTCGTATAGAGAAAACGGAAGGGAAATCCGCAGACAATCGGTCCCTGGAAACCGTATTTTCGCCCAACCTCAACGATCTGGCCGAAGGTGTCATATTCGTATACCCAGCGGTCCTTTTGCCAGGTACCGAGAAGGTGCATCTGCGGATAGTTGGTAATGCCGGCTTCCCGGAGTTCCGAAAGCTCGGAATCCATTTTTTTCAGGAACCAGTTCCGGGAAAAATCATCGGTCGCTTCTGCAGCCTTCTGATATGGATTACGCAAATAAATGGCTTGATGTTTGTGGGTGTCTTGTATCAGGGTTATCGGCAGAACTTTCAGGGAGATGGGGATATTTTTGATTTTACCGTCAAGGTTGAGTTCCGCGGTTCCTTTATATTCTCCGGGAGGGGTCAGCGGCTGAATATTGGCGGTCAGCCAGATCGTCAGGTTTTTGCCTTTCTCCAGTTTCTGGGACTTCCAGGGCATGACGGCGTCCGGACCGATGAAATAGTTCAGGGTCGTGTTAAAGAACTCCCTTGTATACATATAATGGATATAATCCTGGCGGAATTCGCCGGGGAGACGGTGCCCTTCAGCAGAAACCATATCACTGACTTTTAAACTGATGTTCCGGAATTTCTGCAGCGCGTGAATGGAAAAACTGAGCGTTTCAAATTCATTCTGTGCAGCGAAAGCACGAACCGGTGCATCAATTTCCCAACTCGCGGGAAATTCAGTGGGCCATACCGCGGTTATCATCGATCGCGAAAAAATCACGAATCCGTCTTTTTGCTGTTGTTCGGTCCATTTGGGTTCCGGGTACTTCTGCAGGATCGGCTGCTTAACCTCTTTCCAGTTGGCCTGTAAGTCTTTCGGGACGAATTCGTATTCCTTCCACAGCGGAGCAATCACTGTTTCCGCCAGAGTGTCCCAGTCCGTGGCCGGGATGACGACCATGCCGTTTATCATCCATGAATTGGCGGTATCGAAGCGGACCGTCAGGCCGCTTTTGTCCGCGGCCGCATTCAACAGCGCATAACGCATACCGCAATTGCCGGGAATATTGATTTCAGCGGAGTCTGAATTTGTTGAAATCCGGCTGTTCCAGACTTTACTCTCTCCGCCTGCCGGATTGCCCAGCAGAACCCATACCTTATAATTGCCGGCGGGAACGGAAAGTTTCAGTTCGGCGGCTCCGTTGCCATAAACATAATCGCAGTTGAGGCTGGTATAATAGACATCGTCGAAGTTCGCTTTTTTCCAGCGCTTTATTTTGTTTTCGATTTCCTTCAGTTCTGCTTTGGTTTCCCATTTCACGTTGTCGCCTCCCTCGCGGGTGACCCTGGTGAAGCCTTCATAAAGCGGCGATGTGGCGCTGCCGAAATCCAGCATTATCGTCGGCTCAGCGGCATTGCATACGCCGATTACGGTAAAAATTAATGATAATAGATAGTATTTCATAAATGATGTCCTCCCCGGGTTATTGCCACGGTGATGTTACGACGGTAAAAGAAGCTTCCTTCCTGATCTGATCAGATTGAGGAGAAAATATCAGTCTATAAGCGCCTGCCTGCAGTTTGACCGCGGCAATGTCGAGATCATAACGTTTCATTCCTTTTTCCACCGAAAGCGTGGTTCCCCAGACTTTTTTGTTGCTCGAATCAAGGATTTCCACCGGTAGTCCGGCCTTGAGTTCTTTCTCGTTTCCGACAGCAAACAGTTCCACCGGCATGATTGGCGCATTGGCATAGATCGCCGGAGCGAGCATTTTCAAAGTCTTGACCCTGGAAACGGTTTCCCGCACCAGTTGAAATTTCGCGATCTGGATCTCCAGTTCATCTCCCTGCCTGTATTGGGCTCCATCCAGGGCAAACTTGATTTCCTTGATTTTCACGGGTTCAGTGATCTTGGCAAATTCATTGATTTTGGCGATCGGAATGGAAAGAGTGACCCATTTGCCGCGAGCCATCCTGAAAAGCCCGACTCCGTTAATGTTGTTGGTGGTATCTGTCCGGGTTCCTTTTTCAGGGACGAAAGCGACAAGAAGCGGCAGGTTTATTTCATCGATCCGGTTGATTGTCCCACAAACCGATATTTCGACACTGTCGTATTCGTTCCAGTCCCTTACATCGGCCGGAATCGAACGGAATTGGGCATAAGGCCAGGGCGCACTCGAACTGCCGTCCGGCTGGATATGGTTGATTACAAAAGACAGATTCAGGGCCGGAATCTTTTCTCCGTCAATGGTTACGGTTGTGTCCGCGGCTTTGACGTATTTCCTTTCCAAATTCCAGTTACCGGCTTTCAGTAATGGCGATAAATCCCGGGTGACTTGAGTTGAAGTCGATTTAACCTGTGCAACCGCACAGATTGCTGAACAGGAAAGTAGTACGACGAATAGATTTTTAATTTTCATTGCGATTGTTGCTCCTGGTAATTTTTAAATGATATTTACTGTGGTTTTTTGACAATCTATACCGCCGCTCGAATAAGCGGAAGTCTGCTTTTTCTGTTTATTTTTAATGATTTTTCGGTATTAAAACCACCCTCTTGAGCCATCCGCAAAGAAATTTTTCACACTGTCATTCGTGGCGTTGGCATACGCCGGCACTTCATAAAAGGAGCGGTTTGCCACATGCCCGTCGACAAAAGCGAAATTTGCCGTTTTATTATGTCGAAAAGCCACGGGATCCCGGTAGATTAAGCTGCAGGAGTTAAAGACAGTTGTGGTAAGGGAAAGACCGGGAACTATTCCGATGTCTCCCGCAAACATCCTGCCGGATGGATTTTTGACTGATCCAATGACATATTGATTTCGATAAGCTGGAAGATCCTGCATAAAAGCACCATTGAATGTGTAGCTGAAATCCGGGTTGCCAGGTGTTGTACCAGTATTGTCGTAACGTTTTCCTGTGGGGCAAATCAATATCTTCGGTACAACCAAAACGAACGCCGGATCAGGATTGCATCCCACATATTCTCCCATACACCCTTTGGACAAAGAAGAAGTTTGAGTAAACATATAATTCTTTACATTGGTGCCTGTACAAAGCCATCCGGCATTATCTTCAATATAAGAAAATCCAGCCATTGCAAGTTGTTTCAGGTTATTGACACACGTTGCATTCTTGGCCGTATCTCTGGCTTTATTGAGCGCCGGCAGCAGCATTGCCGCCAGGATCGCGATGATCGCGATCACCACGAGCAATTCAATCAGAGTAAAATTCAATGCCTTACCTGTTTTCTGGCGACATCTGATTTTTCTCATTTTCCTCTCCTTTCTGCTTTAAGGGTTTTGTCAAAAATTTATACATTAACATACATTTAACTACTTTATTGTTAAGGAAAAAGCTCAAAAGATCACTTTTTCCTGAAAATTTTTCAAAAAAGACTGGATAAAAAGTTTCAAGTGAAGCATTTTTGTTATTCTG
>JAVBRM010000179.1:0-39810 GCA_031548025.1 Victivallaceae bacterium | reverse complement strand
CACTCCAAAAAGCTTGCGTGGCTTCTCGCTCGGCACTGTGATGATCTCCAGCTCTATGCCAACGGCCTCTCGATCCATGCCGTGGAGGAGTTTGCCGCCACCGAAGCCGCGATCTATGAACTGATTTATCAGATATCAAACCAGTTCAAAGCCGAAAATATGAGTATGGATTTCAAAACTCAGCAGAAACTGAATCTTATCAAGCAGCGACTGGCCGACATCCGTGACAGCGTATTCCACAAAGTCTACGGCTCACTGCAGGAACACTCCCAGGAGCTCATTCAGAACGAAAATAACTTCTTTTTCGCCTGGCTTCTGGGCCTCGGCATGCTCACCGGCAGACAGCTTTCAAAGGCATCGGTGGTACAAATTGCGAAATACGGAAAGTACCACGGATTGACGCAAAAACAGATTCTCCGGAAAATTGTCGACGGCGACGTCAACCGCATTTACGAGGCTATTGTATCCGGACTTCAAAATAACCATTCCCTTTCCGAACTCCGCGCCGCCGTCAAACGCGAAATGCAGAAAACCCGGCGCTTCGTTAAATCGGAGGTGGACAGCATCGTCAACGGGGTATCCAACGATGTCGCCTTGGCGCTGGCCGCAAAAAACGAATCAATGCTCATTTACATCGCCATTCTGGATATGAAAGTCTGTGATGGTTGTGCCTCACAGGATGGCGATGTTTTCGCTCACAACGATCCGGACATTCCCTCCTTGCCCCAACACAACAACTGCCGCTGCCACCTGATCCCCATCGACGAAATAGATACCTCCCGGGATGATCTCTACCTGTCATTCCCTGATTACTTCGAAACGCTATCGGGCAAAGAAAAATCCGCCCGCATCGGCCCGGCCAAATACCGCCAGTATCTGGCCGGCAGTTATCAGATCTCCAATTTTGAGCCGCCCCCTTCCGAACTCAGCCTCTCCATTGAGGATTTAAAGAAGCGCGATATCTCTACCTTGGACTGATCGTTGACAAACGTTGAATAAGCAAATTACATCCAACAGCGGAGCAGATGAAAATGGCGGTAAAGAGATATTCAGATAAGCAACTTGAAAGAATGATTGTGGGATTCGCGTTCCCGGAATACAATGAATTGCTCGAATGCCGGGAGATTGTCGACGACTGTCTGGCCGGGCAGAAAACCATCAAGGAAAAAAGCAAGTATCTGCCGCCGAACAGTTGGCAGAGAGAGCATCCGGAGCAATATCATGCTTTTCTGAACCGTGCCTTGTTTCAGGGAGAAACCGAGTATTCGATTGATATTTATGACGGCCTGTTTTCACTGGGCAATCCGCAGATAACTTTGCCTGACGATAAGAAAATGAATTTTATCCTCAAGAGAGCATCGGCTTCCCGGGAAGACCTGAAAAGCATTCAACTGCGGCTGAATACCGAACAGATGACTCAGGGCTTGCGGTGCAATCTCTTGGAGGTCCGACAGAATGCCAAATATCCGTTCTTTATTCAGGAATATCATGCCAATAAATTTTTGAGGTCGCATTTCCTCGATGATGACGGTGATAAAATTGCCGATCTGGTTCTTCTGAATGAATCGACTTATTATCATGATCTTGCCTCCAAAAAAGATGTCAAAGATTTGAAGCTGCGGGTGTTGGCTTTGGATTCGAATCGGGAATATTATCAGCGTCGGGTAGCTCCGCAGGAATATCTTGATCTTGATTTGAAGAATCCCCCCGTTGATGAACGGACGATATATCCCGCGTATCGCAAGAAGCGTTTCAACCAGATTCCCTTCGTCTGGTGCGGTGTCAAAAGTATTTCAGGAGAAGAATTTGACTATCCGCCGATGTTGTCGCTGGCCCAGACCGAGCTCAAACTTTACATGAGTATCGCGCATAATAGCCAGCATATTTACATGAATACCCAGGAAACAGTATTTATCACCGGCCAAGTTACAGGCAATTTTGATATGAGAACACTTCAGTTCGGAGCTGGTGCGTCCAACTTTATTCCCGGGAAAGATATCAAAGTAGAATATCTCTCTACCAACGGCGTCGGCTTCGATGCGGAAGAAAAGGAAATCACTCGGCTGAAGTCCGATATCGAACAGAAGCGGCTATCCCTGATGTCAGCCAAAAGCCATCAGTCCGGAACGGTTCTCGGTATGGTACAGAACAGTCAGTCGGCTCCATTGCGAACAATATCGGACTGGTCCGGCAGGGCGCTTACCCGGCTTCTGCAATACATGGCGGAATGGATGGGCTACAGCGAAGAGGATGTCGACAAGATCAGTTATATCCCCAGTCAGGAATATGCGAACCCGCGCGTCAATCTCTCAGAGTTCATTGCCTTATGCAAGGCAGTTATCGCCGGCGAAGTGATGATGCTGGAAGAAGACCTATACCAGATGGCGAAAGAAAGCAATTTCATCAATACTGACCTGACTTGGCAACAGTTCAAAGAGAAATACAATCTGGAACAGTTGGAGCGCGAGCGCAAACAATCAATCCTTCCGCAGGAAAAAGGCAACCCTTTCTCTGCAGAGTAAAGAGAACCGAATAGCTGAACTAATCGAACCTATTTGGCTTTTTTGGCGGCCAGTCGTTCGGCTTTGATTTCCGCCCTGACTAATTCGCTGGCTTTTTTCGTGAGTTCTTCCTGGCGTTCCGGGGTGATCGGAAGATTTGCACGTTGTGCCTCAGACAACAGTTCGGCAAACTTCAACATCTTGCGCCGAGCGGTCTCTTTCAGGGATTCGGCCTGTCGGGCAAAAGTTTCTTGAGTTCTGGAACGGGAGGCTTTGATTGTAATATTACGGAGTTTATCCGGATTTTCCTTCCGCCATTTTTCCAGCCGTTCCGCACTGGCCTGGGTCAGCTTCTTTCGCATTTCAGGATCTTTGTTTTGAGCCCGCCTTGCTTTCTCGGCATTGGCCCGGCGATTGTGCAAAACAATTTCCTGGTGGACGAATTCACTGATATCCTTACCGCAGCACGGACACTCATAAACCTTATCTTTCATCTTCATTTTTCCATAAATAGTTAATGATACAATATCACTGCTACCGAAACTTGTCAACCGACATTTATTTTTATCGCTCCACTCCAGTTGAAAATTGAAAGCAAAACCTCCCTTGCCTTCAACTTTCAACCTTCAACTTCCGATTTTCTTCTGCCGCCGCCGGCGGCAGTTGACAACTTCCGGATATGCAAAATTGTCTTTGCGATGGTCGCACGGACAGAAATTATCCAGGAGTTTACAATGATCAAGTTGTTGGCAAAATCGCTGAGCGAAGTGCCTGAAATCATGAAACCGTTTTGCACGGAATCGGAAGGCGTTGTCACGTTCGATGAATCCAAGATCAAGACGGAACAGGATGTCCAGAATGTCAAAAGTGCCAAGGACAAAGAAGTTGCCGACCACAATGCGACGAAAGCTGAGCTTTCCAAGTATAAGGCCATCGGCAAGACCCCTGAGGATCTGCAGAGCATCGCCGATGAATACCCCACCTTGAAAGAGGGGAGTAAAACCAACGACGAATTCCTGACGGAAAAAAAGGGACGTCTGGCGGCGGAACGCGAGCGCGATGATTTCAAATCCAAGTTCGAAAAATCCAATACCGAGGCCGAAGAATATAAAAAGTTCAAGACCAAGGCTATGAAAAGCGACAAGTGGAAGGAAGTCCGCGACGTACTCGAAAAAGACGGCAAGGATATCGACAAATGCGACATCTTCTATGAAGACATCGAAGATCAGTTGGAACTCGATGAAATCGGCGAATTCAAAGAATTCAGGGGCAAATCGGTCCTGGACTTCTTCAAGAACCGCGCCGAAAAGATGGGTTGGGTCAAAACCAATACCCCCGGCGCTTCAAACCCCGGCGTCAAAAAGATCCCGGCAACGGTTAAGAACTCGCCCTCCGGTCTTCCCGGCAGTGAAAGTTTCTTCGACGACAAAACCGCTGCCATGCTTGATGGTTAAACAAACAAAATAAGGAAAATATTATCATGAGAAACAGTATTCAGGAATTGAATGTCTATCTTACTCCCAAACAGCAGGGAATCGTCAACAATCTGGCGGAAAAGAATCCCCTGCTTGCCACCATTCCGCTGAAACCGGCTTCGCACGGTCTCTATAACTCCTACTCGAAAGTCACTGATGTCGATGAGATGCAGGCAGTCGACTTCGATACTCAACTGCCGATTGTCGGAGTAAGCACGGAACTCGGCAAGGCCACTCTCGGTAAGATTGGCGGTCGGCTGCCGATACCGATGGATCTCGCCACCGAAATGGGTGGCTACTCCAAGTATGCCAATTCCAAACTCAACCCGATCATCGCCAAATCCGGCAACCGTCGCGAAACCGAAATCTATTACAACGGATTTCTTCAGGCGGCCCTGATGAACGGGCAGATGGTCAATGTGGGCGGCAGTACCCCGAACAAACAGTATTCGATGTCCGCTGTCCACTGGGACGAAGATTCCACCACCGGTCTCTATGACCCGAATGGCATCAACAGTCGGCCCAGCGGCGAAGGGGAACTCTTTGAGACCATTGCCGTCAACAATGGCGCATTGTACGAAGTCGAAGCGCTCGGCGGCGCTTTGGGCAAAACCATTGCCATATTCATGAAGTTCGGCCTCCAGCTCGCCGATCCGCGTTACGTCTCCGCTCTGGTCAATATCGAGCCAAAACCCAAGACCAACGACCCGGATAAAGTCGAAGGCCTTCCGACCGCGATGCAGCTGGATGACATGATTGCCCGCGTCCGTGGCGATGCCGCCACCACCATGATCTATTGTCACAATACGCTGATCACCATGCTGGCGAACAAATACAACCTGACCCAGCGCTCCGTGACCAATGAAACCACCAAAGTTACCTACACCATTCTGGAATGGAACGGTATCGCCCTGATCGGTTCCTATAACATCAATTGGGGCAATGAAAACGTGATGATCCTCGCTTGAGGGTCATCATCCGTTGCAAATAAACATCATTTACAAGGAGATTTTACCATGTATAACAATAAAGAAGTTCGTTTCGGCGATGATTATTTCTTCCAGGAACAGGAATTCGGCACCGCCGCTCTGGTCAGCGAAGCTTTTCAGCTCGGCGTCACTCATGGCGGCATCCGGGTTCATGGCTGGACCGTGGGCGTGGTCGAATGCGCCGACGGCGCGACTGTCGTCTCCAAACTGCAGGTCGCCGATTCCGCTGACGCTGATGACTGGAAAGATATCGCAGTCCAGACCGCAACCGCCTCCGGCACCTCGTTCTCCGGGGATCTGTTTTCTTTTATCCCCGACGTGGATGCCAAATTCATGCGTGTGTCGGTAAGCAATTCCACCGGCGTGACCGGAAAATTCAGTTTTGCCCCTGAATTCTCCATTCGTTAAGTCCCCATCCCTCCCTCCGGGCTCAGACAGCCGCTAAATCCTCGCTGGCGCTGCCTGAGCCCTCTTTTTTAAACAAGAAATAGCGAACTTTTGAGCTTTTTGTTGACATTTTAAATATTATTGTGAGACTTTATCATGGAGGGTATGAAATATGTGTCATAAAGCGGAACCTGGACTGCCGGTGGCAGGAATTGATTGGAATAAATTCCATGCGGAATATATCAGAGGCAAGTGTTTGGAATGGCAAGCTGATCCATTATGTATTGTACATGAATGTCCGTATTATCTTCCCTACATGCCTGAAGCCATCGACTCAACTGTCCTGCATCCGAATCACAACGTGAAGGAAGGTGACAAATTGTGCGCCAAATGTTGCTATGCTCTTGGTAAAACTGCGGCAGGAAATAAGTTGCAAATTCCCTATGAAGTTGCCTCGCAATCTCACTATCAAGGTCCCCTTCGAGTGTTGTTTGGTTGTTTAGATACCATTTTGAAATAGACTTTGGTCGTTTTGCCACCTTCCGCTTTTGTCGTTCGTAATACAAAGCCAATCCATTGGCAATGGACAAATCGACAGGCGAGATCTTATTTCGGTAGAAATTTTCCATCTTTTTGACAAAATAATAGGATGCAGTCATTGCCAATGCTTCCTCCAGCCAGGAATCATCTTTTAGCATATGCCTGGCAATGTAATGTGTCATTTCATGTGCAAGTTCATAAATCATAGGTTGTTCACACCATTGATATACCTTCTGAGCTAAATATATTGTTCTGATATGCCAACTCTCGGAATCTTCGCACAGCGGATGCTTGGCAAAGTAACACAAATAAATAATCCCTTTTTCAGACAATCCATTTCCTGCCTCTTGGAGATATAAGGTGACTAATTCAAACAGTATCTCTGCAAGGGGGCGCGGGAAGTGTTCCCATTCACCCTTTTTTATTATCATAATGCGAAAACTCTTGCTTCCATCTATTACATAACTACGAGTTATAAAATCATTGTTTTCACTTATAGCTTTGCTTTCAACTTTAATGTCCATTTAAATTTCCCTCCTTTTGCATAAGAAAATTTAACTTCCAATCAAAAAACATCAAGGCGAAAAAGTAAAAAATTGCTTCACTTCAGAACAAAGAGCAGATTCGCTCCGCTTCAGCGATCCATCCTCGCCCCCTCCCATCGCCTTCCGAACCTTTCTACTGACTACTTACTACTGGAGCGGAAGCGACCCGTTGACAACTCCCGAATATGCAAATAGCGAGGAAATATATGTCAGAAGAAAACAAACCCCAAACCCCAAACCTCAAACCGATTCCTGTCTCCAATGAAGATTGGATCCGGCAATTGTCTGCCGAATTCACCCGAAAGGGAATCCACTTCGAACCGGCCATCGGCGTTGACCATGGAATCCGTTTCGACTTCTGCCTGGGATTCCGGATTCATATCCCGGCCTCGGTCGGTGATAAAAAATTCCGCTTGATCCTGATCGATGCCGAACATGACGTCAAGATCGCCGACGAAGTTCTGGAGGCGGACGATTATTTTGTCTCGTCCAGAAAATACTTCATCAATTATGGTGTTCAGTTGATCGAATGCGGCACGAACCGCAAAATCTTGCAGCACTGTTTCAATGCCGCCGGTCAGCCGGTATTGCTTGACATTCCGGTCGAAACCCTTGGCGATACCATCGCCTGGTTCAGTTATGCGGAGGCGTTTCAGCGAAAACATCAATGCGAACTGATCGTCTGCATGGCCGACTATATCCGCCCGCTTTTTGAGTCGCAATATCCGGATATCAGGTTCATCTCCCGCAATGAGAAAACCGGCGTCTATCCCTACGCCGCTTATACCATCGGCATTCATCATCAGAATTCGGATAAATACGCCCCGGTCGATTACCGGCAAGTGCCGCTGCATCATTACGCAGCTTACATCCTCGGACTCGATCCTGTCGGCGATGAAGAAGCCCTGCGGATTGAATTCGGCCGCGAAAAATGCGAGATCGAAGAACCGTATGTCTGCATTTCTGTTCAGGCCAGCGGCATGTGCAAGATGTGGAACAATCCCCATGGCTGGGATCAAGTGGTACAATTTTTGAAATCGCACGGCTACCGGGTGATTGTCATCGACCGCGACAAAATTCACGGCTCCGGCATCCACTGGAACCGCATTCCCGCCGGGGTCGAGGACTTTACCGGCAATCATCCGCTTGCGGATAGAGCCCGGCTTATCCATCATGCGGATTTCTTCATCGGACTCGGCAGCGGATTGTCCTGGCTGGCGTGGGCGGTCGGTACTCCGGTGGTGCTGATCAGCGGCTTTTCCATGCCGTTTGCCGAATTCTATACCCCGTACCGGGTAATCAATCGGAATGTCTGTCACGGCTGTTACAATGACACGGCATGCCGCTTTGAAAACGCCGATTACACCTGGTGTCCCCGGCACAAAAACACGGAACGGCATTACGAATGCTCGCGCGGCATAACCGCCAAATCCGTGATTAACCAAATTCAGAAAATTCCCGAATTTCAAAAACATACAGCAAAAGGAGAATCATAAAATGGGAAATAGTTTTTATCGTTATTGTCATGGTTGCGGCAAACACTTTCAGGACGAAAGCCTGTACAATGGACATCGCAAGGGTTGCGGCAGAAAGGCCAAAGTTCCCGGCGCGGTGACCATCGAGAAAAAAGCCGATGAGGAAGCCAGAATGAATGCCGCCATCGTTCCCGGTTCCGGTGCGGACGGCTTTGACGAAAAACTCGCCGCCTCCGAAGAATTGCTCAAGATGAAACGGCAACTTGCCGCCGTCGGCATTGAGTGTGCCACCTCCACTCCGCAGGAAGCCAAAGAACTGTTCGAAAAAGCCGTCAAGGAAGGTAAATTTTCTCCCCCCGAACCCCAAAACTCAGACCCCAAACCTGTCAATGCCAATGAACTCCGCGACATAAAACGCAAACTCACCGCCGCTGGTATCGAATGCGCCAATGCCACCCCTGAAGAAGCCCTGAAACTGTTCGAGCAAGCAATTCAGGATGGCAAGGTGAAAGCCAATGACGCAAAATAAGCTCATCATACCATATTGCACCCGGGAATGGGCCGATGAATTCTTCGGCTCATATCTCTATGACGAATACTGGGCGGATGCGTCGCCGGAAAAAAAGTCCTCGGCCATTTGCGCCGCGACGGACTTCATTGATTTGTATTGTCACTTTTTCGACGAAGAGGGCAAGCCTTTTTTCTTCGACCCGGCGGAAGATGATGATTTCGAAGATGCCATCAACCCACGCCGGCTGAAACAGGCGACCGCGCAGGAGGCAGCGTACCTGCTGAGTTTGGACGATAACCCGACCGAGCCGCATCCGCTGACCGTTCTCGGATTGCTCAGGGCCGATTCCAAACAGTTCAGCAAAGAATATGTCCCGCCGATCTTCACCGTGCACGTGATAAAACTCCTCCAGAGCCTCGGCGGAGAAATCGACCCCGACGCTTACGAAAGCGACGGCGTCCAGACCTCATTCAAAAAAAGGATTTGAATATGAAACACATGGTGGATAAATCCGGCAACCGGCTGACCAAAATCGGCCATTACTGGATGAGCGATAATTTTGACCGCTTTTGGCAATTGATCACCGAACATCCGGACAAATACATCATTCTCAGCTCCGGCTCCAACGGCAAAGTCTACAGCAAGACCAAAGCATTCATCGCCCGGTCCCGGCTGGCGGCGGCCAAAAAATTCCAGGAACGCGAATGGCGTTTCCTCGACCCCGAAACTCAGATCGCCTATCCGGAAAGATAACATGAAAAAGAACCCCTTTCAGAAAATGGAACAGAGAGTCATACGGAAGCTCTACAACAACCCCGCCGAGCTGATATACAACATATCGGCACGGAATTACGACCCGGCTTCCGGTGCTGTGAAGAACGAACGCCATCAATTCCGGCGGACGGTTTATGTCGGAGACCCCAGCGAAATTCACGACGCGGTGGTTGATGGTAAAAACTATCTGAAAGGCGACTTGTTTGTCATTATACCATTTCTGGAAATTTTCAACAGTCGCCAAGCTTTGCCGACCGACCCCGACACCTCGCAATCACTGTCCGACTTGCGCCCCTGGCAGGTCAAGAACTGCGGCATCGACACCGGAGAGGATCTGCTGATCTTCGGCGGCATTTCTTATCGCTTCATCAAGATCGCCGGCAAGGACTGGTATGGACAGCAACCTTCGATTTACAAAGCCCAATTGAGGGGGGGAGGCACCCTATGAGCAAAATCAGACTGGACAGATCCGGCGTCAAACAACTCCGAAAAATCATCAAAAATTCAATTTCATCCGTAGTGGCCGAATGCGGCAAAGAAGCTTACAAATTCCTGCTTTCAGAAGAGGATTGCAACGCGCGTTATACCGGCTATTTCCGTTCAAACTGGAACTGCACGGTCAACAGTGTGGATACTTCAGTTGCCCCGGAAAAACGCGACATGAAAGACTTTTACTTCTGGGATGTCAACAAAGCCAACGACCGTTTCGGAAAAGTCAATTTGACCGATCGGGTAAACATAACCAATTCAGTCCCCTATGTCAAAGCCCTGAATGACGGCGGCTCCTTTGAAGATGGCCGAACCACTCCGCCCCGGCGCTTCCTCGAACTCTGCCACGGGCACATTGCCTCAAATATCAAATTAATCATCAAAAACGCAGAAAAATCAGGTTAAAAATGATAAACAAATCCCTCATCCGCAACGAAGCTCGCAGAAGGCTGATCGCCGCAACGGAAATTAATCCGTTGTCCGACCTCCAATGCGAGAATCAAATCTATAATCCTCAAGGAAAAACCTTCTGGATTACGGAACATATTATCGGCGGTCTGGAAAGCAGTCTCGGCAAATTCCGCAGCCGGATCAATCCGTTTCTGATTCAATATGACCTGCATGTTCCCGCCGGTTCCGGCTCCGATGTTATGGATGAAAAAATCAGCCTCATCAAGTCGGAATTCTCGGTCAACGACCTGACAAAGTGCTTTCTGATTCTGCCGGGTTACGATATCTCAATCACCAACCTTCTCATCGAGTCCGCCGAAGAAACTGAATGGCATGTCCAGAAGATATTAATCTACCTTAATGTGCTGAAAGTCACCGCAGTTGACAACTCGGGAACAGATGAAAACAGCAATACTATCGGCTGAAAACACTAATATTTATAAGGAGAAAAATCATGACCTTAGTATCAGGAACTGGCAATGTAGGCAAGAGAAAAACAATTGTCTGTTCGCTTTCCGGCTGGGCCGGCACCGGCACCAGTACCTTCGGCAGCGGCAGCGATATCAACTGTGAAAACGTGGAGTATCTGTCTATCGGACGTCCGAATAAGAATGAAAACAAGGTGGAGGAATTTGAAACCAACCTGCGGGAAATCAAGGACTCCATCGCCAATAAAGGTTGGGCCGACTTCGATAAAATGGAAGTTCTCAACGATGAAAACAGTGTGAACTGGAAAGCCTTTATTGCGGCTCAGGAAACCGATGCCACCGGTACTTTTACTCTGAAAGCCGGCACTGCCACCATCGGTTCATGGAAAGCAAAAGTGTCCAACGTGGATGGTGGCGACGGTGAGGCGGCAACCCTGGATACCGGATTCACCCCGACCTTCTCCCTATTGGAAGCATTGGCCGCGACCTAAACCAGCTCATGGCCCGGGGAGAGCTTACCCTCTCCCCGCTTTCAACCTTCAACCTTCAACTTTCAACTTAGCGAAGCGCTAAAACCGCGAGGATAAAAATTTATGAAAAACAGCATCGATCTCTCCAAAATCAATGTCAAGGAAACCCCGAAGAAAATCATCAAAGCCAATTTCGACGGCACAGAAAAAGACTTTGAAATCCGCGCCCTGAATGACGGCGAACGAGTAAATTTCTTTTCCCTGTTAGGATCCGGCAAGGATGTTCATCGAACCCGAAATATGTATGTATATCTGCTTACCTGCGGGCTCAACATTGAAGACAGCGTGGCGGCTATCCTGTTCGACAATGTCAATGCGGAAACCATCCGGGTTGGAGATGAGGTATTCAAACTCTCGAACCTGTTCGAAGAAGCCAAGGCGCAGGAAGCGGAGAATGCGGAAAAAAACTCCGCAGCGGAAACGCAGTCAGCACGGGAATAGGCGGCTACGTTTCCCTGATTGAAACTTGCGTGGAGGCAAATGATCTTTCGCCTCTGGCTCCAATGTCAGTCAAAGACCTGATCTGGGTCAATGTCGGACAGTCTTTGAAATCAAAGCGCAACATGGATTTGGAAGTATCCCGCTACCAAGCGGAAGCGAAAAACTTCGAAGCGGCCTATTTGGTACTGCTTGACCTCCGAAGTATTGAACACAATACCAATTTCTATACTCGGATCAATGCTTACAAAGATACGAAGCAGAAAAAAATCGAATCACTTTCAGTCAAAACATTCCCCTCAATGATTTTTGAGAAGGAGCGAAAAATACGGGAACGGCGCGCCCAAATGACCCCGGAAGAAATTGAAGCCGAAGACCTGAAGGACTTCATGGCTGGCAAGATCATCAGACCGGAATAAAACGAAATTTAGAGTGGAGAGTGGAGTTACGGGAGGCCTTCAAGCTCCCTACATCTCAACTCTTAACTCTCAATTCTTAACTCTAAAAACAAGTTGACAACCTCGGAATTGTTGAAAAATGAACTTAAAATGAAAGCGGAGTTCCAAGCATGTCCGAAACCATAGTAACCCTTGGATTAAGTTTTTCTGCGGAAAAAACAGAAAGCCAAGTTTCATCCCTGATTAAAAAATTTGATGAACTTGCCGACAGAGCAGGAAGCATTCAATCTGCCTTCGATAATCTTTTTGGGGCGGGTCTGGCGGCAAAAATCAGCCAGGCAAATCGACTTATCGGCAAGTTCAACTCTGCCCTTGCGGCATCCGAACAATTTGCTCAAAATATCAGCAATTCTCTGTTGGGCGTCTCGACGGCGGCTTCCGCCGTTAACCGGGTAAAACTCAATCCGGTGGATTCTGCTGCGGCAACTAATATTCATGCGGTTACGCAGGAAATGAATACGGCGGCAACCGCAATAACTACGCTTTCGAAATCCCTGGATTTGATCAATACCAAACTGCAAACTGTTACCGCCGGCGGAAAAGACGCCACTGCTTCACTAAATCAGGTATCAGTAAGTCAAAGCCAGGTCAATTCCGTTGTGGATTTGAATAGCAAACTGGACAGAACGGTAACCGGAAGCAATGCGGTAGCGGAAAACTTAACCCGTGCATTTGGAGCTGCTTCCGTGTTGAATTATTTAAAAAAGGCAACCGCGAAATCCGTTGCTTTTGGACAGGAGCTTGCCTATATCAACAGTCTGGCGGTGGACTTTGATACCCGGAAGATCGGCAAAGGAATCATGGAGTTCGATTCACCTCTTGGTGATCCCCAGAAAAATGCCGAAGCCTTTTACTACGCCTACTCCAGTGGTGTACGCGGCAACGAAGAACAGATCGTCGAATTTACCAAAAAGATGTCCGAAACCGCCAAAGTTATTCGGGCCAACGTCATTCCGACCATGGATGCCGCCACTTCTGCCATGAACGCCTACAATATGTCAGCTAAAGACGGCACTGAACTCAGTGATCTGTTTTTCAGTATCGTGAAATGGGGCAAGGCCAAGGGAGAACAATTGGCTTCCGGTCTCGGACAGGTAATTTCGACTTCCGCCACCGCCGGCTTGTCGTTGAATGAAATGGGCGCGTCCATCACCCATCTGACTAAAGTCATGCAGACCCGGAACGCCATTACGTTTTTCAATAACATGCTGTCAAAGATGATCAAGCCCACGAAGGGCAGCAGGCTCGCAGCCGAAGCCCTCGGCATAGAACTGGGCTTGACAGCTCTCCGAGCCAAGGGTTTTACCAATGTCATGGCGGAAATTCGCGAAAAAACCAAAGACAATCAAGAAGCCCTGTTGCAGATTTTCCCGGACTTGCGTGGGCAAAGAGCCGCATTGCAATTATTGAATAAAGGCTGGGAAGATTATCAACTTCAGCTCCAGAATTTTGAAAACAAAGCCGGCTCCGCCGCCGAGGCTATGGCGGTTTTGCGCGATAACATTGATGTTCAACTGGGGGCTCTGCCGACTACACTGGGGAAAATTGCCTTACAGACTGGCTCAATGGTCGCCGGAATCTTGACTCTGGGCGGAGCGCTTGCCCCGGTCCTTCATTCCTTCAATAACATGAGCGATGGAGCACAGAAATTCTTTGCCGCCATCACCCTGGTCACCGGTGGAATCATTCTGTATAAATCCGCTGTCGTCGCCATGAATAGTGTCAAAGCGATGATGATCCGGAATAATGATACTATCAATGCCCAGAAGGCCAAAGAGGCAGCGGCCACCGCCGTCCTTACCAATGAAACCGCTTCTTCCACTGCCGCGACCAAAGCCATTGTTGATTTACGCCGACAGGAATTGGAGCTGGCGGTATTGAAGGCAAAAGCTGATCTGGCGGAGGCTCAGAGCGCCCGGGCCGCAGGATTAGCGCGTCAGGCTGAAATAGCAGAACGCAGGGCATTAAATGCTCAGAAAGCCCAGGAATCTGTTGTCGGAAAATTAAAAAACGCCGGATTGGTCGATACGCCGAATTATCAGATTCAAATTGATGAACTGAGGAAACTGGAAAAAGCCCACGAACAAGCCAATATGGCAACCTTGAAGGCAATGGATGTTTTTGAAAAATCCAATCTGACCGCCTATGACACCGCCCAAGCCTACAAAAAAACAGAACAGGCGATCCTCGAAAAAGCCGCCGCGCAAAATGCGGCCAATATCACCCAGGCCGCCGCTGGCGGAATGAATCAACAAATGGCTATGGCCTCCGCTGCCGAAACAGATGCTTTAAAGAAAAGTGCTGCCGTCGCCCGTGAAAAACTATCCGCGCTGCAAGCGGAAAATGCCCTGCGGATCAAAGAAGACAATGCCCGGGTCATGATTGCAGGTAATGCCTTGAAAGAGGCTCAGGCCAAAGAATTACTGGAACAAGAAACCCTTGCGGCCACAAAAGCCAGTGTTGACCATGCCAAAGCAAAACTGGATGAGGCCAGTGCGCTTTCTCAAGCCGCCAAAAAGGCCAGAATTTCCAATGAGCAAAATGGATACGCGGCCGGAGGATATTCCGCCGAATTACACAATAAAAATATTTCCGATACCAACAATCTCAAGGAACTCCAAGCCGCCAGGAAAAAAGCAACCGCGGACTACGAAGCCGCCAAAGCTGCACAGGTCAATGCTCAAAAAACGCTTGAAACGGCATCAGCCTCAACCGTTGCCGCTTCCGCCAAATTTGCCGAGGCCCGGGAAACCCGGAAAGTCAATATAGCCGCGATACAAAATGCCGCCGCAACTTCCACGATGACCGCCGCCGAGTCTGCCGCCAATGTACAGAACCAGATACGCATTAAATCCCTGTATGAAAAAGCGACAATGCGGGCCAATGATATTGCGCAGGAATATCAACATGCACAAGCCATCGGCAATACTGCGGCTCTGGAAGGAATTGCCACCAGACTCAAACACGCCGATGCGCGCGCAGAAAAGCTGAAAAATCTGGCAATGACGGAAGGAAATGCCTTGTTGCTGAAGAATAATGTATTGAAGAAAATCAACAATTCATTGACTCAGGAAGGTGTTGTCTCGGGTACAGCAGCAACGGCAATAAATCTCAAAGGTGAGGCTTTAAAAGCATTCCAGGAGGGAACGAAATTCGGTTCCGGATGGAGAGACTTTGGATCAGCACTTACCGGAGTCGGAGCGGCGGCGGGAAAAGCTCAAATTTCTCTGGCCTCATTGGGCGGAAAAATTGTAGGTTTCCTTTCTGCCGTATTTTCCTTTACTACCGGTCTGGCCGTCGTTGCAGTCGGTATGGCCGATTTATTGCAGAGTTTGTGGCGAACCGGAGATGGACTGGAAAAATCGATCATTCTTCAGCCATTCGCCAATTGGATTATGGGAGTAGGAAACGCTCTAAAAAACCTTGAAGCACAGGATACTCATTTTGATTCAGTCAAATCGGCTTATGGAATGAGAAATCGCGCCAATGATTTTCTGACTGAGATGCAAAAAGGGGCTGTTGATGATCGGCTGCCGGATATGTCAATTCCAGAACAACTGCAAACTCTAACCAAGCGGCAGCAGGATATTTCAAATGCTTTGAGGCAATTTGACGAGCAGACCTTGAAGACAAAAGCGGAGGAAGTACGAAATATTGCTCAGCGCTTGACGGCTTTGGTTAATGACCAGTTTGATGGCGATTTCAGCAAAGCACAGCAATCTACGGAATACAAAGAACTCAATAAATCCATGGATGCCGCTCAGAAGAACTATGAAAAATACGAAGATGGCTGGAGAAAACAAAATGATGCCATGCGTGAGGTTGTCCGTCAGCAAAAGAGTATTTTGAATACCCAGCGCGAGGCGCGGGAATCCATCCAGTCCATGATCGATGAACAGAGAATCAAGGCGATGTCTCCCGATGAACAGTCTCAGCATGCTCAGAAAATCCTTCCTGAAAATATTAAAGATTTTTACAGGAACTTAAAATTTGGATATGCCGATGTCGCCGAAAAATCATTCAAGGCCATCATCGACAACTACAATAAAATTCGTGAAAACGCCGTCAAGAAACTGGAGGAAAACCAGAAGCTACTCGACTCTGTCAATAAGATGGATCACGATATCAGCATGAAATATGCAAAATCCGATCAGGAACGCATGGATATCCTCCACAAACAGGCCATCGAGTATGCCAAGACTACCGATAAGCTGAAAGGCTCCGGCGATCTGGCCGGTAGCTGGGAATCTTTCCAGAAAGCATTTGCCGCCGAAGAACAGCGGGCCGCGCTGATGTCCAAAATGGCGGACGCCGAGCGTAGCGCCAATGAATCCACCTTGAAGCTGATTCAGAGCATGGATAAATTCAAATCCTACGCCATGAACGCGGTATCCGCCGGCTCTACAGAGGCGATAAAACTTCAATCAAGGCGATTTGATCGACTCCCGAACTTCCAACCCGTCACCACTCAGCAATCTCAATACGAAAACCATGCTGCTCAAATGAAAAGCTGGTATGAAAAAACAGCGGAATCGCTTAAAACCGCATTGAAAGAGAGCAGTGAACGGGCGACAGCCGAAAAGGAAAAATACGACAACGAATGGAAAAGTGTTGTCGAGGGCAATAAAAACGCCATGGATCACCTCGATACCACTATCGAACAATTAGTCAAGTGCCTATCCAGAGGCATTGGCATCAACTCGAATTATCTGGCTGGACTGGGCAATTAACTCCCTGGAGAGGCTCCATTACCTCTCCATATCCTTGCTCTTTGCTCTTTTCTCTGCCACCATTGACAGCGGCGTTGACAACTTTGGAATATACGAAAAAGAATTAGGGTGTATTCCCTCATTTGCGATTTGTAATCACAACCAGAGGCTTTAAAGTGCTGAAATTATTTATCAATAGCGTTACCAAAACATTTTACGATTCGAATGGGAATATTTTTGCGGACAAGATGCCGCAGATTCCATTCAAGAATACTACGCGGGTTGCGCTTCAACTCTGCAGCAGTACTCCGGACAGCGGCGCGGCCGGGACAAATCCCGAAACGGATTGGCCGAAAGATTCGCAGTATGCCATTCCGGGTGTCGGGGCTTTATTGTCGAGTGACAACAACTTCACTCGGCGCTTGAAGGGTACTCTCAAGAATGGTCTTTTCGCCGGTGCGGCGACCCAGGTTGAAGTAACCATCGCCAATGCCACGGCGGAAACAATTCCGGCGAGCGGTACCATTCGGATTTATTCCAATGATGCCGGATTCATTGTCCTGAATTATGTTTCCCGGTCGGTTTCCGGAAGTCAAGTTACTTTCGTCCTCGAGGATGATACCGAACTGGCCGCCGGCTATCCGGCGGGAGCCATCGCGGATGTCGGGGAATCTTTATTCATGCAGTCGGCCTTGAATTACGAGGAATCCGATCCGCTTCACGGCCTGTTCGTCTTTGATATCACCGCCGACAGCCCCAAGCTCCGCAGCGTGGTGGATTATTCCAATACCCCGGAGGCTCCCGGCGTGGTCGGACTGGAGTTGCTGGTCTTTTCCGTCAATCCAGAAGACAGCACCATCACCACTCATAACTCTTATTTGTGCCGGACCTTCAGTATTCCGGTCCCGATGGCCGATCCCAATGAAAACGCCCAGCTTCCGGACACCTCGCAGAACGCCGCTATCGGACTGGTTTCCGCCTTACTGTCATGCGGCATTGATGTCCAATTCGCTGAATCTACAGAAGATGGAGAAGAAGGGCATTCAGAGCAGACCTCCGAGGACCTGTACTATCGGATACGCTACTCCGCCGGTAACGGCATCTGGTCACAATGGCTGAAACTTCTGGAAGGCCCGATGGGTCCCTCCGCCCCGGATGTGATTTTCCAATACAGCCTGAACGGCGTCGACGGCGAAGAAGGCGAATGGCATACGCCGTTTGAGTTCGGCGACCTCTATCTGCGGATCTCCGTGAATGGCGGCGAAACCTTCGACCCTGCCATGCGCTTCGGCCCCGGCACGGTCAGCCCGTTTCCGGAAATCAAAACTTACAGCCCGGTCAAAGCCTATGCCATGTATGAAATGGTGCTTTACGGCTCCCCCGCCGGCGTTTACCAGGCCGCCGAGTCAGTCGGCCTCGCCCAGACTCCGGCCACCCATCCGGCCAAATGGCATCTGGTGATCGCCCCCGGCGAGAACGGTGTCCGGGGAACCCAATGGCATATCGGCTCGGGCGCGCCCCCCGCCGGTCTCGAGGCCATCGACGGCGACTTCTACCTCGACCGCGATACCTACAATATTTACCGCCGGGCCAAAGGAGAATGGATCTCGGAAGGTAATATTCGCGGACTCGATGGAGCCGGCTGCCGCCCTCGCGGCAAATACGACCCGGCCACTCATTATATCGTCGGCGATACTGTTCAGCAGGACGGCAACCAGTGGTTCTGCATCTTCCCGACCGTGGGCAACGCGCCTCCCGAACTGCCGACGGAAGAAAATACCTGGTGGACGCTCTATCTCGCCAAAGGCGAAGCCGGGCGCGCCGGGATATCCTCGGTCGTCGCCGTTGAAATGCTCTCCTCGACCGCCCTCCCTTATGTCCAGGAAATGGAAGGTTCCACCGATACTCACCGCATGTTCAAATTGCTGCTGCCGCGCGGGCAAACCGGAACGGCGGCCACCTTCCGGTTGAACCGGGTCACCACCCTCCCGGCGAGCTCCGAAGCCAAAATCGAAGAAGCCGTCGGCAGCACCCCGGCCGCGCGGGTTTATGACGTCTATATCCCCAGGGGACTTCAGGGCGAAAAAGGTTCCGGACTCGCCTATAATCAGCTTGGAACCCTCGCCGAGCGTGAGGTTTACGACACCGCGACCGCCGGATTTATTTTCCTCGCCACCGATCTGCTGGTCGATGACAATGGATTTCACTACCAGGCAATGTATCAGAAAAAATCCGACGCGCGCGCCGACTGGTCCAATCCCATCCGCCTTTATCTGGGCGCGGACGGCCCCCCCGGACCGCAAGGCCCCCGGGGCCCTGTCGGCGAAAATGCCGAAGTCATTCCCGACACCGAGTTTCTCCCGGCTTATGACGACGCGGCTCCCGCCGCTCCATTCATCTATGAGAATACCCTGATCCTCAACGGCATCAAACAGATCGCCCAGATCGAGGCATACGACGAAAACGGCAAAGGTCATACCTTGAAAATCGGCGAAAACGGCGAAGATGAAGTCGGAATTATCACCGACTATGCCGGTAGGGTGACCCGAATTCATTTTCCGTCCGAAATTACCTGCAAACACGGCGGCAGAATCCGTTTCGCCCAAGGCATCAGTGGACAGTCTCCGTACCAGATTTGGCAAAAAAGTGGACACGAAGGCTCCGAAGAAGACTATCTCGAATGGCTTCGCAATGGCACCAATGCCTATCTCTATGTCGCCTACGCTTCCGACGCCCGGGGCGGCAACTTCAGCCTCGAACCCGCTGACAATCTACCCTACCGCGCCGAAATCCAGGTCACCGCCCCGATTGATCCCGTAACATTGGAACATTTTGCTGAAACCAAATGGGTCAATCTGCGCGGACATGACGGCGAGGACGGCAAAGACGGTTACGGCGTCTATATCGATATGGCCGGTCCATATTCCCAGCGGCACGTCTACGATTCCGCCCTGAAGGGCTTCCGCTATCTTGCCACCGACAAGCTGACCAATGTTGATGGTCAGACCTATCAGGTTTATTATCAGAAAATGAGCCACGCCCAGGGCGATTGGTCCGACGGCGTCATCCTGACCATGGGAGCCAAAGGCCCCAAAGGTGATGCCTTCAAATACTCGGACTTCACCGCCATGCAACTAGCGAATTTGAAAGGCGCCAAGGGTGATCATGGCGAAAATGCCGCATCCGTTCCGGATATTGAGTTTCTGGCCGAACGCGACCCGGACAACCCCAATAAACCGTTTATCTATGGCGGCAGCGTGGAAATTGAAGGAACTCGTCCCATCGCCGCAGTCGAACTTTATGATAAGGAGGGCAACGGCATTGTCCAGCATCGCGGCACTCGTCCCGGCGAAGTCCTGATCCGCACGTGCTACCCGGAAAATCATACGGTTGTCTATGTCGGCAACCTTGAACCGGAGAAATATGCCTACGGAGGCAGAATCCGGTTTGCCCAGGGAATCGGCGGAGTATCTCCGTACCAGGAGTATTTGAACAACGGCGGCATTTTGACTTATCCCGAGTGGCTGACGCTTACTCACTACCACGAGAACCTGGCAATTTTGAACCGCTTGACAATCAACGCCAACAATGTTCTTTGCCTCGACCGGAAACCGATCTGTGGCTGTGAACATAATCCGGTGGATCCCGACCCGAAACCTGTAGCGTATATGTACTATGGCTACATTCCCTATGAAGTATCGGGCGACACCATCCAAGTTACGAAAATTACTTCCGCGATGTTGACCGATGCCCGGAGTTCAATCACCAGAATCGACCCGATGATCGTGATCAAGGAGTCAATCGGCGTTGTTCCGGCCGGTTCGCTGGTGGTTGTGGTCATCCCGTATTCTGCAAGCATGAAAGCCAGCAAGGATAACGGCCTGGGTGAGCGTACCGGATTTGCCGAAAACGCCGCCATGGCCGGCACCGGAGCCAATGGCACTACGGTGGTTATTGACGGAATTCCCTATGACATATACGGGGAGTTCAAGGTTTCCGATGGTGAATTGTTCGTTTACGTGGATTTAAAATAAGGAGTTGTTTTATGAGCTTGATTACCAAGATAATTGAAATTGCCGGAGCCTTGATGCCGGGGTCCCTGAATACCCCGCTCGATGCCCGGTCGCGCGTGGAAAAAGCCGAGGATATTTACGCGATTCAGAATCCCGCAGAGGGAGCGCGGGTATATGTTGAAAGTGAAAAACGATTTTACTTCATCAACGGATTGAAAGCAAAACGAATTGGAGCGATCTCGGTGGAGGAAGCCGCCGTGGCTTCGTTCGAACTTGTGCCGACCATAGGCATGATTCAAACCATCAACGGCACTCTGACCGCACAGGAAGAATTCAACGCCGATGTTACAGAGAACCTTGAGTCTCTGCATGCAAGTGTTGATGCGCAAGGTGTGGTGAATACCGGTATTGCCCTGAAGCATGCCGAGTATGATGGGATGTTTCTGGAACAGGTGGAGTTCAACGCCGATGTCTGCGCCGATCTTTCCGGCATTCGGGATGAACTGGTACTTAAAGGAAACATCAAGGATATCAACGGCATAGTGCCGGATGAAAACGGTCACATGACCTTGAAGCTGATCCCGGGCTTTGACAACATCATCCATGCCGACCGGCTGTTCGTGGCGGGGATTCACAATATCGCCGGGGGCATGGATATTGGCATCACCGCTTACAACGCCGTTACCGGCATACTGACTCTTGCCGCTGAAACTGAATTGCTGAAAGCCGGAATGGAGGTCCAAATCCATACCACATATGGCGATGACAACAGCCCGTATGCCGCCACCATCGCGGCGGTCGACGGCGTATCGGTCACTCTGGCCGAAGCCCTAACCCTCGGCCCCATCGAGGAAGGCTCATGCCTGATCATGCCGATCATGGACGAATCCGACGCGTCCGACGCGTCTGAAACGTCCGACCTGTCCGAGTTCTGGGCCGATGACGAATCCAATGTCACGATTGGCGATTTCAACATCAATACCGGCATGGGCGCGGTGGTGGTCGGCTCGGTCAACGTCAATACCGCTGATTATGCATTTGTGTCCGGTTCGTGCAACTACAACAGCGGCCTCGGCGCGACCGTTTCCGGCACTGGAAATTTCAACACCGGCGAACATGCCGACATTGCCGGAGTCAGCAATAAAGTCACAGGCGGTCCCGGATATGGACGTTATGTGTTTATCCGAGGCAACGGCAATACTGCCGGCAATGACAGTATCACCATTATCGGAAGCGGCAACGAAGTCACCGGCATGGGAGCCACCGTGATCGGCAACATGAACAAAGAAGTCACCGGGCGCGAAGCTTTCGCTCTTGGCAATGCGCTCAAGGTGCTGGCCGATTACGCCAAAGCATTCGGTTATCAGCTCAAAGTTGCGGCGAAAAACGCATTCATGTTCGGTCGCTACGGCGAATTGGACGCGTCGGCAGAAAACGAAGGTGCTATCGCTTTCGCGGGCGGCGAACACGGCAAGCCGCTTCTGGCATGGATATTCCGCACCCGCAAAGCGGTATTGAATCCGCTGTACAATCCAAGCTTGGACGCCGCCAAGACCGGTACCGACAGCAAAGGGGAGCGCCAATACATTCCGAAGCTGGCATTCTCCGCGCAGTTCCGTGGTCGCCTGACCGGCACCACCGCCACGCTGACCAGCTCGACCAATTATGTGACGCTCGACCATGACCACTACAACCGCTGGAAGTTCACCCCGACCCGGGCGACCATACCGGTGCCGGAAAACTGGAACGATAACGACAGCGGCGAACTGATCATCTACAACGGCGGCAGTTATATCCAGTGGCCCGCCGACTGGGTTTGGATCGGCAAAGCTCCGGCGCTGGGGACGGTCAATAGTTTTTCTCTGTGGAAAACCGATGGTATCATGTACATCAAAGATATGCTCTCTGCCGGGGTGACGGATAGCGACATCAGCGCATTGAATTATCTGAAAAGCGGCGACGCAGCGGTGCTCTACGCCCCGATATCCCACAGCAATAATGCCGATATCCACGTGACGGCGGCTCAGAAAACAAGCTGGACGAACCATGTTGCAGACACCACCAGCCATGTCACCGTGAACGACAAAAGTGGATGGAATACCCACGTGGCAAACAATGATATCCACGTGACTACTGCCGACAAAACAAAATGGAATGGCTACAATACGGTATTCGCCCCAATCGCCCATGTCTCTGATACGATTATCCATATAACAGCAGCCGAGCGCACGGCATGGAATGGGAAAGCCGCCGGAGACCATACCCACGGCGACATGGTCGGAAGCGAGCACGATCACGATACACTTTACGCCCCGATATCCCACAGCAATAATGCCGATATCCACGTGACGGCGGCTCAGAAAACAAGCTGGACGAACCACGCCGCAGACACCACCATCCACGTCACCAGTAGCGATAAAAGCGGATGGAATACCCACGTCGCCGACACGGTAAAGCATGTCACCGCCGCCGACAAAACCAAATGGGATGGCTACAACACGGTATTTGCTCCGCTGGCGCATACTTCGGACACGGTTATTCACGTCACCAGTAGCGATAAAAGCGGATGGAATACCCACGTCGCGAACAATGATATTCACGTGACGGCGGCGGACAAAACAAAATGGAATAATTATAAAAAAATAGAATGGACTACACTGACGTTTTCCGGGACTATGCAACTTTCCCCGGTAAATGGTGAAAACCAAAAAGTTACGCTTGGCGGGCATGTTAACATTCTGGCTCCGGTTCTTTCGTCCACCAGTCCGGTACTGTTGCTTCAGATAACTCGCAATGGTTACGATATTTATCTGGAAGGGCGTCTTGTCGAAGTCGACGCGGCAATTGTCCGGATCGCGTGGGACTTTGATGGAGAGAACACCATCGGCTATAATCTTACTCCAGTGGAGGTATATCATGCATCTATTTAATATATATCAACAAATGCAAGGTTTAGATGGGAATAAATACTGCCCGAATCTTGTAGCGTGTGGTTATAATTATCTCGGCCAGCTTGGACTTGGAAGCGAATGGGACCAAGGAAATGTGTCTTTCAGGCGAGTGAGCGTTGATTTTAATGTGGCAAAGATTGCCGGTAGCATAACGTCGGTTTTTGTATTGAACAGCATCGGCGAACTCTATGCTTGCGGGCGAAATCACTTTGGTCAATTAGGCCTCGGCGACAAGATGGACCGCAGCGTTTTCACACGAGTCGGCACCGCCTCGAATTGGCTTGATGTTGTTCGCGGCGGGGAGTCCGCTCTCGCATTAAACAGCAACGGCGAACTCTATAGTTGCGGAGATAACAGCTATGGTCAATTGGGTCTCGGCGACACGACAGACCGTAACGTCTTTACCCGCGTGGGCACCGCCTCGAATTGGGTAAAAATCGCCATGGGAATCTATCATGCCCTCGCGATAAACAGCAATGGTGAACTTTTTGCCGCTGGCCTCGGCGACACGACGACTCGTACTGTCTTTACCCGTATCGGCACTGCCTCGAATTGGGTTGATGCCATAACCGGTGATTATTGTAGCTTTGCCTTGAATAATCAGGGTGAGCTCTATAGTTGCGGAGATAACAGCTATGGTCAATTGGGTCTCGGCGATAAGATGGACCGCAGCGTTTTCACCCGTGTCGGCACGGCCTCGAATTGGACCGAAGTTTCTGTTGACGATTCCAGTAGTTTCGCCATAAACAGCGTCGGCGAACTCTATAGTTGTGGAGGTAACACCTATGGTCAATTGGGTCTCGGCAATACGACAGACCGTAATGTCTTCACCCGTGTCGGCACGGCCTCGAATTGGCGAAAAATTATAACATGCAATAATAATTCTTATGCCTTGAATAGCGTCGGCGAACTCTATGGTTGCGGAGATAATTTCTTGGGGCAACTCGGCTTAGGCGATACAACGTACCGTGATGTTTTTACACGCATAGGTACGGCCTCGGATTGGGTTGATGTCACAGCAGGTGACTCAATTGTAATTGCCTTGAATAATCAGGGCGAGCTCTATGGTTGCGGAGGTGCTTCCGGTGGTAAACTTGGTTTTGGCGATACTGACAGTCGAAGCACTTTCACTAAAATTGGTCATAGCAATAATTGGTTGAATATTGTCGTTATCGGGATGTGTACTTATGCAATTAATCATAATGGGGAACTTTACAGCTGTGGCCGAAATGATTGCGGTCAATTAGGACTTGGATATGACGCAACCACTCGTCGCGCAAATATAAGAAGCGTAGGAGATCAATCCAATTGGAATCAAATATTTTGTGGCGGCAACTCAACAATGGCGATAAACAGCAACGGCGAACTTTATGCCTGCGGTAATAACAGCGGTGGAAGGCTGGGACTGGGGAGCTCCGGGAATCGCAACGCTTTAACCCGCGTGGGCGCCGCCTCGAATTGGGTAAAAATCGCCATGGGAATCAATCATACTCTCGCAGTAAACAGCGATGGTGAGCTCTATGTTTGCGGAGGTAACACCTATGGGCAATTGGGTCTCGGCGATACGACAAACCGCAATGTCTTCACCCGCGTCGGCACCGCCTCGAATTGGACCGAAGTTTCTGTTGACGATTCCAGTAGTTTCGCCATAAACAGCATCGGCGAACTCTATAGTTGCGGGCGAAATCACTTTAGTCAATTGGGACTCGGAGATAAGACAAACCGCAATGTCTTCACCCGTGTCGGCACGGCTTCGAATTGGATTAAGGCCGCAGCAGGAGATAGCGAATTTCTGGTATTAAACAGTGTAGGTGAACTCTATGGTTGCGGCTATAATTCTTATGGAAAATTAGGAATTGGAAATTATGACAGAATTGGTGTTTTTACCCGTGCGGGCACGGCCTCGAATTGGGTGAAAATCGCCATGGGAATCTATCATGCCCTCGCAGTAAACAGCGATGGTGAACTCTATAGTTGCGGAGGTAATACCTATGGTCAATTGAGCCTTGGCGACACGACGACTTGCAATGTCTTCACCCGCGTCGGCACCGCCTCGAATTGGACCGAAGTTTCTGTTGCCGAGTATTGTAGTCTCGCCTTGAACAACAACGGCGAACTCTATGGATGCGGCCTTAATGGCCATGGTCAATTGGGGCTCGGCGATACGATAGAGCGATGGGAATTCACCCGTATTGCTCCTGATAGGATTTTTGAGAAATTCGCAACAGGAGGACTTCACACAATGGCAATAGTCAAGAAATAATAAAACCTATAATGAACAGGAGAAAATATTATGCCAAATGAAATCGTCAAATACCGCGTCCGTGAAACCGGCTCGGAAGCCTTCCTGCCGGAAGATACCGTTTATGTCTTCCGTGAAGTCGTTTACAAAAAAATGAGCCAGCTCCCCATCTACGAAAACGGCGAATTGCTCCCCGATGTGATTCTTGCCGAAATGGGGCTGGAAAAAGTCGGCTTCACGCAAGAGCAAATTGATCAGGAAATCTTTACCGGCTACTATGAAATCAATCCGACGCTGGCCGAACGGGTACGCCAGTATGCCGGACTCCTGGCAAAATACGGCCTCGAACCGACCGCCAACAGCGACGAAATCACCGCCGCAATTCTCAGCAACGAAACCATATCCGCAGAAGAAAAGGACATGGATTCCCGGATTATTCCAAACCTGATCCACGACATCGAACTCAACTTCAACGAAGTCACCGGCAACGGCCTCGAGGCCTGGAACAACCTCGACAAACTGCTCAAGTATCTGCCACCGCTTGACCCGCTTGCCGCGGCGGAGCAAAGCGAAGCCGGGTCCGATGATCCCGCCGTCGAACCGGAAGAGGAGGCGTAAACCATGTTCACCACCTTTGATCTGATCATCAGCTACCCGGTGCCGACCAATGAACGCGAGGAGTATGACTACCTCCTTGCGAACTATGCCGCCACCCCGCAAGGCCGCTGGCTCAACAATATCGCTTGGCGCGGCTTCGAACTCAAATACTGCCAGAAAATGGCCGATAGCTCCATCATGGGCGCATACCTGGTCGCCAAGCCAATGACCGTCTATCTGATGCCGTCATCTGCCACCGCCTTGAATGACCCGATCTGCAATCCCAATGGCCGCCCGAATTGGCCGGAATGCATCATCACTACATTGATTCACGAATTGTACCACGCCTGGCAATACCGGCGCTGCAAATGGCTCTACGTGCTCTGCTGCCTTCCCGGCCTCCGTCAAATCACCCTGGAACGCGACGCCTGGAAGATTACCCGCCAGGCCGAAAAGTTTTTCGTCCAATTCAACGCCAACCGCGCCGCCCGCGAATTCGAGGAGCGTATACAATGATCGATAAATTCATGATGATAAACGCTGACAACAACAGCCATGTTTGCTCTGAGCATTTGATCTGCGATGACCGCAAATTATGCAAAACATGCAAATTACCGCAGTGCATCGACAAGGCGCGAAAAGTTCGCCTGACGAAAGATGTTACTTATTACCTGCCGGGCACCGGAACTCTGATCATCCGGGCCGGGTTTGAATTCGATGGAGCGTCGATTCCCCGGATATTTTGGGCGACCAAAGGCCACCCGCTGGATCATGACCACATCCGCAGTAGCCTACTCCATGATGCGCTCTACGCCGCGCAATACACCAGCCGGGCGACTGCCGATAAATTGTTCCTGGAATTCATGCAACACGCCGATTGCGTCGGCTGGTACACCCGAACCACCATCTACCAGGCCGTCGATAAATGCGGCTCCAACGCATGGAAAGAAAAGACTCCCGAATCCATCATCGCCGCCCGCGAACTCATAACCCTGATCCCGGAGGCCGCGTAATATGGCTGAAGCAAATTCCCAACGCCCGATGTCGTCGTTTGAACGTGAGGTAATCGACCGCCTCGGCCGTATCGAAACGAAAGTCGACGCCGATTTTCGTGTACTATATGGCAATGGTAAACCGGGATTAATTAAAGAAGTGTCCGATTTATGCGCCCGTATCTTACGGATTGAGGAAAGTCATACCACCGAAGAAAGCACAGTCGGCAAACACGCGGGAATTGTCGCCTGGATAATTTCCACCATAATCGCCGTCGCCGCCGTCATCGTCGCCATTCTCAAATAATTCAAACAGGAGAATCAAATCATGCAAAAGCAAGCCAATCGCAACCCGAAACCGAATGAAGCCACTCATTACTACCCGGGAGTCATTATGCTCGACGGGGTCCGCAAACGTGTCCTGTTTACCCAAAACGAATTCAAGCGCCCCATCGAGCGCGCCCTCAAACAACCCGAAGAATTCACCGGAGAACCCAAGAAATCCTCCCCCGCCCTCGGCGTATTCTCCTACATCGTCAAAAAAATACTGACCAAATAAGGAACCGTCACCATGCTCAAAATCACCCTTTACTCTTTGCTCTTTACTCTTTGCTCTACCTTCCTGCCCGGTTGCGTAAATCGCCAACTGACGGAGTCTTACGGCCAGTACCTCGACACGGTCGGAGCTGAGTACATTCAGTACGTGACCGCCGACCCGGCCCTCGACGCCACCGAAAAGGAAATCCGCATCGGCAATCATTCCCAAGCCACCGAAACCGTGACCAAATTCAAAGCCACAAAATGGAGCTGGTAGCCGCCCCGCTCCTGTAGCAGAAAGTACGAAGGTCCGGGAGGCGATAAATCTTCCCGGCTTTCAACCTTCAACTTTCAACCTTCAACTAAAAAAAATCGGAGATTTTTTAATATGATCGACAACATGATCACCCGGGAAGATTTTATTTCCCAAGTGCAAGCCGAACTGGCTGACCTCTTGAAATCAGCAAAAGCAGAATACGCCGGCGACTTACAGAATCTGTCAGTCCAATTCGCCGGTGAATACTACAAATTACTCAACGCCACAACCGAGAGCGACCGTCAGCGCGTCGAAGCCAATATCCGGCACATCAAGGCTACCTTGGCACACATCAGCGCCCGGATGGGCCTGGACCTGACGGACCGCCTGATCAAGATCTGCACCACCATTCTGACCATCGCCGCCACCGCCGCGATCCGGGCAATAATCTGAATATGAAACTGTACAAAATATTCGACAAGGTATATCGCGTTGAAATTCGCCTGATGCTCGGCAGTCTGGATGAGCTTAAACAATACGTTGTGAAGTTCGGCCAGAACCCCGATGAGATCAAAGAATCGAACGGATATACCTTTTTCTTCGGATGCGGCGGTATTCTGATATGGCTCCCCGAGTTCTCACCGATGAATCCGAAATCCCACGCCACACTCACGCATGAAATAACCCACGCCGCCAACATCGTATTTCAGGAAAGGGATATCCACTATTGGAATGATTGCATCGAAACCCTGACATACTACGTGGAGTTCCTGACCAAAGGATTCTTAGAACAGCTTTTCAAAGATTAAGCGAATAAATCAGCCACCTCCAATCAACAGACAGCCATCTTCCGGTAGGTGTTTTTCAGAGGAGTCAAAGTTTGGTATTTCAATCATTCCCCAATCTCTAAAATGGTTACTTTCTCCTCCACGCTTTTTACAAAAACGGGGGATAAACGGGGGAATGAATTTTATATCAAAGAGACCTTTTTATTGAGTTTTAAACTTTGTAACTCATTTATAATGAATGGCGGAGAGAGTGGGATTTGAACCCACGGAGCCTTGCGGCTCGGCGGTTTTCAAGACCGCTGCCTTAAACCACTCGACCATCTCTCCGGTAAAGTGAATTGAATATATAAAATCGCTCGTTTTTTCGTTTTTTCAAGTCGGAGTTCGAACAAATATGTTACTTTTTTATATGATCTGATTCGGCATGGTGCGGTCGAAGGCCTCCTGCAGGTTTTGGCGGGTTATCGGTTTCAGCAGAATGTCGTCGAAAACCTTGTCGGGATTGACTTTGGCCTGGGAATCGGCGGTGACCGCGATGATCGGGATCTCGGAGCCGCGTTTCTGTCTGATTCGGCGGGCCAGGTCTGCCCCATCCATTTCCGGCATCCATAGGTCGGTCATGATCAAGTTGATTTGTGGGTTATTCTGCAATATTTCCAGGGCCTGGGCTCCGGAAGTGGCGGAGAAAGTCACGATATTGACTTTTTTCAGCAGGGCCTCGAGGACTTTCAAGTTCATGACGACGTCGTCGACCAGCAGGGCGCAGTAGGTACAGGGTTCCTGTTTGGATTCGACGGGAATCTGCGGGAGAAGTTCCGGTTTTGGCTTGTTTTTCTGGTATTTGACGTCATAGAGTTGAACGGTGAATGTGCTGCCTTTTCCGGGTTGACTTTCCGCTTGGATGCTTCCTCCCATTTTCCGGAGCAACCGGCTGCAGATGGCCAATCCGAGTCCGGTGCCTTCGTAGACCTTTTGTCCGCGGACGTTTTCATCGCGAACAAACGGGTCGAATATTTTATCGATGTTCTCCTGCGAGATGCCGATGCCGGTATCGGAAACGCGGAGCGTCAATTGGCCGGAATCTTCGGTTCCGCAGATAAAATCGGCTTCCAATGAAACTTCGCCGGCTTCAGTGAATTTGATGGCATTGCCGAGCAGATTGATGATAATCTGGCGGAGACGCAGGTGATCAATCCAGGCGATATCCGGGAGGGAGCTCAATTCGACCTGTAGGCGCAGATTTTTTTCAAGGGCTTTCTGGCGGAGTATTTTGGCGGTATTCTCGATCAGGTCGGTGACATCGGTTTCCTGGTAGGTCATGATCTCCTGGTCTGCTTCGAGTCGTGAGAGATTCAGGACATCGTTGATTAAATTCAGAAGAGCGATACCGGCGAAGTTGATTGATTTCAGATACTCGCGGCATTCACTGGCGGAGATGTCGTCGCTCTGGAGCAGTTCGCTGAAGCCGATAACGGCATTCAGCGGGGTGCGCAGTTCATGGCTGACGGTGGCCAGGAAATAGCTTTTGGCGCGGTCGGCGGCCAGGGCCTTTTCCATGGCGATTTTCAGGTCCTGCTTCTGGTTAAAAAGCTCGGTGATATCCATTCTGGAGTTCAGTAGATATATGACCTCTTGCTGTCGGTTGAAAATAGGCTGAGAGGTGGAAATAACCCTGAGATTGTTGAAGGATACTTCGTTGCTGCACATTTTCCGGGTGCGGAGGGTTTCATAGCTTGGACACCATTCGGGCGGTGAGCCATAGCCGCAGATTGTGTCATAGCATTTTTTCCCGATGAGCGTACCGGAATTGGGTTCATAGTCGGAGATGGTTTCCGGGTTGGCCATGACGATATTGAAATCGGTATCGGTGATGATGATCGGTATCGAGATATTGTCGATGATCTGGCGTTGGAGGGACTCGGTATCGGCGATTTTTTCGATCTGGAGTTTACGTTCGCGGGCCAGGCAGAAGAGGTTGGCGATGCTGCGTACGGTATGTATTTCGCAATCGGAGAAATCTTTTTTGTTGCGGACAAAGTTCATGCCGACGAACCCATAAAGGCGATTATCGACCCAGATACCGCTGGTCAGGGTCGAACGGACATTATTGCTTGACAGGAATTCCGCTTCCTTTTCCAGTCCCGGCGGCGGATTATCGGTATCTGCAATAATGACATCCTCATGGTTCAGCAGCCGATTGCGCAAAGTGAGGAATTCAGTCATTTCGAGATCCGCCGGCAAGCTGAATTGAACGCCATCCCGGGACCATGAGTAATCATTTTGGGTATGAGAATAATTCTTATCATATTGGCGTATATAGCAACGATCGGCATCGGCATTTTCCCCGATGATTCCCAGTATTTCATGGATTGCGGTACTGAAATCGTTTTCCACGGTAATCCGGGCGAGCGACTGGTTGATGATCCGTTCATTGTTGATATAGTTGTTCAGCATCCGGATATTTTCTTTCTGTGCCTGTTCAAGCTGGTGTTGGCGCGAGATATTGATGATTATGCCGATCAGCAGCTGGGTACCGTCGGAACAGGTGACTGTACTTTTGATGGCACGGACAATGAATTGTTTTCCGGAAGCGTTTTTGAATATTTCCACGGAATCATAAGGTTCGCCACGCAATACTTTCAGATCGCCTTCTCTGAATTTTTCCGCTGATTTTGTTTCAAACGAAAAGATTTCGCTGTCGGTTTTGCCGATGATACAGGAGGGGGAAAATCCGGTCATCTGGAAAAAATTCCGATTGCAGCGTAAGTAACGCAAATCGTCATTGGCATTTTTGACGAAAAAAGCGCCGGGGAGACAATCGAGGATGCTCTCCATCATTTTCAGGTTATCCATATTGCGGCATTCGCTTTCGCGAGCTTGGGTGATTTCCTGGATGATGCCGCAGAATTCCCGGTGTCCATTGATTTCGTTGACCGATTCTTCGACACGCATTTCAAAGAAACGTTTTCCCTCCGGTCCTTTGGTGGAGTAAATCAGATCGAGTTTGGAGATTTCTCTCTTGAATAATCTGGTCCATTCGCGTTCGAATTCCTCGATGAATTCATCGGAAACCCACTCCCGGCCCTGCTTGGCCTTGCCGTTTTCAACCGGCCAGAAGATATTGTCCGTGCCGGATAGGATGACGGTAAAGTCCTCTTGCATGGTGAAATAGGCGAATTGGCCGATTTCGATGATTTTTTTCAGAATGAGATCGTTTTTGCGGAGCAGATCCCGCTGGTTATATTCCTTGGTAACGTCGCGGAATACCAGTACGCCACCGAGGCAGGTGCCGTCGCTGTCACAAATGGGCGCGGCGCTGTCGGCAATATGACGACGATCGCCGTTTCTGGAAATCAGGTCGGTATGATTGGCCAGCTCGACGATCCGATTTTCCCGGATTGCTTTGGTGAGCGGCGATTCGACGGGTTTGCCGTCAATATAGCTGATGATTTTAAATGCCTCGGCCATATTTTTGCCTATAGCTTCTTCGCAGCCGAAACCGGTAAGCTTGGCGGCAACCGGATTGATCAGGGTAATGTTCTGGTCGGGATCGGTGGTGATGACGCCGTCGCCAATGGACTCCAGAGTCAACCGGAAACGTTCTGCCATGCGCGCCGTTTCCCGATGCGCGCTGTACAGCTCGGTGATGTCGGAAGAAGTCCACATGACGGCATTGCGCTTAAAAGGATTGTGAGCGGGGAGCAGAAAAAATTTGACATTCCGGTACTGCCCCCAGAGTTCGTAAGTATATTCGACGTCCTCTTTGCCGTTGAGTGCTTCCTTCAGGCCTTTTTGAATGATTTGGCGAGCCTGAGGCGGCAGCTGCTCGACATGCTCCAGCTTGCGGTCTGATTTTTCCATATCCGGATAATGAGAGAAGAACATTTTCCCGGATTGGTCGGAAACAAAAATCCGCAACGGCAGATTTCTGAACATGAGTTTGATTTTGCGCTGAGCGTAGTGCCGATAGGAAGTAGCGGTGGCATAAAAAGCGAAAACGATTATCAGTAACAGGAACGTTCCGGCGAGTTCATAACGGTATTGGGAAATGAAATCCGGCGGTTGATTCAGGAGCAGCGCTTCGTGTGGTATTTGCGCCATATCGATGTTCAGCCTTTTCAATTCCCGGTAATCCAGGGTGAGTACCGGCGTTGCCAACTGGATCGGGATGCTTGATGCTTGTTCTCCCTGGAAGATCCGGTAAGCGATTTTTCCGGCCGTTTGGCCGTGGATTTTGGAATCGATGACCCAACCGCCGGCGCTGCCGTACGGAATATAAGAGCTGTATTTGCCGAATACCAAACCGGGAAAAGTTTGCTTCAATTGCTTGAGAATATGGTAGTGATTGACCGATTTTTCTTCAACTACCGAGCTCCAGGAATTATACAACAGTAACGTATTTCCCGGAAGCGAGGTGACTGTTGCCAGCATTTCGTCGGTCGTTTTTTCGGCGCCGCTGATTATCGAAAGTTGCTCTGCCTCTGCTTCGGGAAGATCTTCCAGATACCCTGACCTTGTTCCTGAGGCCTCAATGATGTAGACGTTTTTTTTGGTAGACGATCTCAGTTGTTTGGCCAGATTTATGTTGTCTTGTAAGTTCGGCAAGATCTGGATACCGGTTGCATTCATGCCGGTAGGAATTGCATTTTTGAGCGGTTCCCTGCTGGTATAAGACATGATGAGTACCGGGGTATTCTCGTCGACTTTCAAGGTTCCGTCAAGAAACAACTGGACTATGGGGTTTTCCATCAGAACGATCAGGTCATAGCGGGTAAGCGACAGCTTGGCCTGCAGGGCTTTGATATCGTTTTCCGCCGGTTTGATATCTTTCTGAAAACGGACTCCGAATTCATAACTTTCGTAAAAACCCAGTACGTCTTTCCGATTCAGATATTCTTTGAATTCGTTGGCGATTTCATTGGTCCAGATATCTGCGGAACTGTATGAGTCGACCAGCAGGATGCGCTTGACATTGTCCAGCATATTGCTGTCGGCATAACTTACTGTACAAAATAATATACAGATAAGTATTCCGGTTAATAAGCGTGATGCCATTATGATATTCTTCCTTCTTTGTTAATCTTGTGATGATTCGGATAAATAATTATTTGTATGTATTGGCGAAAGAGATTTTTGCCGAAATGGGTTTTTCATGGAAATATGATCCTGGCAGAAAAAATATGGTATGGATATAAGTAAATAAAAGGCGGAAATTTTTTCGATGAAAAAAGAGAGAATTTTCAGGTCGCAACTAGTTGCGAAATTGTGATATTTTAAGATATGCGGTGTTTGGGACTTGTTGCAAAAAATGCAACATTTTCGCATAACTATACTCCAAAAATATACAAAAAATAATTACTGCATTGCTGTAATGTACATGTTGTTATGGTTGTGTTCAAATAAGAAATCGAGAAATATTTGTCATTTATTTTATGACTGGGGTTTGACAAAATTGGGATTTTATTATAATATTTAATTGTGAGAATTTGCGAACTTATTGGAATGATTTATGAATATACGTCAGTTTGCGGCTCTTTGCGGTGTTTCTGCGTCTTCCGTGTCGCGGGCATTGAATTTCAGCCAGAAAGAGTCCGGTTTAAGCGATGAGCTTTACCGCAAGATACAGGAACGGGCCCGTAAGGAAGGTTTCAAGCCGAATTACTATGCCAAGGCTATGCAGGCCAGGGAGAGTAACAATATCGGCTTTATTGCCGGCGGCGATTCATTTAAACTCATTTCCGGGGCCCTGGTCGATGCGGTGGCTTCCCTGTTGACTCCGCGTAAAAAAACTTTGACCATTTATACCTGTGGAGAGCAAAATCAGACCGAGGCGGAAGCCTTGGATAGAATGATTTATCAGGGTATGGACGCTATTATCTTTTATCCGTGTTTTTATGCGCGTGGAACGTCCAACAAGGAGGCTTTGCTCACATGTTTGCAGCAATATCCCAAGCCGCCTCCGGTTGTGGCCTTGCTGGGCGGCGTGGAAATTCCGCAGATGTTTCAAGTCAGGGTTCCGGAATTCGAGATCGGCAAAAGAGCTGCGCTGCGGCAACTTGGGAACGGTTGCAGGAGATTTGGTATCCTGAATACCCGTTTTACTACATTGCGGGGAGAAATGGTGATCAGCGGTTACTATAATACTCTGGTGGAAAACGGTGTTTCGCCATATCGGATCAAGTGGGTGAATACCGGAGTTCCGGCAACGGAAGATGAGCTCGCAGCCTTGAGGGGGATCGATGGCTTATGGGCCAGTTATTTATTGAATCTTCCAAGTTGCCGATATGCGTTGACAAAAGTGTGCAATATCGAGGAACTTCATGTCGATACATTTTCCTCCGTGGAAACGATTGAAATGTTGAAATGGGTACAACCGGCGACATTCAGCGGACGCAGCAAGACTTATCCGTTTAAAACGCTGTTTTTAAGTACATTTTCATTGAGAGAAATGGGGATTTGCGGCGCCAAGATCGCGCTCGATGCACTTGAGGGGAAAAACAGTGTTCCATACAGCAGTTATGTGGATTGCAACTATATTTCCTTTGAGGAACAATTGGCAAGTTGTGTTTGGGTTTAATCATATCCACCGGATTCGTTGGTGTTTTCAGGTCGGAAATTTCTCCCCCCTGGAGATTTCCTTACTTGAATTTCTATTCTCTTAAACTTAACAGATCACCGGATGAATAAAACGCCGCTTCCACGATATCGCCGGGACAGCTCGAAACATTATTTCTGAACTGATAATTCAAAGACTTTATGACGTTGCGGGAGAGATCCTCCTGATTGATCTTCAGAAACAGGATATTGGGAATGAGTTTCAACAACCGCTTGATCGGATCGAAAACAATAATCAGGAAATCCTCTTCATATTTCCAGCCGTTTTCCGTAAGGGTCTGATAGACTCCCAGCGCACTGTTTTCGGAAATAACCATAAAGACAACTCCTTTTTCGATATTTCCTCTCAGAAGATCCTGGGTGAGTTGAACAGAAGTTTCCGATTTGTAATTGGCGTAAAGGACTTTCAGATTGTCGGAACCGTGTCCGTGAAATTCAAGGCTGTCGATGAATGGTTTGAGGAAGTTTTCGATCATCCGCTCGGTGGTCTCATCGAAATCTTTCTGATCCTGGAATTTAGCGACGGTCTTCGCATCGACGGTAACAAAAACGAATGATTTCATTTTCCGGTGGAGGAAATAGTTTACCAACCTCATAAAGGCGGTGCTATAAGCCAGGTGAATATGGTTTGGCTCCATACCGTTTGATTTTAAACATTCAATGACGACATACGGTTTGCCGGTTTGCTTGAGAAGATCCTTGCATTGTGAACGATATCCAAGCATATCGACCATAATGTAAGCATCGTTCGACTCCACATGTAAATCAAGATTTTTCGTGTATTGCAAGCAGGAAATATAATTGCCGACAGAGGATAAATTCGTTAATAGACTGTTGACGATCTGAAGCGGCGTCGTTAATGAATCTCCGGTATCGACATCAAAGTGGCTTAAAATACAAATGTGTTTTTTAACAACATTGTGATGGTTATGATCGGCGGGAGTTCTGGCTATTACTCTTGAACGCTTGCCGCGGCAGGAACTGATAAATCCTTTGGCTTTCAGAGTATTGAGGGCCTTTTGAACAGTCATCCTGCTCAATTGATATGCTTCGACCATTTCGTCCAGAGTCGGGATGGTGCTGCCCGGCGGATAGGTGCCATTTTTAATGTTTTCAATTATGGTTACCGTCACTTCACGATGTTTTGACTTTCGTCCCATTTGTTTTTTCCTGTGGTTTTGTTGATTTGGCTGAAACGCAAGTATTGATCGCCGCGAATGGAGTCTGGAAAAGGCGGTGGCCGGCAGTCTGCCGGACTGGAATCAGCCCAAAAGCAAGTTGAATTTTCGAGGGAATTTTTTCCATGAAGCTTTGAAGGATCTTTGTATCGCTCGGCTTCCCGGAAAAAATCCCCTGAAAAGAGGCTTGCTGAGAACCGGTCGGAACCGCCGATAGCGGACTATCAAAGGTTTTCAACGGATTCAAATCAACCTCGGAACCTTCGTAATCTTTGGGCTGATTCCAATCCGACAGGCTGCCGGGTACAATTCTGCTTGCAGGTTGAAAATGATACGAAGTTGAAATTATTCCGAGGTGTAAACTAGTTGCGGTAAATCTGTCTTTGGTGAAATCTACTGTTTTTCTGTTGTTGCGGGTGCAACACATGTTCATAGGCAGATTCCATTATTGCTTGATTCAACAATTAAATTAGTCCTCGCCAGTTCATTTGTCAAGCAGGTTTATTACAAAAAATTCTATAAATACGAATATTTTTAGAAAAATGAATATTTGGATTTTAGAAAATAAATAGATATTTTTATATTAATTGCGTTGTGCTCAGGCTTCCTTTCAATTCTCCGAAAGGGGATTATTGATTCTTTTGCTTGGTAAAAGTTCCGTCGTCCAATTGGCGGAAGGCTTCTTCTAGTTCGCTGTTGGTATTCATGACAATCGGGCCGCCCCAGGCGATCGGCTCTTTGAGCGGCTTGGCGGATAGAAACAGAAAGCGTGCGCCCCGGTCACCGGCGGCAAGCGAAACCGCGTTACCGGGACCGAAAAGAATGGCCTGGCGGTTTTCATAGAGAACATTGTCAATGAAAACTGAACCCAGAATAATATAAATGAAAACCGTATTCTCTGAAGGAACGGCAATTTCCCATTGTTTGCCGGGGTTCAAATCGACGTCCAAATATGTGGTTTTGACGAAATTACCCTGCATTTGAGCGCTTTCGCCTTCATAGTTGCCGGAAATCACAGCAACGGTTGCGTTTTCATCGGAAACCTTGGCCACTGATGCCGCCGGAATGTCATGATAGGCCGGTTGAGTCATTTTATGCTCGCGCGGCAGATTGATCCAGAGTTGAGCCCCGAGCATACGTTCGGACGCCTGAGGCATTTCCTGGTGGATAATGCCGCCTCCGGCGGTCATCCATTGCGTGTCGCCATCGGCGATTGTACCGTGGTTGCCGAGGCTGTCGCCATGTTCGATACGACCGGAAATCAGATAGGTCACCGTTTCAATGCCGCGATGCGGGTGCCAGGGAAAACCGGCAATATAATCCTGCGGGTCCCTGGAATCGAACGCGTCCAACATCAGAAACGGATCGAAATCCCAGACATCGTGATGTCCGAGGACCCGCTGTAACTTGACCCCCGCGCCATCCTCGGTTGGAATTCCTTTAACTGCTTTAATTACTTTTCTTGTTTGTTTCATAAAAATACTCCTTCAAATTCTCCTGTGCCTAATATAAGCTGCTTTTTCCGCTTGTAAAATGGTTTTTAATTTTTTCGTCGAAATATTGCAATATGCGGGATATGGTGATATTAGTTATTCTAAAAATTGAGGAGGAAAAACGCATGGCGAAAATTATTTGTTTGGGATCGCTGAACTTGGATCACGTTTACGAATTGCCGCATCAACTGGAAATGGGCGAAACCATGACTTCGCGCAGTTACCGGGTCGGCTGCGGCGGCAAGGGCGGCAATCAGTCGATCGCCGCGGCCAGGGCGGGAGCCCGGGTGTTTCATGCCGGGCAGATCGGGGCCGATGGCGAAGCGCTTCGGCGGAATCTGGGAGCATCCGGCGTGGATACCGGTTTGCTGGAATGTGGAGATGTCGCTACCGGCCATGCGATTGTTCTGGTCAGCCCGCAAGGAGACAACTCGATTGTCTTGTATCCGGGAGCCAATCGCAATCTGAGCGAAGAATATGTGGCGAGGGTCATGAAGTCCGGTGAATCCGGCGATATTCTGCTGCTGCAGAACGAAACCAACCAATTGGTGTTGGCGATGCGGCTGGCGCATGAGGCCGGCATGAAGATCGCATTCAATTTCGCACCGTACGCTCAGGATGACAGTTTGCCGCTGGAGCTGGTCGATTATCTTTTTCTGAATGAAATCGAGGGCAAAGGGTTGAGCGGCGTCGACGAACCCGAAAAAATGATCGCGGTACTTGCCGGGCGTTATCCGCGAACTGTAACCGTGGTTACCGCCGGAGCGGATGGTGCCTATGCCCCCGGACTGCATGTGCCTTCGCCGAAGGTCAAGGCGGTGGATACTACCGCCGCCGGAGATACCTTTATCGGTTATTTCCTGAATGCGGTTCTGCAGGGCAGGGGACTGAAAACAGCCTTGGAGACCGCCTGTCTGGCCGCCTCGGTCTGCGTCGGCAGGCCCGGCGCCGCAGAGTCGATTCCATTCGCACGGGAGTTGGAATAATTTCAGCATTATAAAATCCGATTTGTTTTCCGGTATTGGCAGGAGTCGTGTTTATGATAGAACAGGAAGACCATCTAATAATTGAGGACATTCTCCTACATATTGTTTGAGGTAAAAAGATGAAATACTTTGTAATTCTCATTGAATTAGTAACCTTGTTATCAATATCCGGTTGTTTTAGCGAAGTCATTCCCAAAGGAGAATATTATTCCGATGAAACAAAGGAAATTCTTTGGATAAAAGAAGATGGAGTAATTCGATTTCATGTAAAGAATTCGAATAATCAAAATAAATTTGAATACGGTGAAACAAATAAATATTATTCACAGATATCCCATAACTTTTTGAAACGGCTGTTTTTTGGCAAGGTTTGAGCGTGAGGTTTCCGGATTTCGGAAACCCCGTGTTGTCAGATATGGTCTCTGCCGAGCTTAGACGGTTAGAAGTCAAACTCCATTTGGTT
>JAVBRM010000191.1:0-34830 GCA_031548025.1 Victivallaceae bacterium | reverse complement strand
ATGTTTTATCTCTCCATGATCTGCGAACCGAAAAATCTGGAAGGCGGGCCGTATCTGGATGGAATCCGCACCCAGGAAGAGGCACGGGAGCTCTATGGGCGTTTGATCAAGGAAATGGGAGAGCGTTATGATAAATCCAAGATCGGCGGATTCTGGCTCGATTGCGGTTTCACGTCGCCTTTTCTGGATTTTCCGGCGCTCATCCGCAAGGTTTTTCCTGAGGCTATCATCGCGGTCAACAGTTCAACCTTTATCCCGCTTGCGGATGCGGATTACAGCGTTACCGAATTTCTGGCCTCGGCCCCGGAACCTCCGTACAACCGTCCTTCCGGTTTGATGACCGTAAATCATTATGGGATCGGCGTACCTCCCGATGATTTCAATGAAGATATTCCGAATTGTGGAAGCTGGTGGTATTGGAAAGATCCGGGCAAACACAAAGCCTCCATCGAGGCGAAAGAAAAACCGTATCTCGACGATCCGAATTTTCTGCTGCGCCAGATGATCTCAAGCCTCGGGCAACGCGGCCAATGGAATTTCACCTTGGGAATCCCGGTGCGGCTTGACGGAACGCTCGAAGACAAATATATGCCGATGCTCGAAAAAGTGTCGCAGTTTATGAGCTGGGGAGCCGAGGCGGTTTACAATACCACCGGCGGCAAATTCTCCCCGATACCTCCCGGCAGCTTTCACGGAGACGGTTTTTGTTCCGTAACGGTCCCGCTGAATCATCCGAATGTCTGCTATATTCTGGTCACCGAAGCGCCGGACTCCTGTACCGAATTTTTCACCAATGGCTGTGAACCGTTCCGCATAAGCGACTTGCGTACGGGAGAGAATCTGGACTTCGATATGCCCGGCGGTATGGGGTTCCGCTTGGGAAACATCGACTGGGATGATGTTACACTCTTTGGAGTTAAAGTTCTCAAAGTAGTTTTTTCCGATGAAAAACTTGCGCAACGAGTGAGTTTGTGATATTTTATAGCCAACAAAAAGGCTATTGAAATGAAAATCGCTCTGGGAATCCGGCCGACCGGATTCCCGTTTATTTATCCTTCCGAGCAGGCCGATGCTCTGGAAAGCCCACATGGAGAGTTGCTGCGCGAGGCTTTTGAGGCCGGGCCCGGAAAGGGTATCCTGAGTCTGCTGCGCCGCAATCTGCTGCATGGCGCTCCACCGCCGTTTCGCTATTTCGGCGAATTCGGGCGGGATTTCATCTTTTCGCTTTGCCATTTGCCGGAATCGGAACCGGTGGCCTCTTTGCAACCTGCCGGATTGGAATTTCGTCAGATGGAGGCCCCGCCGATGTTCGGGGGCGAGTATTTGAGCTTACTGCCTCTTTGGCAGAACTTGGCAAAGACGGTACAGGAGGAGCTTGAGAAATTTACCGGCAGCCGCGCCGAGTGGGTCCGGGCGCTGAACCCGGCGTGGGGCCAGGTCGGCAAGGTCAGTTTTCATCTGGCGGAGAACAAACAGGATCAGAGCGGCGAGCGCCCTTTCGCGTTTCTCGCGACCTTTATCCACAAGCTCACTGCCGGAGACCGGCCCAAGCACCTGCCGCTCGGCGAGGCGCTGAAAGCGTATGCCGACAACCGCAACGCTCTGTTGAGCGTATTGAAGCCGGTTCAACAAGCTTCGGAGGGCAGCGGTTTTCTCAAGGAACTGCTGGAATCGCGGCGGATTTACACGCCGCAGGCCTGGAGCGCCCGCGAAGCTTACAATTTTCTCCACGATATTCCGCTTTTCGAGGAGGCCGGGATCATCGTGCGGATTGCCAATATCTGGAAAAGCTCAAAACCAGCCCGCGCTGCCCTGTCCATCAATGTCGATGTCGCCGAGGGCCAGAAAGTCGGCATCAATGCCATGATGCGCTGCTCGGCCTCGGTCTGCGTGAACGGTCAGCAATTAACGCCGGAGGAGCTGGCTATGGTCCTGGCTTCCCACGACGGACTGGTGAAATTAAAGGGCGAATGGATCGAAGCCGACAGCGAAAAAATTGCCGGATTGATGAATATCTGGCAGGAGGCCCAGGACGCGATGCTGCTCGGAATTTCCTTCATGGATTCCTTAAAAATGCTTTCGCGGACACCGCGTAAAGGCGAGTCGTTTTATATTCCGGAGTTTTACAAAACCTACTGCAACATTCACGCCGGCGACCAGTTGCAGATGTTGCTGAACGACTTGCAATCCCCCGGCGATATTCCCCTGCCCCCGTTGCCACAGTGCTTGGACCGGATTCTCCGGCCGTATCAGTTGGACGGGGTGCGTTTTCTCTGGCGGATCACCGAGCTGGGACTGGGCGGCTGCCTGGCCGACGATATGGGATTGGGCAAGACTTTGCAACTGCTGGCGCTGATTTCGCTGTGGCAGGGGCGCGGCGATACCCGCCGCTTGCCGGTATTGCTGGTGCTGCCCGCGTCGTTGCTCCGGAACTGGGAAAATGAAGCAGCGCGGTTCACGCCGTGGCTGCGGTTCAAGATTATTCACTCCTCCGCACTGCTGCCGGACGAAAAAGAGATGTTGATTGACGAGCCGGAAATATTTCTCTCGCAATTCGATGTCGTAGCGACAACTTACGGCATGGTCAAAACTCAAGCCGTCCTGAAAAAAATCCAGTGGACCGCCGTAATCGCCGACGAAGCACAGGCGCTGAAAAACCCGCTTTCCCAGCAGAGCCGCGCGGTGCGTTCGTTGCACAGTTCGCGACGGCTGGCCCTGACCGGGACTCCGGTGGAAAACAATCTGACCGACCTCTGGAGCATCTTCGATTTTGTCCTACCCGGCTTGCTCGGAAACCTCCGCGAATACGGCGAAACGATCAAGGAGATGAAAGACAACGCGGAGGGCGTCAATTACGCTCCGTTGCGGCAACTGACCCGCCCGTATATCCTGCGCCGCCTCAAAACCGACCGCAGCATCATCCGCGACCTACCCGACAAAAGCGAGCTGAACGTCTATTGCGGCCTCGCCCGTCCGCAAATGCTGCTTTACCGCAAAGCCGTCGAAACCCTTGCCCGCGACTTGAAAGAGCTCGATGAAAAAGAGCGCCGCGGCCTGGTTTTCAAGTACCTGATGATCTTCAAACAAATCTGCAATCATCCGGCTCAGTTCAGCGGCAACGGCGATTACAATCCGCAGCACGGCGGTAAGTTCAAGCGTCTGGGGGAGATCGCCGCCGAGATCGCCTCGCGCCAGGATAAGATGTTGATTTTCACCCAATTCCGGGAAATGACAGCGCCGCTTGATGATTTCTTGACCGGTATTTTCGGGCGGCCCGGGTTGATTCTGCATGGCGGAACTCCGATCAAAGAACGCCCGAAACTGGTCGAGCAATTCCAGTCGCCGGACGGGCCTCCATATTTTGTCCTGTCGTTGAAGGCCGCCGGGGTCGGCTTGAATCTCACCGCCGCCAATCATGTGGTGCACTTCGACCGCTGGTGGAATCCGGCGGTGGAAAACCAGGCCACCGACCGGGCTTACCGGATCGGCCAGCACCGTAACGTGTTGGTCCACAAGTTCGTCTGCAAAGGAACCATCGAGGAGCGCATTCACGATCTGATCCTCAGCAAGCGCGACCTGGCGGAAAATCTCCTCGGCGAAGGCGCGGAAAAATTATTAACCGATATGAGCAACGAGGAACTCTTGAATTTCGTGGCTCTGGATGTAAATTCCATTGTTCAGGAGCCCAACGAATGAGATACGATGATTTTGATGAATACTCACGGCCTATGAATGCCGCTGCGCGCAAAAAACGCAATGCCGCCAAAGCCGCTCAAATTGAGGACAGCGAACCGCTAACCCTCAAGGGACGCAACATCGCCAATACTTTTTGGGGAAAAGCCTGGTGTGCCCATGTTGAATTATTCCGCGCCTACGCCAGCCGTCTGCCGCAGGGCCGTTCTTATCTGCACCAGGGTGCGGTGCTGGACCTGAAAATCAGCGATGGACTGATCCAGGCTCGGGTTCTGGGCTCGGAACTTTACACAGTAAGTATCGCCATCGCTCCGTTGCCCCGGCCCAAATGGGAGATAATCCGCAACAAATGCACCGGCAGGATTTCCTCGCTCATCGACTTGCTCCAAGGTAAACTGTCATCTGAAATCATTGCAATTCTCTGTGATCCCGAAGATGGTCTGTTTCCACTGCATTGTGAAATCGATTCGAGTTGCGATTGCCAGGATGATTGGGCGGATCTCTGCAAACACCAGGTGGCGGTCTTTTACGGCGTAGGTTCCCGGCTGGACAAACACCCTGAGCTGCTTTTCCTTCTGCGCGGCGTCAACCAGCAGGAATTGTTGAAAGGCGACTGGGCCGGGGAGTTATCCGCTCCCGCCACACTGGAAACGGACAACCTCGGCGACATGTTCGGCATCGAACTCGATTCTTTATAATTCGAACGACACCAGCACTTCCGGCTGGAAGTATTCGACGCCGCTTCTCAATTGATCGAACTCCGCGCGGAAGGTTTCGAAATGATCGCGGATGACGAACTCCGTCAGCGGCAACGTGAATTTATCGTGATGCGTCGGTATGAATTTCTTGAAGGTCAAACAGCGCGCCACCAGCTCGGGAAATCCCGGTTGCCATGAGCTGACCCCACAGAAAAGCGTATCCGCTTTCAGGCCCATACAGGTTTCTTCATCGAGATTGGCGGAGCCGACGCACAGCACGTCCTGTCCGGGAAAATGAAACAGCAAATTGAATATCTCGCCGCAGCGGAAATCACCGTGCTCGGCCAGCCGGGTGGGAATTTCATCGTAAAATTTCTGGGTATATGGCATTTTGTGCTCGGATTTGATGACCTCCACCGAGTAACCATCGCACTGGATATGGTCGCCGTAATGGATTTCGCACAACTGGCTCTCCGGCGTGGCGTAGGCACGGCAGATGTTCAGCGCGGTTTTCGAACCATAAATACGGCCTCCGGTTTTCGCCGCAATCCCAGGCACATCAACGATATGGTCCCAGTGCGCATGTCCCACGAAAATATCGTCGCCGCCCCGGATATGACGCCGAATCAACTCGGGCGAACTCATCACCACCGAGTCTCCACGGGTGACGCATGGATCGAGTAAAATCGTCCGTCCGTTCAAGTCAAATTCAAATCCGTTTATGCCCAGCCATCTCGCTTTCATGATACCTCCGGTGTTAAAGCTCTCCAATATATGCCGGTAAACACGAACTTTCAAGAGTTTCAGCGGTTTACGATTTGACAAAATCACAAAGAAATGATATAATTTAACATGTTCCAAAAAGATAATGGGGCCATTGATATGAATGAACAGATCGCCAGACAGGAACCGCAGTGTGTCTGGAAAATATTTGCGGCGCTGTGCGATATTCCGCATTCTTCCGGCAATGAGGCCGGAGTACGGGAATATTTACGACATATTGCCGAACGCGCCGGCTTGCATTGCAAAGTCGATAAATGCGGCAATCTGATGATTTCCAAGCCGGCTTCGCTCGGCTGGACCGGTTGCCGGACGGTGATCCTTCAAGCACACATGGATATGGTTCCCCAGGTCAAAGCCGGTACCGAGTTCAACTTCGACACCGACCGCATCCCGGCGGTAATCAAAGACGGCTGGGTTATTTCGGAGTGCGCCACCCTCGGCGCCGACAACGGCATCGGTATCGCACTGGCCATGGCGGCCCTGCTGGACGACAGTTACAACCATATCCCGCTGCGGGTGATCTTCACAGTTCAGGAAGAAACCGGTCTGAACGGCGCTTTCGCTCTCTCGCCGGAATGGGTGGAATACCCACATATGATGATCAATCTGGATTCGGAAGAACTCCGCAAAATTTATATCGGTTGCGCCGGCGGCGCCCGGGTCGGTTTCACTTTTGTGCCGAGCTGGGAATTTCCGCCTCCGGATCAATTCACCCTCAAAGCCACCATAGGCGGCTTGATCGGCGGGCACTCGGGCGCGGATATTCACCTTGACCGCGGCAACGCCATTAAACTACTGAACCGTTTCCTGCAGGATGCGGCCAAATTCCATATCCGGATTTCCACCATTCAGGGCGGCAACCGGGACAATGTCATTCCCCGCGACGCATCGGCGGTAATCACCGTTTCCGGCAACGACAAGGACGCTTTGCTGGCCCTGGCCGAGGCGTATCATCAGGAATTGCGTGAGCAATACGCGACCAATGAACCGGAAATATTTTTCCAACTGGAAAATCATCCTTGCGCCAAGAAAGTATTCGCCGGAGAATTTCAGACGCGGCTGCTGGCCGCAATTGAGGCTTGCCCGCATGGAGTTCTCGAAATGAGCGATTGCATTCCCGGGCTGGTCGGTTCGTCCAACAATCTGGCCGGGATCAGCACCGCCCCGGACATTGTCCGAATCACCACTTCCCAGCGCAGCAACAATGATTCCAAGCGCAGTCAGATCACCTCCGGGATCGCCGCTCTTTTCGAAAAATTCGGTGCGGTTCCCCATATCAGCAACACGTATCCGGGCTGGGAGCCTCGTCCCGAGTCCAGACTGGTGCTCGCTTTTCAAGAAGCCGCCCAGGAAATTCTGGGACAGGAGCTCGAAGTCACCGCGCTTCACGCCGGGCTCGAGTGCGGCATTATCGGCGCGCTGAACCGCAATCTGGATATCGTTTCATTCGGTCCGGATATCGAAGGGGTTCACGCCCCCGGCGAACGCGTCAATATCGAATCGGTCCGCAAATGCTGGGAAATTCTCAAACTGGTTCTGGCACGCTCAGGTTGACAAGTCGCGACGACGCATTTTCGCGTAATTTCTACGGTCGTAGCGGAACATCTGCAACGCATTCCAACTATTGTGCCACAGGACATAAAACACCGGCCCCAATGCGACCAGCGGATTGGCGAAAGTTATCGCGATAAAGATGATGAATGAAGTATTTTTTTGCCCCAGCGCCTGACTGCATTCGCGGGCCAGCCGCCTCCCCCCCAGCAAACCGCCGACGATGAAGTTAACGACGCAGAGCACCAGCGACAATACCGCGATCTCCAATACCAGAACCTTGGAAACATCCGGGTTGTGGCGGAAAAAATACCCGGCGTCGGCGGCAATGATGAACAGCATCAGCGACCAGGCGGCAAACGAGACATTGCGGCACTTGGCCTTCCACTGCTTCGCCGCCGGGTAAATCCACCGGGTCAGGGCCGCGGCTCCTGCCGGCAGAGCGATCACCAACAGCAATATTTTAATCACATTGCCGACAAATACCAGCGAGGCGTTGCCGGTAACCAGCGGCAACAACACCAGCAGCGCCGCCGAAATCCCCAGATTGGTCACCACAAACGAGGTCACGACAAAGCCCGGCCTGCCGTTCAGAAAACTCATAATCACCGGAGCTGAATTCGCCGTGGGCGCCAGGCCGATGAAAAACGCCGCCAGCGCCAACTCCGGCCATCCCAACAGCCGCAGAACACCAAACGGAATCAATCCCATCAGGATATTGCAAATCAACAGTTTCCAATGCTGCGGCTGTGGTTTCAGCTGTCGGGGCTCAAGCGACAGGCAGACCAGGTACAACATTCCGATCAACAGCCACCGGATCAGCCAGCTAAGCTGATGCGCCCCCGGAAACAGCAACCCCAGGATAAACGGTATGAAAATCATCGAAGGACGGACCAAAGTTTTAAGCATATTCAACCTCTAAAGCATTTCTATTTGTACTACAAATAATATAATCGCGAAACTAAACTTTTCCAAATTAGATTCCTGTTTTTTCAACATTTTTACTTTCAGGGGTTGTTAAAATATTGGAGCCGGATTATAATACCTTTATTATGAAAGAAAAGAAATCAACGCTTGAATACGCGGTCAATGCCATCCGCGATTATATTCTGCAGAATAAACTCAAGTCCGGGGACCCGATGCCGGGCGAGACCGAACTTGCGGCCACGCTCGGCATCAGCCGCAATATTCTGCGGGAGGCGCTTCGCCATTACCGGACTCTGGGCATTCTGAAAAGCCGGACCAAAACCGGTTCCTACATCGCTTCGCTGGTTCCGGAAAGTCCCTTCAGCGGGTACTTGCCCTTTTTGGCGGCCAGTACGGACATTCTGCCGAAGCTGGTCGAAATCCGGGTGCTGCTGGAGGTCGGAGCCGCTCCCCTCATCACTGCCAATATCACCAAGGATCAGATCAATATCCTCGCGGAGCTTTGCCGCCGCCGGGAGACCTGCGACGACGATACCGAAAAACTCGAGCTGGACTGCCAGTTTCACACTCAGATGTTGAAGGGGGCCAACAATCCCATTCTCGACAGCATGATTCCGCTGATTATCGATTTTTTCTTTGATTACAAGAGCCGCAGCCAGTCCATTCATACCGTCAAATCGCGTACCGCCAGCAACCGCGACCACCGTGCGATCCTGAACGCGGTCAAAAAACGCGACACCGCCGCTCTGGCGGAGGCATTGAGCAAGCACAATCAGATATATTTTGAGATATTCGCAAAGGGGGAAGAACATTGAAAACTTTAATCATCATGCGTCATGGCAATGCGGAGAATTGGGCCAAAACCGATTATGAGCGGAAACTGACTCCGGAAGGATACGAAGCCGTCAACGAAGCGGCCATGGAATTGCGGCGGCGGCAAGCCATACCGCAATTGATTCTGTCCAGCGCCGCCGCGCGGGCGGCCCAGACCGCCAACCGGACCGCCGGGGTCCTCGGAGTGCCGGAAACGCAGATAATCCTGGAAAAACAACTCTATCATATCGATGACTACGAGCTGCTGCGCACAATTCAACACAACAGCGAGGATATTTCAATCCTGATGATTGTCGGCCACAATCCCGCGGTAAGCGCGCTGGCTTCCGGCCTCAGCGGCGAAATGCGCAGTCTGCGTCCCGCCGGAATCACCATTCTCCGCGACGCCGCCGCCACCTGGCACGACTTCGGCCAGAATATCACCGAAGTCCGCTGACTGAATTATTTCAGAGATCGCTCTCCCGGTTGCCCAGCCATGGGTAATCCAGCCCGTGAATGCGCCATGATATCCATTTGGGATCGGATATGAACATCCGGATTTTCCGGCCGCGGTATTCCGGCGGAATTTCCAGTTTCATGGAGTAGCGGCAAGTTTCATCGTCGCTTTCATAAAACGCCGGGATGGTATAATTGGCGCGGGCGATGCATTTTCCCTCGGCATTTTCCAATTGCACGCCCAGCCCGTTGCCGGCCTCGATATTGGTGCCGCGTCGCCAGCGCCATTCGATGGCCAGGGAGCCGGCTTTCGGGGCTTTCAGCCAAATGCCGACGGGGGCGGAATCGCTGTTTCGAGCCCCAAACCAGCGGTCGGCGGACAGCTTGAGCGGGGTATCCGCCGCCACGCCGCCCCAGCAGTCATTCTGGAAATCCACCTTGACCGTAACCGGCTTGCCGTCCGGCGATTTCACTTCGGCCTTGCAATATTCCGAAGGCAGGTTGCTGTTCACCACGACCTCGCGCAACACTTTGCCGGTGCTGTCGCTGAATTCAGCCCGGATAATATCACTCTGCCGGGTGATGATCCAGTAGCGGAATCCGCGGATACGATACAAATGCATGACCGCCATGCCCTTCGCATCCGGAGTCAGCTCGAAGACAAACGGACTGTAGTCCCCGAAACGCAACCTTCAGGCAAAACGGTTGATGAAATGATAATGGTACGGAATTTCGCTGTTTTCCTGAATACCAAACTGTTTCATCGCCGCCAGGCCGGGCAGAAAATGCATCAGGCCGTGATTAGCGATATTCGGCGACAGCAACAGCCAGATCAGAGGGTCGCGATTCCCCCGGTTCAGGTAGCTGATGTATTTGGGATCATTGAACAAAAACGCCAGATGTCCTCCGATTGCGACTTTGGCGGCATCGCGCCCGCCTTGGGCAGAGCCGTCGATCGTCGGCGGAGCGCTGAGGTTTTCGGGCATCGGCGGGAAATTCACGTTGTTGGCCTGACGGAATTTTGGGGCCTCTTCTTTCAGGCGTTCCATGTATTTTTTCTCGCCGGTCACCTTGTACATCTTCAACAGCGCGTCGTGGGCTATCGCCCCGTAATAACCGGAGGGCTCGGATATGCCGTTCCAATTGTATTGCAGTTCGAACGCGTCCCGGATTGCCGGATTGCCGGACAATTCGTAAAGATCGGCCAGGTGCATCAGCATCCGGTGGCGTTCCCGGCCGCCTTTGTATTTGATACCGGCCTTGGCAATCGCCAGCGCCGCCGAGGAAATCGCCGTATCCAGCGAACGGCGGTCGCCGGTCAACAGGTAATGCCAGATCACGCCGCCCATCCAATAATGCCCGGTATGGAAATGATAGCTCTGGTTGGTCCAGGCCGAATGGGTCATGTTGGCGGCGGCTCCGTAATCAACATGGCAGACATCCACGTCGCGCTGGTGACGGCTGTGGGCCGCCGCCTGTTTAAAAGCCTCCCAACTGCCGATCCGAAAATAATCCATCCACAGATCGCGAACGCCGTCCGTTTCGTGGTTGGCGAAATAATTCCGGTTGCCGAAGTCCCCATAATCGCCGAAACTGTAAAAACCATTCACCGCGGTATGGCGCTCAACCGATTCCATGGCACTGTCAAGCGCATTGGAAATACGCGGAAAAAGTTTGCGGGACTCATCCGCCGTCAGGAAACGGTCATAGACTCCAGTCCCGGCCACATATTGCGGATCGGCCTGCAGCAAAACTCCGTCGAATTCGGGCAATTCCACCGCTTCCGAAGCATAAAGAAAGCTCATGGTCCCGGAGAGCCCCGAGGTCACATCCAGCGAAGCAACCCCGATATCCGGCCAGAGATAAAGATTCAAAGCGCCGTTCTCAAACCCAAACCCGCGAGGGGCCAGCTCCGCCAGCTCATGCACCGACACCGTCGTCGAGCCCGCCGTTGCCTTGCCGGAGAGCCGTCCCGCCACGATCTTTTCTTTGGTCAGGATCTCAAATCCGCCCTCGCCTACCCGGGCATAGCGTTGGATAAATGCCGCGTCCCCCTTCCCCGAAAAGCCGTCCACTCGATAATTTTCGCCGCCCGGCAGCCGGAAATAAATCGCGCTGACCGTTTCCAGCAATGGGCTCTTGTCCTTAAAATTACGCTCAAATGAACAATCGATTTTCAAGTATGGTTTACCGCGATAGGCTGTGATTCTCAACTCATACGCCAGCATAGCTTTGCCGCGCAGAAATACCGTACAGCTCAAGGGGCCGTTTTCCTCCACCTTGACGATTTCCGGAATGCCGCGATGAATCTTGCCGTCGGGCGTTTTGACCGCGAAGAAACAGTCGTTCCCCTCAAATAAACTATCGGCTCCGAGGGTGAGCGTGAATTTTTTGACTCCGGTATCGATGACGATCTTGTCGCCGCTTTGTACCGCCAGCGCCTTACCGGCGGCGGCTGTTTTGACTCCATAATGGAGCGTCAGGTCTTTTCTCTCTCCGGCTTTCAGGTCGAGCTGAAAATCGGTACACAAAGAAATAATGCTGCCGTTTTTCGGGCGCCTCGCCAATGCGCTGAACTGAGCGGAAATCACTTGGCCGTCCCGGTCGCGCAACTCAACCCCGTCCGTATCGAAAAGTACTCCGTCCGCGAAAGGCACTCCGCCGCGAATCACCGATGACGCCAGGTCCTTGTTGGTGAAATTAATCGCTTGCAAGGATACGCTCCCGGTCTGTTTCTGCTCCGGAATTTTCAAGCCCTGATAACGTTCCAAGCTCAACGGTTTGAACGAATCCGCACCAATCACCATAGCGAATGAACGCTCCGGCTTGAATGCGCTGGGATTTATTCTCCGGTTTTCCAATTGCATAGCATCAATCCAGACCGGAGCGGAACCGGTGTTGCGAATTACCGCGTGGCCGATAAAACCGTTGATCCTTTCCGTAAATTCCGGCGCGGCGACATGCACCCGCCGCCATTCATCCGTCAATTCAAACTCCTGTTTGTGAATAACGGCGGAGTTCGACCCGTGAATGGCAAACTGCATACTCTGGTACTGGATTTCCAGTTTGCCCGGTCCCGTGGCATAGGTTGAAAACACGCTTCCTTTGGCATTGCGGTCGCGGGAATAAACCGTGAAACTACCCCCCGGTTCGAGACGCAACGAACGCTTGCCGTGATAGGCCTTGCGGTCATCCAACATTGCTTTATCGACATTCTTTTCCAAACGATAATCGCCAACGCCAAGATAATTTGCCGGCAGCACTGCCCCCGACTCGAAACTCGGGTCCGGCAGCAGGTTATTCTGTTCCCCGGCATAATTCAGTTTATGGAATTGCGCTTTTTTCAAGGTAAACGGCTCTGTGACGGTGATTTCAAGGGCATTGAAATTTTCCAGATCGCGCGGCGGCAGTATTTTGTCCAGGCTGATCTTGAAACGATACCGGGTAAACTGGGTTTTCGGAACGGTGATGGTTTGATGGCGTTGTCCCCAGCAAACGATGTCGATTTTAAAAGCCTCCGCGGTTTCGTATTCCAACAGCAATTCTCCCAGTTCTGACGATGAACCGCTGAAATTCAGGGGTTTCTCCGCTTTCAACGCCAAAGTTCCCGCCCCGGATATCCTGATACCGTCGGCTACACGTTCGACGGAGGCCCCGGCGGCACTCCATTTCAGGATTACCGGTTTCTGCTCAAGCATCGCGATATTTCCGGTATCGTCCGGTCCCGGCGGCAAAACCGTGATTTCGACCTTCTCGAAAATCGCCTCGCCCCGGTTCCCCGCCCCTGCCGTGCAAACCAATTGCGCCAGCAACTGAGTCGCATCGTCCGGTACATCCAGCGTCACTTCCAGCGCCCGCACTCCGGCGGCCTCACCGGCTTCCGGTATGGCGTCGTAAAATGTAAAATATTTACCGTCATTTTTTCTGCACGACAGAGCTATCTGAATGCCGTTTGGCTTATCCGCCGCCAACTGCGTCACCAACGCCGTCATCCGAACCCGCCGCCCGAGCGCCTCTTTCAATTCCGCCGGGCTGAAACGATATTGATAAATGCCGGCTTCCTTGCCGTCCGAATCGTCTTTCAGGTGAAATTTGCCGTCCTTATGCTCGCTGACGGCAAAAAGATTCTCACCACGCGGCCGCCACTGGCGAACATTCAATTCCATTCCGGCACATGTACAAGCCAACAGGCATAATAAAAGTATTGATCTCATCAATAATTACTCCAAAAAATATTATAGGGTTTACCACTGTTGACAACACTGTAAATGTCCTCCAACGTACTGACATGCCCATCGGCATACAGGGAGTTGATGGAAGAATTATGGCGGCGGCCGTACAGTAAATGCGGTGCTTCCGTACTGGCGGATATCCTGACCGGAATGCTGTCCGAAGCATATCCGCTGCCGGTATCGCCATGCAGAGACAGCGTCGAGGGACTTTTCAGCACGGTTACCTTCTTGTACCGGACATAACCATTGCGGTAGAAACTGGATTTGGACAAGTACGCCACATACGGTTCGGGGTCCGCCGGGCACACCAGAACTTTGTCCGCCAGCGCCCGGGTCAGCAACCCGGCCTGATACAGTTCGCCGTAATCATGTCGAACCCAGATACGGGTTTGCGGCAGGTAATGAAACATATAATCATCATAGGAATTATGATAAAGCATATTCATCTGCCCCAACTGCTTCAAATTATTTTTGCATCCGGAATCGCGAGCCTTGTCGCGGGCTTTGTTCAACGCCGGCAACAACATCGCCGCTAAAATCGCAATAATTGCGATCACTACCAGTAACTCAATAAGCGTAAAAATTCGATCCTTCATACTCACTCGCTCCTTGTTTTTGTTAAAGTTTCGCGCCACAAAATTCCGGCGGACAGCCGCGGGGCTTCGCCGTTTCCGCCGTTCAATCGCCGGATCAACTCCTCCGCCGCCAGTTCCCCCATCCGGGCGGTATCGATCTTGATGGTGGTTATCGCCGGTTCGTTAATCTGAGAAAAAAGGATTCCGCCGCAGCCGCATACCGCGAAGTCGTCCGGCGCCCGGTAACCGCGGCGGGCCAGGAAATTAACCACCCGCAATGCCGCGTAATCGTTGGCGCAAAAAATAGTTCCTCCGATGTTTTCCGGAGTCATGAATTTCTCGATCGCGTTGAACATCAGGCCTCCGTGATTCAGATGCCGGAAGTTGTCTTTGGTAATATTCTGTCCATAATCACAATACTCGTAATCCAGGTTCAGCTTTTCCGCCGCCCGAGTGAATTCATGGTTCCACCAACAGGATTGCACACCGCGATCATGCGAGAGCCAGGCGATTTTGCCGCCCCGCGCCGCCGCGTTTTTCAACAGAATTTCAAAGCACGGAGCCAACTCCGGAACAATCGTCGGCAAATCGGTTTCCAGTGGGTTCCCCTCGATCAAGACCAGATTCTGCGACACTCGCCGAAAGAAACTCAAATCCTCATAATAATCCTGAAAAGCCCCGTCGATCAGCAGGCCGTCCACCTTGAGTTTGCTCAGTTTCTGTACCGCGTCATCCGGAGATTCGAGAATCCGCGAAAAAACCTGAAAGTCAAAATCCCGGTCCCGTGACGCGGTTTCACTCGAAAATATGATATCCGCGTAATAACGGTCGGTGGGATCGAACATCAGGCGCCGTCTGTGATGATTGACCAGGCAGACGGCATTGTGCGTGACGCCGCCCTTGACGAAGGTCCCCTTCCCCTGATGGCTGACCAGAATATTTTCCTCCACCATCTGGCGAATAGCGCGCCGCACCGAAGTCCGGGAAACTCCCAGCTTTTCGCAGAGCAGATTCTCGGAATATATCGCCTCTCCGATCTTGATTTGTCCATTGTCGATCTGTTCCCGAAGGAAATTGACCACTTGCCGATATAACTTGTCTCGTGCCATTTTAACTTGTATCTTGTTTTTATTTTAATTTAGTTACACATCATTATACAGCCAATCAAAAATAAAATCAAGTGGTCAAACAAAAATTATTCGCAGTTCTATTTTTTAAAGCCTCAAAAACATGACATACAATTACAAACTTCAACTTGAAATCTGTAAAAAACGTATTATATTGTTCTTTATGAACTACTAAAGGCGCCAGTATGATACCTCGAACGATTCAAGCTCAACTTTTGCGACTGTGGGAAAATTATCCGGTCGTGACCATTACCGGCCCTCGGCAGTCCGGGAAAACCACCTTGGCCAGAACGACCTTTCCCCATTTTCAATATATCAGCCTGGAAAAACCCGATATTCGCCGAATGGCGGAGTCCGATGCCAATGCTTTTCTTCAGGCATACCCGGCTCCGGTTATCATTGACGAAATCCAGCGGGTGCCGCAACTTTTAAGCTATATTCAGGTGATAACCGATGAATCCGGCAAAAACGGTCAATACCTCCTGACCGGCAGTCACCAGCCTCAACTCAGCGCGGGCGTCTCTCAGTCACTGGCTGGACGCACCGGGCTTCTGCGCTTGTTGCCGCTTTCCATCCATGAACTTGCCGAAACTGGGATTTCAATGGAACGCGATGAATATCTGTTCAAAGGTTTTATGCCCCGCGCATATAACAACACCATCGAACCCCACACCTTGTACAGTGATTACTTCGCCACCTATATAGACAAAGATGTCAGGCAAATGATCAACCTGAAAGACATTACCGCATTTGAAACGTTTATCAAACTGTTGGCCGGGCGTACCGGGCAATTATTGAACCAAAGCTCATTGGCCAACGACGTCGGAATATCGTCGACCACGGTCGCGGAATGGCTCTCCGTATTGGAGGCGAGCTTCATTGTTTTCAGGCTGCCTTGTTATTATGAAAATTTCGGCAAACGGTTGATTAAAAATCAAAAAATTTATTTTACCGAAGTCGGTCTTGTCACCTGGCTTCTCGGCATTCACGACCCGGCGCAGGTCGCCAGAGATCCGTTATTCGGTGGATTATTCGAGAACATGGTGGTAGTTGAAATTTTGAAAACACGTCTCAATGCCGGGCTTGATCCCGAACTTTACTTTTTCCGTGATTCCGCCGGTTCGGAAGTTGATCTGCTGTTTCGTCAGTCGCATGATCGACTGGTACCGGTGGAAATAAAAGGCGGCATGACCTGGAATAAGGAATTTGCCGCCAGGATTATCAAGTTGCGGAAACTTTCTTCAAAATTCACCGACGGCTTTGTCATCTACAGCGGCGACCTGACGCCGAAAATCGATGAAGTGAGGTTCATCAATTTCAAAGATTCCGCCCTGGCGGTCAATCGCTCCTGATCAAAATAAGGGAGTTGAAAATTGCCGGAGCATCAGCGGGGATTGGGCATCAGTTTGAGAGTGCCCATGTGGCGCGGCATGCTTTGCGGCATGCCGTAGCGGATCGCAGTCCAACTGCTGAATACGCCTTCGGGGTCGCGGCTCCGGGGGACATCCCGGTCAAAACGGCAGAATTGGGCCCGAATGCTCATCGGTTCCAGTTCGGTTTTGCCGAGCCTCCGGCAGATGGCGGCGGCGGGAATGACAATTTGAGTATACCAGACGATTTTGCCGTTCTCATCGGCAACATGAACTGAGGTTTTCAGCCCGTCGATGTTCCAATCATCGAACCGCCACAGATCTTTCGCGACAAATTCCGCGGTGAAACTGCCGGCTGGATGGAGTCGCGGTTCGGCGGTTAAGAGATGGAGCAAGTCCCGGACGGTATTTTGCGGATTGACTCCGATTTCAAGGTATTGGCGGGCATCGCCGACCGCATCGATGAACACTTCAACCGCGTCGTCATGATGGACAGTGTCATCGCGGTCTTTTTTTTCCGCGACAATATTTTTTTCGTGACAGCGAAACATGACATAGAGAGCTTCCGGACGCCAGCCCACCCGGACTTCCGTGGGATATTCTTTCACCTGAGCGGCATGGGAACGATCAACCGGCGGCAGCAGAAACGGGATCACTGCGGTTTTCCGCCATTCCTGCGCAATTTCTTTAGCATCAAGTTTGGGCTCATTTTGAAGATATGGTACTTCCAGCGCCGAAAGCGCGGCAGCCCCCAAAAAGATCAATATCAGCCGGATGTATTTCATCGGTCAAAATCCTGTTTTTAAAGATATTATAAAACAACGGAAGACGGATTGCAACGGCAGTCCGAAAAAGGATTGACTATGTCCGTTATTGTCCGGTCACTTCGAGTCCGCGAGGTTTTCATTTTTGCGCTGCTGGTAATAATTGCTGCGGCTGAAAAAACCGCAACGCTTGGCGGCTTCCTCCGACGGTATGCCGTTTTGAATCAATTCCGCCACCGCCCTTAACCTCAGGCGATTCAAGTAGCGGCTGAATGGGAATTTGGTTACCTGCTTGAAGCGCTCGAAGAAACAACTCCGCCCCATGCCGGACAGCTTGAGCATATCATCGAGGTGGACCGGCTCTGCAAAATGATTTTCCAGATAAAGCAAGACGCGCTGAATTTTCTCGTCATGACGCAACTCCCGCTCGCTTTCGTTGCGCATGGCTTCATTGATTTCGGGAATGGCCAGGAATATTTGCAGCAGTTCGTAAATGGCGGACTTGATCTGCAGAACTACCGCCGGCGGCAGTTCTTTGGAAATCGTGAAGATTCTGGCAATAAGCTCCCCGCATTGTGAGGCTCTTTTGTAACTGAGCGGAATATGATAGCCATGATCGATCACGTAGCCACGCAGATGATGCAGAATAGCCAGCGCCTCGGAATCCGCGATCGAACTGGTATTGAAATAGTTGCGGGATAAATGCAACACCTCGGGGAAACAGCCGTCGTCCTGTCCGGCAAACACATGCGGAACTCCGGGGGGAATCACGATCAGTTCGCCCGGGGAGACCTGCTGCCGCCATTGTTCGACGATTTGAATGCCGTTGCCCTTGGCACAATAAAAGAGCTCAAAAATCCCGTTATGCCGGTGCTGAGTCAGCTTGTTTACTTTGTTATCAGGTACCGGGCTCATGAACGGCCGAATGGCAATCAGATTTCGCTGTATTTTCATAATCCAAACTCCGTTTAAATTATTTATACATTAATTTGAATTTCTTTTATGTCAAGAGATAAACCAGCGAAAATCCGGATAATTGCAGACTTATTTCGAATATTTACAGACTGCTATTGCAAATAAAATTGTTCCAGATATAATAATATCAGCAGAATAATAAACAAAACAGGATATCAAGCAATGGCAGACCTGGCGATTTTGAAACAATTCTATCCGGTTTTGACCGGTTTATTACCCCGCGGAGTTCATCATTACCCGCAGCATCGATATTTTTTTACCGGCTATCCCTGCGGGACACTCTTTGACTGGGATCAATATTTCGAGGCGTTGATCCTCGGATACTGCGGCTGGCCCACGGATTACACCATCAACGGAGTCCGGATTTTCCTGGACCGGCAGCGCGAAGACGGTTTTATCGCCCGTTCCGCTCCGCCAACCGGCGCTGCGAGCTATTTCAAACACCAGGTGCATATCAAGCCGTTCCTCGCGCAGATTCTGCTGCTGGTTCATCAGCAGGAAAATAATCTCGACTGGTTGACGCGCAACGGGTATTATGATAAGCTGAAAAAGTATCTTGATTTCTGGCTGGTAAAGATGGACAAGCGGAATTCCGGATTGAGCGTATGGCACGAATCGGAGCATACCGGAATGGACAACCAGCGCGAACGCGCCGGCTTCTGGGGTGAAAATGAACTTTTCTGCGAGGGCGTCGACCTGAATTGTTATCTGGTTCGCGAATGCCGGGCCATGGCGATCATCAGCGGATTGTTGGGTATGTCCGCCGATGAAAAATACTTCAGCACCGCCGCAGAAAACAAGGCGGAAGCCATCAACAAATATCTCTGGTCGGAACCGGACGGCATCTATTACGATTTCAATATTACCACCAATGAACCGATCCGGCAGAAATATATCGGGGCATTTTTCCCGATGTGGGCCAATATCGCGGATAAAAAACAGGCGGCGGCGCTGCTCGAACATTACCTAAATGAAAAAGAATTCAACCGCCCCTGGGGGGTTCCGGTCATCGCCGCCGACGATCCGCATTATACCGAGGGTTTTCATCCGGGGGACAATACCCGCTGCTGCAGTTGGCGCGCCCATATCTGGGTACCGGTGGATTATCTGGTCATTCGCGGACTGGTCAATTACGGTTACCGGGCCGAAGCCGAAGAACTGGCCGGAAAGTTGGGCAAGCTGTTCTGCCGCGGGCCTTTCTCCGAATATTATACCTCCGAGAGCGGGATCGGAACCGGACGCAAGCCGTTTATCGGCTGGACCGCGCTGGTGCCGTTTCTGACGGCGGAGCTGGAAATGGGACTGGACCCGACCCGCCTCAGCGCCGGCGGCGATGATTTCGAAAGAATGCGTAAGTTTATCAATATCAACCTTAACTGAACAAGAGGGATTTCGATGAAGAAAACTGTTTATACCCTGATCTCGCTGTTGTTGTTATTTCACCTGACCGCCGCAGAGGTCAGTTCTCCGAAGTTCAAAGCCAATATGGAAAAGGGCTTCCTGACCCAATGGGTCAATCTGGAAACCGGCGAAACCTTCGATGTCCCGATCCCGGAACTGAAAGACGCCGTGGCGGACGCCCCCTATATTCCGGGCGGCTGGTGGGTTGACTGGAAAAAACCGGCGGAACCCGGCAAAGCCGAAGTTGTGAATAATTTTGTCCTCAACGACGAAAACAGCACGGCGATTTCGTTGAAAGGGAATTTTCCCGGCGGTGAAATTCATGCCCTCCAATGGGGCCTTCATGTGCCTTATGACAATATCCGGGCGATCAACTGGCCGCGCGGCCTGGCTCCGGCCCGGCTCTCCGGCAACGGCTTTCCTGAGTCGATGATCAACAACGACTATCTCTTTGGCAAGCGCCTCGCCATGCTGGCCGGGGCGTCCCATATCCGCCACCAGTATTATGTGATCGAGGGCAAGAAAGGCGGTTTGCTGGTCTATTTCGACAATCCCGAGCTCAAACACCATCTGGCAATGGAGTTCAAGCGTCCGGACGCCAAACACCTGATCATTTCCAACCGCAGCATCATGCCGCCGCCGTGGCAGAGTCAATATGAATCCGGACGCTGGATTATCCGCCAGTACAGCGGTCCCCTGAAAAACGCGGCAAAGCTGTATCAGGATTATATCGTCAAAGCATACGACCTCAAGCCCCTGGAAGAACGTCCCACCCGCTGGGCCAAGGATATCTCTTTCGTTTACGTGAACGCCTTTGCCCGGGGACCGCTGCCGGCGCCGGGATATCGCCAGCCCCAACAGGATTATCTCGGCGATAAGTGGGCGGAAAGTCTGGAATATCACAAAAAGTGGTTGGACCAGTTGGCTCAAACAGTAGAGCCGTCCAAGACTATGTTCTATATCACCGACTGGCGTCAGGACGGCATGGATATGATGTTTCCGAATGCCAATATCGATCCGTACTATTCGCACATCATCGGTTACGCCAAGAAAAAAGGTTTCAAGATGATGCTGCATTGTCACAACCATCTGATGCACCGACAGACCACGTTCTGGAAGCGTTATCTCGAGAATGCGTACCGGGTGAAAAATAAGATCAAGAAAGATGTCGCCATCAAGCCCGGCGATGTGGACGGCGTCGCATACTGCGCGCTGCGCAATATTCCGTTCGTCCAACTGAACAAGCTTTCCGGTTCCAGTTGGGACGAGCGCAAGGGACTGGACCGCCACATGGACTGGGTAACCATGAATCCGGCGCACGAAGGATTCCGTTATCTGATGGTGGGCAATCTTTTGAGCGCGGTGCGCGCCAGCAACGCCGACGCAATTCACCTGGATGTACCCAATATCTGGGTGGATCTGCGCGGAGAATTGTACGGCATGAACCAGATGCAGGGACAACGTGAATTTTATAAATTATTGCGGGAAACACTGGACGCCAACGGTTTCGAACACGTGGCGATCGCTACGGAAGTGACGCCTTTCGAAGGCTTCATGAAATATGTGGATTTCGCGCAGAACAGCCGGGACACCTCGGCGAAGCGCCGCGCCGAAGCTCTGGAACGCGGCAGCAGCCTGGCCGGTGAAGAATTATTGGCGCTTCAGGATGCGGAAGAATGGGAAAAACTGTTGAAAGAACGCGCTCTGGAAGACAAAAAAGCCGCCGAGGAAGCCGCCAAAAAACGCGAATTCCGTCCGGATGCAGCCAAAAAACTGTTGGCCAAAGCCACTGATCTGGGCGAACCCTCCATCGACAACATGGTGATCGCTCCGTATATCCAGAGCTATCCGCACCTCGGCGCGTATCCCGGCGGCAAACCTCTTTCCAAAGCCCTGTCGATCTGGTATAGTCTGGTGCATGACGTAATGCCGCACAACGGCGGAGTTTACGACTTCGACAAGGAGCTCTCTCCGTTGGATCAAGGTCTGGTGGCCTTGGGACGCTTTATGGCCGCAGAATCACCGCGGATCATGAACGTATCGGACTGGGAAGCCGGCGACATTGCCCGTTACAAGCTGAAAGACGGGCGGATATACCGGGTGTTCCGGCTGAATGAAACGACATTGCGGCTGGAATTTACCGACGGCAAAACTCTGGCGGAACTTGATCTGCTGGAAGGCTGGAAAAATGACGCCATTTTGAAAAATTATGAATACAAAAAATAATTAATAAGGTTTCAACATGCCGGATCAAGCATACACTCCTCCCGTAGCATTGCTGATATCGACCAACCAGGACGATCAGATCAACCTGGCCGTCGTGGACCGCCTGCTGGAGAATCATCTTGATTTCACCGGCTTCGCGGAAAATCGACTGCCGGAGGAATTCTCGGAGGAGTTACTGAAAAGCCGCCTGTTGCTGCTTGATTCCGGCAGCGTGGAAAAACTTACCGCCACTCAGCTCGACCTGCTGGAAAATTACGCCCGGGAAAATTACATTTATGTTTTCGACCGCTACGAGCACAATCATCGCGGCGGCATCAATATTGAAGCGGAATTGTTCATCAATACCGCCATCGCGTCCGCCGGACTGTTCGGCGATTGGGTGCAAATGCGTTCTCAAAATCCGGAAACGGTTATCGGGCTTATCGAGCAGCGCTGCCGCAAAGCCCTGCGGGGCAATCTCAGTTTCACCGAATTCACCCTCCACAATCTGCGGGCGCTCGAGGCTATCGAGAACTCCCGGTTCAATTCGGGCGAAGGCGGCGTTCTGGCAAAAGTTTTGACCGAGCTGTACAGCGGACAGGATATCGACCGGCTTCCGCCGTCCTATGAACCTTTGAGCGTATGGTGTTACGCCCGGCGGCATTATGAACTGACCGGAGACCGCCGCTTTGCCGACGCCATGCTCAAGGTTGTCGACGACATTCTGGAACGACGCCCGCGTACCACGGAGGGCATCATCGCCGGAGCCGGTTTCGCCGACGATCCCATCGGCCGCCGGAGCGGAAAACTGTTGATTGAAGCTTATACCAATTTGCGGCGGGCCCCGGTATATAACGATCTGCTGCATTTTCACGGGCCGCTTTTTGCGGTGGCGGCGATGTACAGCGGCGATCACCGGTATCTGGACCATGCCATGCGCCTGGTCCGCCATATTGGCAGCACTCACTTCGATCCGAAAGACAATCTGCTGTTCTACCACAGCCTCGACGGTAAGCCGTTTCCGGCCAAATGGGGCCGGGGCCTGGCCCATGCGCTGTGGGGTCTGGACCAAATTTTGAGGTTGTGCCCCGATCTGCCGCCGGAGTATCGCGACGAGATCGTCGGTCTCATCGACCGGATCGGCGATGGTTTGCCGGCCAATCAGTTGGAGTGCGGCTTGTGGCGGACGATTCTGGACATGCCGGATTCCGCGGAGGAAAGCTCCAGCGCCATCTGCTTTGTCACCGTCTATGGCCGGTTGGTCAACCTCGGAATGCTGTCGAAAGAAAAATATATAAAAATGATCGAAAAAGCCACTGCGGCACTCCTGAAAATGAGCTGGCGCGGCGGCATCGGCGGAAATTGCGCCTGGACATTTATCGCCAATTCGAGAGATTTTTTTGTCCGGCGCTGGCAAAATTATTGTTTTCAGGCGCAGTTGGCGCTGGCTCTGATCGAAGCTGATAAATTATCAAAATAACATAAAGGGAATTATTATGAGAAAGATATTATTGCTGTTGTTACTCGGGTTCGGCTTTGGAATTATGGCTCAGGAAGCCCCGAAAAAGCGTCCGGCCGACGAGGCTTACGAACGCGGCGATGAAAAAGCCAAGGTCCGGTATGAATATCTGGTGAAATCGGCAAACCGGAAAGACCAGAAGTTCGATATTTATTTCATCGGGGACTCCATTACCCACGGCTGGTCGCACAACAGACGCGGTCGCAAGGCCTGGGCGGAGTATTTCAACGATATGAATATCGGTAATTTCGGCGTCAGCGGCTACCGGACCGGTAACGTGATCTGGCTATTGCAGAACGGCATTCTGCCGGAAAAACAACAGCCGAAACTATTTGTGCTGCTGATCGGCACCAACAACATGAAAACTCATACCGCCACGGAAATCGCCGGTGGTATCGAAGCCATCGTCAAATTGATCAATCAGATGCGCCCGAACGCCAAAATCCTGCTGGTCGGAGTTCTGCCGCGCGGCAAAGAGCCTAACGATTATCGTACCGAAGCTGAAGAAATCAATGCCATCATCGCAAAAATGGACAACGGCAAAACCATCCGTTATTTCTATTTCGGCGACAAACTGCTCAATCCCGACAAAACGATTTCGCCGGAAATCATGAACGACTTTCTGCACCTGACCGAGCGCGGCTACGAAATGTGGGCCGAAGCCATGAAACCCATAATGCTGGAAATGTTAAAAGAAAATTAAACCAATAAGGAGGCGGCTACTATGAAAAAGAAAAATTTCACCCTCATTGAACTCCTCGTGGTGATCGCGATCATCACTGTCATGTGACTTGCGGTTTGTTTGTGCAAGTTGTTTGATATTAGAGTAATATGAATGTTTGTAGTGTGGAATTTGAAAGTTGGGTGGATTGGGATTGTTTGGCTTTGTTAGCCTCGGGATGGGATTGTTTTTCTGTGTTAGGATGCAGAAACTGCAAGAAACTGCAAGCTGGGTTTTGAAGGTTTCATTGGCGGATTGCTGAATCCGTTTGGGACGAAATTATTACTTTTTTCCAGATCATTTGTTTTGTCTGTCGTATAATTTATTCATTTGTTAAGAATATAGTCCGAAATTTGAAAAATGGAAGTGTAAGTCATCGGAGATTTACACTTTTTTGCGGAAATATATTCTTGTGGATTGGGTTTGGGATGCCTTGTCATGGATAACTGTTTTGGGAATGGTTATCTTTTGAGGAGGGCTTGAGGAGGAACGGCGGGGAGCCGTTTTTTTGGGGAGAGTTTTCGGCGAAAGGGCTTTTGTTATCTACTTGCTTCGGGAGAAATTTCAATTTTCACTTGCATGAGCGTGAGTGTAAGTCATCGGAGACTTACACTTCTTTCTAAAAAGAACCATTGAATTCATTGTCACCCGATGGCATGAGTGACAATGAATTCAAAACGGAGGTGATGAGTTATGTCAAAACAGCAAATAAAACGGCGTCCGAATCGTTCGGGACGGGTCTATAAGGATAAAGGTGTTTTTTATCTGCAATATACGGATAGGGACAAGAAGCGCAAGGCGATGATCCTTCGCGACGAAAAGGGCGAAAAAGTGACCAATGAGCGGCAGGCGGAAACGGTCGCCAGGAAGTTTCTTGACCGATATTATAAGTTGAAGGATATTGAAACCAAGGAAGAGCTGTTGGCTGAAAAGGCAAAGCTGAAAAAATTGAAGGCGCGTTTGACGATTCCGTTGGAAGATGCTTTTGATATTTCTCTGCAGAAGCCCCACAAACGGATAGCCAGGTCAAGAGTCTTAAAAGTTACTCGCAGATATTGGGTAGATTTTGTTGGTTTCCTGCAGGATAATTATCAAATATCCGGTCTGGATGAAGTAACTAGGACTCATGCGGAGGCTTATATTTCCCATATCCGGCAGCACGGACGTTGGAAGCGGATCATTTCTTATTCTGCAGAAAGTTGCCGGAAGCGGAAGAAATTCAAGGATTATGAGTTCGGCGGAACGCTCAGCAATACCACTTTGAACCGTTATCAGTCAACCTGCAAGGCGGTGTTTACGTTCCTGGCGCCGGATTTGGGGTATGCCATTGAGGACAACCCGTTTTTCCATATTATCCCGCTGAAACTGGAGCCAGTGGAAAGAGAAATATTTTCGGAAGAAGAGCTGCAGAAGATATTTGCCGACCCGCCGCCGTTGATGGAAGGGCTGTTTACCATCGGTTTGTATACTGGCTTGCGCGAGGGCGATGTAGCGACATTGCGTTGGAGCGAAATCGAAAAATTCGATTCATCCTTGAAAAAGCAGGACTTCTACGGACGGGAAATCATCCGTGTTACCCGGAAAACTAAGACACTGGTGAAAGTGCCGATCGATTACGAATTGAGCGTATATTTGGCCAAGCAGTATAAAATATCCGGGCAGGAAGAATATATTCTGCCGGAAGCGGCCACAATGTACCTGGATTATCAGAACAGACTGACGAACAGGATATTGGGATATCTGCATTCACTGGGTATAACAACCAATAAGGACGTTCCCGGCAGAAAGCGAAAACAGAGCGTCAAGGATTTTCACTCGCTGCGGCATTGTTTCTGTTATTATGCGGGGATGCGCGGAGTACCTTTGCCGGTGGTGCAGAGCATCGTCGGGCATATGACCCAGTCGATGACCCGCCATTACCAGAGCCATGCCGACAAAGAGGCCAGGATGCAGGGATTGGCGTTGATGCGAGGACTTGCCGGTAGATTATGGCTGACTCCGGATACGGAAAACAAGGAAGACGAACTGCGCGAAAGGATCATGAATGTCATACGACAATCACCGGAAGACATCCTGCAGCGGATCATGGCCGGAATAGAGCAATTCACAATTATCAATCCTTCAACGGGAAATGTGAGTTTTGGCGACAAGCAGGATTCAGCGCCATGCGTTAATTCGTGATCATAAAAAAGAAGTGTAAATCTCCTATGACTTACACTTGGCGATCCGATAAAATCATTGCTTTTCATTTGTGCTCATTGTATAATAGCTTTCCAGTGAAAAAATGGAGAAACATACTATGGCATATAAAGAAACGATCGATAAGGTAATAAAGTTATCCGCCCCGTTTACGGAATGCGGATTATTGGCGGAAACAGAAGTAAACGAACTCAAGGAGATCAAAGAATTGATTACGGAGAACAGTATCCGTATTCCACTGTTGTTCACGTTGCAGGAAACGGCTAAAATCTTCCGTACTACCACTAAAACCATCCATGTGTGGGTGCGTGAAGGGAAGCTGAAAAAACTGATAATCAGCCCAAAAACCGTGCTTATCCCGGAGGATAGTATTTGCGATTTCATTGAAAACTGTAAAATTCGGAATTTTAATTGATCCAATAAAAATTAAAAATCACTGGACAAGACGAAAGGCTCATGTATATTATATATGAGCCTTATTTTGTTTTAATAGAAGAGCGGATTCCGGCAATATGCAAAGCGAGAACGAAAAACAGCAGGAGATACCGGCGAATATAAAATACCAGTCACCGGCGATCATCAATATCCAGGCGGTAAATGTATTTGTCGCTGCGGATACCGAGTTTGATGCCCCGCTGACCGTCCTGGCCCGTTGCCTATGCAATATGACATCCTATATGGTGCAGCAGTCGATATTTCATTATCATCCACGAAAATCCGAGGATGAAATCGTTGATGATTATCTTTATAAATTGTCTTTATTTCTGAATGATTCCTGCTGGAAATATTATCTATTGAACCGGCAAAAAAAATTCCCGAAGGATGAAACCGCGGCCAAGGCATTCATCAATGAATTCGATCATTTTCCCGAATGTCCTGAGCAACTCCATGACCAACTTATCACGATTGCCGGGTATATCCATAAAATACAGACTTTGTCAAAGCAGATTGGAAACGACTTCTGGTATAAACTTTACAATTTATCGGCCTCCTGGGCGGAGCAGCAGAAAAAAGCATCGATGCATCTGGCTGACAGTGAAATTCTGATCAATCATGCGGAAGCCCAATCGAGCTTATATTTCAGTAAAACCGAGTCGCATTATTTAAACTGCATAAAGTGGGGAATGGAGTATGACGAGTATTATCACATTCACATCCGTAACGGACTCAGCGAAAGAAAAGCCCACGGCTTGTCACGGCAGGATTTCATTGCCAATCATCCAATTCCGTATGCAAATATTTCGCCGAGTGACAAAAAATCATACCCCGGGCATTCCCGCTCAATCTTGAAAAAATATCAAACTATTTATCTAAACTGGAAAAATAACCATGACAAAAACCAAAGAAATAGCAACGCCGATTAAGGATTATACGAAAGTCATCAAATGGGAAAACAAGATAAATTCCCTGGTTAAAAAAGGTAAATATAATTACAAGCATCTGGCATATTTCACTCTGGGGTTAGGAACTGGATTACAGCCGGGAATTCTGCAGAATCTCAAGTGGGAAGACATAAAAACCAAAGAATCGGACGGGGAAAAATATCAGTATATAACGATAAAATCGAGCCTAATCATTAAAACCAAAGAGATTCCTTTTTCGGAAAAAGCGAGCCAAATTCTAGCCAAACTGCGCGAAAGCAAGCCGAATGATATTTATGTATTTCAATCGGAAAAGCCGACTCTCAATAAAATTGCGCCGTGGTCGCTTTCCTACATCGGTTCTTTTCTTTCAGAATCAGCCAAAGACAGCGGTATTATTGAAGACGGAACACATGTGTGGAATCTGACATTACGCAAAACTTACGGATATTTCATGGTAACGATTGATAAATGGACAATTCGCGATCTTCAACGTGAATTTGAAATGAGAACCCAGGAACTGACTCGCCAATACATTGGTCTTACCGACGAAGAAGTGGAACTCGGGAAGTCTACGCGCCATCGAATTCCACGTAAATCAATCGAGCGGGATTGAGCGGCCGCCAGCGCTTTTCAGGAAGCGATGAGCGAGGCTGGCAAGAATTCCGAAGCCGAGCAAGTGGAAGAATGGTTTGCTCTCGTAGATATTTTGCTGGGCTAATGCCACCAGGATCAGAGCCAATAACAGATAGAGCCAGGTGAAAACGACCAGCGGGACGCGGTTGATGACCTTGCATTTTGGTCGGTATTTCTTGCGAAGCTTGAACCAGAGTAGCTCTGCCACAGTTTTCAGGATGCCCCAGAATGTATCCAGTGCGAACGCAGAGAACCATAATAATATCGTCGCCACGGTGATGATGCCGACTTCCGGGATATCCAGCAACAGACGATCTTTTTCGTAGAAAATCATGTAGATTCCATATGCAGTCACGGATAGTGAGAAGATAAAGAATGCCAGATTTGCGTAATCGTACCAGTAGATGCCGAGCCCCTTCGGGGTGTCTTTGCTCCCGGCTTTGGGGACAGGAGGGCAACGGCGCTCGAAGCGGGCGCCGCACATTTTCCGGCATTTCTGATTGATAGCTCCGCGAACATAGACATCGCCATTTTTCAGGACTCGGCCGGATTGCCAGAAAATGTAACCGACCTTACATTGACCTCGCGGGCCACCAGTCTGGAGTGTGGTGAAATTGACAATATCGACCTTGTAATCTTTCTGCTCGGACCAGCCTTCGGAATAATTATCGGATTTGTTGTAATCGCCTTTCATAGAGCCGGATTTGCTGTCGCCGATGTTCTGGCTGTGGCGACGGAGTACTTCTTGGCCGACAGAGTCCGCAGCCCATTTATTGGTGGTATGATCGCCGTTCTGACAGAAGATTTTCGTGCCGAGATTGCCGATCAGGGAGTTGGCTTTTTCCTTGCCGTAGCCGTCGTAGAGATTATCGAGATTTTGGGTGGCGTAGACAGTCAACGTCCGGCTGGAACGGGCCGTGGTTTGGAATTTCTGGTCATAATCCAAGGCAAAGAATTGGCATTCGTCACCCCACAGGAACACCGGTAGCGCATTCGAATCGGTGATGTCCTCACGGCGCTCGATCATTTTTTCGAAACACAGTTTTATGATCGCGGCAGTCATTTGGCCGACCATTCCGTGACGTTTAACGTCTTGGTCCACGATTAAAATTTTGCCTTTCCGATACATGTCCTCCATGACCAGTGAACTTGAATCCGAGCCGAAGCAGCGCAGGAACTCACCTCGAAGCATACTGTCGGCCAATACTGTGAACGAGGAAATGGTGTTGCTCCGGGTACGTTCGTCGAGTTGCGGAAACTCGATCATGAAATAGTTTTGCGCGAGCTCAAAATCCGGGCAATGGATATTATCATAGAAAATGCTTTTCATCATCAATTTATTGCAATACTGTTGGGCGGTTTCAATGACTTGCTTGTTCAAGGCTTCGCCTTTTTCCTGCCGGTAGCTTTCCGCAAATTCTCTCAATGCGTTATCAAATTCTTCCTCTGTTTCCCGGTTTACCTTAAGGCAATCAGTTTCACAAAAATCTCCAAATTTGCGGTAATATTCCTTGAGGTTTTCGGCCATTTCATTGGAGCGCAGGGCCGTATCGATGGCGGCTTTGATATTGGGCAGCGTGACCGGCTCGCGAGCTAAGACCAGTAACGATATGGTGTTGCGCAGAAACTGTTTGATGGCATTTTGCCAATATTCATCGTTGGTACCGCCTGATTTTTTGTCTTTGGTGATTTTTACCACCTCCAGGAAGATTGCGACTACGTTTTCGACCTGGCCGCCGCCTTCTTCTGCCGGGCGGGAAAATTCATAATCCAGAAAACTGAAGGTTTCTTTGCTTAATTTGAGGATATCTTTGCTTCGGTTGGTTTCTTTAGCATAGGTTTCCCAGGTTTCGCATTCATCGGGTTTGGCGCAGAAAACGATCCCCCCATAACCGAGCTCAAGGAAGCGGATTGCGATACTTCGTAATGGACCGGATGATTTGCCGCTGCCGGTCATGCCGAAGCAAATCAGCCCGGTCGAAGCATCGCGTGTAGTCCAGGAATTGCCTTCGAAATTCATAATTTCAGTATCAAGAATCGACATTAGAGCACCACCAGAATATAGACATAAAATACCCCCAATCCTGCAAAGAGCGACAGCAGCCCGAGGGCACAGATTATAATCAGCCGGGTCAGAAGTCGTTCTCGGTGAAGCGACACCATTCGCCGGAACTGGGAACGGCTGATAATCTGCTGGCGATTGATGATTTCCAATATTTTTTCGTGATGTTCTTCCAGTAGTTTTTCCTGGCGTACCAGCATTGATTCATTCAGTTGTTGATTCTGTAATTTAACCTGTTCCTGTACCTTCTGGAGAATTTCCATTTCAAAAATCATGCCGTAGACGATATCGTTTGCCCGGCTGTCATTCTGATAGGACGTCAATAGCTCGATAATTCTCTTTTTCGAGTCCGGCGATGCAATCACCGCGGTTATCGCCGCATCTCTTAAAGTTATCTCATCATCATTATTATTCATAAATACCTGTAGTTAAATTATTATGTAGTATGGCGGAATATGCGAGGGCTGACGCCGCCCTCGCACTCCCACGGCAGGCCGCTTGGCCTGCACCGCGATTCTTCCTATCGGCTCATCGCCGGAGATTTGTTTTTATCTTTTGACTTCGCTTTTTCCATGGCAGGTGGTTTCTGTTCCTGGCTTTTGGATTTTTCGTTTTCTTTGGCCTGATCCATCAAATTCAGAAAGCCGCCGCGATTCAAATTCTTTTTTTCGTCATCGCTCATCTGCGGAAGGAATCCCTGAGCGATTTTATTTTCCAAAATCCGAATCTGGTTGGTTCCGATCGGATCGCTGTTGCTGGCATCTTTGATCATGGCATCGGCCTGTTTGCTGGTGATGTTTTGCGGGATTTCCTGGATTTTGCCTTTTTCCCGCAATTCCTCCAGAGCTTTCATCTGGGAATTCGAGGCGGGATATTCGCGTTTTGAGAAATCCGGCTGCTGTTCGCGCGGAATTTCACCTTTGCCGATCTGTACCAGTTGTGAGGCTTCGCCGCGATTCAGATTGATAAAGGCATCCGTCGGGATATAATTCAGCTTGCCTTCATTGACGAACTGAGAAATTGCCCTTTTCTGGTCTTTTGTCGCCGGAGCCGCTTCCAAACGCTTGGTGGCCTGCTCAAAAGTCATCTTTTCGAGTTCCTCCGGCTTGACCTCCGGGATTTCTTTGTTCGCGGAAAGTTCTCTCAATGTTTTCTTCTGGTTTTCGCTTGCCGGACCATTGGGGTCGCGCTTGGTGTTGAATACTTTATCCAGGAGTTTGCTGGCTTCCCCCGAGGTCAGCCCTTGCATATCGAAAGGCTCAAGCCGTTTCTCGGCAAAGAGTTTAACAAACTGTTCCCTTTGAGCTTCCGTAGCGGGCCGGTTCTCCAGGATTTTTCCGGCGTTCAACATATTCAAACCATCGATTTCTTTATCGCCGATGGTCTTGGAATTGATGAATTTCGCCAGGTCCTTGACAGTGATGTTGCCGGCTTGGATTTCCGATTTGATCAGGTTTACCTGCTTTTCTGTGGCGGGCATCCGGGCTCGGACATTATCGATTTTTAAGCGACCTTCCTCCTCGGACATGACATTCAACCGCGCCTGCGGAATGAAGGGGATTTTTTCCAGTTTGACCAGGCGCAGAAGTTCTTTTTTGGTATCATCCGTCATCGGATTAGCCGGAGCTTCGGTCGAGATTTCGAGTTTGGGAGCTTTGTCGATAATCGCGGTTGCTTCCATTTTGGTGATCTCGCCCAGGTCGATTTTATTGCCATCCACTCTTTTTTCCGCGATCATATCCGTGATTACGGCAATTTGTTTGTCGGTGGGTTGCTCGTCATACATCCGGACCGTCCCCTTGGCCTCATCCAACGTCAGATCCTTCCATTCATCCGGCGACAGACGCGGCATACCTTTGTTACCGAGGCGTCCCATCATTTTTTTGTAATCATCCAATGTGAGTTCTGTCATTTTTCTGTTTTCCTTTTTTTGTTTTGGATTTGCGGGAGATTTTTTGAATGAGGCTTTTACTGATTCCTCATTGAATATAATTCCTGCCGCTTCGAACTGATTTTTGAGTTCATTCAGCTCCAACGCGGAAGGGAGACCATTTTGAAAAAGCTTCAGCCAGTCGCCGGGTGTTTCCTGATCCGGCAGCAGCGGGATTTTATCTACGAATTTCGTTGCCAGATCCTCGTTCAGATTGTGCCAGTCCTGCAGGGGCATCGGCTCGACGATTCCGGCATGATAAACCTTTTGAATTAATTTGCGGTAAAACGCCAGTTTTGCATCATGGATATTGAGCTCAGGATTATTCCGGAAAGCCAATTCCGGCTTAACTTTAACGGTTTCCAGGTCCCAGTTTTTAAATGCTCTTTTCAGCGGCGAAAACTTATAATTGCGGTTCTTGTCGATATCACCGGCGTCGGCGTATTTAATTTCCTGCTTGAAATAATCCAGCCAGGTCATGTCACCGGCCGTTTCGATCGTTTTATGAACTAATTTATCCTCCAGATCTGGGTTATCATCAAAAAACTGCCTGACTTGTTTGTCGAGGGTGGAAGTCCCCGCACTGATAACTTTTTTCGTCTTTTCGTATCCAGAGGAAGCGAGAATCTCTTCGGGGGAAAATTCAACTCCATAATTATCGAATTCCGCATCTTCCTGCTGCAGAGACGAATTGTATTCATCGGCCAGGCCCATGTATACGTCTTTAATATAAAACTCGTCGACATTGATGAATTCCTTCCGAAAAAACTGGTCGCTGTCATTGAAAATCAGTGTTGCTTTCGTTAGAGACGGCAGGCTGGTAATGATTTCATCAGCTTCGCGAAGCGAAACATGATCCAAATCAACCGGTTCTATAAAGCCGGAAACCGACAGTCTGGACAGCAAATCGCTCTGCTGTTCCTTCAGTGCATGGTTGTTGGATTCCAGATTTTCAGCAAAATTCGAAGAAAATCCCTTCTCTATCCGTTCCGGCTCCAGCTTAATTCCCCATTTACCGAAGATATCGGAAACTTCACTCGCATCCACCTTCAAAAAATCATTCCTCAGATAGACCATCCATGCCTCCGGCGAATACTCCAGGCTGGCCTGACGAGTGAAATCATCCTTGATGTCATGCTTCTTCAACTCCTCAAAAACCTGGCGTTGCAACCCCTTCACCGAAATATCATAACAGGATACCGCCATGGAGTTTTCATCCATGTCATTCATCCTCAAATGGCACACATGAACGGTCGGCAGCGCCATCACCAGGTCGTCCAGTTTTTCCGGGGTCATCGAGCTGATTTCCTGCGGCGGCACGGCTCCCATCGCCACCAGACGGACCAGCAGGTCCTCTTCTAAATGATTCAATGTTGAATTTTTCATAACCGCCTCATGTTTCTTTTATTTCCCATATGGGCTCAAGTTTCTTGACGATTTCATTGAAATACGTTCTGATCCGGTTCTCTTCGACAAGGTTGATCTTTTCAATTACGGTTTGCTTTGCTGCAACCTGGCCGAGGGTGGTGTGATATTCTTTCAATGTTTTCATACATTTGGGGCCTAAATTGTCGAGTTTCACAACTAGAGATTTTTGATTTCCGTTTTCCAGGGATTCCTTCAGCGTGTCCTCATACATGCTCAGTTTTGGTCCGTAAAAAAGATTCTTGATAATCAGAAATTTGACATATTCATTTTCCAAATATTCGTAAATCCATCGCGATAATGTATGAACACTATCCACGTCTGCCGTAACACAGCCTACAAGATAAATTTCAATACCCATTCCATGAATTGTTTCAAACGGAAATGCCTTCATCCAGTCCAGCGTATACTGCGAGGTTCCGGCTTTCATATCAACGACATAAACATGATTCCCGCCGCTGTTTTTTGAAGCATTTTCCGTTTCCGTGATATCGCTGACCACCGCGTCCAGCGGATAATCCATATCCACCTCATCGCCGTTCAGATTTATGGTTAACACCCGGCGCTCATCGGCCGGGTGGGTATAGACATTTTTCAAGGATTCATTTTCATTGTCGCAATCGTAAAGAACAGTTTTCAGCCCCTTGGCCCATGCGACGTCGGCCAACAGAGATGCGGTCAAAGTTTTACCGATTCCCCCCTTGGTGCCGGCCATTATGAACAACCACGATGACATGTTATTTTTCCTTGTAATTGTAATTAATTGCGTTTTGCTCTCCTTGGAAAAGCAAGTCTTCAGCTTCCTGATAGGTGAGCATTTCAATTTGCCAGTCGGAATGGTATGAGAGAAAGCCTTTTCGAATCATGAAAACAATCCTTTTGGCCTGTTTCTCGGTACAAAATTTGTTTTTCCCTTTTATTTTTGTAGTTTCATGCCAATGAAACGCAATTGCAACATCATTGGTCATGACATCCAGGTCCGAACGATCGAACAGCCCCGGTTTCTTTTCCAACAATTTCAGCATTTCATTGCGCAAGGTTTCATTCAGCGGAGGCTTATTTTTCGCCTCCGAAACTACCTGCCTGCCATTTTCGCCACCCATGGGCTCCATGCCGTTAACGTCCTCACCGTTAAGCCGGCCGTTTGCTTGCAATTTGTCAATTTTTTCAACCTGTTGTACATTATTTGTTAACATAAAAACCTCTTGTTATTGTTTACGAACTCTCCCTCGTACCTCTCGCAGACTCTATACGAATGAGGATCACTGGCTACCTCGGAGGACCTCTGATTTTCGGAGGCATTGTTATTCAGCCTCCGGGATTACCAATGCGCGGAGCATCATGGTGTTCAGGGCGATGATTTCGGTCTGGTGGACCAGGACTTCGCGCTGGGATTTCTGCTCGTTT
>JAVBRM010000019.1:0-68004 GCA_031548025.1 Victivallaceae bacterium | reverse complement strand
GCATGAAGGTACCCTGACCGGACTGCGCTATGCACTGAAACAGAATGAAACGGGCTACCGGATTGAGATGGCCATACCCTTCTCGGCGCTTCCCAATTACATGCAAGGCAATGCTCCAAAGGCGGGTGATGAGATCCATTTCCTGCCGGTAACCATTCATCGCGGAGAAGCCTTCTCTCCCTTTCCCTATCTCTATGACGGACACAATATCTTCTGCTATGCCAAAGGAACTCTCAAACAAAAGGAGGAACAATGAAACGTTATTTCAATCTCATTGAACTCTTGGTCGTCATAACGATCATTATCATTCTCGCCGCGCTTCTGCTGCCCACACTGAACAAAGCGCGCGGCAAAGCCAAAAGCAACAACTGCCAGGTAAAACTCAAGCAAATTGCAGTGGGCGGCCAGCTGTATGCCGATGATTTTCAAGACTGGGCAACTCCCGCGGCAGGCACCCATTGGATGTATGAAAGCAAGTCCGCCTGGTCGTGGAGCATAGGCAATATCCCACATGTTTTTCCGGGTAACATCCTTCGTTACCTGGGAATCGATGACAGAGGTATGACTTACAATCAGTTGAGAGCCTATAAAATATTTCATTGTCCTAGTTTTGACAGTACACTGACGACAGGGGGCAGTATGAATTATGGTGTCAATTGTTACCTCGGCGGCATCAGCGGACTATGGGACGGAACGGAAACAAACCCTGGAGTTCTCTATAAACTCTCTTCGATTCGGCATCCGGGACAGACGGTTTTTTATACAGAAACCCACTCAAACAGTCCCTGGTCATCCGGGACGATGTCCGACTCAATTGGGTACTACGAAGTTCTACGCCGTCACAGTGGCTTGGCGAATGCCGCTTGGGCTGATGGACATGTGACGGCAAGCCAGAAGCCAAAATTCTGGCTTTACTGGTATGAAGTTGCTGGAGTTCGCATCAACACTTTCGAAAACGCCCCCCTCTGGAATCCCAGGCGAATCAAATAATCAAGGTAGAAGTTTTTGGTAAAACCACAACTATGAGGTATCGATATGGCAATTGAAGTATTGGAACACGGTGTTCTGGCCGCCCGGCCGGAGCAAATGTATGGTTGGCCGGGCATCACCCGCGCCGCCAACGGCGATCTTATCGCGGCGGCTTCGGAGCGCAAATCCCACGTTTGCCCGTTCGGGCGCGAAGTGGTGATGCGTTCCAGCGACAACGGACGGACCTGGAGTCTGCCGATGGAGGTATATAACAGCTTCATGGATGACCGCGACTCCAACCTGACAACTCTGCAGGATGGCACCATCATTTTGAGCTGGTTCACCTCAAACGCCTTCGAACGGGCCGGCTGGCCGCAGTCGGCTTATGTCACCGACAAAATGCGCGAGGAGCTGCTCGGCACCTGGCTCATCCGTTCGTATGACCATGGCCTGACGTGGGAGAAAACCCCTACCCGTATTCCGGTGGGGATGCATATGTCTCCGGTGGAGTTGTCGGACGGTTCGCTGATTTCGATCGGCTTCGAGAGGCGCTTTTTCATGACGGAACCGCACGACCTGGCGGTTTACAAATCATATGACCGGGGGGCCACCTGGCAGCGGACCGGCGTTATCGACTGCCCGGCCAGTGAGGCCGGACACCCCGAGCTCAACGAAAACCACGTCATCGATACCGGTAACGGCCAACTGACGGCGCTGTTCCGCAAGAACAGCGATTATCTCCGGCAGGCATTTTCCAATGATTACGGTTTGACTTGGAGTAAGCCGGAACCCACTGGAATGTGGGGGCTTCCGGCGCAGATGCTCAAACTGTCCAATGGCGACATCCTGTGCGTTTACGGGCACCGCCGGACTCCGTACAGCATCCGGGGTGTGCTCTCGCATGATAACGGCAAAACATGGAATATACCCAACACATTTACGATTCATGAATGGAATGATCAGCCGGATATGGGCTATCCGTCGAGCATGGAAGTCGGCCCCGGCGAAATCCTGACCATTTTCTACTGTGCGCGCCGCGATCCCAAGAAGGGAATCCAGGTACCGGGTTCCAGCCCGGAAGGAATATTGTTTACGCGCTACCGGTTTTTGTAAGAATTACGGTACTGCCGGGGCGAGATTCCGCAGATTTTGCTGAAAAACCGTGAAAGACTGTAGACACTGTCGAATCCGGTTTTTTCCGCAATCTGCGTGATGTTCAGCGAAGAATGCTGGAGCAGATTTTTGATGGTGGAAATCTGGTAGCTTTGGATAAACCTTTTGGGCGAGGAGCCGGTCGCCTCCTTGAATATTGTCCGCAAATGTCCCGGAGTAATTCCGACTTTACGGGCAATATCCTTGAACGGTCGCCCGGCGAATTCGGGCGACATGACCAGCCGGCAAACCTGCCGGACATACTCATTGCCGCGGGTATCGCCGAGCGGCAGCGCCTCGTCCACCGACTCCGCCATGCGCATGGAGTTGAGCATGAGCCCCAGATAATACGTACACTCGTTGGCGACAATGGAATCCTCCGCCGTCTCGGACGCGCTCAGGTAGCAATTGCTCAATTCCTGAAGATAATGAGCGGCTTTTTCCGGGAGACATACCGGACGGCTGCGCAAAATTTCCAGCCATGCCACCTCCCGGACGGAAAAACGGATCAGCAGCCAGTCCACTTTCTGACCGGCCAGCGGCAGCCGCATATGGGGTTGCCCCGGAAACGTGATGACGGCGTCGCCCTCTTTCAACACATAGGATATGTTGTCGATCATCAAACTGCCGCAGCCATTCAGGCAAATCCACAGAACATAGCGGGAATGGATGTTGCCGGTCAACTGCAATTTGCCGCCGGCCGGCTCATTCCTCCTGAATATGATGATTTTTTCCGGTATGACCGGATCGGCATTCAGGTTCAAATGCTCACGATGGTCGGAAGAAAAACTCTGTTCCGGTTTCAGTTTCAGATACATGGTTATTGCTCGGTTGAAATTCGCTTACTCCCATACAATAACGCCGGAAAAATATTGTGCCAATGCACAATCGTCGCTTTTGATAAAAAAATTGTCTATATATCCATTTTCTTTTATATAACGCCGATGTATAATATATCATAATGGAAAATAATGGAGATTTAAAAATAAAAAAGAACTTGTTTTTTACACTCATTGAACTCCTGGTAGTGATCGCGATCATCGTTATTGCGTAAATATGCCAATTTTATAATTATATTGTTTATTTTCAATAAGATGTAATTTTATTTTATGGGATTTTTACTGAAATTTCACTGGACTTATTTGTACCCATTTTCCGCCTCAAGGACTTATTTGCACGTATAGAGACATTACATTTAAAGCAAAAATAAGCAAAATATTTCTCCCCTCAAAATTCCTTTTGATTCATGACAGGAAAGATTGAAAACTTTCTTGTCATAGGCTGTCGTTGCCGTTTGAAATCATTGTCAACAGTTTATGATTGACAATGATTTCATGTCAGTATGGTTTGATATGGAGACAGAGTAATATCGGAAGGTTTCGTAATAATTGGAGGAGGTATGTATGGTTATGGTCAAGAAAGCGAAGAAGGCAAAGCGGCGTCCGAAGGGGATGGGGCGGATTTTCAAGGTGAATTACTATATCGCCAGGAACTTCCGGGAAGACGGCTACTGCCCTGAAGGCATCGGCTACTGGGATTATGGCTTCGGTTCCTATATCGAAATGAATGAAATCATCCATCTGCAAACCGGTGGCAAAGTCAATTTGCTGCAGGGAACCGCGAAGATGGAAGCGATCATGCGTTTTCCGCTGTACTTCGAGATGAATGGGATGTGGCCGGCTTTTTCCGATGCCAGAATCAAAACCAATCTTGATTATTGTGATTACTGGCCGTTTCTGGTACTTCGCGGCGGCGTGAACGAATATCGTTTTCAGCCGTTTCTTCGGCGTTTCGGTGGGCTCCGCCGGGTATTGCTTCGACAGCATGCTCTGGATTCCGGATTCACCGCCACCGTCGGCAAAGCTGAATCGCCGCTTTACCACTATTTTCGCGAGAGCGGCGTGATCATTTCGCGCGCCGCGAAAGATGACGATTCCGGTTTCGCTCTTGCTTTCAAAGCCGGCGATAACGTCGAGTCTCATAATCACAACGACGTGGGATCTTTCGTCGTCGCTCTTCGCGGGGTCCCGGTGATTACCGACCCCGGTTATCCGGCGGGATCTTCGTTCAAGCTTTATTCATCCGAACGCTACCGGAATGATTTTTGCAATTCCTTCGGTCACCCAGTTCCGGTGGCGGGCGATATGCTCCAGAAAAATGGCGCGGAATTTCATGGCCGCATCACGGCGACGGAGTTTCTGCCGGAGAAAACTACCGCTCTTATTGATCTCAAGTCCGCTTATCCGGAAACCGCGAAGCTGACCAGGTTGGAACGGAGTTTCACCCATGACCGCAACCGACTCGCGGTTACGGTTACCGATGAAGCGGAATTTGCCGTTCCCAGCACTTTCGGCTCCGCTCTGATTACTTATGGCAAAGTGAAAGAGCTTGCTCCCGGTGAGTACCGGATTAATTGGCGGGGGGCGACCGTGAAAGCGATCATCACCTCCGAAAAACCTCTGAATTTCAAACTGGAAACGCTGAAGAACCGAGCTCGTAGCGGAGTAAAGGAACCGGCGACCCACCTGGGATACGAAGCCGCCGGACCGGATACCGAACATCGGATGACGGTGATAATTACGCTCGAGCAGGACCAAAACGCAGCAGATGGTCGTCGGTAGTATTCACCTCGATATTTGGGATGGCGGCGTAGATTTCCGGGAGATCGGTCTCGCGGAGAATGCCGTATGGCATGCAGGACTGCGGCCACAGGGTTACGGCGGCGTGTTGCATGGAATTCCATGACGGCGGCGCGTTGTTCAGAGTCACTTTTTCCGCCCGCCCGTAGATCAGGGCCGCCAGGGCCGCGGAGATTGCCCCCATGCCGTTGCCGGTGAGGTGGATTTGGCGGTAGCCGGCGGCATCCAGCAGGGCCAGCGCGCCCAGGATATCCCGGACTTTCGCCCCAAGGAAGGAATCGCCCAGCAGCAGATGGCAGGCATCAAAATGATAGTCGCTGCGGTATGGCGCGAAGAAACTGCCGCCATCCTGGTCGCAGCCCAGCGGCAGGGTCTCACCGATACCGCGGATGTCGAGGCCGAAGGTCATGACATCGTTCTCCGGGGCCAATCTTGAGAGTTCTTCCACACTGTCCATGTGCGGGATATACAACAGGGCTTTTTCCGCTTGCGGCAGGTGGAAATAACTGGTCGGAGCCATCAATTTGAGGACAGCCGGGATAGCCGGTTCGATTTCCAGGGCAAAGCGGGAAAATACCTGTTGGCGCGGACTACCTCCCTCGATGACCTGCGGCCTGAGGATTCGATAATACGGGACTTGGGGTTCCTGAATATTCAGGAATTCCATCAGTTGCGTTTTCAGTTCACCGGGAGTGTGCGGCTTGCGGGAAGCGGCCAGGCGGCCGGCCTCCTCGCTGATGAGATCGCGGACCAGCTTGCGGCCCGGCAGATACTCCACCTGACCCTGGGGCGTGCAATTCATCTGTTCGACAGTGAAAAGCGAAAATGATTCCGGCTCCAGGTATTCGCTCTTGCCGGTGAATGAATTGAAAAAGCGGTAAGTCGCCTCGCGGTGAGGGCGGGGCAGGCCGTGTCCGTCCAGTCCGGTGAACAGTTGAATTTTATCCTCTTCGCCGAGCAGGCGGTAAATATGACGGGCCTCCTCGAAAGTCTCCAGCGATCCACGGGCGTCGAAAAAGTCATTGCGTTGCGCCAGGATCAGAAACGGCCGCGGAGCGCGAGCAATAATGAAATCACCCATTTCACAACCCGCACCCAGCATGCCGGGCGGGATCTGTTCGGCGTCCGCGGGGAGTTCGTTTTCGATATTGCGCCGCCAACTGGTGATGTAGCAGCTGGATGCCGCCGTGGCGAGGCGGTCATCCAAGAAATTGACCAGAGCGGTCATGGTTCCGCCGCCAGAGCAACCGGTAACGGAAACTCGTGAACTGTCGATTTCCGGACGGCTCAGCAGGTAATCCAATCCACGAATGGCATCCCACGCCCGCCAATTACCGAAATAGTCGCCGTTCAGCAACATCTGTTTGCCCAGCATATTGTGTTCGCGGGTGCATGAACCGTGGATCGAATTGTTATTCGGCATGCCGATAAACTGAAGGCGTTCACCCTGGCCGATCGGGTCGATGGCGAGAACCGCATATCCCTGTCTGGCCAGCCCATGGCAAATCGACTGGAGATTGCCCAGGGACGATTTGCCGTCCTGATTATGACCGCAGAGATACAATACTCCCGGGGCGGGTTTGCCGGTGTCGGGCAGGTAAAGGTTGGCGGTAACCGGGAAATCCGGGCGGCTGTAATAAATGACTTTTTCAACCCGGAAACCGTCGCCTTTGACTGTTCCGGTGACGGTCGCATTGAGCGGGCTTTTTTCCTGCGGCAGCCGGAATGAGCGGCTGATTTTCGCTTTGACTTCGGCAATATACTTCAAAGCATCTTCGCGGGTTTTTAATGAAGCCAGGCATTGTTTGCGTTTTTCGGAAATTTCTCTGACTCGCGAGACAAAATAATTCTGCATCGCACTACCGAAAGTCGGTTGAAAAATCATTTTTCATATCCTTATTATTATTTTGAGACGAGTCCGCCAAAAGACGGCAAGATCCGCTGAATGAGTTGTCTTAAGATGACAGCGGAAAATGGTTTTTCAAACTGGATTTATTGATAAACTTGTCAAAAAACGCCTCAATACTTGGGATGGTTTGAATTTTGATTTGCATTTTAAATAATGTTCGTTATATTAACTATGCCAATGCAGAGTAATTTTGTAATCTGGTTGGGGGTTGAATTTTGAAAATTGCTATATGTCAACAGGTTAGTAACTTGATGATAGTTTGTATGGTAAGCCGGCTGAGATTGAGTCTGCATGTAAGCGCTTGGGTAGGGTTTTGATTTTCAAGTTTTTACATGCGTGCTTGATTTGCCAGAATGGTCTCAAATCAGTATGATGCCGCTCTTCCGATTTATCCTGCATACCTGTCTTTTGATGAACAAGGGGGAATTTTCCATAATATTTACCTCTCGCTTCTTCACAGCTTTTTTTTCTAATTGCACTTGTTGAAATATGGCGGAGCTCAGAACTTTTAAAAGTATAGTTTGTATTTATACTACTTTGAGTTCAGAGAGAAAATAAGTAAATTATTTCAGAGATGGATGCGAGGATGATTACAGTTCAAACAATGAACGACTACGAGGCTTGGACGCCCTTTGTCCACTTGCCGCAGGAATGGTATGTTTCCGTTCCGGTGGCGGTGGAGGTTTCCGGGCTGAGTTGTTCTCTGTATCTTCCTGAAATTTTTGTGACGCTGTTCTGTCGTCCGTTTGAAGAACCCGGGGAATACTCGATCGCTTCGATTACCGACGCCGTTGCGTCAATATGCATCACAGTCCGCGGAATATTGCAGGAATTTGTCAAAAGCATCGTGCGGTGCGCTACGTATTGGAAAATCAATTTTCGTCCGTTCAAAAATTTTCAACCCTTAACCCTCAGTCAGCGATTGCGACTTTGAGATTAATTAAATTTATGATCGTTATGAATAAAATTAGAGAAACAAAAAGAAAACAGGACTGTAAGTCAGAGTTCCTGTTTTCTTTTTGTTTTTTCTTGAATATATCAACAAAAAAGTATTTAAGATAAAACCAGTGAGGAGAATTAGTTATGAGTATGTACAAGAGCATCTTCGTTAATGACGAGTATGATGGTTTGGCCGCAGGAACACAGGTTCAGGGGATCAATGGGAAGATCCTGATTTTCGGAGAAACCGCTTTCTCCTCGTTGGAGCAGGCCGTTGCTTCCGGTAAAGCCGCCGCTATCGTCCGTGTCGCTTCCGGCAAATATGATTATTATATGGTTGATTCCAATGGCGCTGCCGTTTCCGTAAGCCAGGCTGAATTCGAGAATTTCGTCGCCCGCGGCAGCGAAAGTGCCATCGTTGGCGCCGCCGGAAATATTTCCTCCGGGTCTTCCGCCGCTTCAATTAGCGCCAACGCTTCGCCGGTGGCTGTAGCCGTCGAGTCCGATGCCGCCGCTTCTGTTTCTTTCACATCGGGCAGCCAGCTTTTGGCCTCTTCTTCCGACAACCAGAATATGGTCATTGACAACAGCAATCTCATTATTGACGATAACGATACGGCTTCCGGCGATGGCGGTTCCGGTACCGTTGACGACGATGGCGGTACTACTACCAACGGCGGCCTCGTTGATGACAAGGGCGGCAATACCACCGACAATAAGAGTGGCAATACCATCGAAACCATTACCGACACTCCCGGCAATTCATCTGTGACACCCGCCGCGGGCGAAACTCCCGCGTTCGATCCGAATCGCCCCGAAGATTGGACTTATGCTCAGAACATCACAACGGGCGGTACGCTTAGCGCCGCTACCGCGGTGACGGTTGGGGCGAAAGATACCGTGATCAATGTCGGAAAAGACAAATATGTTACAATTACAGCCGGATCCGCCACCGGTTCCGTTCTCTGGATTCAGACCGGCAAATTGGCGATCGGCGGTGGAACTTACAACCAGGCAAGCACTTCCGGCGGTACGGCCGATCAGTTCCTCGGTAATTATTCGACTGGGATGTCCTATGTGATCCTCGGCACTGCCGGAAACATGTCCACCGCATGGGACGTTACAGCCAACGGCGCCACCGGAAATAAGCAGAAGAAAGAAGCTTGCAAGCTCTATGTCAGCGGCGCCACCAAAGTTGTTATCCACAATGCCAACATAAAGAATATCTACGGTGCTTATACCACCAATCCGATTGGCTTCGAGAGTTCTATTACCTACAATTACGGACAGAGCAGTGAGATTTACGGGGCGGGTGGTTCCCTCACCGGCAATACCAATATTACAATCAACGACTGTTATTCCATTACCGCGATTTACGGCAGCAGCAAAGGTCAGACCGGCGGCGACCGGACTCTGACCGGTAATACCAACATCACCGTCAATGGCAGCGGAACCAACAGCACGGCTGCTTACAATATCGCAACGATATTCGGCGGCGGCGTGGCACAGGGTGGAAACGATACCATCACAGGCGATACTCATGTGACTGTCAATGGCGGAAAAATTGGAGTGGTTGTGGGCGGCGCTTTCCGTAACGGCTATGGCAGCGGCACGGCCGCCATTGTTACCGGAACCGTTGAGGGTGCGGCATTTGTGAACGTCACCGACGGTACGATAGGTATTGTGCAGGGCGGCGGTTTGACCAATTATCATTATTATTTGCTTGGAACCAAATATGAAGGCCATACCGTGGTTGGCACTCAGGGCGCGGAGCGGGTTGCCGCGAACGGCGAATACGCCACTAACGTTATCGTCTCCGGGGGAACAATCAAGAACGGCATCAACGGCGGCGGTGCGGTTGCCATCAGCAGTTCAGTGAAGACTCAGGCAAATACCAGTATCGTTTACGGGGATACGCTGATTGACATTTCCGGTGGGACTGTCGGCGGCAATATCGGCGGCGGCGGTGCGGTCGGCACTTACACAATTTCTTCTTCCGAAGGCGGCGGAGTAACGCCTACTGACCTCAAATTCAATACAGACTCCTCCTATGGGGCGCGTTCGTATGTTTACGGCGATACCTATGTCAAGATTTCCGGCAATGCGCAGATCAACGCCACGGTCTTCGGCGGCGGCGGCGGCGCGGGTTCCATTGTGACCGGTTCCTCCAATGTCATCGTTTCCGGTGGTACTGTGGCCGGGGACATCTGGGCCGGCGGCACCACCAAGAGCGAACTGCAGGGCAATGCCAACGTCAGCATTTACGGCGGCGTGGTCAACGGCAATATTTATGGCGACGGCAAAGACAGCGCTACCGTAGCGGGTACCTCAACCTTGAATTTCGGTAACGCTTCCGCAGCCAAATATACAGCGTCCTTCGGCCAGAAAATCAGCGGATTCGACGTCGTCAACGTCAGCAACGCCGCAATTTCTCTGGACAGCACGGCTGCTCTCACAGCCGGTGTGCTCAATATCTCCGTGGGCGGAAATCTCATTGCGACGCTGGGTGCTTCGGTCACGATTTCCGGCGGCCTGAGCATTGCCGCAGGCGGTGAGTTCACCGCGATACTGGGAGCCAATATTACGATTTCCAGCGGACTGAGTATTGCCGACGGCGGCAAGTTCACCGTTGACGCATCCGGCGTGGCTGAAGGGGATTACCTGGCAATCACCGGCTATAACGGCATCAACTACGACGCGGTCACCGTCATTGACGGGGGCAAAAAGATTATCGGAAACGATCTTTATATCGTTGCCGGTCATGTGGTCGAACCGGAATACAATGCCGGCGGTACCACCGTTACGTTTAATGAAGATACCAACAGTATGGTCATCGATCCGGTTTCCGCGATCGGCGGAGTTACGATTACCGCTGCCGCGGGCGCGGGCACCGCGGTCAATACCATTTACGGCAACGTGGGCGGCGATTCCACGACCGATGTTGCGATTGAAAACCAGTCCGAAGGCAGCGTGATCGTCGAGGGTTCGATTATCAGCAACGGCACCGTGGAATTGACCACCACCAATAGCAACGCAGGCGCCCACAGCCAGATTCAAATCCGCGGCGGCGTCAGTGCCGGCGGAAATGTTACCATCAACAACGCATCGGAAAACATTATCAACGGCGGCGGCACTGTCGGCACCGACGAAGAAGCCGTAGAGATAATGGCCGGCGGCGATGTCGTGATCGACAACCATGGCCATTTTAATGCTCATATAGTGGCCGGCGGCAATATCACCGCAACGAATACCTCGGTCAACACCCTGATCGGTAGCTATGAAGCCGTCAACGGCACCATCAATGTCAATAACACCGGGCGGGTGGATAATTTCAGCGCCACCGGCGCCAACGTGATCCTGGCCAACTCCTACGATGCAAACGAAGGCGCGGGTTCCGGCGTCTGGAGTGGCGGCACGATCACTTCTTCCAATTTCATTTGGATTTCCAACAGCGGCGAATCCGCGGCCAATATGGGAATCGTCGAAGGGGTCACCTTCATAGGAGAGAGCATGTCGGTGAATCCGAGCGGGAGCAACAAGGATTACAACGCTTTCCGCGGGATCACGCTGGAACTTGACAACGACCTTGATCTTTATGATACCACTTTCGAAGTGGAAGACGGATCTACGATCGGCGGATGGGTTTTCCTGACCAACAGCGATCTGACTCTTAACGGTATTGTCAACCTGGGCGGGACTGTTCGCGGCGATGAAGATTCGACCCTGATTCTGAATCCGGGCGCCGCTCTTGATTTTTCAACGGAAATCAATGGTGTCGGAACGGTGGAAATCGCTTCCGGCAGCGTTGATCTTTCCTCCGACTTCATCACCATCGACCGGATATTGGTCGATTCCGGCGCGGCTTTTGACTGGAACCGGACCAATGTCGATGTGCAGACTTTTGTCGCGAACGATTTCTCCGGCCGCGTTGAACTGGCCGGTACCGGCGATATCAATTTCGGGCAGACCGGCGAATATTCGATGAACGAATTTATTGCCAATACCTTTGAAGGTACCGCCAAGGTCGCCGACGGTGCGATCCTGACGCTGGACAATGAAATCGAATACTTCGAAATGGGTACAGTGGATGTTGCGACCGGCGGTGTGTTGAATCTCAAGTTGGCCGATGCTACCGCCGCCATCACAACCGGCATGGGCATTTCCGGCGCCGGTACGGTCAATGTGTGGCAAGATACCACGCTGAATGGAGATTATACCGAGTTCTCCGGTTCGGCCGACATCACCGAAGGCAAGATCCTGACGCTGGCGACTGATTTCGGCGACGGCGCCACTATCAATATGGACAAAGACAGCGACAGTGCTTCTTCCAGGCTGGTACTGGCCGGCGACGGCACTCTTGAAGTAGATGCAAAGATCATCGGCGACAACGGCAACGGAACCGCAGCCAACGCCGACGTGATCGAAGTCCAGGAAAACGCCACGCTGGTCAGCGATGGCGCTTTGAACGGTTTCAAAGGCAACGTCGAGATCAATACCGATAAAGAACTGACTCTGGCCGGGAAGAACGAAACTTTCGCTATGTTCACCTCCGATGGTACTCTCAATCTTGGAGACGACGCTACCCTGAAGAGCGACGGTGCGCTGAACGCTTTCACCGGTACGGCCCTGGTCAATGACCAGACCTTGAACCTTGACGGCGTCAATACGACCTCAGCCGTTTTCACCAGCGATGCCGACGGCGTGGTCAATGTCAATGCGGATACTACGCTGACCGCCGACAACAGCGGTTTCGAAGGCACTGTCAACATCGACAAGGGCAGCACTTTGAATGTGATGGAACTCGGCGCGGCCACCATCGATATGCTCGGCAGCAGCGGCGAAACGCTGAATCTGAACGCGGCGATCGAATATGCGTCCGTCATCAAGGGCGATTCCAAAGATACGATCAATATCAACGGCAGCGAAGTGACTCTGAGCGGCGATAACAGCGGTTTCGAAGGCACCGTGAAAATTGCTTCCGGCAATACGTTGAACGTTGAAAATGAACTTGGCGCAGCTCAGATCAACATGATCGGCACCGCCGGCGAAACGCTGAACTTCAATGTCGACGGCACTTATGCTTCCGGTATTGTCGGCGACGCCAAGGATACGATCAATGTCAACAACGCCAGCGAAGTGACTCTGACCGGCAACAATACTTCTTTCGCCGGCGATGTGAACGTCAAGGACGGCAGCACCCTGAATGTGGACGGGCTCCTCGGCGCGGTCACCATCGACCTGGAAGGTACCGGTACGGAAACGCTGAATTTCGACTTCTCCGGCACTTATGTCGCTAAAATCAGCGGCGCCGCCGAAGATGTGGTCAATGTCAATGATGGCAGCACCGTGACCCTGAGCGGCAACAACAGCGGCTTCAAAGGCACTCTCAACGTCAATGACGCCGGCACACTGACCCTGAGCGGCGACAACTCCGGTCTTACCGGTACCATCAACGTCAATGACGGCAGCAAGCTGAACGTCAGTAATGAGCTCGGCGCGGCTGTCATCGACATGAGCGGCGGCCCCGGTGAAACTGTGACCTTCTCCGCGGCGAACAAGACTTACGTAGCGGATATTATCGGCGATGCGGCTGATACGGTCAGCGTTACCGGCGGCGCGACTTTCACCGGCGACATCTCCGGTTTTGAAGGTTGGTTCACCACTTCCTCCGGTAAAATTACCATCCTGACCGGTGAGCTCGGCGAACAGCTCAATGCCACCGGCGCGGGTATCTACAACCTGAGCGGCGCTACGTTGGACAGCAACGGTCTTACCGTAAGGACCAACACCACCGGAACTACGGGAGTGGTGCTCGGCGACCGTTCCGCCACTTTGGCCGGAACTACGGATGCCTACGGTACCTACGGAGTGGTGACATTCGGCGCCGATGGCGCGGATACCACGCTGAAGCTGACCAATGCCACCGCCACCACCATTACCGGCACCAAGGGTGGAACGGACAATAAAACCGTTCTCGACCTGACCGAATATTCCGGCACCGGCAACAATGCTTTCGCGGCTACCGTGAGCGGCGTGGACCAGGTTGAGCTTGTTTCCACCAATAATATCACTGTTTCCGGCAATGTGATCGTCGGCGACTTCTTCTTTACCATCAGCAATACCGTGGATTCGACGGCCGACCTGACGGTTACCGGCAATTTCGACTACTTTGCCAATACCTCCATCACTGTGGACGCCCGCGCCGGACTCGACCAGTTGTCCGAAGGCGGTTACGCGCTGATCAGCGCCGGCGGCAACGCCAAGACCAGCAACAAGTTGGATGCTATCGCCTCCATCAATCTCTGTGTCGGAGTGGATGACGACGGAAACGCGGTTTACAACGAAATCAGGATCAGTGACGGCTGGGTCAAGATCGGCGACAAGCTCTACAGCGTGGTGCTCTCCAAGGGTACGACCGATACACTGCTTATCAAGTCGATCAATGCTCCCGTTACCAGCCGGATCTTCGTCAATCCCGATTGGGACAAAGCTCCGTACGAAGAATACGGCGACGTCGACCCCTATGATGGCGAAAAGCGTGTGGTCGGCCTTAATGCGGCCCCGTCGCTCGACAAAGCGGTTTCCTACATTTCCCGTGACGTTGATCCCGACAAGGCCAGCGTTATCGAAATCCGTAAGAACGGTAACTACAGTGCCTCCGTTGCTTTGATGGATAATACGAACAATGTTACCGACATGGAATTGCGTGCCACCGCCGGTTATATCAACGACGCCCGGCTCACCGGCGAAATCTTCGCCCGCGCCGCTATCCTGACGGACGCCACTACGTTGACGATCAGCAACCTGGGCGCGAACAACAATATCTACGGCGGAGCGAACAACGCGGCTTCGCAGGGGAATACCGAGCTGATTATCAAAAACGGCGATTCGCTTTCCAACCGTATTACCGGTTATGTCATCGGTGGTGACAAGATCACCTCCGGTATCTATGACAGAAACGGCGATTCTGCGGTTTCTCTTGACGGCGGCAGCTATACCGGGGCCTATGTGGTCGGCGGTTCTTATGCCCTGAGCGGGGGCCAAATCAGCGGCGGCAACTCGCAGATCAGCATTTCCAACAACAGCGGCGCCGATATGACCATCAACAGCCGTATCCTGGGCGGCGGTCTTGCTTCCGGCACCGGCAGCAAGGTCACACTGGACAGCGCATCTGTGGTGATCGATGCAAGCAACGGCAAGATCAATCTCCGCAGCGATATCTACGCGGGCGGCGCGGTTCTGTCCGGCGGCAGCGTCATCGTGGGCAGTACTTCGGTGTCCTTCAGCGGCAAGGGTGAAAACCTGACTTTTACCGGACGTGTCTCCGGCGGAGTTCTCGGCGGCGGTTCGGTTACCGGGTCCAAGAGTTTCATCTTCGACGGTTTCACCGGCGCTTTCAACGGCTTGATGCAGGATTTCAACACGGTCGTCTTCAGCGGCGACAGCAGTGTCACCTTCGGCAGAAAGCAGACCTATACTTCCGATACGAATGTTACTTTCGAATTGAGCAATACTTCTATCGGCAATGCGGACGCCATGTATGTGGTAACCAATGACAACTGGAATTTCAGCGAAACGATCACCGTCGCCGCCGGCAATTACAAGACCGGTCTTTACACCTTGGTCAGCGGTTATGACGTTTCCGGATTCACTTTCAGCATCGGCGACAATACTCCGATAACCATCGGATCCACGGTCATGCTGAACGGCAATACCTACACGCTGAACTATGACAGCATCAACAAAGTGCTTACCCTGGATTATATCAAGGGCGGTATTACTCCTGTTCCGGAAGAGAACAAGATTATCGTCAGCGGCGAACAGAGCGCGAGCGCGATAGCCGGCGCCCTTGGCGGTATAGTGGATGCGCAAGGCTACGCCATTATGGTTTTCAACGGCAGCGCGGAGATTACCGGTGGCACACTTGACCTGGGTACCATGAATGTTACGATCGAGGTCACTCAGACGGGCAGTGTGGATCTCTCCAACAGTGAAATTACCGGAAGCGGTACCGTGACGATCATCAACCATGGACATCTTGACGTCAGCAGAATTACGGCGGCGAATGTCGTGATCCAGGAAAATACCTCCCTGGATACCCTGATCGGAGAATTCATCGCGACCGATTCGATCGACGCGAAGAACTCGGGCCGTTACAGCAATGTGACCTTCAATGCGCCTACGGTGATTTTGAGCGTCAGCGGCAACAGCACCGCCACCGGTTTGGAAGTGCTTGGCGCGACTACCTATGAAATCAATATGGACCTCAACGGCCGTACCGAAAGCGCGGCAATGTTGAGCTTCACCAATGACTCGGTCGCGTTGCAGAACGTGAATATTTCTCTCGAGCTTACGGCAGATGCCGGAAGCGGCGAATATGTCCTGGCTGGAAACGCAAATTGGAGCGGTGCGGCCTTCACAATCAATGGCCAGAATATCAGTGTCAATGGCTCCATTCTCAGTGATGGCGGCAATGGATTCTACAGCCTGACCGGCAGCGACGGCATGTTGATCCTGAACGCTGTTTACGGCGCCGAACCGACCAGCAATGAGGTCGCGGTCAATTCCGACTGGACTTATGCTGTGGGTACTTACTTCCTGGAAGGCGGCAAGCTCTATAAGATGGGTACGAACGCCTTCAGCACCCTGAGCGCCGCGGTTACCGGTGTCAATGCCAACGGTACTGTCGATGTGATTAAATCCACAGATACGACGGTTTCGATCGGCAAGAATCAGACCTGGACCGGCAATGTTTCCGGCGTCACCGCGATTACCCTCACCGGTACCGCAGTCTGGACCAATAACGCGGAAATTGCCACCGGCAACGGCCTCACGATCACTTATCTGAACAACGCGGTACTCGACGGCTCCTTTACCGGTGATGGCGTGGTTACGATCAAGACGGCTACCGCCAAGACCCTGGCCCTGAACGCCGCATATGGCAAATACAACATCAGCCAGTCCAGCGGTACGGCTCCGACCGTCACCGCCAACGCCGCGGTCGGCATTGTCGGCGGCGCGATCACGACCCTCTATGCCAACGGCAATGCGGTTGAAGTCGCGGCCGGCACGATTACTACCCTGTATGCGGGTGGCAACGCGACATCCGTTGCGACCGGCAATCTCAGTTTGACCGGTACGGCGACTGTCTCCAATATCTACCTGGGCAGCAGCGGTGTGGGAACCGTCACCGGTGACTCCACGCTGACTCTCCTGAACGGTGCGGTTTATACCGGCACACTGTACAAAGGCAGCGTTAGCGGTACAGCTTCGCTGGTCTTCGGCAATGGTTCGGAGGACTCGTTCACGTTTGGCGGCACCTTCTCCGGCGGCATCGATAAAGTGGTCGTCTCGGAAAACACGACGGTGAAAGCCTCGAAAGCCAGCCTTAACTATACGGCGGCTATTACTACCGCGTGGGAAGTCAATGGTACGATAGACAACAACAACTTCGCCTTCACCCTGGGCGCTCCGATTTCCGGTTCCGGCCAGATCATCAAAACCGGCGCGGGGAACGTTGCTATGACCGTCAGCGGCGATATCAGCGCCTTTTCCGGCTCGTTCATCAACAACAGTACAGCCAACACCTTCACTGTTTCCGGCGCCCGCAGCGGCAACGGCACGACGACGATGATCAACAACTCCGGCGCGTTCTCATACACGGGAGCCAACAACGGCGGCGGTACGATCAATCTGACCAACAATTCGACCGCTGCTTTCGCCTATAGCGGCGCCAATAACAACAATGCTGCGATCAATCTGACCAACAAGTCCACTGGCGGTTTCTCCTACACCGGCATCAACAATGCCGGCGGTACGATCAATCTGACCAACGAGTCGACCGGTGCGTTCACCTGGGGCGGAACCAATAACGGCGCCGCGACCGTGAATATCATCAACGACAAGGTTGCGACCTTTACGATCAGCAACGTCAACACCGGCGGAAGTGCGATCACGGTCAACAACAACTCCACCGGTACGATTACATGGTCCGGAGCGAACAGCGGCAGCGGCATTGTGAATATCTATAACGGCGCCGGTACTGTGAATATCAGCGGCGCCCTAAACGGCAGCTCGAAGATTATTCTCAACTCCGGTCTCGCGACGATCAGCGGCGCCATGAGTTCGTTCACCGGCTCGCTCAATGCGGCGGCCGGCGCAACGATCACATACAGTACCGCCGCGGCCTCCATGCTGAGTCCTGTCCTCAACTTCAATACGGTTGCGGGAATGACCGGTACGATCAAGTCAACAATCGCTCATGTGAATGCCAATCATACCATCGGCGGCGGCTTGCTGCAGATGACTGGAGCCGGAACCTACGCCGGTACTTTCACCGGAGCCGGTGATCTGACGGTCGGCGCGGCGATCAACTTCTCGGGTAACAATTCCGGTATCACCGGAACGGTATCCGTGACTGGAACCAATACGCTTGGCATCAATTCCGCCAACTCCACATTTGCCGGAGCCGCGGAAATTGCCCTCGGCGGCGGTACCTTGAACATGGCGGCCGATGTTACTTTGACGACCAAAATCACCGGAACCAACATCATCAAGACCGGCGCGGCGACGAATACGGTAACGCTCAGCGGCGACCTCTCCGGATTCACCGGCAGTTTCACGACCGGCACATTCATCCTTGGCGCGGATGCCACTGTGAATGAGCTGATCAAATTCACTTCCGGCAACCTCACGGTCCGCAAAGCGGATCTGGACGGAACGATCACCAGCACCGGCGCCTCTACTGTCATCACCATGGAAGCGAACGGTACCGCGACGGTCAACACCGCCGGAAACATATTCCTCAACGGCAACTCCGGATATACGATCGGTACCAGCAGCAACACCGCGGTTGTTACCAGTGGCGATACCATGCCGAAGGGCATATTCCTCGGCGGTAACGAAGGACAGACTCTTTCCAATCTCCAGTGGACGATTGGGGCGGCTGGAACCACCATCGGCAACGTCTTCGGTACCGGTATTCGCGATACCGTGAATGGAACTGACGGCAACAAGGCGGTGGATATCACTCTGGACCGGGCCTTCTCCAGTTTCGCAGCAACCGGGATGGGAAGCACAGTCAACGGCGATATTGATGTTACCATCGGCGCGGTTACCGGAACAGGAACGGCATCGGCGGTTTTCGGTATTTTCGGACGCAGTAACTCCAGCGATACGACCTCTTATTCTTCGCTCAACGGCGACATGACTATGACGCTGAACGGCACCACGGTCGTTACGGTTTATGCTGGTTACAACGCGGCGGAAAGCACGGGCGACATTACCCTTAATCTGAACAATACCAACATCACCGGCTCTTTGAACGGCTGGGCGAACAATGCCGGCGGAAACGGTGCTTTGAACGGCAACTTGACAATGAACGCGGTCGGCGGTACGATCAAGGCGATTACCCTGGCGGGCATCAGTTCCGCCGGTGCGGACAAACAGAGAACCATCAACGGCGACGTTACGCTGGTTCTCGACGGCGTCGTCGGCGCCATCAACAGTACCACCGGCGCGGTGACCGGAACCTCGGTTACAGGCGGTTCCACGACGAATGTGACTGGAACGCTCTCGATCGAACTCAAGGGCGGTACAGTGGCGACCACCATCACGGGGGGGACTAACTATAGCCATGTCAACAAAACCCTGATAACAGTCAGCGGCGATACAACTTCGGTAAACACCTCCATTCGCGGTGGTTCTCTCGGTGGAAACGCAACATATCCCGGAAGCGTGGGCACGGCAGAAGTCGTCGTCAACGGCGGTAGCGTCGGCACGATCTACGGCGGCGGTTTCGCGAATATCGCGAATGTCACGGTCAACGGCGGCAAAGTTACCACTCTTTACGGTTCGGGCAAAGTCGGCGGCGGCGAAACCACAAATACCGCCAACATCATGCTCTCCGGCGGTACGGTCACCAACGTTTATGCCGGAGCGGGTTACTCTTCCGGAACGACCGTTGACGTGAACTCTATCGTCAACAATGCGACCGTTACGCTGAATGGCGGAACTGTTTCAACTCTGATCGATGGCGTCGGCGTGACGAACGGTTCGACATTGAACCTTTTGACCGGGACCGATGCCCAGATCAAGAACTTCGCAATGATCAACGTTCAGAATGACGTTACGGTCAACAGCGCCATTACCAACAGCAGTCTGACGGTTGCCGACGGCAATACGCTGACCATTGACAAGGCTACGGCTGTCACTTGGACCACGGTCAACGCCGACGTTTCGGAAGGCGGTAAAATTTCAGCCAACAATCTGACTCTTGGCTCCGGCACGACAATTACGGTTGACGCCGGCAGCGTATTCGAAGCGGGTACCCTCACGGTCAACGCCGGCGCGTCCGTCGTTGCGGATTTCACTACCGCGATCACGATCAACTCTGCTCTTTCGGTTAAGGATGGCGGCAGTTTCACGATCAATGCGGCCGGCGCAGAAGATCTGTATTACAAGATCATCAGCGGTTCCGTTGCCGGGATTGACTATTCGCGGATCACTCTTGCCGAATCGGATTACAACTTCTTCACTCACGACAACGACCTTTATATCACGAGTGTGGATGTCAGCCAGGTATATGTCGACCAGACTTGGAAGAACAAAACGTTCGGCGAAGATCTCGGCGACGGCAAAGTCTATGGAATCAACGCATTCAATACGATCTCGGAGGCTATCAACAGCGCCGGCAATGGTGCGACGATCAATGTTGTCGCCGGAACCTATACGGAAGCGGTTGCCATTGATAGGAGCAAGACTGGCCCCAAAGAACTCTCCATCATCGGAGCTACCGATGCGAATGGAAAGAATTTGGTGACGCTGAGGGGTGGCTGGACGGTTGGCGATACCACCACCGGCGCCTGGGATGCCGGGCTTTCGCTGAAAAACCTTGATTTTACTCCGAGTTCCGACGTTTCGCCTCTGCAAATCAAGAAAGGTGGGAATATCGCGGTAGAGAACTGTAATTTCACCGCCTTTACCGGATCTGATTATGTCCTCGATATTTCGCTTGGAAGCGCTGTTTTCAACGTAGAGTTCAACGGCTGTACCTTTAAGGCCACAGGCACCTCGCTTATGAACCTGTACAGTGGAGCCAAAGATAACGGCGTTACATTCAACGACTGCAGCATGTCCCAGATCAAGATCAACATCCAGGGAGGAAGCAGTTTTGCCTTTATCGATTGCGATATCAGCTACAAGTTCTCGAGCATTATCGACGGTATGTTAGGTGGCGATGTCTATATGATTCGTACCAACGGTGCGGCGGTGGATGTCTCCGGTACCACGTTCACACTGAACAATTCGAGTAATGTTTCCCCGGCCAGCGGCAAGTACTGGGCGGTTATCTGGACGCGTCAACCAGGTGTCGGCCCGGTCAATCTTGATGATTGCAAAATCATTATCACGGGGGCGAACAAAAATATTAATGCGGTCTACAGCATCAGTCCCGATGGTTCCAACAGCGGATCCGTGGTTACGCTTACCGACATTGATCTGGGCAGCGGCAACTTCTTTAATGTGATGTCTGTTTCCGCCGGAACGATGTTCAAAGTGGCCGGTTATAAGGATGCCACCGGAACTCATACGGAAACCACCTACTTCACAGAAACCGCCGCGGAATTCGCGACGATTAATGAAAGTGATGTCCAGGTCTACCTTCGGAAGAGCATCGGAGCCGTCGAAGTACCCGTGTCAATGACCATCATCGGCAAGAGCGCCGGCGCGACAGCCACCACTTATACCGCCAGTTCCCTGATCATGACCACCATGAGCGGCAGCGAAGGCATCTCGGTCGAGTTGCTCTCCGGCGCTGTGGTGAACGCGTCCGGTATTGCGATTCAGGGTAACGGCGCGAGCGAAATCACGCTCGGCGCGGTCGGCGGAGCCAACGCGGACCTCTATGTCGGCGGCAAAATCTATGCCGAAGGCAGTACTCTTATTATCAACAGCGGTTATATCAGGAACGATATTTATGGCGATATTGGGGGTACTTACAGCGGGACTATCGTCATCAACGGCGGTGTGATTTCCGGCAGCGTTCTGGGTTTTGATGTGGTAGAAAGCAATGCGGCGGTCACGATCGGTGGAGGTTTGAGCGCCAATATGCTTAATATTGCCGATAGAGTGACTCTGACGGTAACCGGAAAAGTTACAGTCGGAAGCGACAGCCTCTACATCAATGGCAGTGTTAACACGGGCGGCATCACTGGTGATGATGGAAACGGAGCGCTTCTGCTCTCCGGCGTCTCCTCGGTGAAGGGTAATGTGGACCTCGGCGCGGGCGATGACTTGATCGATATGGAAGTCGGAGCTATCCTCGACGGCTCGGTCAGTAACGTTGAAACGTTCAAGGTCAGCAGCTTTGCCGACTTCGCCGGAACTTCCGGCAAGGGTCTGGCGGGCAGCACCGGTGCGGTCGGACTGGTCAGTGGAGATACCGGACTGGAGAGCTTCAAGCTCGACGATGTCGATGCGATCCTCGGCGGCGCGGCCGTCCAGGTCTTCGGCAAAGACACCGTTGAAACCGGAGACGACGTCTGGGCGAAGTTGGCTACCGGCAACGACGGTTCACTGGTCGTCAGCTGGGGCAATTCGGCGGAAAGCGCCGGTGCCGCGCTTGACGCGTTCAAGGCCGAAACTCTGACGCTTGGTCAGGCTGTGGTCGATACGACCGGAGCCGGCAGTTTCGAAACGATGAGCTCGGAAGAGTTCCGTTCGAAGAAGAGCGGTGGAGCTCTGGCGTAATTGTTTGAGAATCAGAATCTTTCCCGGTGTTTTCGGGAAGGGTGAGGGTCGGACGGAATTTCTGCAAGTGCGGAAATTCCGTTTCGGCGTTTAAAAATTATACAATATGAAAGACGTATTATGAGTATGGAAAGAAGCGGGCTGGATTGCCTGAAAGAGCTTTTGAAAAAACTGCGCCTGGCGCCCGATTGGGACGGGGTGGTTACGGATGAAATGCTCGCATTGTATGACCGGGATTCCATCAACGCGCTGTTGAAAATCGGTCAGGGCATGGATTATCAGCCGGAATGCCGCAATCTGGAAGATTTGAAAGATTACGGTGGTCCGGCTCTGGTTCTGCTTCGGAACAAACATTATATTTGTGTGGTGAATGCCAGCCAGCTGAGCGGCGACAAAGTCGGGCTTTACAATCCGCGCGGCAAGGACGGTCCGCAGACCGTGGTGTTGCCGGTGGAGCAGTTAAGGCAGATTGCCGAGGGCCCGGCGGTGATTTTTCACAATCTCCAGGATTTTGACAATCGGCGGCACTCATCGGTGTTTGCACTGGTCAGCGTGGCGAACCATCACCGGGTACCGCTGAACTGCCGGCGGGTAATGCATGATTATGCTGTGGCCGAGGATGAGTTGGCACCGCGGCAAATGATCCGGATCGCGTCGGAAAGCCGCCTGAAAATGGCGTGGACGCGGATGCCGTGGAAGGTTTTTCACGGTATGGGCAAGGCATATCCGGTAATCGCGGTCAAGAAAAACGGTAAGCATGTCATCGTTTGCGGTTACCGGGACACGGAGAAGGGCGGCCAGATCGCAGTGATCGATCCGGATGCGCCGCCGCCGCCTCCGGGCGAGCGTTTCCATCTGTGGGACGAAAAAGAGTACCGGGCGAATGCCTCGGGGCACGGTTTCATGATCAAGCGGACTTACAAGCTGTTTGACGAGGAGCGTCCGTTCGGGCTGCTGTGGTTTGTGCCGGAATTTGTGAAGCTGAAACATGTGTTTTCGCACATCGCCTTTGCGGTGCTGATGATCAATATGGTGGCGTTGGTAATGCCGCTGTTTTTCCAGATCGTGGTGGACAAAGTATTGGTGAGCCAGAGTTACAATACCCTGAACGTATTGGTGGTGGCGATCTGCGCGATTTTGGGATTCAACGCGGTGATGGAGTATCTGCGGGGGTATCTGCTGCTGTTCGGTACGAACAAGATCGATATTTCGACGGCGACGAAGGTATTTGACAAGCTGATGTGCCTGCCGATCGACTTTTTCGACCGGGTGCCGTCGGGAGTGCTGCTGAAGCATTTGCAGCAGACCGAGAAGATCCGCGGATTCCTTTCCGGAAGCCTGTTTTTTACAGTATTGGAACTGACTTCGCTGTTTGTCTTTATCCCGTTTCTGATGCTTTACAGTGTGCGGTTGACGGGCGTGGTGCTGGCGTTTTCGCTGGCGATGGCGGCGGTGATCGCGGTGTTGATCAAGCCGTTCCAACGCCGGCTGCAGGAGCTTTATCAGGCGGAAGGGAAGCGTCAGAGCATGCTGGTAGAGTCGATTCACGGGATGCGTACGGTCAAATCGCTGTCGTTGGAGCCGGTGCAGAAGGAGGCGTGGGCGGATTCGACGGCGTTCGCGGTGAATGCGTATTTCCGGGTGGGCAAGATTTCGATTACGGCTAAAACGCTGAGCCAGTTGCTGGAAATGCTGATGAACGTGTTTGTCATCTGGCTCGGGGCGCTGGCGGTGTTTGACGGAAAAATGTCGGTAGGGGCGCTGATTGCGTTTCAGATGATTTCCGGACGGGTAACGGGGCCGCTGGTCAAGATGGTATCGCTGATTCACGAATATCAGCAGATTGCGATTTCGGTGGAGATGCTGGGGGCGGTGATGAATACGCGTCCGGAACATGGCGGCGGCGGTGTTCGCAATCCGTTCAAGGGACAGATTACTTTTGAGCATGTCAATTTTCAATATACGCAGGATGGTCCGCTGGTGATCCGGGATTTGTCGTTTGACCTGACGCCCGGTTCGATCATCGGGATTGTGGGGCGCTCGGGATCGGGAAAAACCACGCTGACGAAGTTGCTTCAAGCGCTTTACCCGGTACAGTCGGGGTTGATCAAGGTGGACGGGATCGATATCCGCGAGATTGACAAGGTGCATTTGCGGAACAGTATCGGGGTGGTGCTGCAGGAAAATTATTTTTTCAGCGGTACGGTACGCGAGAATCTTTCGTTGACCAAGCGCAATGCCACGCTGGATGAGATTATCGCGGTGACCCGGCTGGCGGGGGCGGATGAATTCATCCAGAACCTGTCGAAGGGTTATGACACGGTGTTGGAGGAGAATGCTTCGAACCTCTCCGGGGGACAGAAGCAGCGGCTGGCGATTGCGCGGGCGCTGTTGACAAACCCGCGGATTCTGATTTTCGACGAGGCCACCAGCGCGCTGGACCCCGAGAGCGAAAACGTAATCCAGGAAAACCTGCCGTTGATCGCCCGCAGCCGGACGGTGCTGATTATTTCGCACCGGTTGTCCATCGTCAGCGGTGCGGACAAGACGATCGTCCTGAACAAGGGAGAACTGGCCGACTTTGCGCCGCATAAAGAATTGCTGTCGCGCCCCGGCGTATACAAAGATTTCTGGCATCAGCAGATGGAAAGGAACATGAATCGATGAGCAAAGATAAGAAACTCAATTCGCTGGCGGTGGATTTCCAGCCGGACGCGGTGGAAATCGCCATGCGGCCGTTGCCGCTGATGGCTAAGCTGGGAATATGGTTGGGAATTTTCTTTTTTGTGACGGCACTGGTGGCGTCTTACTTCTGCCGGGTTGACGTAATTGTGGAGGGAACCGGAAAGTTGGTTTCGGTGGAGCAGAATATCGTGATGAAGCCGCTGGACCGTACCGTGATCAAATCGATCGAGATCCGGGTGGGCGAACTGGTGAAGAAAGATCAGCTGCTGATTACTTTCGACCCGACGATCAACAAGGCCGAGGAAGACCGTCTTCGCAGCGAACAATCGAGCTATCAGGCTCAGTACAACCGCTGGTCGGCGGAGTTTCAGGATAAAACCTATGAGCCCGGCAAAGAGGCTGCCCAGGATGAAAAATGGCAGAGCGCGATTTTTTCGCAACGTCGGAGTTTTTATCTGGAAAAGTTGCGTTATTACGATGGCGCGGTTAAGCGGATCGAGGCCAATATCCTCAGTACCCGGGAAACCGTGGACAAGCAGAAAAAGCGTTTCGAAGCGCTGGATGAAATTTCAACCATGTATGAAGAGCTCCACAAGAAAAATGCTGCCTCGAAAAAGGAATTGCTGGAGATCCGGATGCAGCGGATGCAGTTGGATGCGGATATTGCCAAGCTGGATAATTCCATCCGCGAATCGGAACACGAACGCGATTCGACCGTGGCTTCCAAGCAGACTTTTATCATGGAATGGAAAAAGGATATATCCGAGCAGATGGTTCAGGCCGAGCGCAATCTGACCACCACCACCAAGTCGCTGGAAAAAGTTCTCCAGTTGAACAATTATGTGTATCTGAAGGCCCCGTGCGATGCGATCGTCCACGAAATAGCTTCGTTCCCGGTGGGATCGGCGGTCCGCGAGGCGGAAGCGTTGATTACGTTGGTGCCGATCAATTGCGAAATCGAACTGGAAGCCGAAATTCCGGCGCGGGATATCGGCAAGGTCAAGGTGGGGGACCAGGTGAGAGTGAAGTTGAACGCGTTTCCGTTTCAGAAACATGGCACCCTGGACGGTATGGTGCGGAATATATCCGAGGATACTTTCCAGCGTCAGCAGGGGCATGAGCTCGACAGTGCGACTTATTACCGGGCCCGGATTACGCTCAGCGGGAACCTGCGCAACATTCATTCGAATTTCCGGTTGATTCCCGGGATGGAAGTCCAGGCGGAAATCAAGGTCGGCACCCGGAGCGTGTTGGAATATGTGATCCATCCGTTGATCAAGTCTTTGGACGAAGCAATCCGGGAACCGTGAGTTAGAAAAAACATAAAGTAATTTATTCATAAATCATAAAAATAGTTTTAACAGGAGAAAGAGAAGATGAAAATCATGAAGTCGCCGGCGCTGAAGGCTGGAGTTATCGGGTTGGTATTTCTGACCGGCTGCAAATCCTTTGACGAGTATCAGCAGGAACGAATCGCCTATGCGGTGAAGCATTTCGAAAGAGCGCAATACAGCAATATCGACCCGGGACAGGTCCTGTCGCTGAATGAGTGCGTGGCGATGGCGGTGCGGAATAACCTGGATTTGAAGGTATTCGGCCTCGAGGAGCAGGTGGCTAAAGAAATGCAGACCAGTGAAATGCTGGGAATGTTGCCGGAGCTGAACGTGTCAAACAACTTCACCGGGCGTACCAACACGCCGGCGTCGAGCAGTCAGCAGATTGACGGCGATGGTCCCGGTACCTTTTCATATTCACAGAGCCAGGACCGCAATGTCAACTATCTGAACGTGGACTTGGCATTGAGCGTGCTGGACTTCGGGTTGGCGTTCTTCAATACTTGCCAGTCGCATGACCGGATGATACTGCGCCAGCAGCGGACTCGCCGGGCAGAACAGAATCTGGTGCTCGATACGGTGCGGGTTTATTTCCAGGTGGCGGCAGCCCAGCGCGCCATTACCGCGACGACCAAGTTGCTGGAAGATTGCAAGAACCGTTATCAGCTGATCGAAAAAATGGGCGAGGCCGGCCAGATTACCCCCTTCCGGGCGTTTGATGAAGTGAAAAGGTTCATCGACATGGAAAAACGGCTGACCAATTATATCCGCAGTTACGACAACTCTTGCGTGGAACTGCGTTCGTTGCTCGGACTCTATCCGAATACCGAAATCAAGGTTGATGATTCCATCCTGGATAATGTGCCGGATTTCTCTTTCCCGGAAATGGAGCTGATGGAACAGATCGCGTTGATGAAGCGCCCCGAGCTTTATGAAATCGACCTGCAGAAGCATATCAGCATCCTGGAATGCCGTAAAACCATCGTCATGATGTTCCCGAACGTCCGGATGTTTGTGGACTTCACCAACAGCAACAACAGTTTCCTGTATCATTCGACCTGGTGGGAATTGGGTGTCCGCGCCGCATATAACCTGTTGAAACTGCCGCAGCACATCGCCCGTTATCAGGCTTACAGCTCTCAGGTGGATGCCGAAGAAGCGCGTACTTACGCTCAGGCGGTGGCGGTGATGGCCCAGGTGCGGATCGCTCACGCGAACTTGCTGGCGGTCAAGGAACGTTTCGAAATCGACTCGAAGGTCAATGCCGCCTACCGGAAAAATCTGGCCAAGGCCGAAGGCAGCGGCAAAATTTCCGGCGAACTCTCGCAGTTGGAACTTGCTCATATGCGCTTGTCCACCACTGAGACTGAAATCGAAAAATATCTTTCGCTCGGTAATTTCTATGTCGCCTATTTCCGCGTTCTGAATACCCTGGGAATCGAAAACCTGCACAACAATACCGTCGAAGCCCTCAAGAAACAATTGGATGACGAACGCGTCCGCGCTGTTGAAGAGCTGAAGAAAGACAAGGCCGAGTATGAAGCGGCCCAGGCCAAAGCCGATACCACCGAAGACAAAAAAGAAGCAGCCGCGTCCGAGGAAGTAAAGCGGGAAACGGCATTTCCCGAAGAGGTGAAGAAGGAAGAAGCTGTTCCGGCTCCTGCCGTTGAAGTGAAGAAGGAAGAAGAAGCAAACCGACAGGATAGCAGCTTGCGCACTTATCAAATTGCTTCTGCTGAGCGTATTATGGGCAATTTTCAGAATTGAGAAACGATATGCAAAAGAGATATATGCTGCTTGACGATGATTGCAAAATAGATGGAGGCAGAGAATGAGGCAAGATAAATTTGAAATATTCCGGTTGGAGGATAGGGTACTGTTTGAAGCCGCGGCTGCGGCTGAAATTGTAGAGGCGGCCGAAGCCGCTCAGGATAATCCAAATGCCAACGTCAATGAGGGCGAAAGGCAAGCTCAGGCCGAAAGGGACGCATTGAAAAACGTTCCTCCGGAAAATCCGGCGGCAGTCGCGCAGAATAACGGTAAAAGCCAGGCCGATCCCTCGGAAATTTCCGACATCGATGCATTGATCGATCAGCTTGTGGAGGGCGAATTGCCGGTTGACGAAAGCGCCGCCGATTCCGCCGGCAAACTGGTCGACGGGATGGTCATGAATACCGACGCGGTAATTTCGACCGGCAAGGAATTGGTCGTAATCAGCGGCGCAGTGCCGGACAAAGAGGCGATTATTTCCAGTCTTAAGCCCAATCAGGATATCCTGATCCTGGAAAACGGCAATGGGCTGAAAGAGCTTAATGATTATCTTGACGGCATGAGCGAGGTCAAATACGACGCGATCCACCTGATTTCCCATGGCGAAACCGGTAAAATCAGCGTCAATGGCGAGCAGATCACTGCGGAAAATTTCGTGGCGGATGAATGGACGCAAATTGGCGAGCATCTGACGGAAAACGGCGACATCCTTCTTTACGGTTGCGATACTGCGGCTTCGGAAGATGGGCAATTGCTGGTGGACCGGATTGCGGAAGCCTCCGGCGCGGATGTGGCGGCCTCTACCGACACCACCGGGCTTAATGGCAACTGGGAGCTGGAATATCAGCATGGCGTGATCGAGAGTACGGTAATTTCGGTGGATTCATTCGGTTATAATCTGGCGGATACGGTTTATGTAACCGATGCCGGGGACTCCGGCGCGGGAACACTTCGCTGGGCGCTGGACAGTGGAGCCGCCAATATCGGTTTTCAGCTTGATTCGGATATCATTACTCTTGACAGCGATTTGCTGCTTTCCTCAAATTCGGTTACCATCGACGGCTACAACATAAATACCGGCAATAATATCACCATTCAGGCGGCAAGCGGGTTCCGGGTCTTTACCGCGGTGGCTGTGGATATTTTTAATGACAGCTGGGATGTAACTTTGGAAAATATGACTCTGGCCGGCAGTAACAGTGATGTCGGAACGGATGGCGGCGTGATTTACCTGCAAGGTGCCTCCAATGTCATTACTCTTGACAATCTCTTCATTTCCGATGGTCTGGCCATTCGTGGCGGCGGCATTTATCTGCTGGCCGAAAACGGAGGAAATACGATCAATATTTCCAATTCAACTTTTACCCGGAATAATGCTCAGAGCGACGGCGGCGGTATTTATGCGGACACTTTCGGCGGTGACAACATATTTAATATCCAGAACAGCACTTTTTTCCAGAATACGGCAGAACTCGGTTATGGCGGGGCTATTTTCAGTTCAGGTTTTGGTAATAACAGTTTTCTCTACCTGATTGATGCTACGGTCGCTTACAACAGCGCCGGAATCTATGGCGGCGGTATTTATGCAAAATGCGATACCGGCGTTTCCGGTCAATCCCAACTCAGCCTGGTTAATTCAATCGTTTTGGAAAATACTCTGACCGGTTCCACTACCCCAGCCGATATTTACCTGGAAGATGAAGGAGCAATCAGCTTCCAGGCCGCCTACTCGATATACGGCGTCAGCAATATCGCGGTGTCCGGCGGTTATGGAACCACCAATATCACCGGTGTTTCCGGCGACGATATTTTCGACAATCCCTCCGCGCTGACCAATAAAGGAACTTTGGCGATTTCCGGCGATAGTGTTGCCGCCTATAAGGGAACCCTGGCCGGGATCGATGAAGCGGGTAATATGGCCTTTCAGCATAACGGCACCTGGGCCGGATTTACCGCTGTTACCGGTAGCGTGGAAATAATCGACGCCGGGCAAAACGGCGCCGGCCGGACCGTTATTAATACTGCCTACAATATCGGCGCTCATGCGCTTCCCCCGGAAGCTCCGTCGACAATTGTGACCATCAATACCGATATCACCAACCCGTTTGACGGCAAAATTACTCTTCGCGAAGCGATGGTCTATTATGCTCAGGAAGGCGCGACGATCAGTTGGGCCAACGGGGTTGGAGCGATCGCGCTTACGGGAGCGATTGCCGTAAATTTGAACCTCAACGTAGTCGATGGTTTTGCGGTTATCGGGGCGGGAGGCGCGATCTTTGATATCGCCGGCGGTAAAACTTTGACCATGGGTAGTATCGCACTCAATGGCGGCATGCTTACGGGAGCGGGAAATTATGTTTTCTCCGGTTCCACCGCCGGTTCCGCCATAATGGCGTCTTCCGGCAGGGTAACTTACAATGCTGCCGTTAATCAGACGGTTTTCGCCGGAACTTACGCGACATTGGAAATTTCCGGCGCCGGCATCAAAACTCTGGCCGGCAGCGTAAATGCTACGAACTTCAACGCCAACGGGGCAAGTACCTCGTCTTACCCGACCGTCAACGGTGGGGGCGCGGCGCTTACGCTGATCAATAATCCGACTCTGAATAATGTGAAGCTGGACAATATTGTCTTCAATTCCAAGTCGATAACCAGCAATACAGTACTGGCGACCAACACGGTAAGCGGGTTGACCATTTACCTGACATTAAGCGGTGTTTCCGATACCACCATTACTTACGGCGATTCTCTGGCGGGCAAGCATCCCGGCGCGACCGGAACGACTGTGCTCGGAGCTTCGGTTATTACCTTGTCTTTCGTTGAGCCACAGGATAGACTGAATGCTTCGGAAATTGCGTACGCCATATCACTTGTCGCCGCCGTGAATACCGGATACAGCTCCGGGTACACGATCAATTCAGCCACCGGCAATGTCTATGTCAGCCGGCGTGAAATCACGATCAGCGGCATTACCGCCGAAGACCGCGACTATAACGGCACCGGTGACACGAGCGCGACTCTGAATTACAGTTCGGTGGTTTACAGCGGAAAAATCGGAGACGATAATCTTTCGGTCAGCACCACCGGAACTTTTGCCGACGGCAATGCCGGATTAAACAAAACCGTAACGCTCGGCACGCTGGTGCTCGGCGGAACTTCTGCCAATAACTACAAACTTGCCCTCAGCGGCCAGCAGACGACCACCATCGCCACGATCAACAAGGCGAAAATCACGATCAGCGGTATCGCTGCTGAAAATCGTGCTTACAATGGTACCGCCGACACGAGCGTAACCTTGGATTATAATTCAGTAGTTTATGGTGGGAAGATCGGTGATGACAATCTTGCAGTCAGTTCCACCGGAGCTTTCGCCGATGGCAATGCCGGGATTGACAAGACCGTAACACTCGGTACCTTGGTATTGTCCGGAAATTCCATCAACAACTATGAGCTTGCTTCCAGCGGTCAGCAGACGACTACCACCGCCACGATCAACAAAGCCCAGATTACGATCAGCGGTATTGCCGCGGAGAATCGAGCCTATAACGGCACAGATGATACAAGTGTGACCCTGAGCTATAGTTCGGTGGTTTATGGAGGAAAGATTGGCGACGATAATCTTTCGGTCAGCACCACTGGAACTTTTGCGGACGGCAATGCCGGAATCGACAAGACGGTGACGCTCGGTACTTTGGTATTATCCGGAAATTCCATTCATAACTATGAGTTGGCCCCCAGCGGCCAGCAAACTACAGCCATCGCCACGATCAACAAAGCTCAGATTACGATCACCGGCATCACCGCCGAAGACCGTGCTTATAACGGCACTGACGATACGAGTGCGGCTCTGAACTATGATTCAGTGATCTACAGCGGAAAAATCGGCGATGATAATCTTTCTGTCAGCACTACTGGAACTTTCGAGGACGGCAATGCCGGGATAGGCAAGACGGTAACGCTCGGTACTTTAGTACTATCCGGAAATTCCATCCATAACTATGAGCTGGCCTCCAGCGGTCAGCAGACAACGGCGACGGCGACAATCAGTAAAGCCTTGATTACGATCAGCGGCATCACCGCCGAAGACCGTGCTTATAATGGTACTGCTGACACGAGCGTGATCTTGGATTACAGTTCTGTGGTTTACGGAGGAAAGATCGGTGACGATAATCTTTCTGTCAGCACTACCGGGGCTTTGGCGGACGGTAATGCCGGAGTAAATAAGACCGTGACCCTCGGCACTCTGATATTGTCCGGAAATTCTATTCATAATTACGAGCTTGCCCCTACCGGTCAGCAGGCGACCACGACCGCGACAATCAACAAAGCTTTGATCACAATCGGCGGTATTGCCGCAGAAAACCGGACTTATAACGGTACAGATGATACGAGCGTGACTCTGGATTACAACTCGGTGGTTTATGGAGGAAAAATCGGCGACGACAATCTTTTTATCAGCACCACTGGAACTTTCGCGGACGGCAATGCGGGGGTAGACAAGACGGTGGCCCTTGGTACTTTGGTCTTGTCCGGGAATTCCATCAACAACTATGAGCTTGCCTCCAGCGGCCAGCAGACGGCCACCATTGCGACAATCAACAAAGCCCAGATTACGATCAGCGGAATTGCCGCAGAGAATCGTGCTTATAATGGTACTGCTGACACGAGCGTGACTCTGAATTACGATTCAGTGATTTACGGAGGAAAGATCGGTGACGACAGTCTTTCGGTCAGCACCACTGGAACTTTTGCGGACGGCAATGCCGGAGTGGACAAAATGGTAACGTTCGGGACCCTGGTCTTGTCTGGAAATGCCATCAACAACTACGAGCTTGCCCCTACCGGTCAGCAGACTACTGCCATCGCGACAATTCACAAAGCTCAAATTACCATCGGCGGCATTACTGCCGAAGATCGTGCTTACAACGGTACGACCAATGCCGATTTGAACTATGATCATGTAAGCTATGGCGGTATGATATCGGGCGACAGTCTTTCTATTGCCGGTAATGGAGCTTTTGGCGACAAAAATGCCGGAATCGATAAGGCGGTTACGATCAGCGGTTTGGTGCTTGGCGGTAATTCTATCGATAATTACGAGCTGGCGGCGATTCAGCAGGAAACAGCCACCGCGACGATCAGCCAGGCGTTGATTACGATCAGCGGTATCACTGCCGAAGACCGGGTTTATAACGGCACGACGAATGCCGACTTGAATTACGATCATGTAAACTATGGCGGCATGATATCGGGCGACACGCTTTCCGTCAGCGGAAGTGGGGCTTTTGCCGATAAAAATGCCGGAATCGACAAAGCGGTAACCATCAGTGATTTGACCCTTGGCGGCAGTTCCAGCGGTAATTATGAGCTTGCGGAGACTCAGCAAACTACGGCGGCCGCGACAATCAGCAAGGCCCTGATTACGATCAGCGGTATTATCGCTGAAGATCGGACTTACAATGGTACAACCAATGCCGATCTGAACTATGATCATGTAAACTACAGCGGGATTTTTGCCGAAGATAGTCTCACGATCAGTGGAACCGGAGCTTTTGCGGACAGCAATGCGGGAGCCAATAAACAGGTAACGATCACTGATTTGGTACTTGGCGGAGACTCCATCGGTAACTACGAACTCGCGGCCAGCGGCCAGCAGACGGTTACTTTTGCGATAATCAGCAAGGCGCAGATCACGATCAGCGGTATCACTGCCGATGACCGGGTTTATAACGGCACGACGAATGCCGATTTGAACTACGATAACGTGAATTATGGCGGCATGATATCTGGCGACAGCCTCTCTGTCAGTGGGAATGGGGGTTTCGGCGACAAGAATGCCGGAATTGACAAAACCGTGTCGATCAGCGGTTTGGTCCTTGGCGGCAGTTCCATCGATAACTACGAGATTGCAATAAACGGTCAGCAAACTACGGCGACGGCGACGATCAGCCAGGCACAGGTTACGATCAGCGGTATCACTGCTGAAAACCGGGCTTACAATGGCACGACGAATGCCGATTTGAACTACGATAACGTGAATTATGGCGGTATGATATTTGGCGATAGCCTCACCATCAGCGGAACCGGGGCTTTTACCGATAAGAATGCCGGAGTTGACAAAGCTGTGTTGATCAGCGGTTTGACGCTCGGCGGGGCCGATGCCGGCAACTATGCCATTTCCAACAGCAGTCAGGATTCGACGATTGCGACGATCAGCAAGGCCTTGATCTCGATCAGTGGCATTACTGCCGAAAATCGGGTTTACAATGGCGTTAACGATAAAAGTGCAATTCTGAATTACGATGCTGTAAATTACGGTGGAATTATTGACGGCGACAGCCTTTCGACCAGCGGAACCGGAGCTTTTGCGGATGGCAATGCCGGAGTCAATAAGCAGGTAATGATTACTGATCTGGTACTCGGCGGCAGTTCTATCGGCAACTACGAGCTGGCGGCAACTCAACAGACTGTTGCTTTTGCGACGGTCAGCAAAGCGCAGATTACGATCAGTGGTATCATTGCCGATGAACGGGTTTATAACGGCACGACGAATGCCGACTTGAATTACGATAACGTGAACTACGGCGGTATGATATCGGGCGACACTCTTTCTATTATCGGTAATGGAACTTTTGCCGACAAAAACGCAGAAATCGATAAAACAGTGTCGATCAGTGATTTGACCCTTGGCGGCGGTTCCAGCGGTAATTATGAGCTTGCAGAGACTCAGCAAACTACGGCGAGCGCGACAATCAGCAAGGCTTCGGTCACGATCAGTGGAATTACTGCCGATGATCGAGTTTACAATGGTACCACCAATGTCGATTTGAATTATGGCAATATAAATTATGGCGGTATGATATCGGGCGACACGCTTTCCGTTACTGGAAATGGAGCCTTTGCCGATAAGAATGCTGGAGTCGACAAAACAGCGTCGATCAGTGATTTGACCCTTGGCGGAGTCGATGCCGGTAACTATGTTATTTCTGGAAACAGTCAGGATTCGACGACGGCCACGATCAGCAAAGCCTTGATTACGATCAGCGGAATTATCGCGGAAGACCGGGTTTATAATGGTGTCAACGACAGGAGTGCGTCTCTGGATTACAGCATTGTAAACTACGGTGGAATTTTTGCCGGCGATAGTCTTACCGTCAATGGAACCGGAACTTTTGCGGATGGCAATGCCGGAGTCGATAAACAGGTAACGATCAGCGATTTGGTACTTGGTGGTGACTCTATCGGCAATTACGAGCTGGCGGCGAATCAGCAGACGGCGGCAACGGCCACGATCAACAAGGCCTTGATCACGATCAGCGGTATTATCGCGGAAGACCGGGCTTACAATGGCACAACCAATGCCGCTGTGAATTACGACAACGTGAATTATGGTGGTATGATATCGGGTGACAGCCTCTCTGTTACCGGCAATGGGGCTTTTGTCGATAAGAATGCCGGAATCGACAAAACGGTATCGATCAGTGATTTGATACTCGGCGGCAGTTCCATCGGCAACTATGAGTTGGCGGCAAACGGCCAGCAGACTGCGACGACTGCGACGATCAGCAAGGCTTTGATCACGATCAGCGGTATTACCGCCGAAAACCGGGTTTATAATGGTACAATCAATGCCGATTTGAACTATGTCAATGCAAATTATGACGGTATCATATCGGGCGATAGTCTCACTATCAACGGAAGTGGGGCTTTTGCCAATGGCAACGCCGGAGTCAATAAACAGGTAACAATCACGGATTTGGTACTTGGCGGGGACTCTATCGGTAACTACGAACTCGCGGGCAGCGGCCAGCAGACGGTTGCTTTTGCGACAATCAGCAAGGCTCTGATCACGATCAGCGGTATTACCGCCGATGACCGGGTTTATAACGGCACGACCGACGCCGATTTGAGCTACAGCAATGTAAATTATGGCGGCATGATATCGGGCGACAGTCTCACGATCAGCGGGACCGGGGCGTTCGACGACAAAAACGCCGGAATCGACAAAACGGTGTCGATCAGCGGTTTGGTCCTTGGCGGCAGTTCCAGCGGTAATTATGAGCTTGCTGAAATCCAGCAAACAGCGGCGAGCGCGACGATCAGCAAGGCTTCGGTCATGATCAGCGGTATTGCCGCCGAAAACCGGGCTTATGACGGTACAACCAATGCCGATTTGAATTACGGTAATATCGTTTACGATGGAATCATCGCCGGCGACACTCTTTCCGTTACTGGTAATGGGGCTTTTGCCGACAAGAACGCCGGAATCGGCAAAGTTGTGTCGATCAGCGATTTGACGCTCGGCGGAACCGATGCCGGCAACTATGTCATTTCCGGCGGCAGCCAGGATTCGGCGACCGCGACGATCAGTAAAGCCTTGATCACGATCAGCGGCATTGCCGCCGAAAACCGGGCTTATAACGGAACGACCAATGCCGGCCTGAATTACGATCATGTCAACTATGGTGGTATCATATCGGGCGACAGCCTTACGACCAGCGGAAGTGGAGCTTTTGCGGACGGCAATGCCGGGGCGGATAAGACCGTGACGATCAGCAATCTGATATTGGCTGGAGATTCCAGCGGCAACTACGAACTTGCGGCCGGCGGCCAGCAGACGACCACTACTGCGACGATCGGCAAGGCACAAATTACCATCAGCGGCATCGCTGCCGAAAACCGCCAATACGACGGCTCTCTCGATGCCGCCTTGAATTATGGCAATGTCACTTATGACGGTATAATCGCCGGCGACAATCTTACTGTCACAGCGACCGGAGTTTTCGGCGACAAGAACGCCGGAGTCGATAAGACCGTGACAATCGGCGGTCTGATGCTTGGCGGCAGTTCGATCGGCAACTATGAGCTTGTGGACAGCGGTCAGCAAGATTCGACCACCGCGACGATTTCGCCGCGCGAATTGACTCACAGCGTGAATGTCCCGTCGAACAAAACCTATGACGGCAGCACCACCGCATATTACAGCGGCGATCTGACCAACGTGGTCGAGGGTGACAACGTAACTCTGGATGCGTTGTTCCTGTATAATGCCGCGAATGTGGCTACGGCGGATACCATAACCACCGTGAGATGGGACATTTCCGGAAACGATGCGGGCAATTACGTCCTCGGCGACAAACCCTTCGATACCATGAGCGGCAGTATCAGCGCCAAGGCTGTGGATGCGACATGGATAAGCCTGCAGCCCTATTATGTCTATAATGGACAGGACCAGGGCGGAAACATCACCGCGTTCTATACCGATGTCAACGGCAACCGGATTGCGTTGGAAGTCATTTTCAGCGGTACCGGTACTGTGTTCATGGAGCCGGGGCTGTATCAGGCCGACGTTGAATCCGTCGACGCCAATTATGTGATTTCGGATGCGACGGCGACTAAGGCCTTCATTATGCTTACGGTGGCTCCGGGGATCGTCAACAACGATACCTATTCCGAAGGGCTTAACTGGAACTATGCTTCCATTATTCCGTCCATGCAAGGGGCGTGGCTGGCTCGCGGCGGTTATACATCGCCCGTTTTTGTCAATCCGCCGGTGATGGATTTCAATGAACTGGTCAGCCTTGATTCGACCAGTTACGGAATAATAACCGGTACTCTGGCTTCGCTGTCGCGGATTCAGGCCGAGAGCGACCAGATGATCAGCAGCCTTTCCAGTCTCGAAACGAATTACGAGGATTTGTTCTCGAGTGCCAGAGGCGAAATGCAATCCCTGTCGAACAGCCTGAACGACATAGCGAACACGGCCATCAATGCCGGAGCGAATCTCCTGGACAGCTTTTCATCAATGCTCGAGAATATGATGAATTTGGTTAGGGGTTTCGAAACGGTATCGGTGAATGAAGCGGAGCCTTCCGCGGACAACGAGTTCTTTTTCCATTATCAGCCGGTGAAAATGCCGGAAATGCTGTTTGCCGCTGCCGGGAACGATGATACGTTATTTGCTGAGTTGAACCCGGTGTTTGGCGAGCCGCTGCCGAAAAAGGCGGATGCTTTCAAGAGTAGTCTGGAATTACTGATCGAGGAGCTGGTCGGAGTATGAAAAAATTCCTGATTCTGATGTTTGGTGTCGCCGCACTGTATATCGGCGCGGCGGAGAAGCCGGTGGTAAAAGCGGTATTGTTTCCCTTTCGCGAGGCGGTAATCGCGGCGCGGGCGGACTCGGTGCTGCAGCCGTACAAGGTCAGGATCGGGGAGCAATTCAAGGCCGGCGAGGTGCTGGTGACGCTGGATGACGCCCGGTTTGCCATCGAGGTGACGCGGGCTTCGGAACAATGCAGTTTCGCCAAAACTTCGTATGAGGACAAAAAACAGTTGCGGCAGCAAAATTTCACCAGCGATTACGAGCTGAAAAAGGCCGAATTCGATTACCGGATTGCGGAAAGCAATCTGGCGGACGCAAAGTTGAATCTCTCTTTTTGTACGATTCATTCGCCGTTTGCCGGAAAAGTGGTGGAGATTCTGACCCGCGAATACGAAACCGTCCGCCCCGGGCAGCCGCTGGTTCGGATTATCGACGACAGCAAGCTGATCGCTGTGATGAACGTGCCGATGACCGATAAAAGCCTGACGACGGTCGGCAATCCGGTTTCGCTCCGGATAACCGACCATGATCTGAAGGCGGACGGCAAAATCTATGAAATCACCCCGCAGGCCGACCATCGTACCGGGACCATCCGGATTCGGGTCCTGGTCGAAAACGGCAAAGGGGTATTTACCGCCGGTATGACCGGGGAGCTTATCTATGGCCAATGAAGACCTGGCCGCGCGCCTGAAAGCGATAGCACTGATACTGAAATACGGACACGACCTGTTCGGGGCTGGAAATTTTGACGACGCGGCGGCATTGGCGGTGAACAACAGCCGGTCTTTATTGAATTTCCGGACCGCGAGTTTATTGGAGCTGGCCGGAGGAAAATCCCGGGTGATCGCACAATACGGACAGGTCCAGACCAATCCGCATTCGCGTTTGGCGGTACTTCAGAACAGACTGGCGGAGTCCCTGGAATTCGGCGCTGAGCCGTTGACGGTGACCGCCGATAACGGGTTGCCGGAGGAGCTGGCGCAGAATAACGCGGTTTACTTCTGTCTGAAACTTGAGCCTCCGGCCAATACCGGCGGTAACGTGGACTTTACTTTTATCTGGCTGTTGGAGTATGAGAAAGAGGTGCCGGCCTACGTGGTGAACACGGCCAAGCTGATGGCCAATTCGGTGGCCGAAGCGCTTTATTACCAGCGTTTGTGCAAGAGCCAGTTCTGGAGCGTGAAGCGTCATGCGAAAAAGCGCTGGATCTGGGCGGCGCTGGCGCTGGTGGTGCTGGGAGCGATGTTTATCCGGGTGCCGGAGGGGGCGACGGCGGAGTTCACTTTGAAAGCGCCGGACATCACCGGGGCTTATGCCTGGTTCGACGGCCCCATCGCCAAATGTCTGAAACAGGACGGCGAGATGGTCAAAAAGGGCGAAGTGATCGCCGAATACGATACCGGACAACTGAAATACCGCCTGGCGAGCGCCGGCAGCGCGCTGCGGGAAATCGAGGCGGAATTGTCGCTGGAACAGCAGAACGCTTTTAACGAGCAGGAAAGGCTCGGAAAGGTGAGATTGCTGGAAGCGCGGCGCGATACGGTCAAGGTCTCGGTGGAGGAAGCCGAATGGTACCTCGCGCACGCCCGGGTCACGGCACCGGCGGATGGCATTCTGGTACTGGCCGACGGCCGCGCCGAACAGCTTGCCGGCAAGGCGGTCCGAAGTGGCGAAAAATTATTTGAGATATACGGCGGCGCCGGTATGGCGGCGGAAATTCCGGTCAGTGAACGCGAGGCTTCGGTTTTGCGTGGCGAGCTGACCGCGACGCTTTTTTTGTACACCGCGCCGGAGACGGCGATTCCGGTCCGGATTCTTGAGGTTTCACATTATCCGGAGCTGACGGAGCAGAAGACTTATTGTTACAAGGTCCGGGCGAGACTGCCGGACGATATGACGGGGCTGCGTTACGGCATGCGCGGCGTAGCCAAGATTTCCGGTGGGCGCGTGTCGCTCGGTTATCGCCTTTTCAAGAGCGTGGTATTGTATTTGCGGAGGATGTAGCATGGCCGCTGCGCCAGAACCGATGACCGGAGTACTGCGGAGCGACGTGGAGTTGATCCGCGGTGAAACTACGCTGCTTTTTGACCGGCAGGCGGACGCTTATTACAAGATTTCCCCGGCGATGCTCGACGTGATCGCTTTTTTGACCGAGCCCGTGCCGGTGGGAGAGTTTGTGGACAGGCTTAACCGAAACGGGATTGCAATTACCCGGGATGAACTGTTGAAGTTGCTGGAATTCCTGCAGCAGAACAATCTGTTGGCCCCGGGATACGGAGATATTGGTGTCAAGCGCGACCGACAGGCGGAAATGAAAGAGAAAACTGCGTTTCTGCGTTTTTCATCGGCATATCTTTTTTTCAAACTGCCGCCGTGGCGTCCGGAAAAATTTTTCGAGAAGATCAGACCTTATGTGAGTTGGCCGGCTTCCAAGCCGGTCATCATTCTGCTGATGCTGCCGGCGTTGGTCGGCTATCTGCTGCTGATCCGTGATTTCAGTACGGTCCGGGCGTTTTTTTTCGACTCGCTGTCGTGGGCGGGGCTGGCGAAATATTTCGCGGCGATCCTGTTTTTGAAATTCATCCACGAAGCGGCGCATTCGCTGGCCGCGATTCATTTCAATTGCCGGGTGCGTGGTTTGGGCCTGGGATTCATGGTTTTTTATCCGCGCCTCTACACCGACACTACCGACAGTTGGCGGTTGCCGCGTAAACAGCGGCTGTTGATCGATGCCGCGGGGATTATCGTCGAATTGCTGTTGGGGGGCATTGCCGCGCTGTTGTGGACGTACCTGCCGCCGGGCGCGTGGAAATCGACACTCTTTTATGTGTTCGCGGTCAGCACCATTTCCACGCTGCTGGTTAACGGCAATCCGTGCATCCGTTACGACGGCTATTATATCCTCTGCGACCTGATGAAGATCGAGAACCTGATGACCCGTTCGAGTGAATATATCAAGCAGTTCTGGCGCTGGCACTTTCTGCGGCTGGGCTCAAGGCCGCGCAATGACCGCGGTACGTTTCTGCTCTGCTTCGGGACGGTGTCGTTTATTTACCGGATATTCCTCTATACCTCGATTATTCTGGTGATCTACCATAATTTCGTCAAGGCTCTGGCGGTGGTCCTGGTGATTCTGGAATTTTACTGCATTCTGATTTATCCGTGCTGGCGGGAGTTCCAGACTATCCGGGCGCTTTCCAGGCGCTCGGCCAATCGCGCCAGGTGGTATCTGCTGGCATTGCTGCTGGCGGCGGCGGTCGTGCTCCTCTTCCTGCCGCTGAGCTGGAATGTCAAACTCCCCGGGGAAACGGTCCCCGCCGAACATCAACTGGTAACGGTTCAGGAGGGGGGATATCTGACGGACAGCTTGTCGCGGCGCGCGGTTGCGGTCGATGCCGGGACCACACTGTTTGAACTTCACTCGCCGCCGCTGGAAATTGCCATCAAGCGGTTGCGCGGCACCATGAAGTCCGATGAAATTCTTTATACCTTGCAACAGCTTGACGAGCGGCGTTACTCAGAAAGCCAGGTGACCGCGGTGAAAATTGCTTCCGACCGCCTGAGCCTGGAAGAGATGTTGCGCCGTCGCGGCGATTTGACGGTCCGTGCCGGAAGTGCCGGGATATTCGTACCGGGAGTTCCGGGCTTGTCCGCCGGGGCTTATCTGCCGAAAGGACTGCTGATCGGGGAAGTGGTATCGAAAAAACTCATGGTTTACGCTTATGCGGTCGACCGCGAGATCGGTAAATTACGCATCGGGGACACGGCGGCGGTCCGGGTACAGGATTCTTTGACTGTTTACCCGGCGAAAATCGTCATGGTCAACGGGACGGCGGCCCGGCTGAAAAACTCGCCGTTGCTTCAGCATTTCGGCGGTCCGGTGCCGGTTTATTTGGAAGAGGGCAAGGCCGGTGCTTATTTGTCGGTTCTGCCGCTTTACCGGGTGGAACTGGAGTTCGACGGGGAAGTTGCTTTGGATTGCGGCCGGGTGGTGACGGTTTCCGTCGACCACCGCGAACGCTTATGGGACCGGCTCGTACAATTCGGCCTGTCGGTTTTCATCCGGGAATTCTAATCAGAAGGAATAAATTCCTTTTTCGCAAATCATTTTGCCGTCAATAAAAATATCCGGATTGAGTACGTCGAAATCGGCGTGGGCGGAAGCATGTATCAAATCTTTTAAACTATCGTAGTTGTTGCCGATGGCCAAATGAACGCTTTTTGAATGATGAGTTCCATCTCTCCAAAGCCACCATTGATATTTGTCCGTGAGTTCACAATAGGTGGTGACCAATCCGACTTCGTCTATCTTGCGAGCTTGCGGAGTCGCATTATCCATGAATTTTTTAATACGTTCCAATTGTGTTTTTTCCGCCTGAACATCAATGACTTCTCCGTCTTTGACCGTCAATCGCACCGGCTCTGTGTCGAGTTCACGGGTACCAAAATGATTTAACCTCAGTCTTGACGCCGCGCCGTCTCCGACGATGACTCCGTTTACCGTTCCGACGGTAGGAACAACGGCGACTTCCGAGAAAAACGGTATGATTGCCAGAACATCGTAAATTGCCGCAATGTTTCTGCTCCCGAGTTTGACCGTCACATCCGTCCCCGCGGGAGATACAATCCGCATACTGTCGGAACGCATGACCAACTCCCGCAATGCGCTCGTTCGCTCCCGGGCCTGAAGGATGGAATTGTAGTCGAATTGCCATTCCTGAATGCCATGTGTCCGAAGATAATAAAAACGGCGTTTCCCATCATGAATGGCATCCGCCGCCTGCTGGCTGTCGAGCAACCTGGTAAATTCAAGGCCGGTACAGAAGACGATATCCGAGGCTTCCATGGCGGCTTTTACCGCCGGATTGAAGGTATAATCCACCTGAGTGAAATTCATCGTTCCATACACGGACAGATCAATTACAAACGGTTTCATTCCAAGTCTTTTGGCACACATTGCCATAAGCGCCGCCGCGGGAGCCGTGAACTCATCCTGAAGAATTGCCACGGTTTCGCCCGGTTTGCCATGGGCAATGTCGCTTAAAATGAATTCCGCATTTCGAATTCCGTCCGCGGTAAAATACTGGTAGTTCACCTAATAAACTCCTTTTTTTTAATGTTTTAATTGTAATTCTTTATATAAATTGTTGCTATAACATCCAGAAATTTAATAAATGCAATAAAATAATCCATAAACAAAACTGTGCGGGATTGGTTTAAAGTGACAATTTATCATGCGGGAATCCTTTTGATTTTATACAATTTGCTGTTATATTATAATTATAATCTCATTGTCCGCATAAAACAAGGATAAATTTGTCAATAATATATAGTTATTTTTTCATGGAGTAAAAATGTGGTTTAAGGTAAGCATAAAAAATTCTCCGCGTTTATCGCGATTTCCTTATCAAGTAAAGGAAATCGGCTATACCCATGGAGGAATAGTGCCGAGGGTGGGAGGCTGCTGTTCGGATCGATTTGAATTTTGCATAAGAATGTATTCCCAGGAATCTGAAGCCATTGATTATCTGGACGGAGTAAAATACATTACCGGGTTTCCGCATGTTGTCATCAAGAGCCCCCAAATTCATCACCAGTATGCGACCAAAGTCCCCCGCGAGGCAATCAGTGTTATTTATACGCCTGAAACGGAAAAATCACTGCGCGATCTCTTTCGTTTTCCCGATGTGCCGATCTGGAATATTGAACTGAACCATACGAAGAACAAATTGATTGCTGAATTGACGGAAATGACAAAATCTTCGCATGATTACGGCATTGCCGACCAAATCGACATGGTGGCTCTGCAATTGGTGGAACTGTTGATTTTCGATGCCGCTTCCCAAACGAGCCGGCAAGACCATTATGAAGTGAAAATCCGAAAAATAGCCTCATATTTTCAGATTCATTACCGGGAAAAGATCGATATTCTTGCTTTGGCGGCTCACCATGGCATGAGTCGCAGCACCTTCATCAGGCATTGGAACCGTTTTTATGATTGCCCTCCGGGCCAATACCTGATCAATCTGAAATTTCAACATGCCTGCCAATCTCTGTCCAGCAACTTGAAATTGAAAATTCATGAAATTTCCGGAGATCTCGGATTCAATGATACCGAACATTTTTGCGCCATGTTCAAGAAAAGATACGGCCTGACCCCGAATGAATACCGCAAAATTCACAATTCGCAGAATTGAGGGAGTTCAGTAATTTCTGACTCCCTCAAAGTCTGCTTCAGATTTCAACACTTTTGCCGAAATCGCAATTGTTGGTTTTGACCTTGGTGGAATTGATGGCTTTCAGGCCGTTGCGCCAGTTCGGATGATCGGTGCGGAAATTGACCCTGACCTTCTCGAAATCGACGTCGTCGGCATTGACCAGATAAAATGCGGCGGACGCGGCTTTGACGCCGAATTCACCGTAAATCAGGCCTTCGCCGCTCTGGATGTCCTCCCCGCCGGAATAATCGAAAACTACATTGTTCAGCGTGATTTCGCTGACATCACCGGGATTGTTGCCCTCGATAAAACAGGACTGGGTAGCCGAGCCGCGAAGATGGCTGAAACTGATCCGGCGGATCGATTTGCCCGCTTCCGGTTGAGGTCCACGGACGTCCGTGGTAACGGCGATTGGACGAACGCATTCGAACATGATATTGCTGAACATTACGTCTTCGATTTGGACTCCTTCCGAGGCTGGGCTGTAGCGCGAAATGACCTGAATGCCGCTACGGGTTTTGAATATTGAAATATTACTGATCGTGCAGTGCCGGATGACGCCGTTGCCCACACCTACCCGGAACGCGCAACAGCGGGTACTGAGGACGCAGTTGCTGATGGTCACATATTCGCAAGGTTTGGGATTCTTCAGCGGTTTGCTGTTGGCGCGCAAGGTAATGCAATCGTCGCCGCTATCGATGATGCAATCACTGATCGTCACATAGCGGCAGCAGTCGATGTCGATGCCGTCGCCGTTGTGAGTGCGCCGATCGTTCCAGATACGCACCCCGTAAATGGTTGCCTGTTCGCAGCCGTGGAGAAAACAGGTCCAGTACGGGGCATGATAAAGTTCAATTTCGCAGATGGTGACGTTGGTACATTCGCAGACAAATATCATCTGCCCCGGACGCCATTCGGGGTAAATGGAATACTTGGGGTCCGACGGAAGCGGATCGGGCATAAAGGCCTGGCGGTTGCCGTCGATTCTGCCGCCGCCGCGGATGGTGATATTTTCCTGTTCCACTGCCACCACCAGGTGGGCTCCGCTGACCTTTTCTTTGACGAAAACACGGTTTTGCGGGCAAAAATCATCGGCGTTGTAATCCTCTTTGTCGGGGCTGCCGAGCAGGACCGCGCCGGGGGCCAGGTCCAGACCGCCGTGCGATTTGAGGTAAATCGTGCCGGTAAGGTAGGTGCCGGGCGGGAAGAAGACGATTCCTCCCGCGTCGATTGCTCTTTGGATGGCGACAGTGTCTTTGGTGACGCCGTCACCGACGGCGCCGAAATCTCTGACGTTGTTCATGGCTTCAAACCTTCAGATAAGGGATTTGGAGGATGCTTGCGAGATCGCGGAGTTTATCGGCGTGATTGCCGTAACAGATGATGTAATGCTGCCCCATGACGTTACTGAGAAATTCATCGGTGCAACCGTCGAATTTGATTTTCAAACTGGGCAATTGCGGGGCGGGCGGAGTCCAGCCGGCTTCTTCCCAGGCGGGCGGAGCTTCCGCTGTTCCGGTGGCGACATGGAGTGTGTAATCAGATCCGAGGCGGACGATGGTTACCGGGCCGGTTTTCAGCTTGGAAACGTTCAACAGGCCCTCGCCGAAGGAACCGAACGCGTTCGGCATGACCGTGATTTTGCCTTCGACGATTTCCGCCGGGACATAATCCGGTACGCCCATTAAAGCGCCGTCGGTGAAGAATTCATAGAATTCGAGATACGCTCCGGCCTGGCCGGTGAGGTAGCGGACCATCAACTGGGTGACCGCGCCGGGACAGTCGTTTTCGGGCACGGTGGAGATATCCATGCGGTCATGCAGCAGCGTCATGGCTCCGGCGGGGGCGAATTTGAGGAGCTTTTTGACTCCGTCCACGTCGTTGTAGGAGAAAGCGGCATAACCGCGTTCTTCGATAATCTCCCGGAATGCCAGGTAAAGGCGGACGGAATTTTCGACCGTGCCGGGTTGCGGTTCTTTGGTGAACTGCCAGCTCTGGCGGACTTCGGCGGCGATTTTGGCCACTTCGGTTTCCGAAATGCCTTCCATCCGCTGAACGGCTTCAAGGAGCTCGAAATGTTCGATTTCCGGGCCGATTCTGCCTTTCATGCCGATGCCGTCGTACATAGTGCCGTACAGACGCATGTCGCGATATCCGGCCATGCCGATAACCGCGTCACGCAGTTGTGCGGCGGCAGCGGCGGCGGTGGCGTAGCTGACTACTTCCGCAACCGGCCATGGCTGTTCGTATTTGCTGACGACATACTTGAATTTATAACCCATAGCGGCCATGGGAGCACGCAATGCGGTGGTTCCGGCCTGGTCGGCAGTGGTGATGAAACGGTTGCCTTCGTGCCAGCCGCTGAGACCCCACAGAACCATCGGCTTGTGCTTGAATTTCTCGATGGTGCGAAAGACCGCCCATGAGGGAATCCAGCCGGCCACCGCCAGGATCAGGACATCCCATTCGCCGATGGATAATTCGGCTGCGGCACGGGCCGCTTCGCGCCCGGCGGGGTCATCGCTGACCGGTTTGGCTATGGTCAGTTCCAGGCCTTCGGCGCGGAGCATTTCCGCGGCTTTGGCACAACGTTCATCGATAAATTCGCGCGGGGTGTTGACCTCCCCGAATCCGACAAAAGCGGCTCTGATTTTATTCATTGTTCAATTCCACCTGATTGAGAGTTAACCGGCGGCAATAGGTCGCCGCAATCGGAGTATTTCCGCTGATTTCAGCGTAAATTTCGCTGAAACGGACGTTTTCGATATAGGTTTCCGGGCAGCCGTCGAGGCGTATGGGCTGCGGCGCTTTGATCCGGATGTTGGAAAAAGTCATCCGGCCGAGACTGCGCAACCGGATACCTTCCTCCACGTTGATCCAGATCGGTACCCGGCCGCTGTTGATCGTCAGATTGTTGAAAGTGACGTCGTGCAGATTCATATTGCCCTGACACCCCTGGCGCAGATAGCGCTTGGGATTGTTGATGTTGATGCCGTTACCCCGGCCGTTGATGACCAGGTTGCTGAAAGTACAGTTGCGGATGGTACCGTCGCTCGGGCAGCCGACCCGGATGCCCTGGCAGCGGCTGTCCAACACGCAATTGGTCATGGTGACATTTTCGCAGACCGGTTCCCGGTCCGGTGATTTGGGAATGGCCCGCAGAATGAAACAGTCGTCGCCGGTCTTGAAAAAACTGTCGCTGACGCTGACGTTGCGGCAAGCGTCGATATCAATGCCGTCATTGTTGATCATCTGCTGGTTCCCCTCGACCTTGACCCGGTGAATGTTGACGTTTTCACAGTCGGCCAGCCACATGGTCCAGCCGGGGGAGTCGATGAAAGAAGTATCCTCGAGCCGGATATTGCGGCAGCGGTAAAACTGCACCATGCGCGGCCGCGGATGCGGCGGCTTGGCGAAAAACGACCCCTCCGGGACATTGCGGTCATAGAAATCCGGCCCGGCGCCGTTGATCTCGCCGGGGCCGGTGACCGCGATATTTTCGGCGTCCAGAGCGGCCAGCAGGCATTTACGGCTTCCTTCCGGTGAGTTGGGCAGTTCGGTGCTGAAATCGTCGTAATCGGAGGGATTGCTGCTGCCCTGCAACCTGGCTCCGGCGGTCAGGTGCAACTCGACATTGCTTTTCAGGTAGATGGTAGCGTAGGGATGTACTCCCGCTTCCAGAACTACCCGGCCGCCGCCCCCGGCGTGAACGGCGTCGATTGCCTGTTGAATCATTCCATTTTTGACCGTAATATCCATATTCTTATTCCTCAAAAAGCTGGTTAATGGCCTCCACTGTCAGGTCCGCCAGCAGGTAACCGCCGTCGGAGCCGACATGGCCGTTGATGATCAAGCCGCCGTAACCGCCAAGTTTTTCGGCGGCAGGGCTGGGCAAATAACCGAAGGAAGAACCGGAGAGCTGGACCAGCAGAGTTTGGCAAGCTTTGCTGCGGGCCTTAATGATATGGCCGAATTCCAGATACAGTTCGAACGGGTTGTTGGCTATCGCCGCGTCGCCGAGCCGGACGGTATTCAGATCGAATTCAATATTGGGGTTGGCGTCCTGCATTTCATAACGGGTAATGACCGCTTTTGCGTTTTCGATCAGGACAAAATGATGCAGTTTGCTGTCATACGGACCGGGGCGGCCGGGAATCTGTTCATTTTCTTTGACTTCGCGGCAGAACTCGCGAAACGCTTCTTTTTCCGGCATGATTGCGACCAGTCTGGCGAATTCCGCCTGGGCTTGGGTATAGTCGCAATAAGAAGCGCGGCGGCGCGGCAGGGACACCCGCCGGGCAGTGTGTTTCACCACCGGCTGGAAATCGACCGGGGCAAATTCGGCGCATTTGACCGCGTTGACCAACCGCTCCGCCAACACCGCTACTCCATCCTCATGCCAGAAATCCGGCTCGGTGGCATAGTGGCGGACCAAGTCGCGCGGCGACTGGCATCCGGCCGGGCTGATCTGATAAAGCATGCGGAAGTTTTCGCCGTATTCTTTTTTCAACAGTTCGCGGGTGGCCCCGGCGAAATCCGAGGATACCACATAAGTGGATTCCATGGCTTGCGAGGGACAGGCGACATTCATCAGCATTCCGGTCGGCTTGCCGTCCGGATCGTAGGTGAAAAGCATATCGACGCCGGAATCTTCACCGGCTTCCATGCCGACGAAATCGCGCCGGGTGGTGTCGCCGTACATTTCGGCAGTGCCGTCGGCATAAACCGCGCGGCGGCAATGCCCGATCCGGGCCGTTCCGAAAGCGCGCCCGATCCCGCCGGGACGACGGTCACGCCAGGCTTTGACCAGATTTTCGGCGATCAGGGGAGCCGCGAACTCCGCATAGTGGCTGTAACTGCCTTCCGGATCGCCGTCGAAATCGATCTGCCAGCGGTTGGACAAGCCGATGTGTGCCACCGACGGGCCGTTGTGGGTGTGAATGGCGTTCAGGAAAATTTTCTTCGGATCGATGCCGGGTTCGAGTTTCACCACCCGCTCGCGGATTTCCTGCTGAAATGCTTCCGGAAAATTGACCAGATCCAGTGAGGCCATCAGCGCCTGTTCGCTGCCGGATTCGAAAGCCACCGCCACGGTTTTCAGCGGCGAGTGTATACCGGTGGAGAGCCGGGCATAATATTGACCATACAACGGAATTGGTTTGTCGGTGACCGGAGTGACGTCGCATTCGCTCCAGCCTATTCTCAGTTCGTTTTTCATGATAAAAAGCCTTTGAGTTTGATCCACTGCCCGGTGGCGGCGGATTCTTTGATTTTGTCCATCAGGTATTGAATATAAATGCCCTGCTCAAGCCCCGGGTTGCCGGGGACGCCGCGATGCACACTGTCGAGGAAGTTGTACAGACAGTGCATGTGGCTACGCATCCAGCCGATGGAGGCTTTGGGAGTCGGGAACCCGGCGGGAGCGTCGAAGCGCTGGCCGCAGTCGATGGCGGTCCAGCCCCGGCAGCCGCCCAGCGGTTTGGCCGTGGCCGCCGTATCGTAAAACATCAGGTGGTGCGGGTCCATGCAATTGTAGCGCAAAGCCCCCTTGCTACCGTGAATTTCGAAACGGACCTCATCCTCGATGCCGGTGGCGATTTTGGACGCTCCGATCTGTCCGACCGCGCCATTCGGAAGCTTGGCCAGTACCAGCATGTTGTCCTCGGCGGTAACTTTCAACATGCCGCCGTTCACGCCGGGGCGCTCGGGGTAGGCGATGTGGGTGGCGGCCATGACTTCGGCATAATCACCGAGCATGGAGTGCAGCAGGTCGAGGATATGACTGCCGAGGTCGGCGATGGTTCCGGCTTCCAGCTTCCACTTGAGCGGCGCTTTGGGGTCGGCGCTGCCGGAGTGGAGGTATTCGCCGCGAAATTCCAGAATCTCGCCGATGCGCCCTTCCTCGACCAATTGCTTCGCGCGCATGGTCGCCGGGAAAAAGCGGTTCTGCAAGGTCATTTGCGCGGTCTCGCGATACTCCTTCATGGCTTCCTGGATCTGCAGCGCTTCCTCATAGGTAGCCACCAGCGGCTTGTCGCAATAGATATGCTTCTGGTTTTTCATAGCCGAAAGCAACGCTTCCAGATGCAGATTGTTCGGAGTACAGATATCCACCACGTCGATTTCCGGGTTTTCGGTAATCTCGCGGTAATCGCTTACGGTGGCGGCGCCGCCGATCTGGGCGGCGCCTTTGGCGGCGGTTTCCGGCCGGGAGGTACAGAGATGGGTGATCTGCGACTTGAACTCACTCTGGTCGTAGTACAACGGAATGTTCAAATGCCCATAAGCGTGAACCTTACCGATAAATCCGAAACCCACCATGCCTACTTTGTATACTTTCATATGTCACCTTAAGTTATTTTACGATAACTTGCCATGGATTTGCTCAATTTCAATTCATTAATTCTTTTTCGGTTTCGGCAATGGCTTCTTCGATCAGGTCCATGCCGCGCTGCGCCACTTCGTTGGGCATGACGATCGGGGGACTCATCCGCAAAATGTGACCGGCGGGAATCCAGGCCAGGCCCTTGCGGAACGCTTTCTGATAAACCAGCTTGCCGGCTTCATCGAACGGTTCTTTGGTCTTCTGATCCTTGACCAATTCCACACCCATCAGGCAGCCCTTGACCCGGCAGTCGCCCACGATTTTGTACTTGGAGGTCCAGTCCTTCATACGCTCTCTGAACAGCACTTCCAACTCCTGAGCGTGCTCAAGCAGTCCTTCTTCCTCGATGACCTCAAAACAGGCGAGGGCGGCGGCACAAGCCATCGGGTTGCCGCCGTAGCTGGTGGAGGCGCTGATCTTGTCGACCGCGTCGGCATAGGGCGTGCGGACCGCCATGGCGGTGACCGGGAAGCCGTTGCCGAAGCCTTTGCCGAGGGTGACCACGTCCGGCACCACGCCCCAGTGTTCCATACAGAGGTACTTGCCGGTACGGCCCATGCTGGTCAGGACTTCATCGGCGAAAAGCAGAATATTGCGCTCATCGAGGAATTTCTTCAGTTTCGGGAAGAAATCATCCGGCGGCATGATGCTGCCGCCCCAACCCTGAATCGGCTCCAGGACGAAGGCCGCGATCTGGCCGGTGGTGCTTTCGGTAATGAATTTATCATAAAACTCCAGATATTTTTCGGTGTCGATCGAACCGTCCTCGCGGGTCCACCACGGACGGTAGGTATCCGGGCGCGGCACCATGTAAAATCCCGGTGAACGGGTCGGGCCGCTGAACTTGGTCATCCGGGCCAGGCTGACGGCATGGCCGCTCTTGCCGTGGAAATCCATGAAACAGCTGATGAATTCGTGTTTGCCGGTGGCGGCGCGGCAGGTACGCAAACCGGCTTCCACCGCGGTGGTGCCGCTGTCGTAGAGCTGGAAACTTTTCAAATCGCCGGGCAGGCAGGACGCCATTTTTTCCAACAGCCGCACTTTGATTTCCGAGGAGAAGTCATGCGCATTCATCAACTGCTTGGCATACTTGGCGACCGCTTCGGAAATCTTCGGATGGCAATGTCCCAGCGTGGTCACATAAATGCCGCTGGAGAAGTCGATGAACTGGTTGCCGTCCGCGTCTTCCAGCATACAGCCGCTGCCGCGTTCGAAAGCCACCGGGAAAAGCCGGACCTGGCCCGACAGCCCACGGTAATATTTTTCCGCCCGCTTGTGCAACTCGGTGCTTTTGGGGCCGGGAATTTCGGAAGTGACCAGGTGTGGGTAATAATTTAAATCCAACTGATACGGTTTCGGATCGTACTTGCTCATAATAAAAGTTCTCCTTGTGAAATCTGTTTTGTTATAATTTTACAGCTGTACTCCATAAAAACAATGAAAAATTAACATCAAATATTGACAATTTAACAAATTGATGTTATTTTTTAACATATGAATCAGCGACAAACAGAAATTTTACAACGCTTGCGAACCGCCGGCAAAGTGGATTATGAGGAGGAAGCCGCCTATTTCGGGGTGACTCCGATGACCGTGCGGCGCGACCTCCACGCCCTGGCCAAAGCCGGCAAGGTACTGCTGACCCGCAAAGGCGCGGTGGGACGTTCGGAAATATACGAGAAGGGCACCGGCAAACCCATGGTGTCGGAACAAATCCTCATCGCCGAGCGCGCCTGGCAGTTGCTCCAAGAGACTCCGAACGTCAAAAGCATCATGCTCAGTACCGGTACGACCACGCTGGCTTTTGCCCAACTGCTGGCACGCATGAACCCGGTTCTGTCAGTGCTGACCAATTCGATACCGATTGCTTCGGCGCTGTTCCAGACCCGGCTCAAGGTTATGCTGACGGGAGGCGAACTGCGGAGCAATTCGCTGGACCTGGTTGGCCCTGCGGCGGAACAGTTCCTTCACGATTACCATGTCGATATCCTGTTCACCGGCTGCGACGGCGCGGACGCGGCGCAAGGCTTCTACACCGCTGATCTGAACTTGGCCAACCTGGAAAACCAGTCGGTCAAAATCTCCGAAAAAGTGGTGATCCTCACCGCCAGCGAAAAATTCACCCGCAAATCCCTGGTCAAATTCGCCGTCCTGAACGACGTAGACTACGTGATCACCGACCCGAAGCTGGGCGCACAAGAGGAAAAAATGCTCACCTCCCGCGGCGTCCAAGTCCTCCGCGGATAAGCAATCCGGAAAAATATGGCTAGAGAAGTGGAATTTCCGGTAATTTGTGCCATATTACTTCCTGAATATTTAATCAGGAGAAAAGACTTATGTATATCGGAAGAATCGTTGCCGTGGGAATGACCCAGAGTGGAAAAAGCGCCGCCATGTATCGCGTGTCTTCGCGTTCGTTCCCGAATCGCGAAACCGTCATCAACGGCCGTAGCGTTGCTGTGCGCCCCCGCGCCGGATTTGAAGGCGATTTGCTCAAGAGCCCCTATATCACTTACAACTGCGTGCGGATGGCCCGCAATTTTGCAGTGGTCAGCAACGGTTCACACACCGATCCGATTGCTGAAAAAATCAACATGGGCATGATTCCCCGCGACGCCATTTCCCTGGGGTTGCTGGCGATGGATTATGAGAAAGACAGCTACAACACTCCGCGAATCGTCGCCGTGGCCGATCTGGAATCCAACACCGGTTACCTCGGAATTATCCGTCACGATGCATTGCTGGTCCAGGAAATGCCACTCAAACCGGGCCATGTCTGGTATCTCTCCACCTATGAAAAGAATGAAATTTCCAGCGCCAACGTCGATTGTGGTTTTACTGCTGAAACAGCCGAAGAAGCCTGTGCGTTTGCGATTGATGGCGGTATTTTCGCCGAATTCGAACTGCCGGTTACCGCCGCCGCGGTGGTCGCCGGTGAAAAGGAATTCCAACTTGCCGTCCAGTCTGTATGAGCAATTGGCAGGAAATCCTCAGCGGCCTTAACAACGAGCAGCGCGAAGCGGTGAAAACCATTGAAGGCGCGTTGCTTGTGTTAGCCGGAGCCGGTACCGGCAAAACCCGGGTGATCACGTACCGGATCGCCTGGATGCTGGAGCAGGGAATCGCGCCGGAAAAAGTTCTGGCGCTGACTTTTACCAACAAGGCTGCACGCGAAATGAAGGAGCGGATCGGCGAGCTTGTTTCCGAGGCGCAAGCCCGACGCTTGACCGTGGGGACTTTCCATTCGTTCTGCATCCGGATATTGCGGCAGGAGATCAAACGGCTCAATTATCTGCCGACATTTACGATTGCCGACACCAGCGACCAGGAAGGAATCATCAAACAGGCGATTGCCCAGGGCGGATTCAGCAGTCTAGACAGTGTTTCGGTTCCCGATATCGCCTCCTATATCAGCAAGGAAAAAAACCTGCTGCACAGTTATTCCCAATCGCTCCGCCTGGCCGACAGCGAGGTCCAGATCCGCAATGCGCACATTTATGAAAATTACCAGACGATCCTCGAAATTCAGAATATGCTCGATTTCGATGATATGCTGCTGTTGACCTACGAACTGTTTTCCAAATACCCCGACGTGCTGGAAAAATACCAGGAGCGCTATCACTACATCCTGGTCGACGAGTATCAGGACACGAACCAGGCGCAATTCCAGATCGTGAAAATGCTCTGCGGCAGTCGCTGCAATATCTGTGTGGTGGGCGACGACGACCAGAGTATTTACGGCTGGCGCGGCGCCGACGTCGGCAACATCCTCAAATTTCCGGAAATTTTCCCCGGCACCACCCAGGTCAAGCTCGAACAGAATTACCGTTCCACCAACAACATCCTGAAAGCCGCCAACGCGGTTATTTCCGACAACGAAACCCGCTTTGAGAAAAATCTCTGGTCGGCTCACGGGGACGGCGATCCGCTGACTCTGGTCCAGACGGTGACCAGTGACGACGAAGCCAAGTTCATTGCCGACTATCTGACTCAGGAACGGGGCAAAATGAACCTGGAGTATCAGGATTTCGCTATTTTATACCGCTCGAACCATCTTTCGCGTCTTTTTGAAGGGGCGCTGCGCCAGGCGCGGATACCGTACCGGCTGGTTGGCGGGCAGGAGTTTTTCCAGCGCAAGGAAATCAAAGACGCCGCCGCTTACCTGAAATTGTTGGTCAACCCGCAGGAAGACCAGAGTCTGCTGCGGATTCTCAGCGTGCCGCCGCGCGGACTGGGCGAAAAAGCGGTCAACCGGATGAAGGAAATCAAATCGGCCGCGTTTCTGCCGTTTACCGCGATTCTTTCCGAGGAAGCATTTCTGAGATCTCTCTCCGGCAAGGCATTGGAGGAGGCCAGGTCGCTGGCAAGTACGATGAACCGCTACCGCGAGCTTTTCACACAGCCCGGCAATCTGGGCAATAAAGTCCGGTCTTATTTGATCGACGTCGGCTATTACGATGGTCTGCAAAAAGTTTATAAAAATATCGACGACGCCCGCAAACGCCAGGAAAACGTAGAGGAGTTCATCACCGCCATCGCGGAATTTGAACTTAAGGCAACGACTCCGCCGACATTGATGGATTATCTCGAAAGTTATTCTCTGTTGGAAGAAAACGACCGCACTGAAGAGCCCAACGACGGCAACGCGGTGACGCTTTCCTCTATCCATGCTTCTAAAGGATTGGAGTATCCGTTTGTATTTTTGCCGGCGGTGGAAAAAAATATTTTTCCGCATGAGCGTTCGATTCAGGAAGGCAGTGTCAGCGAGGAACTTCGCTTGTTTTACGTGGCCCTGACTCGGGCCAAGCGGCGCTTGGTGATTTCCTGTTGCCGGATGCGGATGATCCACGGCCGTATCTGCAATCAGGTGCCATCGCCTTTCCTGCAGCTCTTGCCAGAGGATATTTGCGAGGCCAAAGATCCGGAGGATCTATTCTCCTATGTTTCTGCTGAGGATTTGGAGCAATTTGCTAATTTGTTCAAAGATTAATAAGAATAATTCTTGATTAATTAAGTTTGGGAAGTATTGTATACTATAGAAGTAAACAAAAAGGAGTAGAGCTATGAAACGTACACTATTAACATTGTTTCTGACGATAGGCGTGGCATTCGGAGCATTGGCGGAGGCCAAGTGGCTGACTGACATTAAAGTTGCCAAAGAGCAGGCCGAAAAAGAGAAAAAACCGATTTTCATGCTGTTTACCGGCTCGGATTGGTGTCCTCCCTGCATGTACCTGGAAAAAGAATTTTTCAGCAAAAAAGAATTTGAAGACTTTGCCAATAAAGATTTGATTCTGCTGAAAATCGATTTTCCACAGACCACAACCTTGAGCAAAGAGCAGAATAAACACAACGAAGATTTGGCGGAAAAATACAAAGTTGAAGGTACTCCTACCATGATTATAGTTGATGCCAAAGAAAAGAAATTGGCGGAAGTTAAGCTGGAGGAATTTCAGGGAGTGAGAACCCCCGCCGATTTCGTCAAGGTTATTGAAAACAAACTGCCGAAAAAGAAATGAAAGTACTCGCGGCATGGCTGGCGGTATTGGCGTTTTCCTTGCCGCTGGCCGGGGCTATGACAGGCCCCTTTGAGTGGAAACTCGAGACCGGCGGCAGCGAGCTATCCGTCAGGGTAGAGATTCCCGCCGGATGCTATTTATATGCCGATCAAACCAATGTCGAGATCAGCGGCAGGACTCCGGCCAAAACTCCCGAGGTCATCGAGCATAAAGACGAGTTCTTGGGTATTACTCGGATTTATCCGGAGGGAACGGCAACGTGGGTATTTCAGGATATCGTTTCTCCGGTAGACATAATGATCAGGTTTTCCGGATGCCGCAAAACTTCCGCTGATATTCCCGGAATCTGTTTTATGCCGGGAAAACTGAAATATCATTTTGATGGTAAAACTATTAGCGTTATTACGGATGCCGCACCGGCGACGGTAACGACCTCCGGGCTGGAACTGCTGCGGGAATTCAAGGTCGTCAATGAAGCCGGCGGTTATATGAACACGGCGGATTTTCTCAAATTTCTCCGGCAGGAAAGCGCTTCGTTTTTTGCCGGGAAAAATATGTTCCTGGTCCTGTTGCTGATTATCCTTGGCGGACTGGGACTGAACCTGACCCCATGCGTTCTGCCGATGATCCCGATCAATCTGGCGATTATCGGCGCGGATACCCAGGACCGAAAACAGGGATTCATTCGCGGGCTGACCTACGGTATCGGCATCGCCCTGGCTTATGGATTGCTGGGATTGCTGGTGGTGCTGACCGGAGCGCGCTTCGGCGCACTGAACTCGGATCCGTGGTTTAATTTCGCCATTGGGGCGGTTTTCATGGTGTTGGCGTTGGCGATGTTCGAGGTTATCCATATTGATTTTTCGCGTTTCAACACGGGAATTTCCTCGGATAAAGTCCGTTTGGGCAAGCTGGCGACAGCTTTGATCATGGGGATTGTCGCGGCCTTGCTGGCTGGGGCCTGCGTGGCACCGGTGGTGATCGCGGTGTTGCTGCTCTCCGCCAAATTCTATGCCGAAGGCTACTGGCTTGCCCTGTTTTTGCCGTTTTTGCTGGGGATCGGAATGGCGTTGCCGTGGCCGTTTGCCGGAGCCGGGCTGGCGGTTTTGCCGAAACCCGGCAGGTGGATGGTCAGGATCAAACAATTTTTCGGAATTATTATCGTGCTGGCGGCGCTGTGGTACGGCTACCAGGGATACAGCTTGCTCCCGGCCAAGTCCGGCAGCGGCAGTACGCCCGCCGCCGAAATCGCCAAACTGGAAAAGGCCCTGCGCGAGAGCTCCAAGCCGGTCCTGATCGACTTCTGGGCGAGTTGGTGCAAAAACTGCCTGGCGATGAACGCCTCGACCTTCAAAGACTCCACAGTCGAATCCGAACTGGAAAAATACACCGTAGTCAAGTTTCAAGCCGAAAACATGGACGATCCGCAAATCAAGCCGATTCTCGATCACTTCAATGTAACCGGCCTCCCGTACTTCGTAGTGATTGACAAGTAGTCATCGGATACAAAGCTCGCGAATTTACAAAAACATCTTGACAAATATAAGTTTTGTGTTATATTAAGGGGAGCGAAAATTAAGGATATTTCTGATTGAAAGCCGAAAAGAAGAAACACTATACAGAATTGCCGCCAGTAAAAGAGTTCATCAGGCAACTGCTCCCGGAGGTAATAGCTGAGTATAGTATAATTGTTGCAGAATTAGAGCGGGAAGGTAAGCTGTCCATGCCTAAAGCAGAGAAGATTGAAGGAAAAAATCTTTTTGCCATTCGGGTGATTGACACTGCCAATGTTCGAATTTTTTATATATGATCGCAATGATTGTGTATATGGTATTCATGCCTATGTGAAGAAGACACAGAAAATACCGTTTCATGAAATTAAATATGCTCAAAAGATTGCAAAAGCATTAATCGCCGGAGGTAGATAAAATGATTAAGAAAATGACTGATAAAGAAATCGAGATGATGCTGGCGAGCTTTGATTTTGAAAAGGAGGCTGCCGCACAGGAGGCTGAGCGTGAGGCTTTCCTGAATGACCCTGACAATGTTGAGATGATTGCCAAGGTTCAAGAACGCCTGGCTATTGCCGAGGCGCTATACAAAGCCCGAAAGGCCGCTAAATTAACCCAGAAGGAATTGGCGGAAAAGATGAAGGTCAAGCAGCCTCTTATTGCTCAACTGGAACGGGGACGTGGCAATATTTCAATTGACACCATACATCGATTTGCGGCGGCTTGCGGCAAAAAAGTAGCCATAACGCTACTGTAAGATGGTATCCGTACTTCGTATTGATTGACAAATAATCGTCAGGATTTGAATTTTTTCCGGTACTGCATGGGGGAGATGCCGTATTTTTTCTTGAAGAAACGGGACATGGCGTAAACGCTGCTGAAGCCTAACGTAATATTCGTGAAATTGAGGACGGCTTTCTGACCGCCGAGCAACTGCGGAACGGAAATAGTTCCGATAACGGTTCCGTCAACCGAGAGAGTCGTATTGAAAGCGGTCGTCGCGTCGATGCCGCCGAGGTTGGCAATCGTCACGGTGATTTTGGTCGGGGAAGTCGACAGCGGAGCAGCCGGATCGAAAACGATGGATTCGACCGCGATGTCGAGGGGCTTTTCCGCATCTTTATCAATAGTGAAACTGGTGGAAGCGGTATTGTTGGCGAGGTTGATTTCATTGGTAATGGTGTGATCGGGGTCCACCTCAACGCGGATATTATGCGTTTCAGCAGAGAAACCGGTAGTGATGATTGCCTTATTGCTGCTTTCGGCATTCACTCCGGACATGATAAACTCATAGAACAACTTGTCGTTGTCGAAAATTTTTACAGGAATATTTGTGACAGCTTCGTTTCCGATATTATGAATGACAACGGTGAGATCAACCGTTTCAAACGGAGCGGGATTCGGATTGGACAGGGTAATGTCGCCGGAGGCGATGGAGAGGTCGGGCATGCCGCCAACGGAAATGATTTTGGCAGCAGCATTATTTGCTTTGGAGACTTCCCGGATGGTATTTTCACGGTCGACGAAAATAACGATTTGAACAGGGCCAACCATGCCGGTTGAAACGAATTTGGCGGAAACCTGAATGGAACCGCCAGCGGGGATAAGATTAACTGTTTGAGCGGGAGCTATTTCAACGCCGTCAAGGCGGGGATCGCGGTTGAAAAATTCAATTTTGACGTTTTCGGCATCGAGTTCGCCATTGTTGAAAATGGTGGCGGAAATGGTAACTTCATTGCCGGTCAAGGGAGCGGTGGGAGAGAAGGAGATATTTTTTTCGAGAATTTCGAGATCGGGGAGATCGGTCTGAGGTACTTGGATCGCAGTCAGTGCTTGCAAACAAACGGCGGTGTCGTATATGGTATCATTCCAGGAGCCGTTGTCGAGTTGGGAGTTTTGAATCAGGGTCAGGGTTGCGGACATTTCGGAAGGCTGTTTAATGCGGCAGAGGGCCAGATAGGCCCAAGCGGAATCAACGATGGTTCCATATGAGCCGGAATTATTTTTCGATTCAAGGTATTGCTGTGCTTTCAGGATGGCTTGTTCCAATCCGCTGCCGGAAAAAATATTGTCGTTCTGAACTTTTTTCAAAATGATCAAAGCCATCGCGGTATGCGCGGTGTCGGAAAGAGAATGTTCAGAGGTGAAAATCCAGGCGCCATTGGCATCTTGCTGCTTCACCAGGAACTCGGCGCCTTTACTCAAAATCGTATTGGTGGATTTGCCGGATTTCAGCAAAGCGTTCATCACGGTGATGGTGTATGGAATGGACCCCTTCTGGACATCGGCCAGGCCCCATCCGCCATCGGATTTCTGCATATTTCCAAGTTGCGTGACTAATGCATCAATTGTTGCAGTACTGCTTGAGAGCGCTATTAGTTTAAATGCGAGCGTCTCATTGTTGTCGCCTGTCAAGGCTGAAAAGAATTGGAGGGATTTATTGAGAGAATTTTCGCCTCCGGTCGTGCGGATCAATGCTTGGAAGCTCTCCGAGCTGTCCACGAGTTTCAGCTTGTCTTCGGAGTTCCAACTTCCGTCCTCAGCCTGCTTGCTGATCAAGTAGTTTACTCCCTTTGCGGTTGCATCTTCCGCGCGTAATGTCGGCGATACGGCCAACAGAAACATCGCACCCAGTGTCAAGAGATTGCGTGAACAGTTCATAACCATCCCCCTTTTGTTTTATATTCAATTTTTCAGGTTATATTCCATGTTGACGCACGCTCCCTCAGCGAGTCGACAACGTAAAGACGCCAAAAATCTCAAGCCACAAGTTGGCCTGAATGAAACCTGTTTGGAATTATTAAACGCGGTAGGTCGGATGGCCGGCTACTGCGCACTCATTTAGTTTGTTCAAGATAATTACCCTTGGTTACTCTTGTTAAAATATTCGAAACATCATCAACAACAAAAACAACATGTCCAGTGTGTTTTTTTCCTTATTTCAATTATACCGTATGGTTAAGAAAAAGTCAATAGGCAGAAGTACATATTTTTTGAAAATTTTTTCCCAAGTTGGAAAAGTTAAGTGATGTTTCATGATGATTTAGTATTCTCTAAACACGCTTGCATTAATACGTTAGATAGAATAAATGCAAATACGCAAATGCTGCGATTTGATTCGGAATAACTTATCATTTTCGATGATTTTGATAAACTATTTTTACCTGATTACCACAAAACAGAAACAAGTAGTAAAATTTATTGACTAATAACTTGACAATTGAAATTAGGACATTATTCTAATAATAAGAGATGGAAAAAACAGGGGGAACCATAATTTCATGCGAATTTGCCTGATCACAATTGAGCAGAAACAAGGGCTGGCATTTGCGTTTCAATTCAAGCGTAAAGCTGTCTCTGATTGCATCTTACACAGTGATTTGTCCACACTGAATTATGCTTCATATGACCATGTGATTCTTACCGGATATTTCCCCGGCGTCATTCGGCGCGAACTGGAAATCCCCAGACAGATCAGCCGCCGCGAATTGCCGGCTTCCATCCAGTATAAATTCGTACACAACCTTCCTGTTGACCCTAATGATGTATGGTGGGAATATCGTATTGAAAATCCTCGTGAAAGCAAATCGGAATATAAAATTTGTGCTTCTTCGATCGAGAAAAATATATTTACGGAACAACTGAATTTTCTGAATCAAAACAACATTCAGATTGACAAATGCATTTTGACTCCGCTGCTCATTTCCGGCGATCTTTTTCCCGGTATCGAGAAATACTTTCCTCCGACACCAGAGAATTTCATGGCGTATCTGCAACAAATTAAACCGGATGAATATGATAAATTCGTGCTATCATCAAAAGAGGATATATCCTTACCGGTCAGGTTGGCATTTTTCGCATTTCTGGCCTATGTGCAAAAATCCGGAAACATTGATTCAATCGTTGCACATGAGAACATGGTTCCCAGGAGTATTCAGCCGGTAAGATACCGTTTTGTCCGGAAAATCAATCTGGTCCTGATGCTGTTTGCAGTTCTATTCGCCTCGGTAGTTCTAATTGAGCGGAGTAATCGTTCGTATGCTCATTATGAGATCATCGAACGGGAAAACAGTGACCTTAGAAATGAATTGAAAGAACTGCAAACAAAAAACTTTCACCTCGCCGGAGAAGAAAAACTCCTGAAGGAATATCAGGATTTAAAGGCCGGTTATGTTGGCCTGGAGGATGTAATACTTGAAATCACGCAGAAAGTTCCGTCCCACATGTGGGTCAAAGCGCTTCGCTTCAACAACAATACCTTGGAGCTTACCATCGAATCCAGCAAAGACGATATTAACTTTTACAATACCCTGAAGAATGGAAAATTATTTGAGCTGAAGAATTTGAAAAAGAACAAAATCCGAGGCGAAAGTTTTGATTATACGGTTTCATTGGAGCTAGGGAAAAATTGAAGGATAAGGCACTGAAAATTGCATCTGTCGTGCTGCCCGTTTTGCTGGTGGCATTGGCAGTTTGGTGCCTGATTTCCAAGGATCAGCATTTCCCTTGGATCGGTACGATGATCAAAAAATCGGAACGCCAGCAGGCTGATTTGAAAAAGAAAATTCAGCAGCAGCGGAACCTTATTAATGAGCGTGAGCCCGCGGCGCGCGAGTTGTTTTTCATTCGTGAAAATTCCTTTATAATAGGAGGAGATATTGTCGGTTCTCTGCGTGAAAGAGTGGAGAAAATTTTCAATTCGTCCGGTGCTCGTGTGCGTACTATCGGTACTCCCCGTCAGTTGAAAAGCAACTCTACGGGTATTGAACTATATGAAATTACGTTGACTGTTGAGGCTAAAACAGATGAACTGCTCATTGTCATGCAGGAGTTCAGCAAGCCGCCGTTCCTGATGTGGCGTTCGCTTACGCTCCGCCCCAACAATATGTTGAAACCTGAGTTTTTGAACATGAATATAACGGTTGCCGCTACCGGTTTCAAAAAAGAACAACCTTCTGTTGAGAGTGCCAATGAATAAAAACTGGATTATCACAACATTATTACTCTACCTGGCAGCTCTGTCTGCCTTCGGGTATTTGTTGTTGAACCGAAAATCCAGCGAGACCCCGACTATTATTACCGAGCTGGAGTCTGCCGAAGTACCCACTCCCAAATCGGCATTACAGCCTCCAAAGAGAGATTATTCCTATATCACAAAAAACGATCTATTCAATCCTCTCCGAGGGAAAGCCCCGGATGATGAAAATAGACCTGTCGCAAAAAAATCCGGTCCGCCGTCGCGATACAAGTTTGACCTCCGGGGAGTTTTTCGTTCAGGTGACAGTTATGGGGCCATTATTCTGGTTTCCGGGAACAATCCGGCCTCAAAGGAGGATTTGAAAAAAGCAAACGGCGAAATATTTTTCCAGGGTGCGGAAATCGCCGAAGGATGTGTACTTCGCAAAGTAGATTATACGAGCGTTACGATTCTGCAAAACGGCGAAGAAATAGTTGTCAAGCTGGAAAAACTGCAACCTCCTGAAAAGAAAGGTGAACCGGATAAACCGCAACCACAGGACAAAAAAGCTGAACCGGAAAAATTGAAACCTCCGGAGATGAAAGTCGAAAGGAAACCAGAAGATAGGAAAAAGGATGATACTCCAAGGAGGCCCCAATGAATTTTAGCATCGGAAATATAAGCCACTGCTGGCTGATTTTTATCCTTGGGGTATTCATCGGAGGATGCCAGATGCTGAATGATGAACCTCCAAAGGAAATTCCGAAGTCCGAAAACGGTTCGTTTTTTGACCTCACCAAAGGGAAAGAGCCGCTGCTGAAAGTCGATGAACAGGTGGAGCATGTTCGCTCAGAAGAGACGAAATATTTGCGCGTAAAATCGCAGGCGGTGCCGGATTACAAAACCGAAATCCGGGACGGTATCGCCATAGAAGTAAAACCGCCTTTCGATCTGGAGGACAAGACCAAGAAAAAACGCATGTTCAATTTCAGCGACGCCCCGTTCAACCAGGTCGTGGCGTTATTTGCTCAGGAAATCGGTTTTCAGTACTTGCTGGCCGATGACGTCAAAAACAAAACGACTCTTTTTTCCGAAATGGAACTGACCCGCCGCGAAGTGTGGGATATTTTCAGGCAGATTATGGTGAGCTGTAGCGTTTATTATACCTTTGATGGCGGAATTTTGAACATAAAACCCATGAACGAAGCGGGACAATCCACGATTTGGGAGGGGGATCGCACTAACCTCGGAGTGGATATGTTCCGCCTCAAACATGTCGATTCGAAAAATATGGCCGCGCAACTTGCTCCCTTCGTTACCAAAGGGGTCAGGATCATCGAGCTGCCGTCGCAAAATTCCATTATGGTCATGGATTCCAAAGATGTAATCAGTAAGGTAAAAGCGATCGTCGCCCAATTGGATCAACCGGCACAGGCCGACTGGTACAAAGCCGTATTTCCATGCCAGAATATACCGCCGCAGAGGATTGCGGAAGAGCTGGCACAGCTACTGCCGGTCCTTGGTATTCCGGTCTCTGTAAATTCTACCAAGGACTCCCCGGAAAGTATGAAAATCGTAAGTCTTGACCGGATGCAGCTCCTCATTGTATCCGCCCCTACCTCAAAGGCTCTCGATGAAGCACGGGGGTGGATTGAACGGCTGGACACCAGTGAATCCGGCGACCAGGAACAGGTGTATATCTATAAGATCATGAATACCAAGGCTGAATATCTGACCGAAGTGCTATCTGTCGTTTTCGCCTTGGAGGGAACAACTCTTATCGCGGAATCCAAAACTACCGAGAACAGCCAAGGTGGCGTCGTAACAACCGTTAAAGACATCAGTTCCAAGGCAGGAAAAACCAGTTCCGGAACCGGAGCCGCGAGTAAGGTGAGCAGTTCGTCTGCGACCGCTGATACAGGAAACATCTTTGACTCCCAGGTTCGCGTTTTCGCCGATGGCGTCAACAACAGCTTGATTATACGAACCAAGCCGCGAACTTTTACGATGATTAAAGCGATTCTAGACCGGCTCGACATCCTGCCTCGCCAGGTACTTATACAGGTCTTGGTGGTAGAAATCGGCCTCAATGACACGACTAAATTCGGAGTGGAATTCAACATGGCTGGAACCAGCGGCAATGCCGGAATGTCGGGAGGAACCAATTACAAAAATCTTAACCCCGGCAGCAAAGACGAGTACGGTTCCAAGTTTTGGATTTTTAATCCGAAGGACCCGGAGCAAAAGTTCGGATACGTCCAGGCGCTTGCCGGGATGACCAATGTAAAAGTTCTTTCGAGCCCACAAATTCTTGTCGTCAGCCATTCGCAAGCAAAGATTGCTGTCGGCAATAAGGTTCCTCTGGTCAATTCCGAAATTACCAACAGCCAGAGCGTTGTGACCGATCCCACTGATATTTCAACCAACCTGGTACGTAACATTCAATATCAGGATACCGGAATTATCCTCAAAATCATTCCGCAGGTAACCCATTCAGGGCAGATTACCCTGATTCTGGACCAGGAAGTTTCCGAAGCAGTTAAAAACTCCACCTCAAACATTGATTCTCCTGAAATCCAAAGCCGTACCATGCAGACCACTATGATGATCCGCGACGGCCAAACCATCATCGTCGGAGGCATGATCAAGGAGAAAGTAACCGACAATCTGGACTCCATTCCGATTATTAAAAACATTCCATTTTTGCGCCGGCTGGTGGGTGATACCGATTATCAGAAACAACGTACCGAGATGCTGGTACTGGTAACGGGGACGATTATTACGCAGGATTCGCGGCTGGAGGATTTGGTTCGGCGTTACAAACAGTCCATTGACTTACTCGAAGTATACCATAATGAAGAGACTATTTTGGAGGTTGATCCTGAGCGGGAACAGGCCATTCAGAATGCTCGAAAACAGGAGCAATGGATGATGAAATGATGGAGGAATGGAACAATCGAATTGCCGCCTTGCGGAAGGATGTGCTCTCCAGGTGCCCGGATCAGGGTACTCTTGAGGGGTGCGCCACGCCTGCAGAAGCGGATTCGACCATGCTTAATACTGGACTGATAGCTGAAACCGAACTGCTTCAGCTATATTGCCGCCATCTACCGCATCCTCCGGCCGAGGAAGAAGAATTGAACTGTCCTGAGAAATTCCCCGGCATTACCCAAAATTTCCTGACCCTGAACTGTTGCCTCCCCTACCAATGGGATGATCAAACGGCGGTATTCCTCTTCGGCATCCCTTACGAAATTCCTCAGCTCTGTTATGAGTTGGAACAGGTTTTCAGGAGAAAAATCGAACCGGTTATGGCTCGGCGCAGCATTATCGAGAGATATATTACTCAATTATATTCAATGCAGGAAAATGACGAAGGTATTGACCTGAATACCGACGACGAACAGAAACTACGTTCCCTGGCTGGAGAAGCTCGAATCGTCAAGCTGGTGAATGAAATGATCACCAGCGCCATCGAACAGGATGCCAGCGATATCCATATTGAGCCGGGAGACCTTCATTTGACGATTCGTTTTCGCGTCGATGGCCTTCTACGGGAATACATGCAACTGCCGCTTCCCGATTTCCCCGCAATTGCTTCCCGGGTGAAACTGATCGCCAAGCTGAACATCGCCGAAAGCCGTCGTCCACAGGATGGCCGTATCAATTTCCGTACCGGTCCCCACGACCTCGACTTGCGTTTCTCCACCATTCCAACGCTCAAAGGTGAAAGCCTGGTCATGCGGCTATTGCGCAAAGACGCGATGAGCCACGATCTGGAAAAACTCGGCATTCCTCCCGAAATTCTCCGTTCATTCGAAAAACTTTTGGACTTGCCGCAAGGCATGATTCTTGTGGTGGGGCCGACCGGATCAGGAAAAACCACTACACTTTACAGTTCTTTAATGCGGATCAACGAGCCCACGAGAAAAATTATAACCGTTGAGGACCCCGTCGAATACCAGCTTCCCGGCCTCAACCAGATGCAAATGAACCCGAATATCGGCCTCAATTTCGCCGATGGACTGCGCCATATTCTCCGCCAGGACCCGGATGTAATACTGGTTGGTGAAATCCGAGACCGGGAAACCGCTGAGATCGCCATTCAGGCGTCGCAAACCGGCCATTTGGTTTTCAGTACCCTTCATACCAATAACGCCGCCGGAGCCATTACCCGGTTGGTCGATATGGGGATACCTGGATTTCTGATCAATTCGGCCCTTGCCGGGGTTTTGTCACAGAGGCTGGTCCGCCGGGTTTGTAAAGAATGCAAAGGGGCTATGCTACGAGATGGCAAGCGTTGCAAACATTGTGGCGGCACTGGTTACAAAGGACGGATTGGAATCTATGAATTGATGATAATCAATGAGAATTTACGGAACGCGATTCGCGACAACGCTTCCAGTTCGGAAATCAACGCCATCGCTATCAAGAACGGCATGGTTCCGCTTATCGATTGCGGGCGGGAACTGATCCGGCAGGGAATCACTACGGAAGAGGAGTTACACAATGCAGTGGTTGCAATTGAATAAAATGGAGAATTTTGGCTGGTTCGTGGGGAAATGTATTATATCTATAAAACATAGATGCGCCACACCGGACAACCCCGCGAACCAGCCTTTTTTTAAGGAATAATATGGCATTTTTCCGCTACAAAGTGCTACAGAATGGCAAAAAAACCGAAACTGTAATGGAAGCGGGCTCGGAAGCTGCCGCTTCGCGCATTTTAGCGCAACGGAACCTCATTGTCATAAAATTCCTCGGCGAAAGCGTATCCAGTTATCCGGAAGCCCAAAGCCGTCTTACTTTCTCCCGGCGCGGTAAATTCAGCATTTACGATTTTACCGACCGTCTTTCACCGTTGCTGGAGGCCGGGATTCCTTTGGAGCAAACCCTGGCCATCATCGAAGAAGGCATGAAAGGCAATCCAGGCGTGACAGTGGTTCAGGAACTTCGGCGGGGATTACACGAGGGGAAGAGGTTTTCCGAACTTTTACGGGCGCGAGAAGCCCATTTTCCACCACTCTTTGCCAGTCTTATCGAAACCGGGGAAGAAACCGGTTGCCTGGCCGAAGTCGCCAAAGAGCTCCAGAGATTTATGAAAGACGCCAAGGAGTTCCGTGAATTTGTTATCACCAGCTCAATCTACCCCGCGATCATTCTCCTG